>CAYOAZ010000053.1:0-2953 GCA_964402285.1 uncultured Anaerolineae bacterium | reverse complement strand
TGCCCTGGTTGGGTGGTGAGAGGGTATATCCTGCGGGGGGGATGAATTTTACGCTGTAAGTGCCCCCACTGAGTCCTGTAAAGGTGTACACACCGTTGTTGTTCGTGGTAGTGGTGTCCTCGGGGGAGCCTGAGCATGAATTGTTGTTGTAGAGTTCCACGGTGACGTTGGGGACGCCGATTTCATCGGGGTCCTGGATGCCGTCCTGGTCAACGTCGTACCAGACTTTGTCGCCCAATTCTCCCTGGGCTGGTGTAGGCGTTGGGGTGGGGGTGGCACAATTGCCCCCCTTGAGTTTCATTAGAAAACCGCTCCGGCCGTCGTCCTCCCCGCCCACGATGTATATGTTGCCGCATCGGTCTACGGCAGGTTCTGATTCCACGTCTCCTGTATCTGGGTAGTCACCGTCGCCGTATCCTGGATCATACCAAAGTACTTGGTAAGTATCTCCCTGATCTTCTAGAAGTATCACAGCACTGTTATGGTAGGCCCAGAGGATATGCCCTTGTTGGTCTATGACAGGTGAGGATCGTACTACAGTTCCTGTGTCGTAATACCACTTGCGGCTTAGGGAGAGGGTATCCGTAGACCGGATAACTCGATAAGCGTACAGTCGTTCTTCCCCACTTTTAGTACCGAAATAAAGGGTGTTGCCGTCCAATGACAGGCTCATTGAAGAATCTACTCTTCCTCCGGGGTTTACCTGCTCGGAGTACAGTATAGTGCCATCCTCTGCTTTCAAAACGATTACATACCCGTCCTGGGAGCCTACATATACTTCATCGTAATTCGTGCCGTAATGCAGGAGAGGCGATGTGGCAATATATTCATCAGCATCCGTCTTTCTTTTCCACACCTCAGTGCCGGTGTCTAGATCAACGGCGTACATATACCCATCGCCGTCGCCAAAGATAACATACGCTGTGTCAGAATCCTTTTGATAGAAAACAGGAGCGCCCCATACCCCTTCTTCTGGTTCATAGCACCACTTCTCTGAAAGGGAGACAGATAGAGGAGAGTTCGTCTTGTTCACTGTAATCGCGATAACCCGCGTCCCTTTTGTTGTAATTAGGATTTCCTCCCCTTTCCACGAGACAAGCGATACTCCGTTGCGATAATTGTCATATGAACTACAGGATGTTGAACTGAACGTGGCTAAGATAGCACCGTCTGAGGCCCTTATGGCATATAAATATCCTGGGGAACTGGTTGACGAGCCTTTGGTTCCAAAATAAATCACGCCATCGTCATCAATCAGCGGGGCACCTCCAGGATCTTCTCCTTCAAGAGCCGTATGCCATTTTTCTGTACCATCGGGATTCAAAGCATAAAGGTATACTTGAGAGCCGAGATGCATGCCTACGTACACTGTATCATCAGGGCCAATTGAAGGAGCTACAGGAAAGGCCTCCATTTCGCTACCGCTGCTGCTGTTGGGATCCGGAAAGATCCACTCTAAAGGCGGCTTTGTTGTTGGGAGTGTGACGTTGACATGTCCCGAATGTTGAATGTCATAACGCCACATTGGTTTGGTTGAGGTGGCCAATTGTGCTAGGTGGAGGGCATTTATCGGTGCGGAAAAGAGGAGGCCTAACGATAAACTCCCTATACTTATTGCAAATACGATCAGGCCAACATATTTCCCTCTCATTTTCCCACCTCCTCCGCGTGTCTAAGCTATCAGGTATTACTCCTCTAAATTCTAATCGTATAGGATAGCATTGTCGGATATGGAGGAGCATGACAATTTGCTGACATTTTTCCCTTGCCTTCGTAAAGTTTATTGGGACGTTCAAGTCCATTCCCAGGTTCGGTGTCTTTGGGAGGGGGGTATGTAGGTGGAACGCCGATCTTAACCCGCGTTTGATGGTGAGTGGACGCTCAAGGAGCGTACGTTTGTGGTGGGTATGCCCGTGTGGTGTGCTATATGATGGAGGCTAGGATGCGCCCACATGTGGGGCAATAGACAATTCCCTCCTCGTATTTGACTTGACGCTCAACACTTCGAGGTACTTCAACTCCGCAGGCCTCACACACTCGATTTTTCAAGCGCGAGACGGCCATGCCGCCCTTTGCTCGGCGTAAACGTTCATAGACGATGACAACGTCCGGTGCGATGCGAGCCACAAGTTTGGAGCGACGTTCTATTAGGTGATTCTGTTCGGTGATTAAATGCTCCTGCTTTTCTAAAAGGCCTGAGCGAATAGCATCCCATCGGGCTTTCTCGGCTTTCAGACGCTCGGTTAAATGTTGATGGTCCGCATCCAGAGTTTCCTGGGTTTCCATAAGTTCCAGCAGTTCGTCTTCCAGGTGGCTACGCCGACGCCGCATTTCCTCAGATTTTTGCTGTGCGGCTTCAATCTCGCGGGGGTTACTGATGTAGCCGCCGTACAAACGTTTTTCCAGTTCCTCGATGTGCTCACTCAAACCCGCGATCTCTAACTCCAAGTCGGTCTGGCGTACGGTGATGCGATGGAGTTCACTCTCCAGCGAGGCAATTTGTTGGGCCAGTTCTTGCAGGATGGCGGGATCTTGCAGATGGTGTTCGATTTCCTCCAATTCGTGGGCAATACGGTCAAGGGCTAGATCCACCTCTTGTAAGTCCCAAAGCACGCGGATGCTCATCGCATCCCTCCTGTAACCGAGGGGTGTCCTTCTAGAAGGTATTATAGTCCAGAGGTCAATGGTTATCAACCCTTGGATTGGTTGTGCCCAAGCAGACATGAGTGTGCGCGATTAGGGGACCATAGGGCGCACATTATCGCCTTGTGGCCTTCGATGTTCCGATGCCGCAATGATGTTTGGATAAGGTTTTGTGCTTTTAGCGTTGGATAAGGGGGAGGAAGGTCTTTTTGTTGCTGATGGTGCTTCCTCCATCATCGACGTCGGGGACGTTTACGCTCCAGGGGCCAAAGAGTTGGCCGTCTTCACTTTCGAGGCGGTAGTAATAGGT
>CAYOAZ010000052.1:0-22373 GCA_964402285.1 uncultured Anaerolineae bacterium | reverse complement strand
TATGAGGCGAAGGGGAGATGGCAGCCGTTAGCCCGACGGAGTTATCGGACGAACAGCCAATGGCGGGTGGTGGCGACCTTGGATGCGCTCACGGGGCGGGTGGTATACCTGCAGAGGCGGCACATCGGGGTGGAGACGTTGGTGCAGTTCTATGAGATGGTGGCGGAGGCGTATAAGGGGAGGGAGAAGATATACCTGGTGCAGGACAACTGGCCGGTGCACTTTCATGCCGACGTGTTAGCGGCGTTGGAGCCACAACGGTGGAAGTGGCCGGTGCGGGTGCCGTCGAATTGGCCGCAAGAGGCCAGCGCCAAGGCTCGTCGCCTGAACCTGCCCATCCAGATAGTGACATTGCCCACATATGCGTCATGGGCGAATCCCATTGAGAAGTTATGGCGGTGGCTCAAGCAGGAGGTGTTGCATCTTCATCCGTATGCGGAGGAGTGGTTGGAATTGCAGGAGCAAGTGGGGAGGTTTCTTTCCCGATTTGCTGAAGGGTCCGACGCTCTGCTCCGTTATGTGGGACTGACGGCCAATTCTAAAATCTATGGCCCGGCACTAACCCACATCACTCATCCACCTCCATTACCAGTCTAATTTCTCAAAATTCATAACTTCCCTTCCCAGCATGTGTCCGCTTTATGTAAACCTACTAAATTGAAATACACTCCAGTGAACTTCAGAAGTTGACGAAATGGCAAAGTTGTGCTATACTAATATTTGCCAGTATTGATTCCTCTGGCGTCTGGCGAAAGTGGCCCGCATAATAATGAAAGTCCCCAGGTACACATTGGACAATCCCTATCATTTTGATTTAATCAGGGATTGGGGTCGGGGGGGAGTGAGCGCTCTGGGGATATGGTCTTATCAATTGTGTTTACGCAAGGAGTTCTCACTCGGTACATTGGGCGCTTAGCCGTTAAGACCGAGTAAGAACGTGTAATGGTAATTGTACGGCTCACAGGATGGTGAACTACTGCAAGCCTGGGAGCCCATACCTGCGTATATTATAAACGAACCTGTCCGCGCGCCATGCGGCCGAAGATTGTCCTCTAGTCGGGCATTCCCCCATGGGAGCCATGACGCGCGTGCTGTTTTGTGCGCGGTGCCGGTGGGGTGTCGATAAAGTAGTATTGTTGATATTGTATGTGCAGGAGAGTTGTCTGTGGTTGTCCTGTTCCATAAACTCGAAGAAGCATTCTAGAAAAGAGGTGAGATAGCCGTGAACATTGCAGAACTCGAACAAAAAACATTGGCCGAATTAAGGGAATTAGCCAAGGAGATGGGGGTCAGCGGGTATACCCGCTTAAATAAGACCGATTTGATTATGCGCCTGCTTCAGGCTCAGGCGGAGGCAGAAGGTTATCAGTTCGGTGGGGGCATTCTGGATATCATGGATGAAGGTATCGGTTTCCTCCGAGGCAAGCGGTTAATCCCCGGTCCCCACGACGTGTATGTCTCCCAGTCCCAAATTCGGCGCTTTAACATGCGCCAGGGAGATCACGTCATGGGGCAAGTACGGCCCCCGAAAGAGAACGAAAAATACATGAGCCTTCTCAAGGTGGAAGCCATTAACGGCATGGACCCTGAGAAGGCTAAATTCCGTCCTTGGTTTGACCGCCTGACCCCTATTTTCCCCAACGAACAAATTAAGTTGGAAACCAAACCGCACATCCTTGCCACTCGGCTTATTGACATGTTAGCCCCGATTGGTCGAGGACAGCGTGGGCTCATTGTGTCGCCACCTAAGGCGGGGAAGACGACTATTCTAAAACAGATCGCCAACGGTATCACCGAGAACTATGACGACATTCACCTGATGGTGGTATTGATTGGTGAGCGGCCTGAGGAAGTGACCGACATGGAACGGGCGGTTGAGGCCGAGGTGTACAGTTCAACATTTGACGAGCCAGTCGAAAACCACGTGAAAGTGGCAGAGATGGCTCTTGAGCGAGCCAAACGTTTGGTGGAGTTGAAGCACCATGTAGTTATCCTGTTGGATTCTATTACCCGCCTGGCGCGTGCTTACAACTTAATTGTGCCACCAAGTGGGCGTACCCTCTCGGGCGGCCTTGACCCTTCGGCCCTGTATCCGCCCAAGAGGTTCTTCGGGGCTGCTCGTAACATTGAGGAAGGCGGTAGCCTGACGATTATCGCTACTTGTCTGGTCGACACAGGAAGCCGGATGGATGATGTGATTTATGAGGAGTTCAAGGGCACAGGGAACATGGAACTCCACCTAAATCGTCGACTGGCAGAGCGCCGCATCTTCCCCGCCATCGACATCGAACGTTCCGGAACTCGTCGCGAAGAACTTCTTCTGGACGAGGATGTGTTGCAGAGAGTTTGGACTTTACGTCGCATGATCGACGCTATTGGTGGCGGCGTAGAGGCTATTCAGCCCATCCTAGAGCGTTTGGCCCGCACACGTAACAACCGGGAATTCCTGGCTACGCTGAACGTGGATGTCCTATAAGGAAAAGAACCTCAGGGGACGAAACAAAAGGGCTCGCGCGAGCGGGCCCTAAATTTCCCTCTTTCTGAAATTCTGTGCTATATTGCCCATCCGGGTTAGCCCCCAGTAACCCGAATGGACAATGTAAGTGCTACATCGGTCAATTATCATGACCGGTGTGCTCTCCACGGGGGATACGTTTACAAGGGGGAACATGGCGTATGTCATGGTTTAAAGGAGGTCTGGAGGGGAGGCGGGCCGTTGATGCGTTTCCGCACCCGCATCCAGTCCCGTCCTGGCGGCTAAGTAGCCGTCGCTGGCAGGCTGTTTGGATGTGGATACAAACAGCCACTCCCACGGAAGAAATTTCCGACGTCATTCAGCGGATGACGACCCATTTGGCTATTGTAACCAGCGTTATCCTGGTTCTCCTCCTTGTTCACTTACACGTGTTTTCCATTTCCTGGCCTTCTAGTCCGGTAACTCAACCCGCTGCCTCGTCCCTGGGGGATGTGCCCATTGATGCAATTGCACCCGACGAAGAGATTGTACCCCTGTATTCCTTTGTCTCTTACGAGGAATCTGACAACGCGCTGGAACGGCGTTTGGTTTCTCACACCTTGAATGCTGACGTTCTTTTGCCGAAAAAAGAACGAACATGGATTGTTACTTATGTGGTGCAGCCCGGGGATTCCATCTGGAAAATCGCCAAGAAGTTTGGCCTGAAACCGGAAACTGTGGAATGGGCCAATGACCTAGAGTTGAATCCGGATTTGTTACGGGTAGGGCAGAAACTTATTATCCCACCGGTGGATGGGGTGGTGCACATTGTGGAAGCGGGGGATACCTTATCCGCCATTGCACGAAAGTACAAAGTAAAGCCGGAAGACATTGTGGCCTACGAGCCCAACGGTCTGAAGAGCGTGAACGATCCTCTTCCTGAGAACAAGGTCATTATTGTACCCAACGGAATCAAGCCCTTTGTGCGCCCCGTGGTTCAAGCGTATAGCGGCCCTATCCCCAAGGGAGCATCTCATGGTACTGGGAATTTTGGGTGGCCAGCCACAGGACGTCTGACCTCATTGTTTGGCCAGATTGTATGTAGTCCCCTTCTTGGGTGCGTACCCCACAAAGGTATCGATATCGCGAATGTCCCCGGTACCCCCGTGGTGGCAGCGGATTCTGGTTACGTCGTCTTTGCCGGCGCGGACTACCGGAGCGGATACGGGAAGATGGTCATTATTAACCACGGCAACGGATTTGTAACGTTATATGCTCATCTCCAAACGGTACTCGTGCGTAAAGGTCAAAGCGTAGCCAAAGGACAGCGTATTGGTAGCATTGGCAAGACAGGAAACGCTTTGGGGTATCACTTGCACTTCGAAATTCGGCAACACGGACGACAACGAAATCCCTTGGGCTTTCTGCCTCCACCTTAATCTAATGGGGATTAAGGTTTGAGATGGGGAATAGAAAAGTGCCGGAGAAACTGCTCAAACTTCTCCGGCACTTTGTTATTTCTCGGCAGGGAATGCAACGACCTGGCATGCGCTGCTATCACTAACAATAATGCGGGTTCCGTCAGGGGATGTAGCAATACCCACCGGTTGACGTAGTACATCTCCACTTCCAAATTCTCCCACGGGCGTACCATCGGCCATATACACTCGCACTGTCCCTCCGGCAGGGTTGGTGACCACTAGCTTGCCGTCGAGCAAAAGGGCCAGGTGTGGTGCGTCAATGGTGTTACTTGGAGGGATAAGCCAGCGGGCTAAGGGTACCCCGGCCGCATCCAAATGCCACACCAGGCCTGCCATAGCCTCCGCAACGTAAAGACTTCCGTCGGCCGCGACCGCTACATCTGTGGGTTGACCGGGTCCGACCGGTCCATCGGGGCCCCCAATTTGGCGGAGCAGCGTCCCATCTGGCGCGACATGGGTAATCCGTACTCCTCCTGTATCTGCCACATATATTGTGCCGTCTACTGCTACATCCAACCCTCGGGGACGGTACCAGGGACTTGTTGGTGCAACCTCTTCGAGAAATTGGCCTTCCCCGTCAAAATGAACCAATACCTGTCGTATTGCATCCAACACCCATACCGTCCCATCCGGCGCAACATCTACATCGAATGGTTCCACAAATTGCCCGCGTTCTTCTCCCTTTTCCCCGAAGGAAGCGAGCACTTCTCCCTCTGGGGAGAGCACCACTACCCGGTGGTTTCCTGGATCCACCAGATAAATGCGTCCGTCGGGACCCACTGCTACCCCGCGTGGTTGTTGGAATCTCCCTTCGCCTGAGCCGCACGTCCCCACCGCCCATAAAGGAGCAATATCCAACGGGGGAACCGTGCCCGATTGGGGTGGGGGAACACCTCCCGCGGACGGACCTGGTATTTCTTCTGTGGGCGGTGAGGGAGCAGGTACTGTTGGAGGCGGGGGAGGCATGAGAGTTTCCGGCACTTCTTTTCCTTCCACAGGGAACAAATACTCCAGCGGCACCAATTCCTCCACGCCACCGGGCGGTGTCCAGAAGAAACTCATCTCGCTTGCCCCACCCGCCTGGAAGTATCGCACTTCCAGGTCATGGAATCCCTGTGTCAGATAAATGCTTCCTTCCCGCCGTTGGGATCCGTGTGAACCGCCGTTATCTACTACCAATTGTCCATCGACCCACACAAAGGACCCATCATCTGAACGTGTGGCAAAGCGATATTCTCCCTCTCTGGGAATAGCGATTTTCCCCACCCAGCGAATACTGTACGGTTCTCGTAAGATGTTATTGGGGATAATGAAGAAATCCCGTTCTACCACTGTAGGGGGATCGGCCCAGTTGGGATTGGGGTAGTAGTACCCCACCAACCCGTTTGGACCGACATCAATTGCATACACATCCGGTTCTCCGAGTACACGCAATTCCCCTTCCGTGGGTCCCCAGAGGATTCGCAATCGCGGCGCGTTATCTCTGGCCGTGTACACTATTCGCACGGGCACGAATCCTGCAACCAGACGGGCATTTACATTAAACGGCGTGGCTTCTCCCTGACACGATCCACCCACACATTGTTCATCCAGGAAGAATTGCACCTCTCCTGCTGCCTCCACCCGAAATGTGTATTGTCCGACTTTAGGAACCAGAAGTGCCCCCTGCAACTCTACGGTGAAGGGAGGTGACGCAGGTGGTGGTGAAAACGTCAGATCCAGGGCGCGCACCGTCTCTTCGGTTACCGGCATGGTTGAAGTATCCGGGCCCGGATATATACGGATGCGCAATCCCCTTATCCGATCCATATCCTCCGCGGGAACCAAGAAACTGATAAAGAGCACCACGCCGGCAGGGCCTCGGTGCACCTCCATTTTCCCGTCGGGATATACTTTTTGCAGGAAAGGAACCACATTCTGCAGTGGGGGGTCCAGAATGTACACCACATCCCGATTCACCTGTTCCCGGAGGGGAACATGTTGGGAGAGGTTAAGCGGGATCACTTCACGGCCACCAATGAATTTTACTGCGGAATGGTGATTGTAGGCTCGAGTCACCAGAATAAGTGTGTCCTCGGGCAAGGTGCGAATGTATGCGCCTACCGCGGATTCGTGGGGACTGTACGCGAGTTGTACTTCTGGGAGTTTGGCTTGCACTCCAAAGTACAAGTGGGTGTTCCACACCAGGACAACGGCCACAATCAGGGCGAGTGCTCCTTGGAAGACCCGCTGGCCATAATCTCTCCAGGCCATGTCGAATGCTCGCCATACTTGAGCCAGCACCTCGCCCACCAGCAGGTACACCAGTACCAGGATGCCAATCGGACGTCGTGCGCTAGGGGCTTCGTGTGCGACCGAGAAAATAACGGTACTCATCTGAAAGAACACCCCTGTGACGTAGAGGAAAGGTAAGGGGCGGTTTACATAGCGTAATGTGTAAATAAAGCCCAACACAAAGAGCGCTCCCACCACAAGATCCAGCATAGGTTCGCCTGGCAGATTGTTCAGCGCTGCCAGATCGCCCTGGACGTTGAACATCTTCAGCGTTTTGATAAAGTTCTGGCGCAGGGGTTCGTATGAGCCTACTTGCTCAATGTCATTGAACACAGAAATATGGCGCATTCGGGAAGTGAATTGGTCCCAGTGGCGCAACGTATACACCAACAGGGGGCCTAGTCCCACAATGCCTGTTACCCCTGCCAGGATCATGCCTTCCACATCTCGCCACAATTGGGTTCGACGTTCCTGGTGTACGAGGTCGCCGGCCAGCCAATAAAGGAAGAAGAGGGCAATCCACGGAGGTACAACTCGAAACGCAGTATACGTGTGCATGCCCAAAGCCAGGAAAAAGCCCACCCAGGCCCAGTCCATTCGACGGCCGAGACGTAAGGCTCGTAGAAGCACCCACAGCAGCAGGCTTATTACTAAGGGCACCATGATCAGTTCATACACAATTCGGCTAAAGGTAATGTGCCAGCGCGCGGCCGCAAAAAGTCCAGCCAACACCAAAGCGAGGCGCGGGGATTGAAAACGCCAACGGGCCAGTGCGTAGAAGGCGAGTACCGTCAAAGTACCCATCAAAGCCGGTGCCAGGCGCAGGGTGGTCATGCTGGGACCGAAGAGTGTGAAGAGGAGGGCGATAATGTATGTGAACAAGGTGGCTTGTCCCTCATTGGTGCCCACGTAAGGGGTATACGGTTCCCCGCGGATCCAGCGAAGCGCGTCCAACGCGTTATTGCACTCATCGGATTGGCATCCGTTGGGCATTTGTCCAATGTGCCATGTACGCAAGAAAAGAGCAATAAGTAGCAGGAGAACGAGGAGGGCGAACTCAGTGCGGGGATGGAGGGGAGCGTGCATACCATATTGCGCGGGCGGTGTTGGTGGACTTTCTTCTCCACGTCCCCGTCCATCCCACCACGTGCCCAGGAGGATAAGGGCAGTGCTGACCAACCAGAGGACAAGGGGCCATCCGGTGTACACGTCTGGTCGGAGCCAAAAGCCTAAAAGGGCCAGGGCCCCTAACGCGATACCCAAGCCGGTCAGCACGAGGGCATTTTGTCGCCAGGGGGAGCGAGCCGGTAACGCAGGCCAGCGATCTGGGGGCCAGGCAGCAATAATGAATATGCCCCCTGCGAGGAGGTAAAGGAAAATCGCATCCCGCAGTACTGTATCATCTGCCCGGGCGACAGTTTCGGCCCAAAAGGCTACGACAATGGCGAGCACAAGCAACGAGAGACGTTTCATGGGCCCCTTCCTGTGCAGCAATCAAGGTGAGCATGAGATCTGTTCCCTCATGCGCTCACCGCATTTTATATGTTTCAGCAAAAGGGGACAAGATGTGGTATTAATCCGCTCGCCACGTCACTAATCGGTTGATATGCTCTTGAATGGCTTTTTCGTCCTTTTCTGTGAGATGGCCGCGAAATTCGACAATTCCTATCAGTTCGTATGGACTGTCGGAGAAAACGTGTTTTAACACCCGTCCTACAACTCCGGCCCAGCCGTGAGCCGAGAGGATGAGAACAGGTTTAGCATAAGCTGCCTTGTGTACCATTTCGTCCACCACGTGGCGCATGATGGGGTACACATCCGATTCATAAGTCGCAGTGCCTAAAACGACGGCCTGTGCGTCGGGCAATGCACCGATAAATTCGGCCAGAGCATCATGGTGGGTATCCACCCAGCGGAAGACCTCCACGTTCATCCCGTGCCCTTTTAACGCGTCAATGGCTACCTGAATGGCCCGTTCTACGTGCCCGTACATGGAAGTATAAGCAACAACCACCTTGGTAGGGGTAGGCGTTCCAAGCGCCCAATCTCGATAGGCTTGGTATATCTGTTCAGGATGGTGGCGCCATAGCAAACCGTGGGCCGGGAGGATGACTTGTGGTGCTGGTTGAAGTGTTTCTAACTTGCGGAAGTTCTTTGGCACATACTCCTTATAATGTCCTACCACGGTGGCAAAATACTTGCGAGATAGAGGAAGCATGGCTTTTACTGAGGCCGGCTCGTCAAATACTGTGTCGGGAATCCCAAAGCCGCCAAAAATGTCCCCAGTGAGGAGATACCCCCTATCCGGCATATGCGTAACCATTGTTTCCGGCCAGTGGAGCCAGGGGGTTTGGTAGAAAACCAGACGTTGTCCCCCAATTTCCAGCGTGGTTCCGTCCTTAATGGCGTGAAACTCTGGGGTTAAGCCGTACAGTCCCTCAAGTAATCGTTTTGTGAAGGGGTGTCCCCACACAGATGGGGGATGTGGCAATGCCTTGAAGAGGTGGGGAATGGCTCCGCTGTGATCCGGTTCCATGTGGTGAATAACTAGGTGGTGAATCTCCGCTGGGTCAACGATTTTGAACAGCGCTTGCAAGTATTCCTCAGCATAATTTGCTTTGACTGTGTCAAACAACACCGCGCCCTTGTCGGTTTTAAGCACATAGGCATTGTATGTAATACCTTCAGGAATTTCCCAGAGCCCTTCAAAATACCGAATGGTGTAGTCGTTTACCCGGATAAGAAAGAGGTCCTCATCAACAGCCTGCACCTGAATGACATCCATTGTTCTTTCCCCCTCGGGATATTCTAACTTTTTCTTTTGGTGTAGCGTACTCCTAACCTATTAAATTGGGAAATTGGGCTGTTGATTTGGACCTCTTGTGGAGCAAGGTGTTCTTTAAGTAATCATCTTCGTTGCTTCTGCCAGGTTGAGTTGGTTGACGCGGCGAATACTGGGCCACGCGGAGAGAATCATCACCAGCAAAATACTCACCGCAGTCACCAGGTAACTGGCAGGACGGATGTAGACATTGAAGTAAAACAAATCCGAACTGAAGGTTTTGCCCATCTCCACGGTCACCCACGTGCCTATCAGGATGCCTGGGGCCAGCGTGATGAGCCAAATAATCAGACTTTCTAACGTAATCATACGGCTTAAGAGGTTGCCGCCTGCCCCCAGTGCCCGCATGGTGGCAAACTCCCGTTGGCGTTCCAATACGCTTACTGTCATGGTATTGAAAAGCACGGCCGCGGCCATTACTACCGCAAAGGCCATGAGAATGCCCATAATAACATAGAATAAGCCCATTAACTTTCGCCAGTCCGTTTCCACGTCCTTTTTGTACTGGACGCTGTACGCTCCTGGCATCGCGTACAGTCGCTTTTTGACTTCACGGACGTGATTGGGTTCCACTTTGAGCGTGAGCGTGTTGAACACTCGAATGGGCGCCGCCATCATTTTTTGAGCCTGATCCAATGAAATGTAGGCGACTGATGCCATCAGGTCCTCACTAGTGGCTCGCAACGTTAGCGTGGCCGAGCCGTATCCTGTCTCCAGAGTGACCTGGTCTCCCACCTGAATGCCTAACTTCTCGGCTACTGCAGGCGTGGTTACCAGGGAGTCGGGGCCCAGTGCTTCTGTTAGCGAGAGGGAACCGCGAAGTGGAGGGACATGAAGCGTGTTTTGAGGGTCTATAGCCATGAGTAAGATATCCTGTGTGTGCTCCGGCGTTTTGAGTCGGGCGGGGAGTTGAATCATGGGGGTTACCTCAGTCACTCCTTCCCACCCTTGCACCTGCTTCAGTACATCAGGCATCAAGGGGCGGTTATATGTAGCCTGCAAATCCCATTGTTCTACGTCGCGGAACATGCGGAGGAGCAAGAAATTCATCGAATCAATCATCCCCCAACTAGCCAGGATAAGGATAAAGGCGAAAATCACACCCAGCGCAGTGCCCAGTGAGCGACGCCGAATACGGAAGACGTTACGCAAACTGAGACGGACCCAAGTGCGCAAAGGAATCCAGCGTTCGACGAAGAGACGGCGGCCACGAACCAGCGCGGTGGCTGGATCCAAGCGGATAGCTTGCGCTGGAGGAATGCGAGCCGCTCCTCGGGCAGGGCCCAAACTCCCGAGCACTAAAATGACGGCACTGGTGGTCAGGCTAATGAGGAGTAAGTCTAGGTGGAACCGAGTTTTAATAATAGGGATACCCAATTCATTCGCATAGGTTTGGGTGATGAGTCGTTCCAGGGGGAGCCCTAAGAGAATGCCTAATAGCGCCCCTAAAAGGCCAATGGCCAGAGCGAAAGTTAGGTAATGCAGCAGGACGGAAGCGTTACTGTATCCTAGAGCTTTCATCACCCCGATTTGGGGTTGTTGAGTGCGCACTTCTCGGCTTAGCATAATGTATACGGACATGGCTGCTACTAGGAGGATAAGGCCCGGCATTAAATGCGCGATCTCCCGAAACCCTTCCAAGTCCATGTGAAGCCCTTCGTTGGAGGGTTGGTGTTCTTGAGTGGTTACACTCATCAGCCCATAGGGTTCCAGTTGCTTGCGAACTTCCTGGATAACCTGGTCTCGATCCGCCCCTGCCGCGAGCAAAATATCCACATCATTGATAGTATCCGGGGCCTGGGCTAATTGCTGGACATCCTTCAAAGGAAGGAAGAGTACTGCAAAGGTACGTGCAGAAGGCAGAAGTTCCTGGCGGCTTGGGGTCACTATCAAGTATTCGGGACTAACAGCAATGCCTGCAATCTTCAGGTGTAAGGTATGACCATCCATTAATGGCGTTACTTCATCCCCGGGGTGAAGGTGATAGAATTCCGCAAAATGGGATTCGACAATGGCTACGTTTCTCTCCTGGGGGTGAAAATAGCGTCCTTCCAGCAGGAGGATGTCGTTGACCCGGGGGTGCCGTTCGGAAGGTATTCCGATAAGACGTGCCCGAATGGGATCACCGTTGGGGAGAAGATACCCTGTATCCACAATAAGGCGGGCTTCAACTGTTTGAACGCCGTCTACTTGTGCGATGTCCGAGAGAATTGTGGTGGGTGCCGCCTGAATTCGGAACGTGACATCCGCGAAGTGGAGACGGTCATACGTTTCCTGGTAGGATGTGCCCAGGTCGCGATACGCGCCTAGAGAGGCTATATAGGTGGCAATGCCCAGGGCGATGATAACGGCCAATGCCAGTGTTAGTGTCCAGGAACGGCGTAAGTCGCGGAAGGTTTTACGGGTCAGTGTGCGCATAGGACCTCCTCGGAATGTTCCGGTGTACCTTGTTCCCTTACCACTCAATCTCCTCAACAGGCTTGGGTTCGGGATTGCTTACAATCTCCGCAATGCTGCCATCATGCAGGCGCACCACTCGGTCGGCTAAGGGGGCGATGGCTGTGTTATGGGTGACCAGTACCACTGTAGTCCCTTGTTCGCGGTTCAAATCGCGCAAGGCTTGGAGTACCCGTCGTCCTGTAGCTACATCCAGGTTTCCTGTGGGTTCGTCGCACAGAATCACCGGCGGTCGATTGGCTAGGGCACGAGCAATGGCAACCCGTTGTTGTTCGCCACCGGATAACTGCGCGGGAAAGTGGTCAGCCCGGTTGGAGAGCCCTACGAGAGCCAGGAGTTCTTCCGCGCGCCGTCGTACTTGCTCCCGGTCTTTTTCCACCAGTTCCAGCGCGAACTCCACGTTTTCTCGCGCGGTCAACGTAGGAATTAGGTTGAAGAATTGGAACACAAATCCCACTTTGTGTCGCCGATATCGGGTCAGCGCGTTTTCATTGTATTGGGTAATATCTTCACCATCTACGATGATTCGTCCCTGGGTAGGGCGATCCAATCCCCCGATGAGGTTTAGCGTGGTCGTCTTGCCCGAGCCTGAAGGTCCTAACAGGACGATAAATTCCCCGCGGGCGATGGTCAGGTGAATTCCTCGCAGCGCGTGGACAACGATTTCGCCCATGGGGTAATCCTTGGTGACATTCTCTAGCACGATCAGTGGCGTTGAAGTCATGGTGTGTTTTTTCCTCCCTTTCGTATAAACGAAAGTGTACGGAATTCTCAATCTCCGTGTCGTTGAGAACCCGTTTCATTCCCGCTTCACTGTAAAGGCCACCACCGGGTGTTCAGCAACAAAATTTCGGACGTCCTCCTCTGAGCGGATGGGAGGATATCCGAACATTCGGCCCAACATTTCTATTTCTTTGGGGTGGCGTTTCATAAACGCGGAAAGTACTCGTGTGCCTTCATCTACAGGGAGAACCCGTGCCAGCGCGGGCATTCGGCGTTGTCCAACGGTGATAAACACATCCGGATGGACTTGGATATTGCGAAACCAATCGGCTCGTTTTCCAAAGCCCGAGACCACATAATATGTATCGGTGGACGGATCGTGGTGTACTACCTCAACTACTGTGTGATACGTGCGTCCACTTTTGCGGCCTCGGTGTTCCAGGAGCAAAAACCGCTTACCCAGAAGCCAGCCCAGCCGCCAGCGGTACAACCATATCGGCGCCCGGGCCAACTTGCGCCAGATTCCTTGATGCGGATATGGGATAGGCATTTCTCACCTCGCTTCCTGCTGCATACTTCGAATGAACATTTCCATGCCATATTGGGCTTGTTCGGCCAGGTCTACATGATCCGGATCCACTACCCAGAGGAGGATGAGTCCTTCAAACAAACCAATAATGCTCTGGGCCATAGCATTTGCGTTCACGTCCGGCCGAAATTCTCCGGAGGCGATTCCTTCTTCGATCAGGCGGGTAAGATCTTGCCGGTAAATCGCGTAATATCGGCGTAAGGCTTCCCGTACGTTCTTATTACGCGCGGCCAGCGCGTAGAATTCAAAGGCTATGGGGGCGAGGAAGTGTAAACTCAGCACGTGGCGAGTGCTGGCTTCCACGAGATGGCGCAACCGTTCTGCTACTGGGCCATCTCCTGCGAGCACTTCCTTAAGTGCTTCTACTTCTTGGGAGAATATACGGTCCAGAATGGCCGCGATAATGGCATCCTTGCTTCGGTAATACCAGTACAGGGTGCCCTTGCTTACGCCGGCTTCTTGAGCGATATCGTCCATCCGGGCCTTGTGAAATCCTAGCCGCGCGAATACACTTTGCGCCGCCTCTATAATTTGTGTCCGTCGTTGTTCACTCACGTTCGGCCGGGGCGTCATTTTCTACTCCGCGTTCTTTCTACCCTTACCATCTCTCTTTATCTGCACATATAATCGACTGACTAGTCAGTCAATTATATGTCGAGGAGAGGAAGAGGAGCAAATTAGAGCACACCTTTGCGAATTCCGGCGTGGAATCAACACGCATTGCAGGCCTTGATGGGGGCTACGTCGGTGAACTCCGGCGATAAACAGAGCATGGTCGTAGCGGAGTCTGTGCGCGTAGCCGTTTCACGCGGGTTGTTGCGGGAAAGGTGTGTTCCCTGGTTCAAGGCCAGAGGTGGGCTTTATGCTCCCCCCACTGTAAAGGTGTGTTCCTTTCTGGGAGTTTCTTGCGTTAGTACAGTGCCGGTAAATAGTAGAGGTAGTTAATCCGAAACGGGATATTGTGGCCTCCCCAGCCGGTTTTGTAATACTTCATCTCCAAACTTGTTCGCATGGTAGCCTGACAGGGACGGGTAGCGCGTAGGGTAACAGTTTTGCTTATAACCTCGTACCCACCGATTCCTTGAGGATAACTCCAATACAGGTAGCGATCAGTTGTGATAGTTGCACCTCCAGAATCTAAAACCTGTTGACATTGGGGTTCGTATCGCATTCCTATGCGTACTAAATCCGGAATTGGGAGTGGACTGGTGGATGTAAAGGAAAGGTGGAAGCGCATTATTTCACCGGTGTGGAAGGCTTTTCCCTCTTCCGGCGGTGCTAATTGAGCATCCATTTGAAATGGTGGTGAATAATGCTTTTCTCGGTATATGGGACCTACGCGGTACATTTCGCCCACTGTTCCGGCGTGGGCTTCAACGCAGTACGTGTACACGCCAGACACGTTTAAGGTGTGTTCGTCAATGATTTCACCACGCCCGGCCGGATTACCGTCTGATTCGTCGATAAGGGTGCCGTCAGGCCCATATAGACGCAACGCGAAGTCCGTTGTGTTATGATGTTTTAGGGGGTCACCGTTTAATGCAAGGAGGAGGGTGGCGTCTTTGTCACCGTATAGAGCAAAACAATCACGGTCTGTTTCTGCATCCACACGCCCCAAATGGCTTATGCTGGAGGTGTTGGCTGTGGCGAGTGTGTTATTGGGTTCCTGCTCGGACCTGTCTACCATGGGTAAACTAAATACGTGGAGCATGTATCCGTCAATAATGTCATTGTGCCCTTGTTCGCTTACACGGATGTAATGCTCACTTCTGCCCTGATAACGGTGCCATGCTACAAATATGCCCTTGTGCCAAGCACCATCATTCTCCCCTAACACGGTGTTCCCGTCGGGTGCAAGCACGGTCAGTGCCCCGTCCCAACTGTGCTGGGAAGCGGTTACATCAAGTAGCGCAATTGTCCCCCACCCTGTGCCCATGCCGGGAATAGCAAAATAGTCCACATCCCCGGCTGGGTTGATATCCCCGACAACGGTTCCAGGAGATCTCAGAGAATTTGCTTGCGCTGGGGTATCGTTAGGTTCTTGTTCTTGGATCACTGGGGCGGCAAAGGTTAATCCTGTGAGGGTAACACTAATCACTAAAAGGAGGATCCATCGTTTGAGGAGGGTCATAAGAGACTCCTTTCATGTGTGTCGTCACAATTTACACGAACCAGTAGAGTGCTTTAGGGAAGAAGGGGCTACACTCGGTAGGGAAATTGTACCATAAGGGTGACGTTGGCGGAATTCCGGTTTAAGGAGGATGGGCAATTTTTCAAGGCGGCCAGGATGCCTTTCCAAAGTTCAGCGAAGAAGGTAAACCAGGGTAAAATGTCTGATAATACGGACAAAGGCTTGGCCGGGCTCAGGGAGTGAGGCCTGCACGTTCGTGACGTTGGGATGGTTCTCGAATAACTGGGGTAGGCCGATGAGAGCACATCAAATACGGGTCCTGATAGTAGATGATCAACGCTTAATGCGAGATGGATTACGCACGCTTCTGGAGTTGGAGCCGGATATCAAAGTCGTCGCGGAAGCCGGCGATGGTGAGTCCGCTCTCCAGGCGTACGCAAGCCATCATCCGGATGTGGTATTGATGGATGTCCGCATGCCGGGCATGGATGGGGTGGAGGCCACTCGGCGTCTCCTCGCTCGATGGCCTGAGGCAAAGGTTATTATTCTAACAACGTTCGATGATGATGAGTACGTGTTTGAGGGGTTGCGCGCGGGCGCTTTGGGGTATTTGCTTAAGGCCATTTCCGGGACGGAGTTGGCCCAAGCGATTCGCACGGTTCACGCGGGTGGGGCCCTCATTGAGCCTTCAGTGGCCCGCAAGGTTCTCGCTGAGTTTGCCCGTCTTGCCCCTCCATCCCGCCCCCCTGGTTCTGGCCTTTCTGAGCCTTTATCAGAACGCGAACAAGAGGTGCTGCAACTTTTGGCCCAGGGGCTCACTAACAAGGAAATTGCGCAACGTCTGTATTTAGCCGAGGGTACGGTTAAGAACTACGTTACCGCAATCTTGCAGAAACTTGGGGTTCGCGATCGTACACAGGCCGCTTTGCGCGCACGTGAGTTAGGGTTGGTGTGATATGTGATGTTATGCGGTACAAGATTCTAGTTGAGATAGTGGGTTGACAATGGCGTTTTTATTGCACTGGATCCACGAAGATCGGTTTCTTTATATTTCCACTTCTCACGGTGCGTTGACGTTGAATTTCGCCGGTGAGACGAACATCACGTTTGATGGAGAGGGTCGATTTGTCGGTGCCTGGCTGGACCGAGTGCGTTATCGACGTTCTTTGGATAATCGGGTATTGGCCAAACGCCAGGACCCTCAGCGACCCTGGCGCCGGTTATTTCGTTTTCTGGACCCTGAGGAACGGAATGCAGTGCTGGCCCGTGTGTACGATCTGGCCGGAGATGTGTACGAGGGGTGGGAGAGTGGGCACCTTGATGTGTCTTCATTGCCCGATCAGGCGCGCGAGGAAATTCACGCATGGTTGGAGCGTGTGAGCACGTGGACTTTGAAGCGCCTGGAATCGGAGCGCGAGCGTTTTTTACAGGTGTACAAGCCCGTGCCCATTCTTCCGCCAGACCAGTACATGGCGGTGGTGTTGCAGGCCACTGAGGGCTGTTCCTATAACAAGTGCACTTTTTGTACATTTTACAGAGACCGTCCCTTTCGTATTAAACGCCCTCCGGAATTTGCCCAGCACGTGGCCGCGGTGAAGGAGTTTCTTGGCCGTGGATTGTACATGCGACGTACAGTGTTTCTAGCCGATGCGAACGCGGTGATTATCCCTCAACGGGTGCTGCTTCCTATTTTGGAGGAGACGTTGCGGGCGTTGCCCGTGGCCCGCGCTGGTGAGGGGTGGTCTTTGGATGGAATATATGCCTTCATCAGTGCCCCCGATGCTTTACACAAAAGCGCCGATGACTTTCGGGCTATGCACGAGCGTCACTTGCGGCGAGTATATGTGGGCCTGGAAACAGGCCATGATCCTCTGCGTCGTTTTTTGCTCAAGCCGGGAACAGCCGCCGATGTTCTGGATGCTGTGCGGACGATTAAGGCTGGTGGGGTGTCCGTGGGTTTAATCTTTATGGTTGGGGTAGGGGGGCACACATACCGTGAATTTCATTTTAGGGATACCGTGGCCCTTATTCAATCCATGCCGTTAGACGCACACGACATCGTGTACGCGTCGCCCTTTGTGGCTTCCCCGGATGCTCCGTATGTGTATGACGCGGCAGAGGCGGGAATTCGGCCGATGAGTGAGGATGAGATTTGGCAGGAGATTCAGCGTTTTCGCCAAGCCCTGCGGTCCTGGGCTCGGGGACGGGGAGTTAAGGTTTCCTATTATGACATTCGGGAGTTTGTGTATTAGTGAGGAGCATGGAAAAACAGGGCTCGCGTTCGGGTTAGTAAACGCGAGCCCTGTTTTCTGTCACAAATGTTTCTTATGCCATGAGTAATTTTTCAAAGACCGGCGTTAGGTCCACCAAGGTGGTGCCATCTTCATCCGCGATGGGTTGACGTCCCGGCGGATTTTCAAAGTAGCCGGGGGTCCGCTCGGCAATTCGGTCCTCAAACGTGGAGATGTTGTGGTTGTCCCAAAATACGCCGATGGGAATGCGATCATCCCATTCCGCGGCCTTTTGCAGGAATTGGAGCATTTTCTGGTTCATTACTTCCTGGCTGGCCCCTTCTGGAATCACGGGGTCATACCCTTCTTCCTGCAAGGAGTACAAGCGCGGACGCCCAATGTCCTTCCCCGCATACCACTCCTTGGTGTGAATGTCGTTGTAAGTCGGGCAGGGCTGGATAACGTCCAGGAACGCTAGTCCAGGATGTTGAATTGCTTGGACCATGAGGTCGGCTAACCCGCGAATATCGTATGCGTATCCGCGGCCGATCCACGTGTACCCTGTAGCCAAGGCTAGCATCAAGCCGTTCACCGCGCCTTGCATGTTGGGCGCAGCCATGGCCTTAGTCCGCATACCCAGGGGCAGCGTCGGCGCGGCCTGCCCCTTTGTAAGGCCGTACACTTCGTTGTTGAACATGATGTACGTCAGGTTCACGTTACGACGGCCCGCGGCCACGAAGTGCCCCGCACCAATGCCCAGGCTGTCCCCGTCACCGCTGACGACAATTGTGTACAGTTCTGGGTTGGCCAGGCGTGCGCCGGTGGCAAAGGGTACGGGACGCCCGTGCAGGGTATGAATCCCGTAGGTGTTCATGTAATATTGGGCTTTGCCGGAGCAGCCGATGCCGCCGAAGACGGCCACCTGGTGGCGGGGTACGCCCATGCGGGCAAGGGCCTGTTGTAGCGCGCTGATGATGCCGTAGTCACCGCACCCCGGGCACCAGTCAATCGGATAATCTGGTTTATATACTTTAGGCGAAATTTTGGGTTTGGCTCCCACTGCCATTGGTTGCCTCCTTATGCTCGTTTACTCCATGGGATTGCGCACGACGATGCGTTGATCTGCCTTACCTGCGGCGATGTTCTTGAACACTTCGTACAGTGATTCGCCGGAGAAGGGACGGCCGCTGTACTTCACCACCAGGTGGTCTACATCGTAGGTGGTCTCCTGGCGGAGGAGTTGGGCCATTTGTCCGGTGTAATTGGCTTCAACCAGTACGGAGGGTTTCGCCGTTTCCAGGTAAGGGATCAACTCTTCGCCGGGGAAGGGCCACAGGATGCGGACTTGCAAGAGCCGAGCGGGAATTCCGTCGTTCTTTAGGCGTTCTATGGCTTCGAGAATGGCTCCTTTGTTGGACCCCCAGGTCAAAATGGTGAAGGAAGCGTTGGGATCCCCGTACACCTGGAATTTCTCTTCGGTGGGGATTTCCTTTTTCGCGAGTTGAATCTTGTTGCATCGCTTTTCCATCATCATCTCGCGAATAACAGGGTCCTCGTTCACCCGGCCTTCTACTGTGTGCTCAACCCCTGTGTACCAATGCGTCCCGCCTGGTTGCCCCAGGAAGGGGCGCGGGGAAATGCCCGTCTCGGTGAATTGAAAACGTGGATAGGGCTTGGTGCTCTGTTCCGCGTCAGGGCCCGGTTTGTACAGGGCTCCGCGGTCAATTTTTACCTTGGAGAGGTCAAACACGTCTACAGTTTGGGTGTAACTGGACATAGCCTTGTCCACCAGGTGGACAACAGGCACCTGATAGCGTTCCGCGTAGTTAAACGCCTGCGCTGCGTCGTAAAAGGCTTCTTCTAAGGATCCAGAAGCCATGACAATGCGCGGGAAGTCACCCTGGCCGCCACGGATGGCAAAGAGCAGGTCACCCTGGTCTGTACGGGTGGGCATACCTGTGGAGGGCCCTCCACGCTGGTAGATGGTGATGACCACAGGGGTTTCGTTGGCTCCAGCCCAACTGAACATCTCGGTCATCAGCGCGAAGCCAGGGCCTGAGGTGGCTGTGGCCGCGCGGGCTCCTGCAAGTGCTGCTCCCAGCGCCATGCCAATGGCCGAGATCTCGTCTTCCGTCTGAACCACTACCACATTGCCCTGCTGGCCATTGCGCAGCGGGAAGGTGTTGTTCGCTTCCAGGAAGAAACTCTCGTCTGTGGCCGGGCTAATGGGATAATAGGATTGGAAGGTCATACCGCCTGCCATTTTGCCCAATGCCACTGCCTGGTTGCCGTTAAGAAGTAAACGGGGCGGGTGTTCTGCTTCCACATCCATGCGAAATTGGAAGTGTTCTGTGTCCAGATTTTCCCTGACATATTCATAGGCCAACTCAACGGCCTGGATGTTCATGTCGATGATTTTCTGCCGACCAGGCCAAGTTTTTTCGATTCCCTTAATAACGTATTCTTTGGGGAACTCTAACAGTGCGGCCGAAATGGCAACGGCTAGTGTGTTGAGCGTGCGGTCGGCAATGGCCTTGGGAACCCCCAAGCGCTTGCCCAACTCCTTGGTAATCTCGTCGTAGGGAACGGAGTATACCTGCACGCCGCGCTGCTTTGCATCCTCGAGCAAGCCAGCAGTTGTTTTCGGCAAGCCTTTGGCATCGAGGTAGGCCTCAATGTCAGCGCGAATGCGGTTTTCCAAGTAAATGAGACGCGAGAAAGCGACGTTTGCATCCTTGGAATTAAAGATGATAGCACCGCCGGGTACAACCGCCATCGCGTGTCGAGTGAGGCTTTCGGGTTCGAATGTGGTTAGGAGGTCTACACTCTCGCGATGGGTGGTGAGGGGGTGGTGCGCTACCCGGACGTCATAGTAACTATGGCGCCCTTTAATGTTGGAGTAATACTCACGGCGACCGAAGACGTGCAAGCCACCAATGGCACACGCCCTTTGAAAGATACCGGCCGCCGTGTCGACCCCGCTACCTTGGGGGCCACCAACTCGCCATGCTAACTCTTCAGTTTGTTTTGCCATAGGACCCTCACTTCTTTATAACTGCACATGGTGCAGTGAATGATATCTGACGCAGGCATGGGGTCTGCGCCAGAGGAATACCTAGTATTGTATGTTCGCCCACATGTATTTCAATCGGCTGGGTATTGGTTTACGTGTAGCCTTTGATTTTGGTGTGCGATTTTTGTTTTTTAAGCCACAATGTGCAAACCTTGCCTTCCCAAGGTTTGTCGGGCGTTCTCTTTATAATCACAACCAAGAATTATAACAACGGGGAGATCGGAGAGCAACATTGCAGAGAAGTCTGGCGAGTGGGAACCAGTGAGGTTATTCGATGTCTTCCAACATGTTTTCATTTTCGTCTAACGGATTTTCTTCAGTGGCTTCTACAGTTTCTTCTTCCCAGTGTAAGGCACGCCAGCGAGGGTAAATGCACTCGTGGTTGGGATCTATCATTTCCAGAAATTGGCAGAATGCGTGCAGGGCCGGGGTGTTCGGTAATCCACTGCTGTAGGCCAAGTAGAGCCACCGCTTCATTGTGACGCCTTCGATGGGCAAAATGCGCACACGTCCCAGGGCTACGCACCGTTCCGCGGCCACTCGAGAGACAAATCCTAAACCAATTCCCTCTTCCACGGCCATGATGACCGCTTCTGAGTTCCCCAGGGTAAGCACTGTCTCCAGTTGTTCTACATCCATACCCACTAGATCGAGGGCCTCTTTGACGGCCATGTACGTGCCTGATGTGGATTCACGCATGACATAACGTTCTTGATACAGTTCTTGGGGAGAGATATACCTACGTTCAGCCCATGGGTGGTGAACCGGTACAACTAATACTATTTCGTCCTCAAAGAAGCGGCGGTAGTGTAGCCGACGGCGTTGTAAACGCGCGCTCATTATGCCCATGTCCACTTCTCCGGCCAGAAGCCATTCAACCACTTGCTCGCGCGGGGCTACTCGTACCGTTACCTTCACCAGGGGATATCTCTGGCGGTACATGGCCAATAAGCGTGGAAGCACGTATTTCCCGGAAGTGGTCGAACACCCGACTATGAGGTGTCCCACAATTTTACCGGAGAGGGTGAATGCCACCTCTTCCATGTGTTTACTGGCACGTAAAAGTTCTCGTGCCAAAGGGAGCAGGGCTTCCCCTTCAGGACTTAGTCGGATTCTGCGGCCGTGGCGTTCGAAGAGGGAGACTCCCAGGTGCTTTTCCAGGGCCTGGATGTGTTGGCTTACGGCCGGTTGACTCATGTGCAGGCGTCGCGCGGCTCGAGAGAAGTTTTCTGTCTCTGCGGCTATGACGAATACGTGCAAACTGTCCAGGGATAACATAGGCACCTCGAAGTTTAGAAATAGCGATTAAACATCAGTGTTCCATTTTGGGTTCCTGTTCCCCCACTCGAACGATTTCAATTTCCCCAAAGAGACCTTTTTGTCGCACATCGACCTCGCCCTGCTTGATGAGTTCGAGGACAGCAAGGAAGGTGACGATGATCTCCTGGCGGTGGCGACTGCGCCGCAATATGTGCGTCAAGGCAATGCGAGTGTTACGCTGCAGGACATCCCGAAGTTCACGGATTTTGTCCTGGATGGTGACGGTGTAGGGTGTAACAACGGTGGCTTCAACGGGAATGTCTTCCTGTTCCTCCAATACCCGACGCATGGCCGCGATCAGGTCGGCCAGGGTGAGGTCCCCTTTTTCGAGGCGTTTTTCCAGCGCGGGCGGCGGCGCTACCCGCACGTACGCGCGCAGGTGTTCCTTTTCCCGTTCACTCAGGTACTGGGCCACCATCCGAAATTGCCGGTACGCGCGCAATTGTCGGGCCAGAGCCTCTGCAGGGTCTTCTTCTTCCTCTTCCTCATGCATGGGGCGAGGCAGCAGCGCGCGGGATTTTATCTGTAGGAGCCGGGCCGCCATCGCGATGAAGTCAGCCATGAGCCCTGGGGAGACGTTCTCCGCGCGCGCGATGTACTCCAGGTACTGGTCAGTCACCCGCGCAATGGAGACCGCAGTAATGTCCAGTTCCTGGCGTTCGATGAGATAGAGTAATAATTCCAGGGGGCCTTCGAAGACGTCCAGTTTGATCACGTAGCCCGCCCCCGCTGTTCCTGCCACCTGCACACGGTTGAGCATGAGAACAGTATAGCAGAAGGGAAAGCAGGGGGGAAAT
>CAYOAZ010000051.1:0-10051 GCA_964402285.1 uncultured Anaerolineae bacterium | reverse complement strand
CCTCGGGCAGCGGGTCCGGCCCGAGAGTTCGCTTTAGCCCCGTGCGCCTTAAGCCGCCCTGCAAGCGGTTCAGCCCTGCGTAGGCTCCTTTAATTCCTTTGCCACCTGTTCGAAGTAGTCCAGGGATTCGGGATTGATGAGCGCACCCCGGTTGGTGACTGGCCGGCCGTTGAGGATGTTGGAAACCGCAATTTCCACTTTCTTCATGCTAAAGGTATACGGGATGTCGGGCGCTTCCAGGATAAGCGCAGGCACGTGCCGGGGGGAGGCCTTCTCCCGCAGTTCGCGGCGGATTTTCTGTTTAAGTTCCTCGGTCAGGGTGTGCCCGGGCGCCAGTTTGACAAAAAGGATCACCCGCTGGTCCCCCTTCCAGTTCTGGCCCACGGCAAGACTGTCCGCGACTTCCTCCAATTGCTCGACAATATTGTAAATCTCCGCGGTGCCAATGCGCACCCCTGACGGCTTCAGCGTGGCATCCGAGCGGCCGAAGAAAGTGATGCCCCCAGTGTCACTGTGAATCATAATGTAATCGCCGTGACGCCACACCCGCTTGTGGGTGTAATACCGGAAGTACGCGTTCAAATACCGCTCATTGTCCGGGTCATTCCAGAAGTACAGGGGCATAGAAGGCGCGGGCGCCTCGCACACCAGTTCCCCCACCTGGTCCCACACGGGGTTACCGTTCTCATCGTAGGCTTTGACCTTCATGGCCAGGGCCGGGCCTTGGAGTTCACTCACGTACACCGGGCTAATAGGATTTCCCGCGGCAAAACAACCGTTGATATCGGTGCCACCAGAGATGGAGTTCAGGTGAATATCCTCCTTGATCCCTTCATATACATAGCGGAACCCCTCGGGTGAAAGCACGGACCCCGTCTGAGAAATCTCTTTCAACGCGCTGAGATCAAACTCCCGGCCCGGCGCGGCTTCCTCTTTGAGAAGGAAATGGAGGTAAGTCGCGCTGGTGCCAAAGACCGTTACCCCCTCCTCCTCCATCATGCGCCACATGGTACGCCAGTCCGGGTAATTGGGATTACCGTCCCACAGGACCACAGTTGCACCCACACCCAAGGAACTGACCAGCCAATTCCACATCATCCAACTGGGCGTAGTGATGTAGACAATTCGGTCCTCCCGTTTCAGGTCCGTGTGCAGAATGAGTTCTTTCAAGTGATTAATGAGCACCCCGCCTACTCCCTGGACCATCGCCTTGGGCTTCCCTGTAGTCCCCGAGGAGAACATAATGTATAGAGGCTGATCCGCAGGCACTTGCTCGAACGTCAGAGGAGGGGCTTCCCCATCGCCCAGGAGATCGGCCCAATGCACAGCCTTGGGCACTTGAGAAACATCCGCGCGGTCGGTGGTGTAGGAAACCACAATGACCCGTTCCAGGGAGGGAATATTGCTGGCAACGGTCGCGGCCTTGCCCAACGTGTCAAAGTGTTTGCCCTTGTAGAAATAACCGTTGGCCGTAAACATGACCTTGGGCTCCAATTGCCCAAACCGATCCAGAGCGGCCTGCGCGCCCAGGTCCGTTGCGCTGGAGGACCAAGTGGCCCCCAGGCTGGTAGTGGCAAGCATAGCAATAACCGTCTCAATAATATTGGGCATGTAACCAATGACCCGGTCTCCGGGCTTCACACCCATCTCGCGCAACGCGGCGGCCAGGCGGGCAACCGTCTCATACACCTCCGCGTACGTCATGGTACGACGCATTCCCGCCTCATTGCGGAAAATAAAGGCCAGGTGATCATCCCGATAGCGTAACAAATTCTCCGCGAAGTTCAGCCGCGCGCCCACGAACCAACGCGCGCCCGGAAACTTGTTCAGGTCATCCACCACCTGTTCATAAGGCTGGGACGCGATGATCCCCGCGTAGTCCCACATGGTTGCCCAGAATTCGGGAATGTGCTCAATGGACCACTGGTAAAGGTCCTGGTACGTCCTCAGGGCAAGACCGTGGGCCTCATTGACCTGGCGAATGAAGTCAGTGATATTGGCCTGAGATTTCCTCTCCTCTGAGGGAACCCACAACGGCGTCTTTGTCGTACTCATGGCTGCTCCTCCTGGAGGGTGAAAGAAATGAAAGACATTGAAATCGAACGTGGGGGGCTAGCCCCACACGTCATGGGCAAACTCAGCGAGCAACCGTGCAGTCATGCGCGGCCGCTCCATTGTCACTAGGTGACCGGCCTGGTCCAACACCCGCAGACGAGCGTCGGGAATGGCAAGAGCCATGTCCTCAGCATCGGCCAGAGGGATAAGCGCGTCTTCACGGCCGGCGACCACCAGGGTGGGAACGGTAATAGTGCCCAGAGTGGGGCGACTGTCCGGGCGATGGGCCATCGCGCGCAGTGCAGCCACCACGCCCTCCACCGTGGAACAGTGCATGATGTGCTGCAGTTTGCGCACCACGTGGGCTTTTCCCCGCAGGGTGGACGGGGCCAGCAACTTAGGAATCATCCCCTCTATTAAAGGCTCTAATCCATCCTTCTGAACCTGCTCAATCGTGCGAAAGCGGTTCTGACGTGCTTCTTCCGTGTCGGCCTGAGCCCGGGTGGCCAGGAGCACCAAGCCCTTCACCCGTTCGGGATGGCGTCGCCAGAACGCGAACGCGATGTATCCCCCCATGCTGAGTCCCGCGAGAATCGTCTGCTCCACATGCAATGCGTCCAGAACTGCGGCCACGTCGTCCGCGTACGTGTCAATGGTAATCTCGTTACCATGGAATGGGGTCTTGCCAAAGCCGCGCAGATCAGGAACGATAACCCGGTACGTGTGAGAAAGGGCCCGAAATTGGGTGTCGTAAATGCGGTGATTAAGAGGAAATCCGTGGACGAGGGTGATGGCCGGACCGTGTCCACGCACGGCCACATACATGGGCAGGCCGTCTACCTGAACTCTCATGCCTCACCTTCCTTTCCTTGGAGGGTCTGCACTATGGTTTGCAAGGGCGCCAAAAATGGTTCTCCAGAGCGGGGTTTGACTTCCACACTTTCCTGCCGGAGCGTACGCGCGCTGATGGTAACGCGCCAGGGGCAACCAATGAGGTCCGCATCGTTGAACTTCACCCCGGCCCGCTCATCCCGGTCATCGAAGAGCACCCGCAGTCCCGCGCTTCGCAACTCCTGGTAAAGGCGCTCCGCGCGTTCGGCAACGGACGGATCTTTGCGCGCGGGGAGAAGCACCAGGTGGACATCACATGGAGCCAGGGATGAGGGCCAGGTCAGTCCCCGGTCATCGTAATGCGTCTCCGCGACCGCGGCGATCACCCGGTCAATGCCCAGGGTGGCCCGCACAACCCAAGGCGTCTCTGGACGTCCCGCCGCGTTGAGATACGTGCCCACGGGCAAGGGCGATGCCACCGCCTTCAGCGCCGGAGCAAACTCCGGTACCGGAGTGAGAACTCGCAATCGCGAGTGGAAGGGATGGGACACACTGGCAAGAACCCACGCGGGCCGGCGTTCGTATGGCTTGCCGCACACGGGACAGCGCGCGCCCTCTGGAGCACGAGCAATGTCCCCAACCACATGCGGCTTATAATCCCGACCCACGTTGGTGTTCAGCAAGTGATACCCAGGTTTGTTCGCCCCGGCCACCAAATTGGGCGTTTCCGCAACAAGAGTGTCCACCATAACAAGCGCGTTTCGGGTGCCAATGGGCGAACCGTACCCCGGCTCTGCCCCCCAGGAGCGAATCTCCGCCTCTGTAGCAGGGCGCAGGGGCACAGGCCCAACAAGGCGCCGCACTTTAGCCAAACTCAAGTCCGTGTCCCCCCGGACAACTGCGATAACACCCACCTTCTCCCCCGCTACTAAGAACATCGCTTTGGCTGTTCGTCGCGGCTCCACATCCAGAAACGCGCACAAGTCCTCAATGGTAGCACAGTGAGGCGTGGCCACCTCCCGAACGGGAAGCATTTCCTCCTCGGAAGAGGGATCCCGAAGGAAAGGGGCTACGTCGGGATGATACCACTGATCACAGTGCGAACAGTACAGGTACTCGGTATCCCCGCTCTCGTGGGGCCAGAGAAAAGCGTCCGCCAGGTGACCACTTGCATCCGGACGCAGGCCGCGCACCAGAGGCACGTCCGCCGCGGCCAGAACATCCTCCCACATGTGGAGCCAAAGGGCATGTCCCTCATGGGCTTGAGGGATGTCTGCGGCCAGGGAAATCCCCTCTACCAGGGTGAACGCGCGGGCGCGCAGGAGCCCGCCACGGGTCCGGGGTTCCTCGCGGTAGACGGGCCCCAGCGCGGCCAGGTGACGCGGCAAGTGCTTATAAGAAGTGACCGTCTCTGCTGTTCGTGCCAACAAGGCAGGGGTGTACCACGGTGCGGGCAAAAGCGATGAGGAAGAGGTGGGCAAGTCCGTGTTCAAAGGAACAGGAGTCCCCGATTCCCGCCACGGCATCAGCGATGTCAAAGCAATCCCCTCGCGCTCCAGGTGAGTCGAGATTCGGCGGATGAGATGGTCACGCACAGCAGTGCCCAACACGTTCCAATCGTACACACCGGCCGCGATGGGGTGAATCAGGTGGGCTTGTAACAGGTACGCAAGGCCGGGCAGAGAGGTGTCCGGGCGCTCGCGTTGAGTGCGAATAGGTGTCTGCGTCCAACGCATGATGGGTATGTCTCCGTAACGTGGGAGGTAAGTAATTCGTTTGTATTATATGAGGACCCAAAGGAAAGAACAAGTATGTGCACGCGACGCTTCAGGGAGGAGGGCTTGCCAAACAGTCGACATCCTCCACAGACGCTTTTCCGGTCTATGTATGGCCTGGTTTTAGTAGGACTTCGGAGGGATGGACGAAGCCATACTTGACATATATCGTAGGAATAGGGAAAATTCCGGCACACAACGCCCATGGCATCGCAGATTAAGAGGAGGCCGCTTTATGAAACACTCACGACGTTTCGGTACAGTGCTTTTCCTATTGCTAGTCACCATCATTCTCACGTGGGGATTGTCCACAGCAGACACCGAAACACCGCTGAGCACTGTTTCAGACGGATGGGAACTTCTCTACACGAACATGAATAACTGGCTCAAAGACGTCCACTTTGTCAACGCGCTGGTAGGGTACGCGGTTGGAGAATCCAACAAACCCCTGTGGTACGGCACCAACTCGCGCTACCGGGGCTCCATTCTGCGCACGACAGATGGTGGACGCACATGGCAGGAGATGTACACCCAACCGCCCAAATTGTTGGAATTACGGGCTATGCGCGGCATTCACATGATTTCCGATTACGAAGGCTGGGCTGTCGGTGACCTGGGACGCATTCTCCACACAGTAGACGGCTTTCAAACATGGGAAATCCAACGGTCCGGCCATGACAAACCACAATTCGACGTCTTCATATCCCCTGACGGTCGCTACGGCTGGATTGGTACGAGCCCCACGGCTGGTCACCTCCTGCGCACCACCGACGGAGGCCAGACATGGATCGCCGGTATGGGCGATCCCGCTCCTTGGGGCGCGTCCACTGAGAGCATGGATTGGATCCACGTTAACGATCAGTGGTACGGCTACGCGGTGGCCTCGGTCTCAGGAGGCGGTCTTTTCGTGCGCAGTTTCAACGGGGGCATCACCTGGCAGCGCTCCCGACCGGACCTCGCACCAGGTATCCACGTACATCAAGTGGATTTCGTAGACGCGAACCACGGTTGGGTGGCAGCCAACTACGGGCGCATATATTACACCACAGATGGGGGCACCACATGGCATTATGCCCAAGTGGAAGAAAACATTCACGTCATGGACGTCCAATTTCTGGACACCCAACATGGTTACGCTGTAGGCGCCCAATGTCCCTACCCGCCCAACTATTGGTTCCAGTGCACCACCTCAGCGGACGGCACAGGAAAACGTATCAGCGCTAAGGTTATCTTCCTTACCACCGACGACGGTGGACGCACGTGGGAAGTCCAACAATTGCCGGGGGATAGTGTGCCGGTTAGCCTGTACGTCCTGGATCCCAACCACATTTGGATTGTGGGTGAACGCGGTATGGTACTTCGCTATGAAGGAAACGCCCCCTTGCCCACCATCTCTCCGCCGCCAAATGCCACACCTACGTATACCCCCCTCCCCACGAACACACCAACCGCCACGCCCACTCCCACGGAGACGCCTACCCCAACCATCACCCCTACCCCTACGTCCATGTACGGTCCACGACACATCGTCCTTCAGGAAGGTACAGACGGCTACCAGGGAGTGGAGGACACCTACATTGAGCGCTGGTGGCCGAACGGTTATACCAATTACGGAGATGAAACTTACCTGCGCATTCGCGGGGAAGACAAATACGGCGTCACTTTAGAGGCCCTTCTGCGTTTTGACCTTTCCTTCTTACCGGAAAACGCCATCATTGAAAACGCCCGCCTGGAACTCTACTCCGCGGCCAGCAACCGAGAAGTACCCGGTGAATTCCGGGCTTATCTCCTCCGCCGCCGTTGGGAGGAACACATTACCACCTTTTACACGGCTTCCCGGGAGGAACCGTGGGAAGTGCCTGGCGCTTTAGGGGAAACAGACCGGGATCCTACCCCACTCTCTTCAGTCATCCTGGAAAAAAGTCATACCTGGCTTTCCTTAGATATCACCGACGCCGTGCGTAAATGGCATGGAGGCGAGGCGCCAAATTACGGCATCATCATTCAGGGGTTTGTCGTCCAGGGCAACCCTGCAGTACAACACACCTTCCTGAGCAGCGAGGATCGCCACATCCCTCTACGCCCCCGACTTGTGTTGGACTACATTATTGCCACACCTACGCCCACGCCCACATTTACCCCCTCGCCTACACCGACTAACACTTATACGCCTACCCCCACCCCGCCGGTGACGCCTACACCCACACCCATCCTCTATGGTACCCCTATCACAGTAAGCATCCAGGAAACGGAAAACACCGATCTCGTCGCGGATACCTACATAAGTCGCTGGTACAAAACCCAAAACTTTGGACAGAATCCCTTCATCTTCATTCGCACTGAAGATGGAGGAGGTCCCACCCACCAAGGGATCTTCTTCTTCCACATGCCTCCCATTCCTGAGGATGCCCAGATTACACAAGCCACATTACGGCTTTACTCCGCATCGCGCAACCGCAACGCTCCCATACAACTGAAAGCCTATCGTCTACTCCGTCCATGGGAGGAACTCCAAGCCACCTGGTATCGAGCCAGTGAAGATGACGAGTGGCAAGAACCCGGCGCATTCGGACCTGAAGATCGGGATGCGACTGCGGTCGGCGAAGTCCTCGTGGATCGCACTCACACATGGGTCGAACTCGACGTGACCGATGCTGTGCGAGCCTGGCAAACGCAGCCAGATACCAACTTCGGCCTAATCGTTCAGGCCTTCAGCCTGGGCACCCAGGTTCAGCATACCTTCCTGAGCAGTGAATACCCGCGGCCTGACCTCCGACCGCGATTGGACATTACCTACCGGGAACCCATCATCTTGCCGACGCCAACGCCAACTCCTACTCCAACACCTACTCCCACCATGTCCGACTCCCCATTACCTACACCTACGCCCGCGGGGACACTCACTCCTACGCCCACGTTCACCTTAACACCAACGCCAACAAACACCCCTACTCCCACACCCACCTTTACTCCTTCGCCAACGCCTTTCTATTACGGTCCCCCGGAGACCTTGCAAATTCAAGCCCAAACGGAGAAGAACACCACAGATACGTACATCAGCCGCTGGTACAAAACTCGTAACTTTGGCAACGATGCGTTCATCGTTGTCCGCACCCAGGACGCGTATGGGCCAACTCACGAACTGCTTATCGCCTTTGATGTACAGGGACGTATACCGCCCCTTTCTCGCATTGTCCAGGCCCGCTTAAAACTTTACTGCGCGTCCCGTAACCGAAATGCCCCCATCCGCCTGAAAGCGTACATGTTAAAACGCCCCTGGGAAGAACAGGAAGCTACCTGGTACATGGCCTCGGCTACAGAAGAATGGATGGAACCGGGCGCCTTTGGCCTTGAAGACCGTGAGACCACCCCAGTGGGCGAAGTCACTTTCAACGAAGTGTACCGATGGGTGAGTATTGACGTCACTCAGGCCCTGCTCCAGTGGATCCAAGATCCGGAAAGTAACCATGGTTTGATTATCCAGGGCTTTAGCGCCGCGGGGGGCGTACAGAGTCAATATCGATTCACCAGTAGCGAATACCCCAACGTCACCCTTCGCCCTATCCTGGAAATTACATACCAGCCGCCTACACTGACACCGCCTGCGGCTACACCTAGCCCTCAGCCAACACCCACACGTCCCGGTGGCACCCCACGGCCTACACCGACGCCCATACCTCCCGCCCCAACCGCCACTCCCATTCCCACGCGGGTCCTCACCCCGGGCGCGGACAGTTGGCAAGGCGTACGACATCCTGGTGTGTACCTGGCATATGATTACCAGGGGCACAATCGATCCCAATTCGGTACCGCAGGCTCCCTGGCCTCATTCCATTGGTCGCAACTGGAAAACGAAAAGGACCAGTACACCTTCGGTGTCATTGACAACTGGCTGTCCAAACTCCAAGCCTACGGCCTTAAAGGAGCATTCTTCGTCAGTGTCTTCGAGGGAGGGTGTGCAGGGGACCGGGATCTGCCCGCCTACCTGCGGGAAGATGAAAAAGCCGTACTTATTCGCAACCTTGGATATCGTTGTCCTGGTACAGGGCGTACATGGAAAGCGATACCCAACTACATCAGTCCATACTTCCAAGACCGATACCGCCGGCTGATCTACGCACTAGGTGAGAAGTACAAAAACGATCCCAGGGTCGAATTCGTCGCCATTGGCACAGGTATCTACGGCGAAACACGTGCTGCAACCGAAAGCGCGGATCTGGCCATTCTGCGGGAAGCCGGGCTTACCAGCGACCTGTGGATTGACTACGTGAACAAGGTTGGCACATGGTATTACGAAGCCTTCTCCGATGACCAGGGACGTCTACTTAAAGCCCTCATGCAGCAGACCGGCGCCACCACCTTCTCCCCCGCAGAACGGCGCGAAATCAGCAACCACGCGCTAAACCTGGGCGAAGGTCTCTCCTTAAACCTTATGTATCCGGATGGGGAAGGCGTTCTGTACATGAACCATCCTGCTTGTCCTATGTGCGGCTGGTACGATTACCCGCTCCTGTACTGGAACATCGTGCCTACAGCCTGGGAAGCATACGAACAACAGACTTGTACCCCGACCCTCATCTGGTGGGGTGTGTACAACGTGCTGAACAAACATCCCGTGTACCTGCGAGTAGCCGCCCCCCTGGTGCGCACTTCCGCAGGGACCCCGCGCTGGGAAAACCTGGAACCATTCCGGTGGGCTGCTCAGTTCCTCGGTGTCACAGCAAAAACATCACCGAGCGCGTGGGTAGCCCTGCGCGAGCACCGTGATCCATGGCTTCCTCTCCAATGTCAGGGGAGCTACACAGCAGCACCTCACCACAATCCTCAGTGGGGGAACTATGGATTCTTTATGGACCAGCGAAATGACCTGCCAGGCGGTCGCACCGTGCCCGAAACCAACGACCAACGCGTGAAGACATTGGGGAATAACACCCATCCCTATAACCCAGAGTTGCCACCGGGCAAGGAAGCCTGGGTTGTGCGGCGTACAGACCAAGGATCGGGCAATCCATACATGTTCTTCGACGTCTCGTCAGATTTTCTCAGCGGTGATCACATTGTCCGTATCAAAGTAACCTATTGGGATCACGGCACGGACACGTGGAGCCTGTACTATCGCGGCACAGATAACAAAGTTCACCTCGCAGGTCGCATCCAAAAGGAGAACAGCCGTCGCTGGAAAACTGCGGTATTCCGGGTACAAGCCCGATTTAACAACAGCCTGCCTGTCGGAGTAGGGGGTGCAGACTTCTACCTGAGTTGTAACAACGACGGAGACGAGTGGATTCACTTCGTGGAAGTCGAAAAATAAACGCCAGCATCCTTACCTAATAAGAACCCGGCCAGAGTTCGCGTTTCCCCTACGGACTCTGGCCGGGGAATCGTCCGGT
>CAYOAZ010000050.1:0-17013 GCA_964402285.1 uncultured Anaerolineae bacterium | reverse complement strand
CATAGGCCCCAGATCATTTGACATCCAGGGCCGCCACAAGTTATATAAACGCATATACTCGACATCCCCCAACTTGAATGGATTTGGACACAGAATGACTCTTCACCTGGAAGAACTCCAGGCGTCTGGATAGAACAGGGGATTGAAGGTGCCAACCCGTGATGTGCTACAAAAAGGGAACCAGTTGGCAAAAGTCGCCGAGAAGTTTATAATGTTACTTGACAAGATAATGATTTGTTTGTAAGATGAGGCCTTCAATCAACAAGTTGTTCACGACAATCAAATGTGCATTTCACCTCCACACGCGTTCCGCATGTGGAGCCATGCCTGTGGTCCACAAATAGGTTATGAAACCAGACGATTTTGCCATCCAAGTACACCGCTTAAAGAAATATTATCAGGTTCACCATCGGCCGCCGGGCTTTTGGGGGGCGGTAACGTCTTTCTTTCACCGCAAATACACGTACATAAAAGCCGTCGACGATATCTCCTTCCGTATTCGCCCCGGGGAGATTATCGGCTTCTTAGGCCCTAACGGAGCGGGGAAAACGACCACCCTCAAAGTGCTCAGCGGACTTCTCTACCCAACAGCGGGTGAGGTTTCGGTTCTTGGATATACCCCCCACCGACGCGAGAAAGACTTTCTCCGCCAAATCACCCTCATTATGGGACAAAAGAATCAACTCATGTGGGATTTGCCAGCAGGTGATTCCTTCCTGGTTAACAAAGCCATCTACGAAATTCCGGATGACGAATACGAACGCACTTTGGCTGAACTGGATGACATGCTAAACCTTAGGCCTTTACTCACCAAACAGGTACGAAAACTCAGCCTGGGTGAACGAATGAAGTGCGAACTGGCGGCTGCTCTACTCCATCGCCCTCAAGTGCTGTTTCTGGATGAACCCACAATAGGACTTGATGTAACAACGCAGGCTAAAATTCGCGAATTCATCGCTGAATACAACCGTCGCTTTGGTGCTACGATACTTCTTACTTCCCATTACATGGCCGATGTTACTGCCTTGTGCGACCGTATTATCGTTATTCACCACGGTCATATTTTGTACGATGGCAACCTGAAGAACCTGGTCGAACAAATGGCACCTTACAAAGTGCTTCATATTACTTTTCAATCCCCTATCCCTCGCTCTGCATTGGAACCCTATGGCGAGGTAGTGCATTATGAAGGCATCCGGGCCACTATCAATGCCCCTCGGGCAGAAGCCGCTACCCGCGCCGCCCAATTGCTGACAAAATTCAATGTGGCGGATGTAACTATTGTTGAACCCCCTGTAGAGGAGATTATTGCCTTACTCTTCCAAACCGCGGATAAAGAGGCAAATAGCGCGGTCTAGAAGTGCAAGAGTTCCCAGAACACTCCATAATCTACAAGAGGGATCCGGTGGAAGCGTTAAAGTGGTTGTACCGCAAAATCAAGATCATCCTTATTGTTCACTGGGCAAGGGCGTTGGAGTATCGCATTGTTATCTTCATTTGGATTCTCGCTTCGACTGTTCCCCTGGTGATGATGGCTGCATGGGTCCACCTTTCCACATCAGGGCCTATTGGGGGGTACACCTCAGGCGACTTCATTGCCTATTACATGGCCAATCTCCTCGTGATGCAGGTCGTATCCACATGGCACGGATGGGAAATGACGAAAGCGATTCGCCGCGGCGAACTGAACCCCCTCCTGCTAAAACCGTTTCACCCCCTGTGGCACTTTGGCTTGCGGGCAATTCCCACCAAACCCCTCCGCCTACCAATTTATTTGCCCCCAATCATTGTTGTCACTTTACTGGTCCCTGGCGTTCATTACGACCTGCGTCCTATCGCGCTACTCGCCTTCTTTGCAGCGCTCGCCATTGCATACATGCTCACCTTCTTCATGCAAACTGCCATCGCCCTTTCCGCATTTTGGATCTCTGAAGCAACGCCCTTTGTGACCATATGGTACCAATTCCGAATTTTGTTCTCGGGCTACATTATCCCCCTTTCTCTGTTCCCCACACAGGTCCTTCGCATTATTCGCTGGCTCCCCTTCCGGTTCACCCTATCCTTGCCTCTAGAAATTATCGTGGGGAAATTGCCGCAAGAGGAGTGGGCGATTACGTTTGCTGTAGCCATGGCGTGGACTGTGCTCTTCTTCGGGCTTATGCACATTATTTGGAATCGCGGTTTGCGCGTTTACGCGGCCTTTGGAGCCTGAAATTCCATCATTACGTATCGGACACCCTTTGCCGACAAAGTTTTTGACAAGGTTGAGGAAATTATGGAATTGCGTCAGACACGACCTATACCGAAATACAGAGCCACACAATGGTGGAAGCGCGCGCTGCGTTATTTCACACTGTGGAGGGTATTCATCGCGAACTCTCTAGCGCTTGAGTTGGAATATCGAGCCGCATTTATCGGTCAAATTATCATCGCGATCACCCAAACCGCCTGGCAACTCGTCGCCATATGGGTGCTCTTTGCCCACCGGGATCACTTGGGAACCTGGACAATGTGGGAAGCGGTTATTGTACTGGGGCTTTATATTTTCTTTGACGGAACCATCGAGATGTTTTTCCGTCCCAACCTGGAGCAGATTGTAGAACACATCCGCATGGGTACTATGGACTTTATCCTGCTTAAACCGGTGAACTCCCAATTCCTGGCCACAACTCGCATTGTGCACTTTCGACATTTAGGGGATGTAATAGCCGGCTTGGGGGTTGCACTGTATGCCCTTTGGCGCCTGAATGTACAGCCCCGGTTTCTGAGCGTACTCGCTTTTCTCACATTGTTGCTTGCGGGGGGAATTATCCTCTACAGTTTGCTTTTGATTCTGGTTACCTTGTCCTTCTGGTTCGTTAACGTCACAAACATCATTGAACTCATCTGGTCTGTATATGAGGCAGGAAGATTCCCCATTGACATTTACCCGCAAACAGTCCGCTGGGTGCTTACGTTTGTTATTCCCATCGCCTTTATCACCACAGTACCCGCGGAGGCCCTTTTGGGCCGTGTAACGCCCCGATCCGCGTTAACCGCGATGCTCATGGCCGTTATCATCTTACTTGTGAGCAGTCTGTTCTGGCGCTATGCCACCCTACATTATACCAGTGCCAGCAGTTAAACCCGTGTGGCCTGCGAGTATTATCGCACTGCAGGCCACACGGTTGAAGTGTCCACTTCCGCGAGCATCTCTGAAATGCGTTTCTTTAGAACCGGATGAACGAAATCCGGAATGAGATCGGCCAGGGGAACCAGTACAAAAGCCCGTTCAGGGATAGTGGGGTGGGGCAGAACCAAGCGCGGGTGCACAAGTACTCGGCTCCCGTACAGGAGCAAATCCAGGTCTATCACCCGAGGGCCGTAACGGAACGATGGCCGGCGCCCCAGTTCATTCTCCAGGCGCTTTAACTCATCCAACAACGCTAAGGGCTCTTTATCCGTCCGTCCCTCCACAACCGCGTTGAAAAATGGCGGCTGATCCACATACCCCCAGGGAGCCGTCTCATACACAGGGCTAACCCGATCCACTTCCATTACAGAGCGCAACGCTTCAATTGCACGCAAAATATTGCGCCAGCGATCCCCGAGATTGGTCCCTAAACCAATGTACACCCGTTCGTCGTCCATTTATGCCTGACCTGCCAACCATGTATTGATGGACTCGAACAGCGTCATCATATCGGATTCAGTGGTCTCACCCATGTGAGCAATGCGGAAGGTTTTCTCCTTTAAGTTCCCATACCCGTTGGAAATGGTCATACCCCGTTGTTGGAGGAAGGTGTTTAAATCCGCCACAGAGATACCGCGCGTGTTCTCCACACAGGTTACAGTGGGGGAGGCGTACCCCTCTTCAGCAAAGAGCGTGAACCCTTGCTCCACAGCCCATGTTCTGGTCATTTCGGCCAAACGAGCATGACGGGCGAACCGGGCCTCCAGTCCTTCTGCGAACATAATGTCCAGTTGCCGATCTAATGCCCAGAAGAGAGAGATGGCCGGTGTCGCGGGAGTGGTATTCCTTTGCAAGTATTTTTCCAGGTTCAGGAAATCAAAGTACCATCCCCGCCCTTTCACTTCCTGCGCTCGTTCCAGGACGCGATCGCTTACCGCGGCAAAAGCTAACCCGGGCGGCAAAGCCATGGCCTTCTGGGAGGATGTCAGGCATACGTCCAATCCCCATTCATCCACAGGAATACGCACTCCGCCTAAGGAAGAGACCGCGTCCACCAAAATGAACGTATCGGGGGCCATTTCACGCACGGCTCGCGCGATATCCCCTACAGGACTCATCACTCCAGTGCTGGTTTCATTGTGCACCACGGCTACAGCATCAAAGGGGCCGTCGCGCTCAATAGCCTGCAGCACATCCTCGGGCTTAACAGCCCTTCCCCAGGGAATATCCACCCGGACGACCTCTTTATCACATCCCACGGCAACGTTGAACCACCGTTGGGAAAAGGCACCGTTCACCATGACGAGCACTCGGTCACGGACGGTGTTACGAATGGCTGCTTCTTGCAAACCTGTGCCAGAGGAAGCGGTCACGTATACTCGGGATTGGGTGTAAAAGAGACGTCGCAATTTTTCCTGTACACGCGCGAACAGATCCTCAAAGGTTGAAGTCCGGTGTCCGATCATGGGGTGCGTTTGCTCCGCTAACACCTCTTGTCGAACATTCGTGGGCCCTGGTATGAACAATTTTGGAAACATCATGGTGGTTCCCCTCCCATGAATTCTTCTCACGCCTGCAGTGCCTTACGCTTGCTTTGTCACAGTAAAATCCACCGCCGGCCAAAAGCAGAGGTATTGTAGTCCTATCACCACCAGAGGGGAAGAACCTACCCCCGAATGGTCCGTACGTGCGTTCCAGACACTGCGTTATTGTAACTTTTCGTGCGATTCCACTTTGTGGTAACGTTCGCCCCTGAGGGTATGCCCATGAACGGTCGAGAAGACGAAATCCGTCGCCATCTACGCCACAACTTGGTAGTCAATTTCCTGGAAGGCGCGGCCTTCTGGGTGGGCATGGCTTTTTATTCCTTTCAAACAGTGCTTGCCCTCTATGTGAGCCGTTTATCCGATAGCCCGTTTGCTGTGGGGCTTCTGGCAGCCGTAGGCAGCAGTGGTTGGTTGTTACCCCAACTGTTCACAGCGAAATGGACTCAGCACACACCTGTAAAGAAGCACATTGTAGTCCGAGTCGGGTTCTTTTCCGAGCGGGTCCCACTTATTGTCCTCGCGCTGAGTGCATGGTTTTTAGCCGACAAACACCCGCGCGCGGCTTTGGCGGTTGCCCTGATAACCGCAACGTGGCTTGCGTACGGATCTGGTCTCATCGCGGTAGCGTGGCAGTCCATGATTACCAAGATTATCCCCCAGGATATCCGGGGCCGATTTCTGGGACTGACCAGCGCTGTAGGTATGGCCGGCGGCACGTTGGCTGCAGGAGCAGTTACATACATTTTGAATGCGTATCCTTTTCCTAAAAACTTTGCCATTACCTTTTCCCTGGGCGCGTTCTTCTCCCTGCTCTCTTGGTCATTTCTCGCCCTCACACGGGAACCCGCGGATCCTCCCGTGCCTGACGGAGAGGAGAATAAGCCGTTTTGGCGGCACGTCCCCCGTATCCTGAGGGAGGACCGCAACTTCTTGTACTTTCTGGTGGCCCGAATACTTGGAGGACTGGCTGCCATGGGGAATGGCTTCCTTGCCGTTTATGCTATTCAGCACTGGAACTTGCCGGACGGAAAGGCAGGGGTATTTAATGGGGTGTACACAGCAGCCCAATTGGGGGCTTATGTTTTCTTCGGAGTCCTTGCCGACAGGAGAGGCCATAAGCAGGTGTTGGAATGGGGGATGATAGCAGGCACAGGTGCCTTCTTAAGTGCGGCTTTAGCACCATCGCCGACCTGGATTTACTTGTCCTTTGCCGGTTTGGGTCTTGTCCAAGCGGCTTATGTGGTATCGGGTATGATGATAGTACCTGAATTCGCTCCGCCTGAGTACCTATCCCTGTACTTTGGCCTGTCCAGCACGTTACCAGGATTGGTCTCTGTCGTTTCCCCGATGTTGGGAGCAACGATTGCCAACGTCGCGGGATACCCTACGCTGTTTTTGGTTTCCGCAGCAGCCAGTGCGGGGGCCTGGTTAGTGTACGCGTGGCGTGTCCAGGACCCCCGCAAGGGTGAACAAGATTAGAGTCCCTCCGCGAGGAAGGGATCACCCTCCTCAGCCAAACGATCCAGCAATGCCCTCGTAGCCTCCTCGTTTTCACCAGCCACACGCCGCACACGACATCCTGCCATAATAAGTCGATGCTCTACTTCTTCGGGAACACCGAGGGGGCCACCCACAATGGTCACCCGCTGCGCGTGCATGGCATCTTCTGGGGAAAAGCCCATAGTGGGATGGTAGCGAGCGACATAATTGATGCTATTTAGCCAATCCTGTCGAGCCCAGGTCCCATCATCATGTTGCCAGAATAACATGTAATGGAAGATGGGCTTACTCATGCTGACGTCTAGTTCGCCACGCAAGATCTGTTGCACGCGTGTCATCAAGATGTCTTTCCACCGTTCTTGTTCGAGCCACTTGATGCCAGGACAATGGGTTGTGTTGTGCGGATATTCTTTGTGCCCCATTACATGTTCCAGAGGTATGTGCAATTCCTGCATGAGCCAAGCCACCAAGCGGGCCGTGGATTCGATTTGGGCTGGTGTGGGGAGTCCCGCGTCAAAATCGCCTGCCACACATACACCCACGGTGTACGCGTTATTCATGTACACGTGGTTGCTCATGGTGGTCAGGTAGTTGGTCTGATAAATGGTACCATCTGGGGTAATGTAGAAGTGATAGCCGATACCCGGCCACCCGTGATGCTCCACATGCCATCGGGCAATACGTTCTACGGACAAATTCGCTGGCGCTGCACTGTGGTGGATGGTAATGTGCGTTACCTGGCTCAGCGGACGCATCGGATAAGATGCATCCGGTTTGTGAGGTAATGTTTTGACCACGTCCACCAGAGGTGGTTTAGGAATTCGACCTTCCGCACCATCTGAGGGTTCTTCATCGCCTCCTGAAGAGCCCATGGACTTCAACAAGGACTGAAGCCGATCAAGAGTGGCTTGTAGTCGGCCAATTTCTTCGTGAGATTCTCGCAGTTTCTCGTTCAATGTCTGGTTAATTTGACGCTGGGCCTGCAATTGAGCCATTAAAGCGTTGCGAATCTGTATCTGAGATTGGAGTTCCTGGCGCAAATCAGCCAGTATGTTCTCTACCTGGCCTGTATCCACAACAGTATCTGGTGGGGCAGATGCTTTCAACAGCGCGCGCACCCGTTCTAACAACATGTCTTTCCAGCGCGGGCCCTCTAGCCAGTTCCGTCCAGGTGACTCGGAATCAATGAACTCACTTGTCCCTTTAACCGCATCCTCGGTCAGGTTGAACCGATGGAGGAGCCACGCTGTTAACTGGGCTGCAGATTTTAACTGGGCCTCATTGGGCACGGTCTCGCTGAAGTTCCCGGCCATACCTATCCGGATGCCGTATAAATGATCCTCTCGGGTTGTGACTACTTCCTCCAAGGGTTCTGTCTGATAAACTGTGCCGTCTACATCCACATAGTAATGGTAGGGAATGCCAGGTAGCCGTTCGCGGTTAATTTCTGCAATGCGACGTACAGACACTTGTCCTTGAATGGCGGTATGGTCAAAGACAATGTAGCGAATACGCTCTAAAGAACGCTTGATCATTCGAGACGGATCGCGGGGCAGTTCTTGCCATATGTTCTGGATGGGAGGAGGCGATAGGGTGGGTTTCTGTCCCCCTTCTTCTAAACGTGCCAATAACTCCGCTACTTGAGTGCGGAGGTTTAACACTTCCTGTCCTATGAGTTTCAAGCGTACTTTGCCCGGCTCGTACTCCTCCATGGCCACCCGTTGCCAATACTGGGTACGAACGCCGTTTTCCACAATGACGTCAGTAATAGGATATCCGGTAATGACCAGACCGTATCGGTAGAAGAAGGAGAGGAAGGGTTGCTCCACAGTTTTGCCTGTCTCAGGGAAAGTGCGTTTCGACGTCTCGGTGACAACCACTTTTACCTGTACATCTAAGGGGCGATTACCCCGTTGGACAAACCAGGCTCGGCCCTCTTCGACTAGATCCCAGCGCAAAATGTACGTACCCGGCCATGCAGGCGGAATGACCACCGCTTTGGGAATTGTAACGGTCTCTCCGGGATGCACAGGTTTGGGCAACTCGGTACGGACATCCTTGTCTGCCGGGACTGGCTTGCCGTTCAGGTCATACCAGTGATACCCCAAGCGAATACGGTGTGGACCGGTGTTACGCCACGTTTCCACTCCCACATTACGCAGCACAAAGGAGGCCACACCTCCTTCACCAATGGGCACACTCTCCGGCACGTCATACTGAACCCACTGAACCTTCCACATATTTCGTGGGGGTTTATCCACTCGGGAAACACGCGCTACCCTATCCGCGACAGGTAAAATCTCCCCGGATTCAGTTCGCCACGCAAACGCCCACCATTCCCGATCCGGAGACGAGAGGATGAATGCGCTGGCGGAACGAACGTAGGGGTAATCTTGTAAGAGGGTGTAGTACTCGTAATACTCGTCGGCTATTTGTTCAGGAGACTTGGTGCCCGGATAATCTTTATTTGTCGAATCTGCGAATTCGGTGATCTCAATGGGTTTATCCGGAAACATGTCGTGATATAGCCGAAAGCGCAGGCCCCATTCTGGGTGACGCATGTTATTAAACTGCCAGTAGCAGTGAACCCCCAACCAATCCGATGCTTCAATGGCCGGCCGACAAATTTCCAACCAGGCCCGATCGCGATGGGGGTAATCCCCTACGGCCAATCCAGGGAATCCGAATTGGGCCCACGGTGCGGCCTGTCGCAACCGTTTTAACACCTCCAGGAACCATTGGTTGAAGTCTCGCGCGTCTTGATCGGTCGCTCCCCACCCTTCCAAACCGGTATGATGATTGGGTTCGTTGTGAATTTCGAACTTTGTCACCCATGGGCGGAGTTGCTGAATACGGGGCAGCATCCGTTCTACAAATTCTTGAGGGGACACACGTTGACGGTTGCGAAGGCGGTCATCGAAGAGGCGGACGATGAATTCCATCTTGGGGTTAATCTCCCGCGCCCGACGGTACACATCGTCCACCGTATGGCTCATCATCTTCAATGTTTCGATTTTGGCGCGACGCAACACCTCATAATCCGCGTCATAAAAGTGGTAATCGTTCCGACCGTGAACTCCAACGCGACATCGTGTCATTGTGGCCTCCCACATGTCCGAGGAAAGACGGGGCGTTCCTCATTGGTAAAACCAACCTTGCTGTGAAGGCACATGTTGTTTTGCGTGTTGAACTGCAAATATTCCCGCTCTGATGAGTGATCACTCTTGTCTGAACGCGAGGAGAGGCGTTTCCTTCATTTTCGTGCCCGCTTGGATGATTAGAACCATTATACAGGAGACTTGGGTAAGGACAAAACTTTTGTTAGCAGGTAAGCCAACCGGCACTGAGCCCCTGGATCGGGAAAGAATCTTGTGCTATAATACGGGCAGGCGGGGGGAAATCAGACATAGAGCGGAGAGTGTGCTAACGTAAACGGAAACACATGGAGTGACGTGCATGTACCCGCCTACACCCAAATGTGTAATTCGCCTGTTGGGCGTCCCGGAAATCCGGGTGAATGGACATCTGCTCTCTATTCAACGTCGCTTGGTCCGGGCGCTCCTCTACTACGTTGCCGCCCACCCACGTGGGGTATCGCGAGACGTTATTGCTGACCTCATATCACCCAACACACCGCAACGTGTGGCCCGGCGTCGTTTGACCCGTCTCCTTTGGCATCTGCGTAACGCTCTAGGAGAAGGGTACGTTCACGCAGATGCAGAACACATCTGGCTAGACACAGCGTGTTGGGTAGATGTACACGCTTTCACGTCAACAGTGGAACAGATACGCCAGTGGCAACAACCTGCTGAAATACCGGCCCCCCAGCAACGCTCCATTGCGCAGGCATTAACCCTGTATCGTGGAGAATTCCTGAGCGGGTTTGCCCTGCCCCACCATTCCGCATTCAGTGAATGGCTTTTGCTGCAACGAGAACAACTTGGACAATTGTTCGAGGACGCCTTAGCCTTCCTGGCCACGGCCTGCGCTCTTCAGGGCAAATACACCGAGGCTATTTCATACGCACGGCGTGGTCTAGAAGTAAATCCCATCCGCGAAGACCTCCACCGTTTACTCATGGATGTCTACGCGCATCTGGGACGACGGACAGACGCATTGCGGCAATATGAACAATGTGTCATTGCTCTGGAAAAAGAACTGGGTATTGATCCCCTCCCAGAAACAAAGGCCCTCTACCAAGCGATTTTACACCGCCAACCTGTTCCCTCGCTTCCCCTCACACCTTCATTGCCAGAACACGTTGCCCTGGCCGATGCCCCCTTTGTGGGGCGAAAGCGCGAATTACGCCTGCTCAGCGAGGAGTGGCAACATGTTCAAAGGGGAATGGGACGAATCGTGTTCCTGGCTGGTGAACCCGGCATAGGCAAAACCCAACTGGTACAGGAATTCCTTCGCCGGGAACGCCCTCGTGTATGGATAGGGGCTGGAGAGCCCAGCATGGTAGAGAGCCCTTATTACCCCCTACAAATTGCCTTAGCCAAAGCGCTCCCCACGCTAGTACCCGCTATACGTCAAATGCCGCTAAGTGTGCTGGCGGAAACCTGCCGAATTTTGCCAGAACTTCGCGACTATCGAACGGAAATTCCCCCGCCACTTCCTCCGACAGTACTTATGGGCAAACATCCTCTATTCGAAGCTCTTTACCGGTTCATACAAGCCATTGTGGACCGTCCCACCGTGTTATTCCTGGACGATGTTCACTGGACAACAGAAACCTTGTGGCAATGGTTCCACTTTTTCAGCCTACGCCTCCGCTCACTTCCGCTCCTCATCATCCTGGCTTACCGCCCGGAAGAAGCCCCTCCTCCTCTGGATCGCTTTGTGCAAAACGTCCGACATCGCGGACTCGCCCGACATGTACACCTAAAAGGTCTTTCGGAAAGCGAACTCGCTCAGATTATCCGGCACTTTACTCCTCACCCTACGGGATTTTCGTCTTCCTCCCTTCGGGAATTAAGCCGCCAAACCGGGGGAAACCCCTATTTTGTCCTGGAAACCTTGCGCTGGATGCAAGAGCGTCCGCATTCGGAGGACACTGAAGGCATTCCCGAACGCGTCCGCGACGTGCTCACCTACCGGCTAGGGCTCCTTCACCCTCTCAGCAGACAAATTCTCAACGCGGCGGCAGTGTTAAGTCCCTACCTCACCGTTACACTGTTGGCCCGCACGGCCGGTCGCACAGAAGAGGAAACCATGCGATGGGTAGAAGACCTCCTCCGGCGGCGTCTGCTCGTAGAGACCGGGGATCCGGAACCGGCCTACGAATTTGCCCATGAACAACTGCGTCGAGTGACGTACGAACTCATCGGTGTGGCCACTCGCCGCCATCTCCATCGCCGTGCAGCGCACGCCCTGCTAGCGGCCCCGCCATCGCGAGTTCCCAACCTTCACATGGTCCTGGCGCGTCATTGGGAATCTGCTGGAAACTTACCCCAAGCCTTGAACGCGCTTTTGAAGGCAATTGAAACAGCCGCCCGACAATGCGCATACTCGCAAGTCATAGACCTTGCCACCCATGCCTTGCAAATTGTGGAACGACTGCCTCGCACCCCAGCGTATCTCACAGCCAAAACCCGGGTGTACTTGTGGCGAGGGCGTGGATTACGAGCCCGGAGGCGGTATAAAGAAGCCCGTCGCGATCTGGATATCGCCATCCGTCAAGCCCAAATACTCTCCGACAAGGACACTCTGGTAGAAGCGCTAGACGAAAAAATCCACATTGCCGTGGATTGCTGGCAGGAAGATGAAGCAATAACACTGGCGGCGATGTGCGCTCAAATTGCCGAATCTTGTCGTGACACATTGCTGCGCGCTCGCACCCTCTACCTGAAGGAGATGGTCGCGGTCCACTTCTTCAAACCCGTGTCTGAAGCCTCATTAGAGAAAGCCCTCCGTGAATCGGAAAAAGCCGGATTAACCGTCCAAGTCGCGGAAATTTGGAACCTGCGCGGGGTGGCTGCCATGATGCAAGAAGATTGGGAACGAGCGCTATATTATTTTGACCGCGCACTCCAACTGGCCACCCGTGTATATCACCACTTCTTAATTCACCGCATTCTAGCCAACCAGGGACACGTGTATTACAACATCGGTGATTTCCGGGCCGCGTGGGAGGCCTTTGCACGTGCTGAAGATTGGGTGCGAAATGTGGGGATTGAACGTCCCGATCTGCTCTTTGAGATAGGTCGCGCGTATGTGGCTATCCACCTAGGACGTTCACAGGATGCGGAGCAAGCCCTGCACAACGCCCTGAAGTTAGCCCAACAGATGGGCACATTTCTTGGTCAGGTGTACGCGCACATCCACTTAGCCCAACTTCGCTATCTACAGGGCCGGTGGCAGGACGCAGAGCGTCTAATTCGTCCCTTCCTGGAGCGCCCTAAGGACATGCCTCCAGGTACCCATGTATGGCTCCTGGAACTTTGGGGCCGTCTCCTGCGCGCGCGAGGGGAACACAAGAAGGCTTTGAAGATTCACAAAAAAGCAGCTCGTCATGCCCACCAATTCGAAATCCCGCGTCGACTGGCCTCCAGTTTATGTGAGGTCGGTATGGATTTAATTCACCTAGGACACCCCGAAGCCGCCCGTCGGGTGTTCCAGGTGGCCAAAGAGGTGGCAGAACGCCACCAAATGCAGGGCGCTGTAGCCATGGCGTGGATCGGTCTAGCGACAGTGGATCCACACCAAGAAGACGTGGTGAAACGCGCGCTCGCGGTATCCCAAACAACGGGCTCCCTCATCCTCCAGGCCGAGGCGGCTCGAGTTGCCCATCAAGTACACGATAGCCTGCAGGATATAACCCCACTCCTCCACCAAATACGCGTTCAAGTACGTGAAGCGGGTTGGCAAGGGCTCTACTAAAGCCCAGGGGTCTAAATTCCTCTCCCCCATCGCTCCATCCTCTAATGAAGTCCTCCTCTAGTGTGGACATTTTGTGGACACAGGTGATGTATAAACCCGGAGGGAGTCATATGTCATCCAAGGGAGGAAAATGCATTTCTCACGCTGCGGGGGAGGGGAATGGCCCAATGGGGGGAATCGGATGAGATGTATCGTTCTTTTCTCATCCGCATGTGGCGTGTGGTCCTTGTAGAAACTGGGGAGGGCTCCTGGCAATACGAAGTTGAGCACATTCAAAGTGGACGGCAGTGGTTCTTTCATTCCTTGGATGAACTCCTAACATTTCTCCGCCACGTGGAGGACATGGGGGAAAAAGACGATTTTGAACCACATTCGAATCCCAAGTAACCACAGCCTCTCTTCAAACAACAAGGAGGAGGTATACCATGCGACGGAAATGGATGGTAGGCGGTGTGATTATTGTCCTGTTATCGTTGATATTTGCCGGTTTCACTTTAGCGCAAAGTAAGGAACCGGAAAACACCATGCCAGAAAGCACCTATGCGATTCAAAGCAGTATAGGTACTCAATTCACCTATCAAGGCCGTTTAATGGATGATGGCCGTTTAGCCAACGGCACGTACGATTTCCGTTTCAGGTTATATGATGCTAATACTGGCGGCCATCAGGTTGGCCCTACCGTAATCCGCAATGACATTCCGGTGCGCAACGGCCTCTTTAACGTTACACTCGACTTTGGTTCGATACCGTTCCAAGGAGAAGCCCGGTGGTTGCAGATAGAGGTGCGTCCGGGCACCAGCACCGGAAGTTATACAACCCTCGCGCCACGGCAACCTATCCAGGCTGTCCCCTACGCCCTGAGCCTGCGCCCCGGCGCGGTTATAAGCAGTACAGGCGCTGATGTCCACATTAACCGGACCGTGAGATGGAGTCCAAGTCTTCCGTACTATTTCACTTACGGTGTATACGCGAACGCCAAGAACGGCGGAGCGAACACGTGGTCTTATGGCGTATACGGCGCTACCGAGGATCCCAAGGGCTTTGGCGGATACTTCCACAACCAGGCGAGTGGTGGTGCTGCGCTTTACGCCCGGGCCGGAAGTGACAGCGCTCCCGACCTGATCTTGGGACGCAATGCTGCCGATGCGGACAACGGTGTTATTGCGTCAGAACCCGACGACAGCGACAGCGATCTTGTGTTGCGCACAAACGACACCCTCCGCATCGATCTGGATGCGGATAAAAGTGGTGACGACGCAGACTTTGAAATACGGGATAAGGATGGCCAGTTAATCTTCAACGTGGACGATAGCGGGGTCATTTACAGTTCGGCCGATACGGAAATCACCGTTAGCCCGCTGGCAATGGTCCCCTACTTTCAAGATGAATCTCAGATAGACTTTCGAGCGGTGGGCGCGGGCGTTATGGTGATGAGACCTAACAGCACAGGGATCGCTGCAGTGTACCTCCCGGTGAATATTCCAAGTATGTTGTTTGGACATCGAGTTAAATTACGTTCAGTACGAGTGTGCTATAAGTGTAACAATGCCGATAGTTACATCACCAGCACTGAGGTGCGTCAAACCAGAGATACGGGCGATTATCAGACGCTCTTGCAGAACAACGATGACAGAAAGAGCACCTCATGGCGCTGTTATACTGTCTCTTCAACTTCCCCCAAATACATAGGAGGGTCTCTAATTGTCCGTTTCGCGCTTAACTATGGCGGTACGGGGACTGGCCACGAAATTCGAATTGGGAACATCACTTTGAGGATTACGGAATAACAAGGAGGGCACAATGTACATCTACAGAAGGCGATTTATTGTGGTTTCTGCCATAGCCCTCTTGTGCAGTTTCGTCCTGCTCGGCGCTGTTCTAGCCAGTGGCGGTCCACATCTATGGCCGTATGTGATCAGCGCGGGTGGAGGAGAAGTGAGCGGCGGGGGATTTTCGATACACAGCACCATGGGTGAGCCTGTTATTGGTACATCCAGAGGTGGGCCGTATGAACTCTGCGCGGGATATCAGTGTGGGGTCCAGACAGGCACACGCTTGTATGTTCCCATGCTGAAGAAGAGTGCGTGGTAGGTGAAAGTCGGGGATGACCTGACCGGTCATCCCCGATTTCTTAGGAAGGCGGTACAAACAACGTCTTTGTATGAGGCTCCCCTCTCTAACCCACCGCGGTGAAGGCCTTGAGTCAAGATAAGGACATGGAATTCACCAGGAATTCATCAGTTGGTTATGTGGTAACGTCAGTGGCGTTAGAAAGAAGGAGGTAGAAACGATGACCATGGGCCCAAAATGGTCGATCACGTTTCTAAGCCTCATTCTGGCTGTACTTTTCATGTTATTCAGTCAGAACGTGAATAGCGCCCCTGTTCTGGCGCACCTACACACCACATCCGACCTAACAGGTGTTTACTTTGCAGATTCATTTGCATCACCCGGCTCTGTCTGGCAGTATAACCCTGAGACCCACGCGGTGACCAAAGTGTACACACGCCGTTCTGGTCGGCTTTCCAATTTCGTTCTTAATAAATTCCCCGATAAGATTTACTTCCTTGACCGCAACCAGCGGTACATCTACCAGGCCGTCCGCATTAAAGAAGAATGGCGTCCTGAGGAAATTATTTATACCCACACCACCTACGTTCGCGATCTAGCCGTCGGCCCTGGCGGCAATCTTTACTTTAGTGAGGCCACAGGGTGTGGTGGAGACGGCAAGATCTACCGTCTGGTGGAGAATACTCCCCAACTTTACTACACCGTCCGCTTAAGCGAAATCGGGTGCTGGGCTGGCGATTTCGCCTTTGATGAAGCGGGAACACTCTACCTCTCCACGGGGAACCAGATTCCTGCTTCCCTCTACAAAGTTGTCAACGGCCACCCTGAATTCATCTACCGGGCTCCACACTCTATCGTTGGAATCTTCGTACACCATAATCTTATCTTTTACACCGACTTCTTGAAGCAAATATATTATTTGGATCTGAACGCCCCTACAGAAGAACACCTCTTGGATTCCTTTTCCACCGCCTCCCACCTCAGCGATGTCAATGTGTTAGGAGATGTCCTCTTGCCCACGCCTACCTCCACTCCTACGCCTACGTTCACTCCTACCCAAACGCCTACACCCACATCCAGCCCCACTCCTACTCAAACACCCACCCCAACCCCCTTACCTGACCTGAAAGTCTCCGATATTTGGTGGGAAAATGGTCATATTTGGTTCCAAGTGATCAACGTAGGTGAGGGCGAGGCCGTAGCAGGACACCCGGCCATCCTGTACATTGATGACATGGGCAGCACCGAGAGTTATGTGGACGAAGCTCTGGGGCCCGGAGAACGCTGGAACGGCTTTTTTGGTACTGCCTGGCAGTGTACCCCGCCCTCTGATATCATTCGCGTTTGCGCGGATTACATGGAGTATGTGCCCGAATCGAACGAGGAAAACAATTGCCGACAGGAAATCTGGCAATGCGATACCACAGCCCCTACTATCACGGACGGGCCGAACGTTGAAGATGTGACCTCGACCGGGGTTGCTATTGTCTGGACCACGGATGAGGAATCTACCAGTGTCGTGCGATACGGTAACCAGGCCGGTGTGTACAACCAGGAAATCCGGGATGAACACCTGGTACAGGAACACCGAATTCTCCTGCGCAATTTGAATCCTTCCACTGTGTACCACTTTGTTGTCCAGTCCACAGACGCGTCCGGTAACACTGTGGAAAGTGAAGAGGGGTTCTTCGAGACCGCTCCCGCGCCTGATAACACACCCCCAACGATCCACCTGACCATGCCGGGGGTAATCACCCAGACATATCTATTGCAACCGGATGTCGAGGATAATCAGGGCATTGACCGGGTTGTCTTTGAGGTTGATGGTCACCGAGTGCACAC
>CAYOAZ010000049.1:0-10579 GCA_964402285.1 uncultured Anaerolineae bacterium | reverse complement strand
GTATTGCGCCCCTAATGAACCGCTGCCTGTGGTCGCGTTACGGGGGTTGGTGGAAGACGAGGACGCGCTGTATGAAGCCCTGGCCGACCTGGAGGCCCTGGGCCTGCTCAAGGAAGGAGAACCGCCCGCGATACACCCCTTGCTGGCCGAATTCGCGCGCGGCCAGGACAGTGGCTACACCACCCTGAGTACTTTGGCTGAAACCCTGGCCGACCTGGCTGTGCAAACGAACAAAAACGCAGACCGCACAGGGGACTACGGTTTGTTCACGCCCCTGGTGCCCCATGTGCGCGCAGTGGCCGCGCGGGTGGAAGCCCTGGGCCCCGAGGGACCTGTACCCTGGCACCTCGCGGCTCGGTTGTGGAACAGCCTGGGCTATCACCTGCATGATGTGGCCGACTACGCGGGGGCTAAGGAGGCCTACGAACGGGCCTTGGGCATTGACGAGGCCGCCTTCGGCCCCCACCACCCTAAGGTGGCCATTCGAGTGAACAACCTGGGCGGGGTGCTGCAAGACCTGGGCCACCTGGACCAGGCCAGGGAAGCCTACGAACGGGCCTTGGGCATTGACGAGGCCGCCTTTGGCCCCCACCACCCTGAGGTGGCCACCGACTGGAACAACCTGGGCCTGGTGCTGCAGGACCTGGGCCACCTGGACCAGGCCAGGGAAGCCTTCGAACGGGCCTTGCGCATTGACGAGGCCGCCTTCGGCCCCCACCACCCTAATGTGGCCCGAGACGTGAACAACCTGGGTACCGTACTGAAGGACCTGGGCCACCTGGACCAGGCCAGGGAAGCCCTCGAACGGGCCTTGCGCATCCTGGAGAAATTCCTCCCGCCGGATCATCCACACATCCGCACTGTACGGGAGAATTTGCGGAGTGTGAAGGGGAAGTAAACCTTCTTTCCGTAGGCATCGCGTTACCTTATCCCTGTCTCAGGAAAAACAAAGACAAGGTTAAGGCATGTTCCGCAAAACACGGTGCGGAAAACACCCGCTACACGGCCGCGTCCAGGTGTTTCGTGGCTTCCCGTTGCTGCCGTACTTTACGCCCTGCCGTGAAAATAAAACAAACCCCCAGCCAAAACCCCAAGTCCTCCCAGGTCCAATGCCGAGGAAAAGGACGAGGTCCCCGCACTGTGAACCCATCAATGCGCACTGTGTGCCCTTGCGGTCCGGCTACCAGAGTGAGTTCAACCGTGTGTTCGCCGTAAGAGGCCGCACCCACCACAGGGATGACCCGTTTGTACATGGGCATATCCGAGGCTACAGAAATGGCTCGGCGTTGCACCCCATCTACCCGCACGGCTAAACGCCCCCCATCCGGCCGGGTAATTAAGTGTACATCTAAACCAGTGCCCACAAACCGAATGGTCACAGTGGAACCAGGTGTTGCGCTCTGGATGTAAGACCCCAGAATAGCCCGATTATCCGCTACAGTTTCCCATTGACCTCGGTACACCACAGTCCAGTGGGATTGGTCGTGGTGCCCTCGATACATGGGGTGGGGTTGGTGCATGTACTCCTTAAGGGCAATGTACGCGGGCTTTGGCTGAAAATCAGGGGTGAGAAGTTGGAAGTACGCATGAGGTTGGCGTTCACGCAACCAGGAATCGTCGGCTCGTTTCAGATACCAGACATTGGCTACCCCTAACCAAGGCCATTCCCGCTGAATACGCTCATACGCGAGGATGAGGTAGCGCGCCTGCGTTGCCTCGTCCACGCGGCCGTATATGGGAGGAACATCCGGCGGGGCAGCATTCCAGTTCATTTCGCAAATCCAAATGGGCTTATCCGCATCCCCATAACGCACCATGATGTCTCTCAGGAACATGGGGCGGGAGAAGTTGGTAACCCGAGGGTTTAACCGGTGGTCTGTTGGTCCCGACCAGAGACCATATCCCTGTGTGGCCATGATGTCAAAATAGGGCGCGGCACCGGCCCGGTACATGCGTTCCAGAAAGAGAAGATCACTCATGTTCCGGGGGCCGTACTCAATGTTCGCGGCTAACGCGCCGGCCACAATGACTACATGAGGATCGGCCTGGCGCGCGGCAGTGGCAGCCGCCTTGAGAAGTTCTGTGTAGGCCTCCGGGTTGACAGGTTGTTCACCCCACTCAGGGTAGATGTTGGGCTCGTTCCATATTTGGTAGTAACGCACTCGCCCTTTGTACCGGGAAACCACCGCGTAGACGAAATCCGCGAAGTCCTGGATATTGTCCGGCGGCGCGTGGGTGCCAATGGCATTCCCCTGGGCACGAGACCAGGCCGGTGGATTGTCCAAGCGCACCAGAAGATCCATGTGATACTTTTCGGCCAAATCGACAATGTGGTCGTACTTTTCCCACGCGGACCGGTAGGGGCGATTGCGGCGGTCTTGGAAATCTCCTTTGCCGTGAATCTCGATGTCCTCCCAGGGAAATTCCTGGCGTAACCAGTGGAAGCCGGCCTCAGCAGCCATGCGTACCGCGAGTTCACGCTTAGCCGGATCCACCTCTTGTTCTAGGAAAACGTTCACGCCAAAGGGGTTAAGGTCCGCGTAGGGGATAAAGCGGTCTTCTGCCAGGTGCAAGGGAGGCCGCAATTGGTCAGCCACCAGGTCGGTGAGCGCCTTAACCTGTGGCAAGGTGGATTCTTCCCCGGTCAAGGAGAAGACATACGCGCGCAACTCCTCCTGACGCGACCACACAGTCAGGAGGATGATGAAAACAAGAACCGCGCAGCACAGGGCTGTTGAAAAGAACCGCTGTGCCGCGCGGTTGGAGTTCATACGAGAGCGATTAGCGCGTGTCCCAGTCAAGAGTCCACTTCTGGCATTTGCCCGGCGCGGCCACGCCGTCTGTGTGCACGTGTGCTATCTTGGAGATGCGCCGCCCGGATTCGTCCACAATCCAGAAGTACCAGTCTCCTTCCCGGGCGTAATTGGCAGCCAGAATGTGCGAATAATACCCATCCGGCCAATCCGGGTATCCTGGATGAGGGCCAGTAATGGCCGGGGGAGTAATCCACTGCCCATCAGGTTGGATGCTAAAGACTACCCGTGCGCCGTTAAAGCGAACGCCATTTCGATACACTGTGCCATGCACCTCGGTCACACCCGCGTTGTACTCGCACCCGTAGAGCACAATCTTGTTGTACTCGTATTGAGGCGCCGGCGTCGGTGTGGGTTTGGGTGTCGGCGTTGGACGAGGCGTTGGCGTCGGAGGCGGCGTTGGGATGTTTTCCGCCACCTGCACTGTTTCAATAGATCCCTGCGGGGATACGAGTTTTGCGTACACCCAACCTATGGTTCCATCAGGCAAACGTATTTGCCACCATGTCCCCTCTGGGTTCTTTCCCACAACCTCAAAACTCTCACCCTGGGAAATCTGAGCAATGCGAGGATGTAAAATGCTGGGCCCCGCCCGAACGTTCAACTTCTGGGATTGCACAACCACTTCAGGTTTCGGCGTTGCCGTCGCGGTAGCCGTAGCCGTCGGCGTCGGTGTCGGTGGGACCGGTGTCGCTGTCGGCGTGTTGGTCGGCGGGATTACCTGCGCCACTTTGTGTGCGACTGCTGGCCCGTGTGCACCTTCAGGTGTCGGCGTGAACGTCGGCACCATTGTGCGCGTCGGCGTAGGGGTCGCTTGTTCACGCGGGGAACCACATGCTGTCACCATTAACGCCAGTAAAAGCACAACAGCAAAACCTATGTAACGCCATTTCATGGGTTTCTTCCTCAACCTCCTCACTCAATAAGTCTCTTAAATCGGGTGTCCCCTACCTCTGAACCGGTTGCCGATTGTAGCATAAGAACTGGGCCTTGGGAAATACGTGTGGGCCTGACGTCTGGCTTTGCCTTACTTCAAAGCACATCAGGCAGAGCCAACACCTCGCGCTACATCTTACCGTCGTAATGTTGCCACGATGCGTCGCGGGTTTAGAAGCAAGTCGAACGCGGTCAGGATATTCGGCACAACAATGTCCGCCGCATCCAGCGCGTCCACGGAGAGCCCTTCCGGTCCCATAACGGCAATGCCGATGGCCGCGGCGCGCAACATGCCCGCGTCGTTGGCCCCGTTCCCAATGGCGACGACTTTGTCCGCGCCCAAATCCAACACGTACCGGGTCTTTCCCGCGGAGGTGGGAATGCGCTGGGCCTCGAACCCCAGGGCTTTATCGATGATCTCCTGGCGGCCATGGGTGTCCGCGGTGAGCATGTGCAAGGTGAGGTGGGCTCTCAGCGCGAAGAGGCGCTCGGCCACTCCCTCCATGAGGATGCCGTCCAGGGCCAGGGTTCCGTTGACGTCAAGGACAAGGTGTTCCAGAGTGTACGTGCCACGGCCTGGGATGTCCACTTGAATGCTCATGGGTGTCCGTCCTAATGTTGGTTTTATAACGGATGATGTGCTTTACACGGTGCAGCGCAGGGAAGATTCTGATTCCTTATCGCCAACCAATAAGTACGTGCTCTTCTTGCCCGAGGTTTGGGCTGGATAGATTTTCGCTAAAGTATTGGAAGATGGCAAAATGGTTGCTATCTCTCGCACTAACAGGAGGATGGGTTGTATGGCAGATAGGGGGCGACCGTGGGCGTACGCGCTGGAGGGAAGCCTGGTGGTGTTGGGGCTACTCTGGGCCGGCGTACTGCGCCTGGGATATCCGGGGGTGGTGCCCTTCGCGTTCGATGAGGCCCAATTGAGCCTGATTGCGCTTGATGTGGCCCGCCACGGCCATTGGTGGGTGACGGGGATGGTGTCATCCGTGGGGGTGCCGAATTTGCCCGCCGCGGGATGGTTGTTTGCGCTGCCTTACGCTTTGTCTACAGACCCATTGGTGGCATCCCTGTTCATGGGTGGGGTGAGTGTGCTCGCTCTAGGCGGGCTGTGGGTTCTAGCCCGCCGGTGGTGGGGTCCCCCCGGAGCCCTCGTCACTCTGTGGCTGGCCGCGGGGGCGCCCTATCTGGCCTTTTATTCCCGCAGCATCTGGGCGCAGAACTGGTTGCCGGTGCTGGGGATCGGGTGGGCGCTGGCCGCGTGGTGGGCGGGTAAGAGACCCTGGGCCGCGGTGGTCGCGGGATTCCTGGCCGGATTCGCCTGGCAGGTGCATTACGCGGGGATAACGTTGGCCCTGGCATCCGTGGTCCTCCTGCTCCTTGGCCCACGGGCGCGCTGGCGCGGTTGGGGCGCCGGGTTCGCGGGCGCGCTCCTCCTGGCGCTTCCCACAGTGCTTCGTATCTGGCCCACCCTGCGGGAGGCGCTTGGTCAGGTGTCACAGAAGGGGGAAGGTCTGCTGGCCGCGTGGCGTCATTTGCTGGCGCTGGTGGATGGATACAACTGGGATTGGCTGTTCATTGGATCGACGTTTGGTGTAAGTAACGGATTAGTGGCGGGGCTGGCCGCGCTGGGGGTACTGTTGCTGGTGATTCTGGGCGGGATTGGGGTGCGGGCGTGGTCTAAAGGATGGGAGCGGAGGGTGCTGCTGGTGTGGCTGTTGAGCGCGCCGGTGTTCTGGTCGCTGCCTGGGGTGCCCGAGCGATTGCATTATGTGCTGGCGTCCGTGCCGGCCGCGTTTCTCCTGGCCGGCGCCAGTGTTCGGATCCTGCACTCGCCGCGCTGGCGGTGGGCGTGGGTTGTGCTGGCCGTGGGAGTCAGCCTGGTGCATGGGCGCCTTTTTCTGCAGGGATTGGAGATCGCGGGCACTCAGTTCACGCCGGGCGGGATCAGCACGCCGCTGGTGCATCAGCGCGCGGCCGCGTCCAGGGTGCAGGATGGGCTTCCGGTGGTGGTGATGGCTGTGGGAGATAATCCGACGACGGATGGGGACGCCGCGGTGGCGGAGGTGTTGTTCTGGGGTTATCCTCACCGGGTGGTGGACGGACGCCATGTACTGTTGGTGCCGAACAGTCGCTCTTGGCTCTTTTTTGTCTCTCTCTGGCTTCCGGCGCGGGATGTGTTGGAAGAGGCGCTGCCCCAGGCGGCGATGGATGCGCACGTGATTCCCAAGCGCGAGGGCGAATATCCCTTTCTTGTGGTGCGGGTCTCACCGAGTCCCCTCCAGGGGTTTCACCGGGTAACGCCGGTGCCTCTGGCGAATGGGGTGGTATTCGAGGGGTGGAAGGTGGTCCCCCAGAGGCAGGGGGTTCGGTGGCTAACGCTATGGCGGGTGGAGGAGCCCAAAGCGCTGGGGGAAGTGCACCAGTTCAATCACGTGTACGTGCCAGGGAAAGAGGCGCCTGTGATGGTGCAAGATGTATCGTTGCCCTGGCGAGCGTGGCAGGCGGGAGACCGGTTGATTACGTGGGTGGACTTTGAGCGCACGCCGCCTCCCGGGAGTTGGTTTGGCGTGGGCATGTATCGGTATCCCTCGTTGGAGCGAGTGGAGCGCCTGGATGGGGCACCGTCCACCGCGCCTATCCGGGTGGGGCCTTAGGGGAAGGGCCACGCGTACGGCGCTCTGTGAGGTCTGTGCTCGCATTCGCACATGTTTGGTGGATCTTTAGCGAACACGTAGCGAACACGTTACGCTCTTACCCCTTGGGGGCGAAATATCTGTTCAAAAGGTTCACGGTTGCGGATTACAAAGGTGGAGATATCCTGTCGGGCTAAGAGGTGCAATGCCTTCGTGGGGGGAGGAACAGAGCCAAAGGTGGAGCCGTCCACAAGAATGGCGAGGGGGACAATACCCCGTCGCTTAATTTCTGCCAAAGGTGCTACCCAAAACTCTGTCCAATTGCCGGTGATAACCACTAATGTGGTATGACGTCCGAACATGGACATTTCCGAAAGCAAGAGGCGGTCCAAAGGCACGGTACCTTCTGGTTCGAGAAGGGCTAAGAGGTCCAGTACTTTGTCCAGGTGTCGTGTGCCGCGATCTGGAGGGATTACGTAACGTTTATCTGCCATCGTGAGGAAGCCCAGGCTCCGCTTCTGACGTAAAACGTATGCGGCTACTGATGCGGCCAGGGCAATGGCATATTCCCCACTGTGGGGAGGTAATAATGGACCTTTGTGTCGCGAGGAGAAGATGGAAAGGGGTAAGCCGGCGTCAAAATGGCGTTGGCCTACATATACGTCGCGATGCATATCTAACACAATCCATACGTCAGCCAACGGGTCACGTTCGAATTCTTTGGACATTAGACGCCCTACGCGCGCGGTTGTGCGCCAGTGAATGCGATTTAAAGCGTCGCCAGGTTGGTACTCGCGAACGCCCGCTACATTTGTTGTCAGATGAGGGGTTCGTTCCTGAATGAGTTCGCCGCCGCTCAGGCGCCCATGAGGCAGCGGAAGGTATGAGAGCAGGGCTACATAGGGGTACACAAGAACTGTTTGGGTTTGTGGGAGTACACGAGTGAAGGAGAACAACCCAAAGGGATCACTACTGCGCAATACCATTGGTCCTAATTGAAATGTGCCTCGTTCGAGAGCTACTGTACGCACGTACCAACGATACGTGCGTTTTGGACGTAAAGCGGGCACGACATGTCCCACGTAATGGCCTGGCAGGGTGGAGAAGTCCTGTACTTCGAGCCACAGTTTGGGGAGAATCCATCGGTTGGTAATGCTTATTTGTTCTTCGATAATTTGGCCTACACGGACACGACGGTGGGGGGTATAACGGATCACCCGCAGCCCGCGAATTCCTATCCAGGCTATCCCAAAAGAGGCTATTCCAAGGGCGGTGACGGTGTAGGCTAATTGGTAAGCTAACCGACGCCCAGTATTTAGGGCAAAAGCCCAGGTTAAGAGGGTGATAACGAATAAAACGGTTCCATGACGTTTATTCTGAGCGTTCATAAGACATCCTGGATGTTATGAAAACGATAAGCAGTGGACATTTAGAGATTGACACTTTTTTGAAAATATGATATGCTTGTCACGTCACATGGACAAGAAACACCAATGCCGCTATGAGGATACAATAAGTAGGGTTACTATCTAAAATTCAATAATTGAAGGAGGAAAACCCCATGGCGAAGTTAGAGGCAGTTGAGGGAATCGGCCCCGTTTATGCGGAAAAGTTGCGCGCCGCAGGCATTGCGACCACGGATCAGTTGTTGGCGAAGGGCGGCACCCCAGAAGGACGCAAGGAACTGGCAGAGAAAACGGGGATCTCCGAGAAGTTGATTTTGGAGTGGGTCAATCACGTGGACCTCTTCCGCATAAAGGGTATTGGCGAAGAATACGCTGACTTGCTGGAAGAGGCGGGGGTGGACACGGTCATGGAATTGGCCCGCAGGAATCCGGAGAATTTGTACAAGAAGCTTCAGGAGGTGAACGCGGAGAAGAAGCTTGTGCGCCGGCTGCCGACTCTCCAGCAGGTCAAGGCGTGGGTAGAGCAAGCAAAGGAATTGCCGCGCGCGGTGTTTTACTAAACGTTGCGATACGGTATTTGCATGACCTACAGGCGACAGACATGTGTTCCTGAATACGTTCTCTGTTTGCATTTGCGGCTTCAGTTGCGAAATTAGCCCTGGGAGTGTTGCCCAGTTCCACAAGGTATTTCGCAACTGGAGTCCGCAATTTTCTTCCCCCGCAGCCAACTACGTCCACCATTTATCCCCGAGGGCTTTTTCTAACATTTGACTTTTCTGTAAACATCTGGCATACTCAGTGACAATCTTACATCTGGTGTGTAAAGCGAATGCGCATTAACGTACACTTACGCAACCAGGGCTTCATCCACCTTCCGCTCCACTACAACGAAGTCCTGCAGGCCTTCATTTATCGACACATGGAGCCCGCTTTGTCTGAATGGGTCCATGACACTGGATGGCTGGACGGAAAACGTCGCCTCAAGCTCTTCACGTTTTCACGGCCATGGGGCTTGTTCACCAGGAGGCAAGAGGGGTTATATTTCCAGGGCCGTCTGAGTTTTGCCGTCGCTTCGCCAGTAGAGGCTATTCTCCAGTCTTTTGCTCAGGCGTTGGTGCGAGCAGATGTATTGTATCTGGCGCGAGCCCAGGTGGAGTTGAGTGCTATAGAGGTGGCTATTCAACCGTCCTATCGTCGCCCTGTGCTCCTCAAGGCTCTCTCACCCATCACGGTCTACAGCACGCTGGAGACGCCAGATGGACGCAAGAAGACGTATTACTATACCCCACAGGAGCCTGAATTCGGACGTTTGGTCATCGAGAACCTGCGACGCAAGATCCGCGCTTGGACAGGAGAGGATGTGCCGCCCGAGGGAGCGACTCTGCGCCCGGTGAAGGTGAGTAACCGCAACCTGGTGGTGGCCCGCTACAAGGGTACCATCATCAAGGGCTGGACCGGCATCTACGAACTGGACGCGCCCGAGCCCTACTTCCACATGGCTCTAGACGCGGGCCTGGGCGCTAAGAACAGCCAGGGCTTCGGTTTCGTGGAGGTATGGGAGCCGCGAGAGAAGAGCATCACACGAAGACACGGGGATCACAGGGAATAAAAACCTCTGTGCCCTCTGTGTCTCCGTGTGTTCTTTCACACAGAGCCACGGGGAGCACGGAGGACAAAAACGCTGTGTTCTCTGTGTCCCTGTGTGACCTTTCACACAGAGCCACAGTGGATAAAACCTCTGTGCCCTTTATGTCCACACAGGGCCACGGGGAGCACGGAGGATAAAACCCCTGTGTTCTCTGTGTCCCTGTGAGAGCCCATTTGGAGATTAGGCAAATGCACGAGAATGAGATCGGGACGTTGATTGTACAGACGGCGATTGAACTTCACCGAGAGTTAGGTCCTGGCCTATTGGAAAGTGTGTACGAAGTACTGTTGGCCCACCGTCTGCGTCAGAAAGGGCTTCACGTCCAACGTCAGGTGCCTGTGTCCATTGAATTCGACGGTCTCCGCTTTGAGGAAGGCTTCCGCGCGGATTTGATTGTTGAGGGCAAAGTCATTGTCGAACTGAAATCCGTTGAACAAATCCACCCGGCTCACAAGAAGCAAGTCCTTACCTACCTGAAACTCACCGGCTTGAAGTTGGGATATTTGCTCAACTTTGGTGCCGCGACCATGAAGGATGGCATTTTTCGGATCATCAACGGGTGGCTGGATTGAGGGGTTTTCACACAGCGCCACGGAGGATAAAACTTCTGGGCTCTTTATGTTCACACAGAGACACGGGGAGCACGGAGGATAAAAACTGTGCTCTCTGTGTCCCCGTGTGAGGATCTCACCGCTTTGATGATTATCGTCTAACAGAGGCCTTGTACCAGAGCCTTCTCGGGAGGTAGAAAATGTCAAGTGACGTAGTCGAGAACCCAACACAACTGCACCCACCCAACACCTTGCGTTTAACAATTCGCACCCTGACGCCCCTCTGGACCGGCGGGGTGGACGGCACCATGGACCGCATCCATGAAACGGGCATTCCTGGGATATAAGATGGAGGTGAGAATGGTTCAGTCTACGGAATGGAAACTAAAGGCTTTGACTGATATATGGACAGGAGATACAAACCGAAGAGAAGATCGCCTAATTCCCACTGGCATCATGGGCTCTCTGCGATGGTGGTTTGAAGTGCTGGTGCGGGGATTGGGCGGAAAAGCGTGCGATCCTACAGTACAGGGAGTGCGTTGCCCGGATCCCAATAAAAAGCCCACCGACCCTGGTTATCACT
>CAYOAZ010000048.1:0-32083 GCA_964402285.1 uncultured Anaerolineae bacterium | reverse complement strand
TGGATGACTTCACGGTGAAGTTCACGCTGGAGTATCCGGCTGCGTACTTCCCGCAGATTGCCTCCATGTGGGTGACCCGTCCTATGCCGCAGTGGGTGATTGAGGACAAGGGTGAGCGCTGGATTGAGCCCGGCTTCATCGTCACCAACGGCCCCTACGTGCTCACCGAGTGGGTGCATGAAGATCACCTCACCCTGGAAAAGAACCCGCACTGGCCCGACTGGGACAAGGTGGAAGGCAACATCGAGCGAATTAACGTGGTCATGGTGACGGAGGCGAGCACAGCGTTCGCCATGTACGAGAACAACGAGTTGGACACCGCGGGTGTGCCCCTGGACCAGATGGATCGCGTGAAATCCGATCCGGTGCTGAGCAAGGAACTCACCATTATGCCGCGTTCCTGCACCTACTACTACGGCTTCACCATGCCCAAGAAGCCGGTGGACAACCCGCTGGTTCGCCGTGCCCTCTCCGCGACCATTGACCGCAAGACACTGGTCGAGGAAGTCCTGAAGGGCGGCCAGATTCCGGCCAACACCTTCGCGCCCAAGGTGATTTTCGGCAGCCCTGCGGGCGATCCGGACATTGCGCCGTGGGCATTGCCCAAGGACATGGGCGGTTGGGGATACGAGAAGGCCGTGGAAGAGGCCCGCAAGTGGATGGCGGATGCGGGCTTCCCCGATGGTGAGGGTCTGGACATCCTGCTCATGCACAACGTGAGCGAAGGTCATGCCAAGATTGCCCAGGCCATCCAGGCCATGTGGCGCGAAGCCTTCCCCAAGGCGAACTTCACCATCGAGACCCAGGAGTGGAAAGTCTACCTGAAGACGTTGAGCAAAGCGCCCATTGAGGACATGCCGCATGTGTGGCGCCTAGCCTGGTGCACCGATTACCCCGACGAGAACAACTGGGTGCATGAAGTGTTCCATCCCACCCAGGGGTTGAACCGCGGTCGCATGTCCTTCGACGACCCGTACGTGGGCGACAAGATCAAGGAATTCGCGGAAATTACCGAAAAAGCGGCTCGCGTTTCCGACCCTGAAGAGCGCAAAGCCCTGTACAAGAAAGCCGAGAAACTCCTGGTCGATGAGATTGCGGCCATCGCGCCCATCTACTACTACACTCGAGTGACAGTAACCAAGCCGTGGCTCAAGCGCCACTGGCACGACATCACCCACTTTGAGACCTGGGTCCTGGACTGGCAGGCCAAACAGGCGGCCAGGAAGTAACCACGCGCACGCGTAGCGCGAAAAGTGAGGCGTGACACCCGGGATGGAGCCGTTCGCGAGGGTGACCTATGTGTCACCCTCGCGATTTGTTGCCCTGTAAGGATTTCCAGCAGAAGGGTGGTTTACGATATTTTTTACAAGTCGGAGTTGTACATGCTTTGAAGTGGCAGTATAATGATGCGTCAGTATCTTGAAGCGGTTATACCAATTAAAGGGATCCATTTGTGTTCCCCCATATCCCCAATTACGGGAAAGGAGGAGGAGTTATGAAGTACTCCAAGTGGTTTGTATTGATTGCCGTTCTGGTGATCGCTTCCTTCGTCCTGTCGGCGTGCCCTAAGCCCACGCCGGAGGTCATCGAGAAGGTGGTCACCAAGGAAGTCGAGAAGGTTGTTACGAAGGAAGTCGTCGTCACTCCTACGCCGGTGCCAGGGGAGGAGAAGGTTACGTTGAACATCAACCTGGGCACCGAACCGCCGACGGCTGACCCCTCGCTGGCGACGGATACCACCTCTGTGGCCGTCATTGAGCAATTGTTCCTGGGCCTGACCGACCTGGCTGAAGAGGACATGCACGCTATCCCCGAATTGGCAACTGAGTGGGAGACGCCGGACAACGGTCAGACCTGGATCTTCCACATGCGCAATGATGTGCCGTGGGTGTGGTACAACCCGGCCACGGGCGAAGTGGAGGTGGTGAAGGACGACGATGGGAACCCGCGCATCGTGAACGCCCATGACGTGGTGTACGGTGTGAAGCGGACGCTGGACCCGCGGACGGCATCGGACTACGCGTACGTGCTCTATGTGATTAAGGGTGGCGAGGCGTTGAACACTGCGGATCCCACGAAGGACGACATTGATGCGTTGTTGGCGGAAGTGGGAGTGGAGGCGGTGGATGACTTCACGGTGAAGTTCACGCTGGAGTATCCGGCTGCGTACTTCCCGCAGATTGCCTCCATGTGGGTGACCCGCCCTGAGCCGCAGTGGGTGATTGAGGACAAGGGTGAGCGCTGGATTGAGCCCGGCTTCATCGTCACCAACGGCCCCTACGTGATGACCGAGTGGGTCCATGAGGACCACATGGTCTTCGAGAAGAACCCCTTCTGGCCCGATTGGGACAAGGTGGAGGGGAATGTTGAGCGCATCTACGCGGTCATGGTGACGGAGGCGAGCACAGCGTTCGCCATGTACGAGAACAACGAGTTGGACACCGCGGGCGTGCCTCTGGACCAGATGGACCGCGTGAAGAGCGATCCTGAACTGAGCAAGCAGTTGACCATCCAGCCCATCGGCTGCACCTACTACTACGGCTTCACCACGCCCAAGAAGCCGGTGGACAACCCGCTGGTTCGCCGTGCCCTGTCCGCGGCCATTGACCGCAAGACGTTGGTGGAAGAGGTGACCAAGGGCGGTCAGATTCCGGCCAACACCTTCGCGCCCAAGATGATCTTCGGCAGCCCTGCGGGCGATCCGGACATTGCGCCGTGGGCGTTGCCCGAGGACATGGGTGGTTGGGGATATGAGAAGGCCCTGGAAGAGGCCCGCAAGTGGATGGCGGATGCGGGCTTCCCCGATGGTGAGGGGCTGGACATTCTGCTCATGCACAACGTGAGCGAAGGTCATGCCAAGATTGCCCAGGCCATCCAGGCCATGTGGCAGGAAGCCTTCCCCAAGGCGAACTTCACCATCGAGACCCAGGAGTGGAAGGTCTACCTGAAGACCATCAGCAAGAAGACGCCGTTGGAGGACATGCCGCACGTGTGGCGCCTGGGTTGGTGCCAGGACTACCCGGATGAGAACAACTGGGTGCATGAGGTGTTCAACCCCGAGCAGGGTGCGAACCGGCCGCGGCTCTCCTTCGACGACCCGTACGTGGGCGACAAGATCAAGGAGTTCAGCGAGACCACCATTGCCGCTGCTCGGACCGCGGATCCCGAGAAGCGCAAGGAACTCTACAAGAAGGCTGAGAAACTGCTGGTCGACGACATCGCGGCCATCGCGCCTATCTACTACTACACCCAGGTGGTGGTGACCAAGCCGTGGCTCAAGCGCCACTGGCACGACACCCCGCACTATGAGACCTGGGTCATTGACTGGGCTGCGAAGAAGGCTGCTACTGGGAAATAAACCAGGGGACATTGAGTGGGGGAGGGCCCCCTCCCCCACTCAATTACTTTTGGTGGTCGTGGGGAGCGCGTGTCCTTACGTGAGCGGCGACACAGGGCGCCTTTCACGTAAGGACATGCTAAGGGTGTACAGCGTGGATAAATTCGATGTCTTTCGGAGGCGATTAGACGCATGACTCGTTACATTATCCGACGCATTTTATGGTTTATTCCTGTACTGTTGGCCATTATGGCTGTGACCTTCACCCTCGCTCGGATTATGCCCGGTGGGCCTTTTGACTTCGCGGGCGAAAAGCAGTTACCCGAATCCGTGCGCATGAACCTGATGCGCAAATACGGGCTCGACCAACCCGCATACATCCAGTTCGCGAACTGGTTGTGGGATGCCCTGCACGGTGATCTGGGGCCTTCGTACTACTACAAAGGGCGAGGGGTCACCGACGTGCTCTCCCAGACGTTCCCCATTTCCGCCCAATTGGGGGTGTTGGCGTTGCTGTTGGGGTTGCTTATCGGTGTTCCAATGGGGATTATTGCTGCCCTGAAGCAAAACACCATCTGGGATTACAGCAGCACGTTCATCGCGATTTTGGGCGTCTCCATTCCCAACATGGTGTTGGGACCTCTGCTGATCTGGATTTTCTCATTGAAGTTAGGGTTGTTGCCCACTGCTCGCTGGGCTGTCAATTACAAGGAGTTGGTCCTCGGCTTTCTCCCTCCACCGGATAAACTGGGGCCATTCCTCAAACACGCTGTGTTGCCTGCGGTGACCTTGGGGACTGGTCTTTCCGCGAGCATTGCTCGGTTGACGCGAGCCAGTCTTCTGCAGGTGATTCGGGAGGACTACATCCGAACGGCTCGGGCCAAAGGGTTGCCTGAGCGCACCATCATTGTGGTCCACGCGCTGAAGAACAGCATGATCCCGGTGGTGACAGTATTGGGCCCGATGTTCGCCGCGGTGGTGACGGGGTCCCTCATTGTGGAGCAGATTTTCGCCATTCCGGGCATGGGGAAGTTCTTCGTGGCCAGTGTGACAAATCGGGATTACCCTGTCATTCTGGGGACAACGTTGTTGTATTCGGTATTGCTGGTGGTGGCGAATTTGTTTGTGGATATTATGTACGCGTGGTTGGATCCGCGCATTCGTTATGATTGATGGCGCTCTTTGATAGGGCATTAAAGGGCGACCCAGGGGGGAAGGGACATCGGCATGTGCTGGTGTTTCTCCCACTTTTCTGAGTTGAGGTCCGAACAGGCTGTTCGGTCGCCCTGTTGATTCAAATTCTACGTGACAGGAGTTGGTAGCGTGACGGCAGAGACACCGGAAATTGCTTCTATGGAACTGGCTCGCCCACGTCGCGGGTTGTGGGCTGACGCGTGGTATCGGCTTATCCGCAACCGGGCGGCTGTTGTCGGCGGGACGTTTATTATTCTGTTGTTGATTGCCGCGTTGTTCACTGACAATTGGATTTTCGCTAAAATTTTCGGCGGTGAGGTGAAGCCTCTTCTGGCTCCGTACCACTTTGCCAAGGCCAGTTTTAAGATGCGGGATAAGCCGCCTCTTACGCCGGGCTTTATTCTGGGCACGGATTACCTGGGCCGTGACTTGCTCTCGCGCACCCTGTACGGCACGCGGGTCTCCTTGGCGGTGGCTTTTGTGGCCGCGTCGGTGAGTTTGATTGTGGGCATTGCTTATGGGCTGATCTCGGGGTACGCGAGCCCTCGGGTGGACAATTTGATGATGCGTTTTGTGGACTTCCTCTACGGTTTCCCGGTGTTGATTTTCATCATCCTCCTGCAGGTGTACTTTAAGGCGGTGAGCCGACGCGGGGGGACGGGCATTGCGGCTGTGTTTGTGAGTATTGATAAGGCATTAGGGGGAATGTTCTTCATTTTCATTGCCCTGGGCTTGTTGAACTGGATCGGCATGGCTCGCATTGCCCGCGGTCAGACCCTTTCGGTGAAGCAGAAGGAGTTCGTTGAGGCGGCCCGGGCCGTAGGGGCCAGCCATGCCCGTATTGTTTTCCGTCACATTCTGCCGAACATTTTAGGTCCGTGTATTGTGGCGGAAACCCTGGCCATTCCCGGCTACATCTTCACGGAGGCTTTTCTCTCCTTTATCGGCTTGGGGGTGAATCCGCCAACGCCTTCGTGGGGGTTGATGATTTCGGAGACGTACCAGGCTTTGCGCACCTCTCCATGGGAATCCCTGGTGCCCGGTGCAGCGCTTACGTTGACCACGCTGGCCTTTAACTTCCTGGGCGATGGCCTGCGAGATGCGCTGGATCCTCGGTTGCGGGGCACGTGAGCGCGGCATTCGAGCCTCGGAGGTGTAAGCATACAAAAAGGGGGAAGGTCCAAAAGACCTTCCCCCTTTTCCTTTGGCGCTGTGTTTTTGGGGCGTTTACTCCTCGGGTGTGCCGCTTTGCTTGCTGTAGCGGTAAACAATGCGTCCTCGGGTTAGGTCGTAGGGTGACAGTTCCACCCGTACCCGATCCCCAAGCAGCACACGAATGTAGTGCTTACGCATCTTCCCGGAGAGGTATGCGAGAATCTCCGGCCCTTCATCAAGTTTGACTTTAAACGTTGTGTTGGGCAACGTTTCCACAACGGTGCCATCCAGCAACAACTTGTCATCCGCCTTTGCCATAACGCCCCCTTCGTTGGCTTTTACCTGGTGCGACTTGTGCATAGCCTTAAATGTGTTGATACCGCAGTGAGTATAACCGCACCGTCAGGAGGTTGTCAATCTCCCTTTTGTTCCTGGTCGTGATCTAGCATGGCTCGCAGTCGGGAGATGACCATGTCCAGGGCCACGGTGTTAAAGCCACCTTCGGGGATGATGATGTCCGCGTATCGCTTGCTGGGTTCCACGAATTCCAGGTGCATGACCCGGACGGTTTCCAGGTACTGGCGGATGACCGATTCCATTGTGCGGCCCCGCTCACGGATGTCACGAGTGAGCCGACGGATGAAACGAATGTCCGCGTCGGTGTCCACAAAGATCTTGATGTCCATGAGGTCGCGCAGTTTGGGCTCTACGAATACCAGGATGCCCTCGACGACGATAATGGGCTTGGGTTCGATGTGGCGGGTTTCTGGGCGCCGTGTGTGAGTCGCGAAGTCGTACACAGGGATGTCCACGGCTTCCCCTCGCTTGAGTTTTTGCAGGTGTTCGATAAGCAGGGCCGTGTCCAGGGAGTCCGGATGGTCAAAGTTCCGTTTGGCCCGTTCCTCCGGAGGGAGATGGCTTAGGTCGTGGTAGTATGCGTCATGGGGAATGTAGGCGACATTTTCCGGTCCTAGTTGTTCGTAAATGGCCTGGGCAATCGTGGTTTTCCCTGATCCACTCCCTCCGGCAACTCCAACAATGACCGCTTCACGTCTTTTACCCATGTCGTACTACTCCTTGTGGCGTCCTTTGCCTTCGCGTTTTGGAACGTTGTTCTGTGCTAGGGGGCGCTTTAGGTTTTCGCTGAGGTAGACTGTACCCACGTCATCGGGGATGTGCCATCCCACATTGTACATGTCCGCCCATATTTGGACAATGAGTCCGCTGCGACTTTCGTACAGTTGCACCCAGAAGCGACGCCACGGTCCCCACCACAGGGCCGTTCCTGTCCCCAATAGGATGAGCAGAAGTCCCAACCAACGCCAGGGGGATCCCGGTGTGTAGATGGCCTGGACCCGAGCGTGACGCACCAGTTCGATGTTCAGGTGCAGGTTTTTGTAACGCACCTGGGTAGGTTGGGTGACAAATTCTGTGTACAGGGGCGTGTCGGATCCTTCGCCCAACAATTGCACGAGGAAAACCGGTCCGGCGTATCCCCGGCTGGGCAGGCGTTCATATCCTACAACGCGCACGGTGTACCCATATGTGGGAATGAGTACAGTCCGTTCGTCCCCGGATTCGGGGAAGAAGAGAATAGCCTCTCGGCCCGCGTGGCCGTCGGGGGTGATAAGGGGCAGCGCGGTTTGGGCCTGGGCGGTCACGGTAATACGAACTCCCAGGGGCGCGTCCCAGAAGCGAATGTGCACGTTTCCCACGTTTAGGGTGTGGTTGGGTGTGATCTGCTGGGCCGTGGTTTGGCCGCCGGGCTCGTCTTTCTGCAGGAGGAATAGGGCGTTTTCCCCGGAGGGGTCAACCCGTTGTAAGGTGACCCGAAGGGGGATGTTGTGTCCCGGGGTCCACGGTTGGGCGGGCGCGAGGACTGTGGGGGGAGTTTCCCACCCTAAGGTGATGTTCAGGTAGATGCTCACGCCGACGATGGCGGTTCCCAAAAAGAAGATTATGCTTCCAACGATCGCGCCGCGACCGTAACGCACGAAGTAGCGGGTTTCCTGGAAGGAGGGGTGTTCCTTGCGAACCGGGGCAAAGCGCCGAAGGTGGTTTTCCACCTGGGCGGAGATGTCGGCCAGGGGGGCGACGACGCGCACGAGTCGACCGCTTTCCGCGGCTTGAGGGCTGAGGGGAGGAATATGGGTGCTCCCTCGCGGCCACCATCCGAGGTAGAACGCGTATCCTTGGTGGAGGATGGCGGTTACGATCATGCCCAGGAGGACAGCGAGCATGAGGGGGCTCCGCGTGAGTTTGAAGATGCCCAGTGGGGCGAGGGGAGCCAGGTAAGGGTGCTGTTGGATGGTCTGAAGGGTCCAGGCTTGGAGGTCGTTCTCCTGGGTGATGTAACTCGGTACTTGGGGGATGGCCAGGGTGGCTATTCCCAACAACAAGAGTAGGCCAGTGAAGAACAGAAATCCGTGGCGAAGGAGGGCTGCAACCACGTATATCCAGTGGACGGTTCGTATGGATCGGATGGGTGCTGGTGTTCGTGTGTTCATGGGTCGCATAGAAGAAAGGCCCCGCACCATGTCGGGGCCTTTCTTTCTGGAGCCACCGGTCGGAATCGAACCGACAACCTGCGCATTACGAGTGCGCCGCTCTGCCGATTGAGCTACGGTGGCGTTTAATTTGTGCTGCTGTTTTTATTATACGCACAATTAGGCCCCGTGCAAGTTCGCCAAAATCCTGAGAACAGGGAGGCAGGGGTGCATCCCGCTGCACATCGGATGGGGATGCACCGCTACCGATTATTCCACTCTTGTGACGTATTCCCCGGTTCGGGTGTCCACACGGATGGTGTCGCCTGCTTCGATGAAGAGGGGAACACGCACCTTCAATCCTGTTTCCACGGTGCACCACTTGCTCGCGCTGCCCGCGGTGTCCCCTGCGAACCCGGGCTCTGCGTCGATAACTTTTAAGTCCACGGTTGTGGGCAGTTCCAGACGTACGGGTTTGCCCTGGTAGGTTTCGATTTTAAGGATTAGCCCGTCTGTTAGGTAGTTTACAGCATCCCCCAGGACCTCTTTGCTGAGGGGGAATTGTTCGTACGTTTCGGTGTCCATGAAGTAGTAGAGATCGCCGTCTTGATACAGGTACTGAACTTGCGCGTGGTCCAGGCGCACATCCTGTACCCGCTGGTTCCCGGTAAACGTGCGTTCAATGGTGGAACCGGTGGAGAGGTTGCGAAGTTTCAGGCGGATGACCGCGTTGCCTCGCGCCATTTTGTGGTGGGAATACTCTAACACTTCGTACAGGTCTCCGTCCAGTTCGATAATTGTGCCCTTGCGGGCGTCTTGTACATCAATCATTCCGTTTCCTCCCTGTATGTGTTTCCTCAAAACGTGGGACGCGCGTTGTTTGGCCGTTGGTACGTGCTCCGGTTGCCCTGCGGGACATGGTCATGGAGATGCGTTCGCGTTGTTTCAACTGCGCCCTGTTCATCTTATCCATAAGAGGGGTATCTGTCAAAATGGATTTCTCTCTGGCTCTTTTCAATTCTGGGGCGGCATTTTATGTCATGTCCCTTGTGCTTGTTCCCTCAGTGCTTTGGGGCCCGGCGAGGGGGGTTCCCAAATGCCCAGGCTTAAGTACTTATACCCCGAGTCCGGCAGTACAGTCACCACCGTTCCCGCGCAGAGTTCTTCGGCCACGCGTAATGCCGCGGCCATGGCCGCGGCCGCGGAGAGGCCAACAAACCACCCTTCTTCACGCGCGAGGCGTCGGGCCATGGCGCGCGCTTCTTCCGCGGTAATGTACACTATTTCGTCGGGGAGTTGCGGATCCCATATGCCGGGCACAATGGAGGTGGCCAGGTGTTTCATTCCCTCAACGCGGTCTTCGTCGGACGCTGGTTGGACGCCGATGAGCCGAATCTGGGGATTAAGATGTTTGAGGTAACGCCCGACTCCCACAAACGTGCCTGTGGTTCCCAGTACGCTTACGAAGTGGGTAATTTGCCCGTGGGTTTGTCGCCATATTTCGGGGCCGGTGGTTTCGTAATGGGCGCGCCAGTTGGCGGGGTTGTTGTACTGGTCCGCGTAGAAGTACCGGTGTGGGTGTTGATTTACGATGTGGCGTACCAGGCGAATTGCTCCGTCCTGTCCTTCTTCAGCCGGGGAGAAGAGGAGGGTCGCGCCGTAGGCCTGAAGTATTTGTTTGCGTTCCTCGGTTACGTTTTCTGGCATGACCAGGGTGACGCGATACCCCTTAACTGCGGCAATCCAGGCATAGCCGATGCCGGTGTTTCCCGAGGTCGCGTCGATGAGGATTTTGTCAGGGGTGAGTTGTCCGCGTTGTTCCGCGTCCTCGATAATGCGCAACGCGGCCCGGTCCTTGATGGATCCCCCGGGGTTGAACCATTCGGCTTTAGCGTACACGCGCACGTAGGGGGAAATTCTGCCCACGCGACGCGCTTGGAGGAGGGGGGTGTTCCCAACGCGCGCGAGAATGTCGTGTTCGGTTGTCCATGTGGTTGTTTGCGTCACGTTGACGATCATGGGTACTCTCCTGAGCATTGGTTTGTGTTTGTTGCCCTGGTTGTATGCTCCTGCGCGGAGTTGGTATAGGGTTCTGTGATGTTGGATTCCAAAACAAAAAGGCTCACTGCTCCCAACAGGGCAGTGAGCCTTTTGCTTTTCGTGCAATGAGTTGTCGTTTACGGATTATACGTTTAACAAAGTGCAGGTCATTCTGCGCATTATGCCTGATGAATGGATATGAGATTCCGCACGGGAGCGCGACTCACTGCCCCGATCTCCTGTGCGGGTGCAATCGGCGACGTTACCGATTACACCCGCCCGCTACAGGAGCAGGTGAGTGCGCATACACTGAACAGGACGGAGTGCCCGTGCGAGAAGAAACTCATACGTTCCGTTCCTTATTCCTGACCTTCACCCTCTTTCTTTTCCAGGACCTGGAACACAATGCGCTTGCGCTTGCGGATGAACTTGAGTTCGACGCCCAGTTCTTTGGCTGCCCGCTTCAGCCGGTTCTTGATGGTGAGTCTGTTATCCCCTTCTTCCAGCACAATTTCCCCTCCCTCTCCCGGTTTGATCTGGGAGAGGAAGTTAATCATTTCCTGCAGTGCGCGTTGCCGCTCTAATGAGCGCGGAGAGGGCTTAGTCCGCCTTGCCATCATTTCTAATTCTTCCGCTGATAGTTTCTTGTACTGTGCCATTATTGTAACCTCCCTTCGCGACGTTTCAAAATATTGTTGGGTCTGTTGTATGAATAAGTAGACCGATGCAGGTGTACGAGATCGGCACTTATTCCCAAGGATATTGAAATATTGCTATTGCTCCCTGTTTGCTACCCTCCGTAATCTGCCACAATTCCAGGTGCTGCTATGGTGGCTTTAATTGCTTTGTTTTTTGCTTATCTTCTCATGGCTGGTGTGTAGATTTTCTTACAAAATCAAAAGTAGACGCTCGAATTATAAAATATGGGGCGTTTTGTGTCAAAAATGGATGTGTGTTTTTCGCTGAAATGTTCCTATTTCATACCTGAGGCTGTTGTGATTCGTTCGCGGTAAATGCAAAATAGGTATATAAAGATGTTGTATGTCGGGATGCTTATTTCTCTGGTGGGACTACGGCCATACGAGGCGGCAGATTTGGTCCCTTGTTGCGTTCACGGATAGAATTTTCGCGTGGTGTTCGTTGTCTTTATATCCCGTTTGGGAGGATGGCTCATGCAGGCGACTATCTGGAATCCTGAGAACCTTAAGCAGCCCTTGGTTACAGGGGAAGCCGAAGTCACCGAATGGGTGCACGCAGCGAAGGGTGCTCCCCGGTTTCGCGTGGTGTTCACTACCCAGGGAGTGCCGGATAATGACCTGGCACAGTATAAGGACCGGGTGCTTTACATGGCGTTGGAGGACGGACGTCAGGCAAAGGTGCAGGTGCAGTACACGTCAACATTGCCCACAGGAATTATTACAACGTTACGCGTGCTCAGTGGGTGGGAAGAGAAGTTGATTGGATAATCTCCGTGGCAAGGATCTCCGCCGGATGTCAGGGTCAGGACATCCGGCGGTTTTTTTCGTGGGGGCTCGCACTCCCCTCCTGAGTCTGGGTGATTATGTCCCGAGCCTGTTGCAGGAGGCGACGTTCGTCGTCGTAGGAAACTCTGGCAATGGCTTCTTCAAAGGGAAACCAGCGCGCGTCATCCACCTCCCAACCGTGTTGTCGGACATCCCCGCTTTTGTAGCGCATGAGGTAGAACATCACACGTTTGTGGATGAGTACGGTTCCCTCAGGGCATTTCCACCGGTACCAGTAGTCAATGGTGTCCACAGGCGCGATGATTTCTGCCTCCACGCCCGTTTCCTCACGCACTTCACGGAGGGCTGCTTCTTCTGGACTTTCATTGGGCTCTACGTGACCTTTGGGCAAACTCCACCGTCCCCCTTCGTGGGTGGCGATGAGGAGAACTTCTGGTTGACCGTCTCCCTGGTCGCGGATCACGATTCCCCCCGCGGAGAATTCGTCCCGCACCATGTTCTTCATCAGTTGTCGACGTTTGCGTGCCGAACGTGTGCCCACGAATGTCCCCTTTAATCGAGATCCGCTGCAAGGTCGGTTAAGTCCCGTTCTCTTAACATGCGGCGTTTCCAGGTGGTAATCATGGGTACGATGTACGGCAGGAGCCGCATTGTGTAGTAAGGGGGAATAACCGGCAGGCCTATGAGATCTCCAAACGCGATGAGGATGAATAAGTGTTCCAAATCAGCCCGCTGACGGCGTAACATGCGCTCTACTTCAAAGAATGTCATGCCGTAAATGAAGCCACGGAGCCACATTCCCCAGCGGTGCAGACGTTCTTGCCAGCGTTCTTGCCAGGATTTCGGACGCATCCGGTTCACGGTGGCCTCGCTTTATTCTCCTCGACGGGATGGGTGACGGTTCTGCAGGCGAAATCCCTGCCCCCGCACGGTGACAATGTACATGTGGTCGGGGTCGTATTCCGCGAGGCGTTCGCGTAGGCGCCGAACAAGCGCGTCTATGGCTTGTTCGCTCACGCCCTCCGCGTCCGCTTCTGCCCACACGTAGCGCACTATGTCCTCTCGGGAAACCACGTTTCCCTTGGCTTCCCACAGCAGGGCCAGGAGTCGAAACTGAGCCTGGGAAAGTGGGGGGATGATTTCTTGTCCGTTGACGAACACTCGGCGGCCTGCCAAGTCCACGTGAAGTCCTTCAGTGGTGACGGCATCCACAGAAAGTGGGGCTGTGGCTCCTGTGCCCACAAAGGCCAATTTGAACCGTAAGGCAATTTGAATTTCGTCTCCGTCTTCCAGGGGGACTACGTCGTGAACAGGGTATCCGTTCACCCAGGTGCCATTTTTGGAATGGAGGTCTTCTATGTAATACCGGTCCCCGCGCCGAAATACCCGCGCGTGCCGACGAGAAACCTGTCGGTCAGGCAGGATGATGTCGCAGTCCGGGCTGCGGCCAATGATGACTTCATCCCGATCCAAACGCCACCGCTGCCCTCCTAACTCCCCCCGTTGGAGGATGAGCATGGCGACTTCGTCTGACCGTTCGGCCATGGTGTTCTTCGCTCTTCCTGTCCTCCTGTATTGGGTGCATCACACGAAATGCGGCCTGGGCAAACTTGACATATTCAAGCGTTCCTTACACTATATATGGGCAGTTTGCCCACCCTTTGGTCAGGAAGTGTGTTGCACAGCATGGATGAAAAGAAACAATCCGCAAGGCGTATGTCCTCGTCACCTGGCTGGACCCGCGTGTACATCGCGAAACCCCTGGCTCCCGGTACTATTTTACGCAACCGGTACCGGATTGTCGAACTGATCGGCCAGGGGGGGATGGGCGCGGTGTACAAGGCTGAGGATTTACGCTTGCCTGGCCGGGTGTGCGCGGTTAAAGAGGTGCTCCCGGAAATTTACGGCCTTACGGAGATCACGGAGGAAATTCACGATCAGTTTTATCAGGAAGCCCGCATTCTCGCCCGGCTGGACCATCCGAACTTGCCCAAGGTATCCGATTTCTTCGCAGAGGGCCGCCGCGAGTACCTGGTCATGGATTATGTGCCCGGCCGCGATTTGGAGGAGGTGGTGTTTATCGCGCGGCAGAAGGGCGAGTTCCTGGATGAGCGTCAGGTGCTGGTGTGGGCGGCTCAGTTGTGTGATGCGCTGGAGTACCTCCATTCCCAGGATCCGCCTATCTTGCATCGTGATGTGAAGCCCGCAAACATTAAGGTGACTCCTGAAGGCCGGGTGAAGTTGGTGGATTTTGGGCTGGTGAAGTTGCTCTCCTCCCAGGATCAGAATCGAACGGTTACAGTGGTCCAGGCCCGAGGTACGGCCGCGTACACGCCGCTGGAGCAGTACGGCGGGGAATACGATTTGACGGACCCTCGCACCGATATTTATGCTCTGGGAGCCACTTTGTACCATCTTCTGGCCGGTGAACCCCCTGTGGATGCCCGAGAGCGGTTCCTCCATCCAGGCAGTCTTAAGCCGCTTCGCTCTTTGAATCCCCAGGTGTCCTTGCGCACAGAGATGGCCATTGCCAAAGCGATGGCTATGCATCCCGATGATCGCCCCCCTTCCATAAGGGCGTTTCGGCAGTTGTTGTTCGGCACGGATGATTTGACCACCGGGTTTGAGGTTGTCGCGCTACGGCGTATTGCGTGGCAGGACGCGATCACCGCGAATCGTTGGTGGGTGATGGGGGTCCTGCTGTTGCTTATTGCCGCGATCTTGGCTACGGTGTTCTCCCCGACCTTTGTTCATGTGGTGGGCCGTTCTTTGTTTTCTCCTGCCGCGTTTCTTTAGAATGCTGGATTCCCCGCGGTTTATTTGAAGTGCCTGTACTCCTCTGCGGGGGAGGTGTAAAGGGTTCGGATCCCCCACACGACCAGGGGTAAGATGGCCGCCAGGATGCACACAATCCCCGCGGCCGTGGGACCCAGGCGTATGCGCCAGTGTTGCCCCCCGGGGAAAAGGCCAAGGGAGAAGAGGATGTACGCGGTCAATCCGAGTATCCACTCCCAGGCCACCCAGCGCACAATGCGTTCGGCTGATTCCCCAACTTCTGTCCAAATCCACCCGCTGCCAATGCCGATAACCAGAAGGCCCAAAAGGGCCATGAGCAGCGCGTCTCCGCCCGACCAGGGGATACGTTCCTGGCGCGGGGGGACAGGAGTGGGGGTGGGGGTGGCGGTCGGGGTAGGGGTGATGGTGGGCGTTGCGGTGGATGTGGCTGTAGGGCTGGGTGTAGCGGTAGGAGTGACGGTGGGCGTGGGGGTGGGTACCAGGGTTTCGATGATGCCCGGTTCACCAGGCCGAATGTTCAACAGGAGTTGGGTGGAGGTTTGTGCTGATAGGGAGGATACGGTAATCCACAGTTCTCCAGGCCGTTCCAGTGTGAACTGTGTTTCAGCGATTCCGTTGTGCGTTACGCTTTCTTTGCGGAATTCCAGGGATTCCCCAGGATACCACAGGCGGAAGACGACGGGGGTACCATCGGGCACGGGGTGTCCCTGGTGATCGTAGATGATGGAGGTGCGTAGGGTAATGGTGTCCCCGAGTTTGAGTTGTACGGGTCCCTCGGATGTGCCCTCGTTGCGGTGCAGTTCGACGATGGTGAGGCCGATGGTTTGGTCCGGGGCAGGTTCGGTGATGAAACGCAGGTCATAATTCAGCGCGGGGATGCTGATAGGGGAGGCGCCGGTAGGAGTGAATTCCCGGAAGAGGAGGCGGATGGCTGCTTCCAGGAAGGGTTCTGTTTTGCTGTAGAGGGCATAGTACGCGGTGACGTTGCTGATTTCTGTGGCGTCCAGGTAGTAAGGGGCGTTGAACGCGATGACGATGACTTTTTTCCCCTGGAGGAGACCTCTCCCTTCGTTGAGTAGTCGGCTGACTACGTCTCTATCCGGATATTCGTCCGAGGGTACGTTGGTCATGCCGATGACAATCCATTGAGCCGCGGCAAACGCTTGGGCCACTTCAGCGTCTGTCTTGCCCTGGGCGATTTTGTCCAGGTAGGCGCGCACGCGGCTGAAGGGAAAGGCTTGCACCTGGTCTTCTTCGATTTGGTTGGTGGCGTTCGGGCCGTAGAGGGTGAGGGTGATCCGAGCGAGGGCGTTTGGATCTATGGCCGGAACCGCGGGACAGGATGCGCATTCTTGCCAGGGGCGGTCGTCGGATAGGAAGAGGATGCGTTCGCCTGCCTGCGGGGGCGCTGGAATGCGGTCGGCCAGTTCGGTAATGCCAGGGTAGAGAAGGGTGGCCGCGCTGCGGGCTACGCTGGCTACAATTTGTTCACTTTGACCTACAAGGCTCAAATGGGTGGCGTCTTGCAGTACGTCCTCCAGCGCGAGGGAGGGATAGAGCGCGAGTTTGCGGGCGACAATCCGGGTTACGGATTCGTCCACTCGCTGGCGAAAGGCAGGGTCCTGAATGTATTTTTCCTGGAAGAAGAGGATGGTGTCCACAATGTTTTTGTACTGTTCTTCAAATGTACCCGAAGCGCTAAATTGGGAGAGGAGGAGGAGGTCGTTGCCGGCTAGGAGGGCTTCCAGGGCGACTTGTTTGTAGGGGAAGGTGCGCAGGGTGGGATCTTTGTAGCGCCGCACGGCCAGGGCGCCCAGCGCGTCGGTGAGCAGGATGCCCCCGTCTCGATGCCACTCTCGGAATTCCGGCAGGGCTAGGATGTCTTGTAGTTCCGGCGCGAGGCTAATGGGTGGTGTGCGTTCTCGGATGTTTCCTTGGAATCCTTCGTAGCGGATGTGGGAGGAGAGGAGGCCGTCGGTGATGGTGATGGATTGGGAGGGGCCAAGACGGGTGACCTGGCTGAATGGCGCCAGTTCGATTTTGCGCAGTTCGGTGAGGGATTTGGCAACGGTGGCCACTTCCTCATCCGGACGCCGGTCCGCGCTCCCCTGTCCGGGGAAGTGTTTGGCAACGGTGAGGACACGGCCGTGGCTTCCTTCGTGTACTCCGGCGATGTAGGCTTCGCCCATGCGCGCGACCCAGTAGGGGTCTCCGCCGAACACACGCGCGCCAAAGTCCCCGCGCAGTTCCGGGCGCGGGGAAACGACGACGTCCAGGGATGGGCCTAGGAGCATGTTAATGCCCACGGCCGCGAGTTCCTGCCCCACAATGGCGCCGACTTTGCGCGCCCATTCTGGGTCCCAGGTGGCTCCCAGGGCCATTTCGCTGGGAAGAGGGGTGAAGCCGTTGTAAAGCCGGGTAAAGGGTGGCCCGTCCCCTTCCTGGTCGGTGATGATGAATAAGGGGAGTTTGACTGTGCTGGTGATGGGGATGTGGGTTATGGTTTCGGAGCCCAGATGAGGGGGAAGGGGAACCAGGTTGTCTTTGGTGGGGTTTAAACTGTTGCCCTCTGCCAACATGTATCCATACGCCAGGGCTTGGAGCCGATTGGTCAGGGAGAGGACTTGGGCGGGCGTGTCCCCCTGGTTGTAGAAGTTGCCGTTGCTGGCCATGAGGAGGACGCCCCCCACTCGGTAGTGGGCGATGAGTTCAGCAATGGCGCTGTCGGGCGGTGTGTGGCTCCCCTCAAATGTGACTACGAAGAGTTGGCCGACGCGATCTGCTACGGACATGCGCCGAACCAGGCGCTTTGCTCTTTCCAGGGTGGGAGGTGGGACATCCGGATCCCTGGGCGCTTGCCAGGGTTGTGCCCAGGTTGATGAGGGCAATATTAACGATATGACGATGGCGATGGCAAATATCCATTGCCTCGCTCGTTTCATGGTTTGGTCCTTGCCAGGTCGGAAATGGCCGAGAGTTGTGCGTTGCCTGTGTGGAATGGCACTAGCGTTTTTCCTGGGTCTTATTGTAACACGGATGCGGTGGGGGAAGCCAGGGGGATTCCAGGCCGTGTTCGACCAGCAGACGTTCGTTGTTCAATATGTGGCGGGCGGGTCCGTGGGCGATGATACGCCCTTCATCCATGACCATGACTCGGGAGCACAGGGTGGCCACCAGACGCATGTCGTGAGTGGCGATGAGCATGGTTAAAGGTAACTGGCAAAGGAGGGTGATGAGCCGTCGGCGAGTACGGGGATCCAGGCCAGCCACGGGTTCGTCCAAGATGAGGATGCTGGGACGCATGGCCAGCACGGTGGCGATGGCTGCGCGCTTCTTTTCGCCGTTGCTCAGTTGGTAGGGGGGCCGGTGTTCTAGTCCCTGCAAGTCGACGGCCTGGAGGGCTTCGTAAACGCGGGTGCGGACTTCGTTTTCGGGTAGCCCCATTTGCCGGGGGCCAAAGGCTACATCGTCGTAAACGGTCGGGGAGAAGAGTTGGTCATCCGGATTTTGGAACACAAGTCCTACGCGAGCGCGGATTTCCCCCAATGTGGTGTCCTTCACTTCCAGGCCGTCCACCCAGATACGTCCTTTCTGCGGGCGCAGGATGCCGTTAAAGTGCAGGATGAGGGTGGATTTTCCGGCCCCGTTGGGACCGACGAGGGCGACTTTTTCTCCCCGCTGGATGTGCAGGGTGACACCGCGCAGGGCAGTTTGTCCGCTCGGATAGGTGAATTCCAGGTCGTGGGCGTGCAGTACTGCATTGGGATCGGGTGGCGATGTCATGGATGCTTTTCACCTCCTGGTTATGTAGACGATTAAGATGTAGATAACCGTGCAGCAGAGGAGAAGACGGGTTTCTTTTGTTCCCCACGGTGTGGTGGGGCGCTTCCACGCGCCTCCCCGGTATCCCCGACTGAGCATGGCATAGTATACGTTTTCGCTGCGCTGTAGGCTACGGATGAAGAGTGTGCCGATGAGCAGGCCTGTCACATGGGCCCGCCATTTCAATCCCGGGCTCCGATGCGGTGGTGTTGCCGCGGCGCTGCGCGCGGCACGGGCGCGCGCGAGGCGTTTGGCTTCGTCAAGGAGGATGAAGAGGTAGCGGTATGCCATGTTCAGGATGGTGGTGAGGGTTGAGGGGATGCGCAGGCTTTCCAGCGCGGTCAACAGGTCTGGGACTGTGGTGGTGTGTAGGAGGAGGATGGTGGCAAGGATGCCCAGCCAGGAACGGAGTGTGACGGTGAGAAATCGGTATACTGAAGGGGCTCCCAGGGTGATCTGCCAGGGGCCGATGGGATGCTGTATGAGGATGGGGGTGGAGGGACGGAGGAGGAGGGTGAGGGCGGTCATCAGGAATGGGGCGGCTATGAGGCTGCGGGTCAGGGCTTTGCGTAATGAGAGACGGCTCATCAGGGCACCAACACTCCACAGGAGGAACATGATGCCATAGGCGTACCACGTTGCCATGGGGATGGCCATGAGGGTGAGGATGTATCCTATGACGATAAGCAATTTGGCCCGCGCATCCAGTCTGTGGATGTATGTGGATTGGTGGGTGTACAGTTCGGTCAGGTATGTTTCGGATGCCATAAGGGCCTCGGGTTATTTGGGTGTTGCCCAGGGCCGGGCGTTTACCAATGTCCTGGCCAGTATGTACCCCACGGTGAAGGCCAGGGCAGTGCCAATAAGGCCGGCTGCAATGGTGCTGAGGGCCGGGTTCTCTAATCCGGGAACGGTGTAGTCGGTCAGGAGGTTGTAGAGGGGATCCCACGCTTTTCCGATGAATCCGGTGTCTTCCGCGACCCGTTCAAGTCCGTCAGGCCAGGAGGAGGCCAGGGGGGAGAGGAGGGCGAGAATGAAGGCGAGGGTGAGACCTGCTCGCCAACTTCGGCTGAACACGCCGTGCACGGGTTGGGCGGAGGTGTGGGTGCTTTGTTCGGGCATGGTGTTGCGGAGAAAGGTGAGGATGCCCAGGGTGATGAGGCCTTCGCCTATGCCAATGAGGGCGTGTACCGCGACCATGGCTCTTAATACAATGGGGAGGGCGACGGTTCCCGAGAGCCACAGGCTGAGGCTGACCGCTGTGGCTGCTATGACTACGGAGATCCAGGCGGCGACAAATGTAGCCAGGCGTTCTTCTACCCCTGCTAATAGGCGGTATACGCTGTATCCGGCCCAGGGGGCCAGGACGCCCATGAAGAGGATGTTGGCTCCCAAGGCGAGTAGCCCCCCGTCCAGGAAGATTAGGGCCTGAAGGGTGACAACGGAGGTCATAATCAACACGGCGGCCCATGGACCTAACAGGATGGCGGCTAAGGCGCCTCCTATGAGGTGTCCGGATGTTCCCCCGGCAACGGGGAAGTTCAACATTTGGGCGGCGAAGATGGTGGCTGTCAGTACGCCCATGGTGGGAATTTGGCGACTCCCCAGTTCTGTCTGGGTGCGTCGAAGGGCTATTCCCACGAAGAACGCGGTGAGTATCCAGCATAAAATCAGGATGGGCATGGAGAGAAATCCATCGGGAATGTGCATGTGATTGGGCGAAGGTAATGTTGTTAGCAGCATGATGCCTCCTTTCCCCTTTCGTTGCTATGGGTTTATCTGAGACGCGGATATGACGGGGATGTCGTCGCTGGATGCAAAGGTGATGATGACGCTCTGGGCCATCCATCCTTCTTGAGGCGGACGGTCCAGGTATAAAACCCGCACGCGGTACCATGGCCGTTGTTCCAGTCGTCCCAGGATCTGGACGGTGGTGCCCCCCGGAATCAGTGCGATGGTGTCGGCGTCGGTGGAGGGGGCTTTTCTCAGTCGCGCGCTTAAGGGACGTACCCAGCCATACGGCGCGAGGGGCGGTGTGGGGGTCTGCAGGGAAGGGGTTGGGGTCGGTTGGGGTGAACGGTGGGGCGCCGGGGTGTTCTCCTTAGGACGTGGGGTCCACGTCAGGGTGGGTAGGTGGATGGCGGTGGGGGTGGGTAAACGAATATGGGCGGTAGGTGTAGGTGTTTGGGCGCGACTACAACCGAGTATCCCCATCAAGGTAATCAGTATGAGAAGACTCAGACGAGTCAATCGCATCGTGCCCTCCTGTTGTTCTGGGCGTTATTTGTGTTTATTCATACCGCAATGCCTCGATGGGATTCAGTCGGGCTGCTCGGGTGGCCGGGTAGATGCCGAAGAACAGGCCCACTGCCGCGGAGAATCCAGTGGCCAGGGCTATGGCTTCTACGGTGACCAGTGCTTTGAGTCCACCGGCGATTCGGGAGACGATGAGGGCACCCCCAACTCCCAGGAGAATTCCCACAAAGCCGCCAATAAGGGATAGGACAATGGCTTCGATGAGAAATTGGATGAGGATGTCCTTGCGTTTGGCTCCCACGGCTTTGCGCAATCCGATTTCCCGTGTGCGTTCGGTGACGGAGACGAGCATGATGTTCATTATGCCAATTCCCCCCACGATTAGGGAGATGGCCGCGATGGCGCCCAGGAAGATGGTGATGACACGGGTGATGTCCCCGAAAATGGCGATGAGGTCCTTTTGGCTTATGACGGTGAAGTCGTCCTCGTCTAAGTATTGGATGTTGTGACGTTCGCGCAGGATTTCCGCGATTTCCTGCGCGGCCGCATCCATCGCATCTTCGCTGACGGCCTGAACAAGGATGGCTGAGACGGGATATTCCCCACGGTAAGGGCGAACACGGAAGAGGCGCATTTGGGCCGTGGTCAAGGGGACGAACGCGGAGAGGTCTTCATTGCCGAAACTTCCCCCACCTTTGGCTTCCATGATGCCGATGACTTTGAAGGGGATGCCGTTGATGCGTACTTTTTGTCCAATGGCTTCCGAATCCCCAAAGAGCCGTTTGCGTGTTTCCTGGCCCAGGGTTACGACGCGGGCTTGTCCTACGATTTCTTGTTGGGTAAATAGGCGACCTTCGGCGGTTTTCCAGTTGCGCACAAGGAAGTATTCCAGGGTGACTCCTCGTACCTGTACGGTGGTTTCGTTCTTTTTGTAGGCGATGCGGGCGTATCGCTGAATCTCCGGGGCCACGGTGAGCACGTCAGGAGCCCGTAATGGGTCTTTGAGCGCTTCGGCGTCTTCTAAGGTAAGGGGATGGGGGGTACGCTCTCGAGCAGAGGGCGGCCCTCCTTCTTCTAATTGGCCTGGAATGACGAACAGGACGTTGGTGCCGATGCTTTCGAATTGGGCGCGGACAAACGCTTCCACGCCTTGTCCCACTGCGAGGAGGGTGATTACCGCGCCGACGCCAATGATGATGCCCAGCATGGTCAGCGCGGACCGTAGTTTGTTTGTTGCCAGACTGCGTAGTGCTGTGCGAATGGCTTCGCTAAAGGGCATGGACCCTCCTAGATTTCCTCACAAGATGCCAGGCCTTGCCTTTTGAAGCGCCAGGAGTATTTCCTGGGCGTTGGGTTGCATGGGTATGTGAATTCGGACAATCACTCTTGATATAGACCTGTACCCGGTTGTGCGATTTTCGGTGTGGGCACGGTTTCATCCCGCACGATAAGTCCGTCCTTGAGGTGAACGATGCGCTTGGTGTGCAGGGCAATGTCGGGTTCATGGGTGACAAGGACGATGGTGATTCCTTGTTCTCGGTTGAGTTGCTGAAAGATGTACATGATCTCAGCACCGGATTTGGAGTCCAGGTTGCCGGTGGGTTCGTCAGCCAAAATGATGCTCGGGTTGTTGACCAGGGCACGGGCGATGGCCACTCGTTGCTGTTGCCCTCCCGAGAGTTCGTTGGGCCGGTGGTGAAGTCGGTCGCCTAGACCTACCATTTCCAGGGCTTCGCGAGCGCGACGTCGACGCTCTTTGCGCGAGCGAATGCCCGCGTAGATGAGGGGAAGTTCTACTTGGTCAATGGCCGGGGTTCGGGGAAGCAGGTTGAAGTTCTGGAATACGAAGCCTATCTGGCGGTTGCGAATTTCTGCCAGTTGGTTGTCATTCAGGCGGGAGATGTTCTGTCCGTTCAGGTAGTATTCGCCATCCGTGGGTTGGTCGAGCGCCCCCATGATGTTCATTAGGGTGGATTTCCCCGAACCCGAAGGTCCCATAATGGCCATGATTTCCCCACGGCGTACGTGTAAGGTTACCCCGCGCAGGGCGTGGACCTGGACGGTCCCCATTTCGTAGATTTTGACGATATTTCGAAGGTCAATGACCCAGTCTTCGCTCATCTTCCGAACAGTCCTTTGCGCAAGCGTTCTTGGCCGGATGTTTTGCGGATGACGATGATGTCTCCTTCGTTTAGGCCACTGATGATTTCGCTGAATTGGTCGTTGCGCAGTCCGACTTTCACTGTCGTACGTACGGGGACGTTGTCTACGAGTTTTTCTACATAGAATTCGCCGGTTTCTTTATCCACTCGCATGACGCGGTTGGGGATGATGATGACGTTTTCGGCTTTGGCTGTGATGATGTCCACGGATACGCTCATGCCTGGCCGCAAGGCCGGATCGTCTTCCTGGAGTTCTACTTTGGCTTCGTAGGTGACTACCCCTCCCTGGGATGTGGGGGTGTCTGCCAGGTAGGTGATGACGCCGGCAAAGGTGCGGTCTGGTATGGCGTCTACGGTGATGGTCGCTAGTTGCCCCACTTTGACGTGGGCAATGTCCAATTCGTCCACGTGTACGGTGGTGTGCAAGGGACGCAGTTGGGTGATGGTGAACGCGGGTTGGGCTGCTGTGACCATTTGGTTTTTGTTTATTCGCACGGCGGTGATTGTGCCGTCCATGGGGGCCTTTAGGATGGTTTTTTCCAGTGCGCGGCGGGCTTGTTTGACCGCGATTTGGGCCCGCTCTACCGCGGCTTCTTGGGCCGCAATCTGCGCGGTGGATGGACCCCGGGTCAGGCGGTCCAGGTTGGCTTGGGCCTGGGCTATGTTGGCCAGGGCCTGTGCAATCTGAGATTCTTTGGGCCCCTTTTTGGCCAGGCGCAGTTGGGCCTGGGCCTGCTCATAATCAATTGTGGCCAGTTGTAATTGGATGGCCTGAGGCATACGGGCGGCGTCCGCTCGCCATTTGATGCGGTCGTATGCGGCTTGGGCCTGGTCCAGTTGGACTTTGGCCCGCTTGACCGCGGCTTCTGCAGAGGCGATTTGGTCCGGATCCGGACCGGCTATCAGGTCCCTATACGCGGCCTGGGCCGCGGCCAGCGCGGCTTTGGCGGCTTCGATGTCGGCTATGTTGGGCGGTTCTTTCAGTTGTGCAAGTTGGGCCTGCGCGGCTTTGAGGTTTGCTTCCGCCTGTTGCAGTTGCAGTTGTAGGTCGTCATTGGCCAGTTGGGCTAGAATTTGTCCGGCCTTGACGTGATCTCCTTCCTGAACGTAGATGTCGGCTACTTTGCCCGCGGTTTCAAAGGAGATGGTGAGGGTGTTTTCCGGTTCAAGGACGCCGGTGGCGCTAATGGTGGCCAGGATGTCGCCTCGGGTGACGGTAAGGGTTTCGTACGGCGGGGTGGTTCCTGAGTTGGCCCGCGTGTTCAGGTGTTGATAAGTGGTCCAGCCAACGCCACCTATTACAATGAGGATGATTAAGGCTATGATGAGCCGTTTCATCGCACGGTTGTGCCTCCTTTTGTCGTGCTTGGGTTGTGGTCGCTACGTTGCCCGTTTATGATGGGCGAGTTCTGGTTGTGTGACAATGATAGTGCTCATGCGAAGATGTCCTCTGTATCCCCACCCGTGCTGGTTTGTGCCCGCTGTGCGTGATGGTGGGTACCCTAACGACGTTCGAGGGGGGCCAAACTGGCCAGGAGGCGCTTGGTCCCCATATTTTCAAATACGACGGTGAGTTCTTGATCGTTTCGTATGTTGACAACGTCCGTCACTATTCCTTCCCCAAAAATTTTGTGGTATACCCGGTCTCCTACCTGGAAACGCGGCCCGCGGGTGCCCACTACGGTGGTCCATTCGGTTTCGCGCTCGCGCGCGAGGGGACGTTGTGCAGCCAGGGTGTTGCCTTCGGCTATGACGTGTTCAGGGATGTCTTTAAGGAAGCGGGAAGGTTCGTTTATGTCGTCTATGCCGTATCGTGTCCGTCGGAACGCGTATAGGAGGTAGAGGCGATCTTTGGCCCGGGTCATGCCTACGTAGAAGAGGCGGCGTTCTTCTTCCAACCCTTCCGGATCTTCCATGGATCGGGTGTGAGGCAGGAGTCCTTCTTCCAGTCCGGTGATAAAGACGATGGGGAATTCCAGACCCTTGGCCATGTGTAAGGTGAGCAGGACCGGGGCTCCGACTTCCTCGGGAAGTTCGTCCACGTCGGACACCAGGGAGACTTCTTCCAGGAAGTGGGTGAGCCCGTCCGGTCCTAGGTCGTTGTACGTTTCAGCCACGCCGATGAGTTCTTGCACGTTCTCAATGCGTGATTGTCCTTCCTCGGTGCCGTCATCCAGGTAGGCGAAGTAGTTGACGTCGTTGATGATTAGGGAGAGCAAGGCCCCGACGCCCATGTGTTCTCGGGCTTCAAGCCACCCTTCCCACATGTCCAGAAAGGCGAGTAGGGCTCGTTCTCCTGCTGTCCCTATACCCGGGATTTTCTCCCCGCTCAGGAGGTGGTGTAGCGCCCGGTAGGGGCTTATGCCCTGACGTTCTGCGTGGGAGAAAAGTGCGGTGACGGTGCGTTTCCCCAGTCTGCGCGGGGGAACGTTGATGATTCGGTTGAGGGAAAGGGCGTCGTCCGGGTTGTGGACGATGCGGAGGTAGGCGAGGACGTCTTTGATTTCCCGGCGTTCGTAGAATCGGGTGGCTCCGACCAATCGGTAGGGCATGTTCCGGGCTACAAAGGCCTCTTCCAACGCTCGGGATTGGGCGTTGGTGCGGTACATGACGGCGATGTCTCCGGGCTGGGCTTCGCCGGTGTTGATCAGGTGCGCGATTTCGTCAACGACGAATTGGGCTTCTTCGATTTCGTTGTACGCTTCGAAGATGACGATTTTTGGGCCCCCTTGTCGTTGGGTTCGGAGGGTTTTAGGCGTCCGGTGGACGTTGCGGCTGATGACGGCGTTGGCGGCTTCGAGGATGATGGGGGTGGAACGGTAGTTTTCCTCCAGGAGGATGACGGTGGCGTCAGGGAAGTCCTGGCGAAATCGCTGGACGTTGCGGTAGTCGGCCCCGCGAAATCCATAAATGGATTGGTCTTCATCTCCAACGACGAAGACGTTACGTTCTGGCCCGGCCAACAAACGCACGATTTCGTACTGGGCCATGTTGGTGTCCTGGAATTCATCCACCAGGAGGTGTTGCCAGCGTCGCTGGTAGAGTTCACGGATGTCGGGATTTTTTCGCAGGAGTTGGACCACGAGCATGAGGAGGTCGTCGAAGTCCACGCCCTGGTTCGCGCGCAGGGCTTTTTGGTAGGCTTCGTAAATGCGCTGGTAAATTTCGTCCCGGTAGGAGTGGATAGGGAAGTCTTCGGGGGGAATAAGTTCGTTTTTGGCCCGCGAGATGGCTGCGTGAGCGCTGGCCGGCGGGTACAGTTTGTCGTCGAGGTTCAATTGACGAATGACGGTGCGGATGATGTTGCGCTGGTCCGCGCTGTCGTAAATGACAAATCCCCGCCCTAGCCCTACTCGTTCCCCATCTTGACGCAGGATGCGGGCACACACGCTGTGAAAGGTGCCAATGGTTGCTCCTTGCAGGCGCCCTCCCAACAGGCGCTCTGTACGTTCTTTCATTTCCCGCGCTGCTTTGTTGGTGAAGGTGACGGCCAAAATTCGGTAAGGCGGGATACCCTTTTCACGGATTAAATAGGCGATGCGATGCGTCAGCACCCGCGTTTTTCCGGAACCCGGTCCTGCGATGATGAGGACCGGGCCGTTCGGGGCAGTGACTGCTTGCCGTTGTTGTTCGTTCAGTTCTGCCAGGATATCCACGGTTTGCCTCGGTAGTGAAATGGAACAATCTCGCATGATACATGATATACTGAGGCCAGGAGCAAACAAAACTTGGTCTTCGGCCAGGAGCGCGTCGAAGCCTTCGCTGACTTTGACAGCCCTCTTTTGCGGTGATAAAATGCACAAGACTTTTTCAGGCGCCCCGCGATGGGTGCGAGGCCCTGAACAGCATAAGGAGGAGGGATGCCTGCAGGCTATCTATCCATACTGATTATGCTGTTCCTCTCCACGGCGGTGGCCGCGTTGGTGATTATCGTTCCACCACTTTTAGGCCCTAAGCGCCCCTCTCCCACGAAGTTGGAGCCTTATGAGTCGGGGATGAAGCCCTTTATGCTGCCACGGCACCGTTTCCCTGTGCACTATTACATGGTGGCCATTTTGTTCATTCTGTTCGATATCGAGATTCTCTTTCTTTATCCCTGGGCTGTGTTGCTCCGCCAGTTAGGGTGGACGGGTATTGTGGAAATGGCTATTTTCCTGGGTATCCTTATTTTGGGCTTCATCTACGCGTGGCGAAAGGGTGCGCTGGAGTGGATTAAGTAAGAGGAACATTTTAAGACGGCGATTCGGGAGCGTACATCTATGGAGCACGAGATTTACATAGAGACGCCCAATGGCCCTGGTGGCAATGGGCAGATCAATAACCAAGGATATATCCTGACCACGCTGGAGCAGGCCATTAACTGGAGCCGACGAAATTCGGTGTGGCCGTTGCTGTTTGGCCTGGCGTGCTGCGCGATTGAGATGATCACCGCGGGGACCAGCCGCCACGATGTGGCTCGCTTTGGGTCCGAGGTGTTCCGCGCGTCTCCGCGCCAGGCAGATTTGATGATTGTGGCGGGCCGTGTGTCCAACAAGATGGCCCCGGTTATCAAGCGTTTGTACGAACAAATGCAGGAGCCTAAGTGGGTCATCGCGATGGGCATTTGCGCGTCCGCGGGCGGCCCCTTCAACAATTACGCTATCGTCCAGGGGGTGGACAAGATTATCCCTGTGGATGTCTACATTCCTGGCTGCCCGCCACGTCCCGAGGCTCTGTTCTACGGGCTCTTGAAGTTGCAGGAGAAGATCCAGCGGGAGCACCCCATCCGTCGAGGGGAGATTCCGCTGTTGGGGAAACGATAGGGGAAACATGGCCCACGCGGCCGTTCTCTATCCCTGGCCCAGGGCCTGGACGGATGCGGTGTTGTCTGGGAGGAGTCAGGGATAATATCGGACGGATTTCAAACGTTACGAGCACGTGAATTCACAGCAAATCTTATATCGGGGCTTTTCAAATGACCGCCGAACAGGTTCTTGATACACCAACTGCCGTATCATATACACCCGATTACGAGGGTGAGCGCGCTGCTGTGGAAACGCTCCGCCAGCGCTTCCCCGACGCGGTGCTGGCAACGGAGGAGTTCCGCGGGGACCAAATTGTCACGGTACGCGCGGACCGTCTGCGGGAGGTTGCCGCGTTTTTGCGCGATGACCCCGCGATGCGGTTCAACTTGCTGGTCGATGTCACGTCCTATGACCGCTTGAACATGGGTGTGTCCCCGCGCTTTGTTGCTGTCTACCAGTTGCATTCGCTGCCCTATAACCGCCGTTTGCGCCTCCAGGTGCCCCTGGATGGAGGGGACAATCCTGTCGCCCCTTCTTTGGTAGACCTCTGGCCGGGGGCTAACTGGATGGAACGCGAGGTGTACGATTTGATGGGCATCCGCTTCGATGGGCATCCGAACCTGAAGCGCATTCTGCTCCCACCTAACTGGGAGGCCCATCCCTTGCGCAAGGATTTTCCCCTGGGGGGGGAGCCCGTACCCTTCACTATAAACTGGAGTGATGAGGAGTTCAAAGACCTGGGGCGCCAAATCCTGAAGCCGGAGTTCCCTCCCGAACGCATTCCCGAGGGTATGGACCCCGAGCGCCACATTATCATTAACATGGGTCCGCAACATCCGTCCACTCACGGGGTGTTGCGGCTCATTGTGGAACTGGAAGGGGAAAAGGTGGTGCGGGTGGAGCCCGATCTGGGGTATCTGCACTCGGGCTTTGAGAAGCAGGGGGAGAATGTCCGCTATAAGGACTTTGTGTTCTACACCGACCGCATGGATTACACCCAGGCCATGAACAATAACCTGGGTTATGTCCTGGCGGTGGAGAAGTTGCTGGGCATCCAGGTGCCCCCGCGGGCTCAGGCCATCCGCGTGATTATGTCGGAACTGCAGCGTTTGGCTGCACATCTGCTCTGGTTGGGCACACATACGCTGGACCTGGGCGGTGTGGGGCTTTCGTTGATGATGTACGCGTTCCGCGAACGCGAGATGATTATGGATTTGTTCGAGATGGTGTCCGGGGCCCGGCTGACGGTCTCCTACATCCGCATCGGAGGGGTGTGGAAGGATCTGCCGCCTGGGTTCCCCGCGCGGTTGCGGGAATTCCTGGAGATTATGCCCAAGCGGATCGATGATTACGAGCGCATGCTGACGGACAATCCTATTTGGCTGAAGCGGACGATGGGTATCGGTAAGTTGACTCCGGAACAAGCCATCGCGCTCAGCCTGAGCGGGCCCATGATCCGCTCTACGGGCATTCCATACGATTTGCGGCGTGTGCGCCCCTATTGCGGGTACGAGAATTACGACTTCGAGGTGGTCACCGCAACCGAGGGAGATGCCTACGCCCGTTACTTGGTGCGCATTGGCGAGATGCGCCAGAGTTTGAGGATTATCCAGCAGGCGCTGGATGCCCTGCCCGAAGGGGATTACAAAATCCCCAATTACAAGGTGTCCCTCCCTCCGCGTGAGGCGTTGGACAAGAGCATGGAGGCGTTGATTCACCACTTCAAATTGGTAACCGAGGGTATGAAGCCGCCTGCAGGACAGGTATATCGCAGTATCGAGAATCAGAAGGGAGAATTCGGCATTTTCCTGGTCAGCGACGGAGGACCACGGCCTTATCGTGTCCACGTGCGCGGTCCTTCCTTTGTCAACCTCCAGGCTATCGACACGATGTCCAAGAACCATCTGGTGGCCGACTTGATCACGAACATCGGCTCGATTGATATTGTGTTGGGTGAGGTGGACAGATAAGGGAAAGGTGGTGAGTGAATTAAAATTATAGATGCCAACGTTTTTGTTGGGGCGTGTCAATTTTCAATTGTGGATTGTGTGTAGTGTTTAGTGGTGAGGTTGGGTTATGAAGATTGAGAGGATAACAGTAGATCCAAATGTACACTTTGGTAAACCGTGTGTAGCGGGAACACGTATTCCGGTGGAAGATGTGCTCGAACTCATTAATGAAGGAATGACATTTGAGGAGATTATTAGGGATTACTATCCCGAGTTGACAATTGAGGACATTCAGGCATGCATACAATATGCTATTGCCCTAGTTTCGTCAGAAATCATTGATTTTGCACCTGTTGAATCATGAAATTGTTTCTTGATCAGGATGTCTATTGGCGGACGGCTGAGTTTCTGCGTTCCTTAGGACATGATGTTTTACGGGCGTCAGATGTTGGACTCAGCCGAGCGAAAGACGAAGATCTTTTACGGTACGCTTTAAAACATGGCCGCATTTTCATCACTAGGGATCGAGATTTTGGACATTTGGTTTTTGTACGTGGGATGCGGGTTGGTGTGATTTATCTCCGCATTAATCCCACAACACTCGAGGCCGTTCACAGGGAACTGGAGCGGGTTTTGGAGAAGTATTCAGAAGGGGCCTTGCGCTCTGCTTTTGTTGTGGTGGAGGCGGATAAACATCGTTATCGGAAAATAGACGTCTGACGCATTACGCTCATCACGTATCACGCATATAGGAGTTCTCTATGCCGCTATCAGAGGACGTGGTCCAGAAAATTCAGCGATTAATGGCCCGTTATCCCCAGTCCCGATCCGCGCTGGGGCCAGCCCTGCACCTGATCCAGCGGGAGGTGGGGTGGATCACCCCCGAGGTCGAGGAGGAGGTGGCCGCCATCTTCGGCCTGACACCTGCAGAGGTGCACGCGTTCGTGGGGTTCTACAATATGTACTACAAGACCCCCAAAGGTGTTTACCACCTGGAGGTGTGCACCAATGTTTCGTGTAAACTGCGTGGGGCCGACGATGTGGCACATCACCTGTTGCACACGTTGGGTTTGAAGTCCTGGGGGGAAACCACTCCCGATGGGCTGTTCACCGTCAACGAAACCGAGTGTCTTGGTTCCTGTGGCACCGGGCCCGTAATGATGGTCCGCAAGCGGGGGCAGGATTTGCCCCGCTACTATGAAAAACTGACCCCAGAGCGGGTGGAGCAAATTATTGCGGACCTGCGCGCTAAGGTGAATGAGCCCTTGCCCTTGGAACCCGATCCCATGGGACCACCTCCCCACGGGGGGATGGAACCGCCTGTGCTCCTGGCTCGGGTGGACAAGGAGAATTCGCACCGCATCGATACGTACATTGCGGATGGCGGGTATGAGGCCCTGCGCAAGGCCCTCCTGGAGATGACTCCCGAGCAGGTCATTGAGGAGGTGAAGGCGTCGGGACTGCGGGGCCGTGGTGGTGCGGGGTTCCCCGCGGGCGTGAAGTGGTCCTTTGTGCCCAAGGATGTGTTCCCCCGCTACCTGGTCTGCAATGCGGATGAGAGTGAGCCTGGTACCTTTAAGGACCGCATTCTGATGGAGTACGATCCCCACATGGTCATCGAGGGGATCATTATCTCCTCTTATGCCATTCAGGCGGAGAAGGCGTTCATCTACATCCGCGGTGAATACGGGTTCCCTTACGCTCGCTTGCAACAGGCGGTGGACGAGGCGTACGAAAAGGGGTTCCTGGGGGAGAACATCCTGGGGACTGATTACAGCCTGGACATCATTGTGCACCGAGGCGCGGGCGCGTATATCTGCGGCGAGGAAACCGCGCTCCTTAACTCCCTGGAGGGACGACGAGGTCATCCTCGCCTGAAGCCTCCCTTCCCCGCCGCGGTGGGGCTGTACGGCAAGCCCACCATCATCAACAATGTGGAGACTCTTTCCAACGTGCCCCACATCATTAAACACGGGGCCGAGTGGTACCGCCAGTACGGCACGGAGAAGAGCCCAGGCTTCCGTCTCTTCTCCCTGAGTGGGGAAGTGAAGCGGCCAGGCGTGTACGAACTCCCTCACGGCATCACGTTGCGGGAGTTGATTTACGATTACGCGGGCGGCACTCTGGATGACCGACCTGTGAAGGCCATTATCCCAGGTGGTCTCTCCATGCCCATGCTCACCGCGGATCAGTTGGATACACCTCTGGACTTTGAATCGGTTCAGGCGGCGGGGTCCTTATTGGGATCCGCGGGCGTCATTGTCATCTGTGAGGGCTCCTCTATCCTGGACGTGATGGAGCGGACCATTGGTTTCTACCGCGAGGAGTCCTGCGGTAAGTGTTCGCCCTGTCGTGAGGGTGGCGCCTGGATTGAGCGCATTATCCAGCGCATCAAACGGGGCCAGGGGCGCAAGGAGGACCTGGACGAAATCCTGCGTCTTTCCTCCTTCATCGAGCAGCAAACTTTCTGTCCCTTTGGCCCTGCGTCTGTGTGGGGTATTCGCAGTGCGATTAAGCACTTCCGCGCGGAGTTGGAGGCGTACATCGAGGAGACCAATCCCAGCGGTGAACCTCCAGCCATTCCCGTGCGGCCCATCTATCGGCCAAATGTAGGGGAA
>CAYOAZ010000047.1:0-17566 GCA_964402285.1 uncultured Anaerolineae bacterium | reverse complement strand
GTGGGCCAACGCCTCCGGATTCCAGGTCGCAGCGGAGGGAGCACGCCTGCTACTCGGGTGTACGTGGTGCGCTGGGGGGACACGTTGTCCGGCATCGCACAACGCTTTGGTGTCTCCCTCCAGGCGCTTGCCCAGGCCAACGGCCTGAGCGTGCGCAGTTATGTGTATGTGGGCCAGCGGTTGCGCATTCCCACCTCGCGCACGTCCGCTCCCTCCACACCTTCCACGGGTGGGGGGTCGCGTGTGTACGTGGTACAGCCCGGGGACACGCTCAGCGCGATCGCGGTCCGGTACGGTGTGTCCATGGCTGCGTTGGTCCGTCTAAACGGCATTCGCAATCCGTCCCTTATTTACGTGGGCCAGCGGCTCCTCATCCCCACAGGCGGCGGATCCCCCACGGTTACGCCACGTCGAGACCTTAAGTTCGTGGTGGATGTGTCCGCGCAGACGTGTTTTCTCTACGGGGGGAATACTCTGTGGTATCGGTGGCGGTGTTCCACCGGGCGCTGGGGATATCCTACCCGTTACGGGATTTTCCATGTCCAGTCTAAACTGCCCGTGGCCTATGGCGCGGCGTGGAATATTTACATGCCGTACTGGCTGGGGATTTATTGGGCCGGTGGGACGCAGAACGGAATTCACGGCCTTCCCTGGAACGCGAGCACAGGCGCGACCACGTGGGCTGGGCTGGTTGGACGTCCCATCACCTATGGGTGTATCATGTTGGATAATTGGGCGGCGAAAACCCTGTACGATCTGGCATATATTGGCATGCCGGTGATTATCCAACCCTGATCGGGAGGCGTCCATGCGACCTACGGCCCTCTTCCTCGATGATACCCTCGTTCAGACGATCCTTGATGAAGCCTTGCGGGTGTTGGAGACTCATGGCGTTACCGTGTACCATCAGGGGCTCCTGCAACGCATGGCGGATGCGGGGTTCCGCGTGGATTGGCAGCAGCAGCGACTTTACATCCGAGCGGATCAGGCCACAGCCGCGCTGAAGGCCGCGCCTGACACGGTGCACCTCTACACGCGTGAGGGGGATCACTATGCCGCTCTGACCGGCGACGCGGTGCACTTCACTCCCGCGTCCTCAGCCCTGTACATACTTGACCACCGCCTCGGATCGCGGCGCAAGCCCACTACACGAGATCTGGTGGAATACGCGCGGGTGGTGAGCGGACTCCAGCATGTGGCTTACCCGTCTACCGCGTTTAGCACTGATGACGTGCCCCAGCACATGGCGGACGCGTGGCGGTTGTACGTTCTCCTGGCCCACACCCCGCGTCCCGTGGTTTCGGGCGCGTTCACTCCGGACGGTGTCCCCCGGATGGGGGAACTCATGGCCCTGTTTCGCGCGGGGAAGGAGGATCTGCGTTCCCGCCCTATGAGCATTTTCACCGTCTGCCCCACCAGCCCCCTGCGCTGGAATGAGGATTCCAGCCAGAATCTCATCGATTGTGTGGATTGGGGGATTCCCGTGGAATTTGTGCCCGTCCCCCTGTTGGGGCTCATCAGTCCGGTGACGGTGGTGGGCACAGTTGCGCTTCACACCGCGGAGGTGATCAGCGGCGTGGTCATGGCTCAGACATTGCGGCCGGGCCATCCTGTGTTGTTCGGAGGCGCGCCCGCCGCGTTCCACATGAAGTTAAGCACCAGTCCCATGACCGCGGTGGAGGCGCTGCGCGTGTTCGCGGCTTATGTGCAGGTGGGCAAAGCGCTCAACCTCCCCACACAGGCTTACCTGGGGCAGAGCGACGCGAAGGAGTTGGGGATGCAGGCGGGAGCGGAGACGTTTGGCGGGATGGTGCTGGCCGCGTTGCTGGGGGTCAACAGTGTGTCCGGCCCGGGGATGTTGGATTTTGTCAACCTTTTCAGTCTCCAGAAATTGGTATTTGACGATGAACTGGCTGGCCACGCGCTCTTCCTGGTACGGGACATCGCGGTGAAGGAGGATGTGCCTCTGGACGAGTTCATCGCGGCGGTGGAGGCCGATGGGCATGTGCTCACGTGGGAACACACGTTGACGCATTGGCCCCGTGACCTTTATCTCCCTGGCCCTGCTCTGGATCGCACGAACTGGGATCAATGGGAGAAGTTGCCCGAGGAGATGCGGTATGAGAGCACCCGTTTGCGTCACCTGGTAGAGGAGGCCATTGCCGGGTACCAGGGGCCCCCTGTGGACGAGGCCCGCCACGCGGAGATGCGGAGAATATTGCAATCCGCCGCAGGGGAGGACATCACTCTGCCCGAGGTCCGTATTGAGGTCACCGCACGGGCGAGCCGTCAAGAGCGGCGACGGCGACGGCGTCGCCGATAGGGGGATTGCGGGGCACGCGTTCTGGGCTCCGAGGTCTTGCGCTATGCCGTTCTGACCAGCAACCCGTGACAACCGATGTGTCTCCTGTGTGCTAGCGGCGCTGGAAGCGTCGTTCAACTTCGTCCCGTGTCAGGGTGATGTAGGCTGGCCGGCCGTGGGGACATGTGGCAGGGGACCAGGTTTGCCAGAGGGCATCGATGAGGGCCTGTTGCTCCTCTGGGCTAAGGATGTCCCCTGCTTTGATGGCTGTGAAGCATGCAAGTTTGGCGGCCAGGCGTTCTCTCAGCGCGTCGGGGCTAAGGCGGCTGTAGGTGTGGGCTTCTTCCATCAGGGCGTTGATAAGGGAGCGGGCCATTTCCGCGTGGGTAAGGGTGGGCTGGGCTTCTACCAGGGCTTGGGGCAGTGTCCGCAGGAGGAACGCGTGCGCGCCAAAGGGTTCCAGGTGAACGTGCAGTTCCGCGAGGATGGGCACCAGCGCCATCAGGTGGTCCGCGTCGCGGGGAGCCAGGTGCACGGTGATGGGAACGGGCAGGTCCACAGGCTCCTGGGACGCGGCTAACACCCGCTCGAACAGCACTTGCTCGTGAGCCGCGTGTTGGTCCACCAGGAGAAGGGTGTCCTCGTGCTGGGCAAGTATGTACGTGTTCTCCCATTGTGCTAATGCCCTCGGCGTCCGCGCGGTGTACGTGGCCGCTCCTTCGGCAATGTGCGGGGCGCCGGGTACATGGTCCGATGCGTCCTGAAAGGGCCACGCGCTTGCGTCCTCTGCCACAGGGAAGGGTTCCAGAGCGCGCTCCACGGCCTGCCCCAATGCCCAGTACACGGACCGCTCCTGAGCGAAGCGCACTTCTGCCTTGCGGGGGTGCACGTTCACGTCCACCAATCCAGGATCCAGGGCAATGTCTACCACGGCCACGGGCTTGCGCCCCGCGGGAAGCCGTCCCGCGTAGGGGCGTTCCAGGATCACTGCCAGCAATCCAGACCGCACAGGCCGTCGGTTCACTGTGAAGAATTGGCCGCTACGGTTCGCACGGCTGATTTGTGGGGAGGATATCCACCCGTGCACGTGCAGGTCCCCCGCGTCCCAGGAGATTTCCACTATGTTGTCCGCGACTTCGCGACCTAATACTTGGCCGATGCGCTGGACCGCGCTGCCCTTGGACAGGGCCAGTACCTGGCGGTGGTTGATCACGAGACGGAAGGCGACTTCGGGGAAGGCCAGCGCGTAACGGATGACTGTCTGGTGGATCAGTTCGGCCTCGCGCAGGGGGGATTTGAGGAACTTGCGCCGTGCTGGCACGCGGGCGAACAATCCCCGTACTGTCACCTGGGTGCCCACGGGCGAGGCCGCGGGCTCTACCTGGACTCCCCCATCGGGAGTGGATTGGACCCGCACGCCCTGGACGTGTTCGGCTGTGCGGGTGAGGATGTCCACGTCCGCGACCGCGGCAATCGCGGCCAGGGCTTCTCCGCGGAAGCCAAAGGTGCGGATGGAGCGCAAATCGGCCAGTCCCTGGATTTTGCTCGTGGCAAAGCGCTCGAACACCAGGGCCGCGTCCTCGGGGGGAATGCCGATGCCGTTGTCCGCGACGCGGATGAGGCTCATGCCCCCGTCCTGGATCTCCACGCTGATCGCGGTCGCGCCCGCGTCCAGCGCGTTTTCAATCAACTCTTTTACTACGGACGCGGGCCGTTCGACTACTTCCCCCGCGGCTATGTGTTGTGCTACCTCTGGAGGCAACACGCGAATGCGCTGCTGTGTCATTATCCCCTTCGCCGTAGAATGGGTGTTCTTCATTCTATTGTACCTCTTCGGCCCATCCGCGGAAAGTTTCTTCTCCTCTCCCTTTTCGGTAAAATGAGATGAACCAGGAGGGCGCGTCGCGGGGCGTGAGAGCCGCGATGCACGCATCATGCACACACCAGGAGGATACACATGCCCAGGTTGATTGCGGGCGCGAAGCCAGGACCGCGCAATATTCCTGAGGATGCCCCTTTGGAGGAGAGGGTGGCCGCGCTGATTGAGGCTCTGGATGGGTACATTGAGGCGTATCATGGCGGAGCCGTTGAACTGGTGGGCTTTGACGGTCGTTGTGTGGAGGTGCGCTTTGGCGGCGCGTGTAAGGGGTGTCCCCAATTGGAGGCCACGCTTCACGGTTGGATTGAGGGTACGCTCAAGGAATTTTTCCCTGAAATTGAATGCGTTAAGCGGGTGGAGTAATGGGGCCCCAGAGGACGGTGTTGGAGGATATGCGCATCCTGCGTGAGGGCGCGCAGGCGTTGGGTATCCCCTTGACGGAGGCGCAGGTGGCCACTTTTGCCCGCTTTTACGCGCTGTTGCGCGAGTGGAATCAGCGGGTGAATTTGACGCGCATTGTGGAGCCTGCGGATGTTCAGCGCAAGCATTTCTTGGATTCGTTGGCCCCGTTACCTGTTCTGGCTGAGGAGGTGGCGCGACAGGATGAGGAGGCGGGCGCGGCTCCGGTGCTGGAGCCTTTGCCCCACTTGCTGGCCAAGCCCTGGCGCGCTGTGGATATTGGCGCGGGCGCGGGGTTGCCCGGCCTGGCGTTGAAGATTGTCTGGCCGCGCTTGCGCTTGACGCTGCTGGACGCGACGTTGAAGCGGGTGCGCTTTATGAACGAGGCTATTCTGCGCTTAGGCCTTTCCCATGCGGTGGCTGTACACGGCCGGGCCGAGGAATTGGGCCGCGATCGGGGCTTCCGTGAGCAGTTTGACCTGGTGCTGGCACGGGGGCTTGCGCCAATGAACACGTTGGCTGAGTACACGCTTCCCTTTGCGCGGGTGGGGGGATGGGTGCTCGCGTACAAGGGGCCCCGTGGTCCGGAGGAGTTAGCATCCGCGTTTCGGGCGATTGAGACGTTGGGAGGGTATGTGGAACGGGTGGCGCCGGTCTTTGTCCCCGGGCTGGCTGAAGGGCGGTTCGCCATTCTCATTCGCAAGGTGGAGCACACGCCATTCCCTTATCCTCGCGGGCGCGGGTTGCCGCGCAAGCGACCTTTGTGATGACGGTGCGATGTTTCTCCATTATTTGTCGCTGAAGAATTTTCGCAATTACTTGCGCCTGGAACTCACTTTGCCCCAGGGCATCACCGTGGTCCAGGGCCGAAATGCTCAGGGGAAGACGAATTTGCTGGAGGCGATCACTTTTCTCGCGACCAGCAAGTCGTTGCGCGCGCTCAGCGACCGGGAACTGGTCCACTGGCTGGCTCTGGAACAGGAACCCATTCCCTTTGCGGAGGTGGGCGGGGAGATTCAGCACAACGGGGTGATCACGCGTGTGCGGATTGTGCTCACTCAGCAGGGAGGGCGGGGGAGTGGCTCGGGATTCCGCAAGGCCGTGACGATTAACGGAGTGCGCAAGCGGGCTCTGGATTTGCTGGGAATTTTGCCTGTGGTGGTGTTTTTGCCCGAGGACATTAATTTGGTGTCTGGTTCGCCCTCTGTGCGGCGTCGGTACTTGAATCTCCTCCTGTGCCAGATGGACCGGGAGTACTGTCGGCACCTGGACGCGTACAACAAGGTGGTGGCCCGACGCAACGCACAGTTGCGCGCTCTGCAGGGGAAGCGGTTTGATGAGGCGCTTCTGGCGTACTGGGATGAGGCGTTGTTGGACCACGGCGCGTACATTATGCACAAACGCCAGGAGGCGATTGCCCGCCTGGATGTGCTGGCTCGAGAACATCACCATTTGCTGGCATCCCGACAGGGACGACTGCGGGTGGAGTACGCTCCCGCGCTGGACCTGTCCGAGGGGGGGCAGCCAGTGCCCCGGGAACAGTTGGCCCTGGCCTTACATGAACGCCCGGTCGCGTACATGCCCCAGCCTGTGTGGCCGGTGTCTCGTCTGCGCAAGCGTTTCGCCGAGGCCTTGAGTCGTCTGCGCCGCCAGGAGGTGGAGGCGGGGATGAGTTTGGTGGGGCCCCACCGGGACGATGTGGTGTTCTTCATTGATGGTCGGGATGTGCGCACGTATGGCTCGCGAGGGCAACAGCGTACTACCGCATTGGCGGTAAAATTGGCTGAGGTCCAACTTTTAGAGGAGTCCCTGGGTGCATCCCCATTGCTTCTCCTGGATGATGTGATGTCGGAATTGGATGAGGACCGCCGCCGTCGTGTGTTGGAGGTGGTGGCCGCGGTTCCTCAGGCCATTCTCACCACGACGGATTGGTCCGACTTCTCCAGGGATTTTCTGGCCGCGGCTCATTGCCTGGAAGTGGAAGGTGGGGTGATTCGATCCCGCGACCTGGCGAGTTAATGCGTCCAATTGTTTTTGCCGTTCATGTGTTCTCGGACGGCTTATGGGTCGTCTCTTTCCAACCATGTCATGGGGCGACACGGTGAATGGCCTTGCCCCCAATGCTTTGCACAGGAATGAGTGTGAGGTTGTTGAGGGTATACCAACCTTCGGTTTCACCCCGGTCACGTTCGCACAGCCATCCCCCCTGGATGCGAGAGGCTTTGGGTCCAAGCGCCTGGATCAATTCGTGCACATCATAAGCAAATGGTGGAATGTCACATTGGAGTATAGGCCAATACTCATTTATCATGTTTATCTCGTGGGGAGGGGTGAAAGCAACATAGTGAACCCACGCAGGAATGAACACCCGCTCATAATTTGTCTCCCACAGGGCCAGGAAATAGGTGGGTTGATCCCAAACTCTCCTCCCTTTATCAACTCTGTGAACAGGCTCCACCAGAAGAGGGTGGTATCTTTCAGGGATGTTATGGCGCGCGCTTTGGGGGTAGCGAAACATGTAGCGCCACCACAAGGAATAACGGTCAAATGGGGTCTGGTGGGTATTTTCCCAATTTCCCTCGGTGGGCCACTCAACGTTTCGCACGTGAGCGAAGTGAGACAGAAGGCGGCGCGCCATTTCCGTAACACTTTCGTGCGGCGATGGACATACAATCGTCTGAAGATGGGGGTCCGGCAGGGAGGATTTCAATCGATACTCGAAGTTCTGTAGGGAAAACGGCGTCTCTCGAACAAGATGGGCTAATGTGCTCTTTTCCTCTGGGGCGTCAGGATCGGGAGGATGAAATATGAAGGTTGCATATAGAGTTGCCTCCTCGCCGATACTTATACAGCCTTGCAGCCGGTAAGCCAGTTCGGCTAACACAAAGGCCGTCTCCCAGACAAAATGCATGGCGGGAAATTCTACGTCTATGTCCAAGATTTCTATGCGATTCGGATCACGTCGAGGAAAGAGCCGTAGTCCAACCCAGATAGTAATAATGGGGTTGTGAATAACGTGGATTATTTTTGACGAATTCTTGTCCTTGTTACTTTCTTGCGAGGTTTTCTCTCTGTCCTTTGGTTTATCGCTTTGGGGGTGGGGTGGAGGGGAGATATGTATGAGATCCGAATCAGGATCTTCATATACGTCATAAGTGGTCCACTCTTCTGCAAGGCGAAAAGATACGGCGGTGTAGGGATTTGTGTAGTGAAACTCGTGTATATTTATGCCCCTAGCCAGGTATCCAGCACCGGTCTCCAACGTGCCTTCTAGTTCCAGAATTTGGAACATGGGTGGAGGAGCCCATACGCTTTTCCATTCTTCCAATGTCCAGAATCCCTCGCCGCGTTCAACAAATGTCTGGGGTAGAAATACGAAGTACATGTTCATGGGTACCCTCTTCCTCCGTACAGGATGTCATTAAGGGAGATTCAGGCCTGAACATGTTGAAGGTTTGTTCTGGAGTCATATCGTAGCATAAGGCACAATTAGCCGCAAAGGAGGGGCTAGCCCCATAAGACCGGATAAATTTGCCAACAATGAGCCGGTGCAGCCGAATAAATTCGCCCGCTGAACGGGAACCGTCCCGCAGGACGGGAAGCCCGTTGGCGCCCCGCCACCCCACGCCCCGAAGGGGCGCTCCCTTATCCCACTATCATGCGAATCCCCATTACAACCAGCAATACCAGCACGATTTTGCGGAAGGTGCGCGGGCTGAACCAGCGGTCCGATGCAAAGCCCAATAGCGCGCCGACCGCCATCCCGGGTCCCGCGTACACCGCATATCGTACGACCGCCGGGGTAATGGTGCCCTTGACCAAGTGACTGATCAGAACGGCCGCGCTGATCACAATAAAGAACCCTTGTAGATTGCTTTTGAACTCATCTCGTGGCCAGCCCCGGCAGTCCCCGTAAATAATGACCGGTGGCCCGGACGTGTTGTAGGCTCCTCCTAACATCCCCGCAAGGAAACCTGCAATCCACGCCCACCTTGCAGACCTCAACCGGGGTAAACGAAAATTTGCCAGCGCGTAGAGCGCGTACCCCGCGACGACCACCCCCAGCACGGTTGTGGCCAGCCGTTCAGGTATCCCGGTCAGCAAAATAACACCCACAGGGGCGCCCATGACCGCCGCCACAACCAAGCGCCAAATGGCCTGCACCTTCAAGGCGGCCCGGTAATGCAACAACAACCCTGCTTCCACAAACACAGATATCAGAGCCACTAGCGGAGTGGCCGTCCGTATGCCTATCGTAGACGCCAGCAAGGGCATGGAGACTAAAGCCAACCCAAAGCCGGCCAGGCTCTGGGTAAACGTGGCCAGGAAAAGGATGGCGGCAACAAGAACAATCGTCGTGTCACCCATGGTCCGCTACCCGCGATTCTTAATCCCCCGCTGCTCTGTGGGAACCTGTTTCGGGCATCTTATAAGGAGGACTCTGGAGGATCCTGGATTGGCGGCGGGCCAGCAAACGCCGGATGCGCGCGTGGCGCTCGCGGGTGAGCGGGTAAAACCACGCGACCAGAATGGCGCTCAGCAAGATCACAGATCCCGCGGGCCCGGTCAGTACCCGGATTGCGGACAGCGCGCGCGGCGATTGAGTGAATTGAGTGACCCCTTCAGGAGGGGATTGGTAGCCAAACCAGCCCAGCACCTGAAGCGCGCCAAAGATAGCCCCCGCGCCCGTCAGTTTGCGCAGGAAATTCTTGATGCCGTAGTAAATACCCTCCCGTCGTTGTCGGGTGCGCAGTTCGTCCCATTCAATGACATCCGGGAAAATCGCGTCCGGCAGAACGTGAGCCGTGGAGACACTCAGTCCGGCCAGCGCGGCCATCCATAATACCGTCTGCACCTCACCGGGCTTCAGGGAGTAAAGCATTAATTGGACCACGGCCCAAAAACTCATGCCCAGGATATACGCTTTCCGTTTTCCCAACCGGTGGGCAATGGTATTCCACAAGGGCAGGGCAATAACCGCGACAACCAGGAGGATGCCCAGCACCGCGGATTCCAAAGCCAATTTCACGCCAAATATCGAAGCCTGGGCAATGAGATTCCCCTGAGCAATCCAGTACACCAGGAAAAAGGGCAACATTAGAGCGACCAGGTCAAAAGTTACCCAGTTGAGGATGTAAAGGGCAACAGCAAAGCGGAAAGGGATGTTTTCCCAGGCCGAACGGATAGTGTCTTTGAGTGGTATACCACGAGCACGTTGAGAGGCTTCCTGGTGAGGCGGTTCCGGAATAAAGGCGAAGATAAGAAGAAACGGGATGACGGCCAATCCCCCAAACAGAGCCGCCACAATTAAATACCCTTGTTGCTGTGTCAGACCGTGCTGGAGAGCCACATCCAGAATTTGCGGGGCTGTAATGGCAGTGGTCAGAGAAGCAAGTAAGTTGAAGAACATTCGATACGTTGTGAGGGAGGTGCGGTCATCGTAGTCCGGCGCGATCTCCGGCGTAAGTGCGTAATAAGGGATGGATACCAGGGTCTGAAAAGTATCAGAAAGGATGAACGCAAGGGTTACTGTGGCAGCCACCAACCAGGGGGAATGCCAGGGCGGAGCCCACCAGAGAAAGAGAAATCCCAGTCCAAAGGGGAGCGCGAAGAGGAGGAAGAAGGGCCTGCGCCGCCCCCACCGGGTGCTCACCCGATCGCTGAGCATTCCCACCAGCGGATCGTTGATTGCATCCCAGATAATGCCGATCAACGCGGCAAAGGAGGCTATTCGCGGGTCTAGACCAACCACATCCGTTAGAAAGATGGCGTAGAAGATCTGTCGTAACGTGCCGAAACTGGCCAGACTCCAATCGCCGGAGCCGTAAATGAGTTTCACCTTGGTCGTTATCTGTTGCGGCACAGCAAGCGTTTGCTCACTGAACTCCCGGGCTGCTTCCCGCATGATCGCGTTCTCCGTTAGAGTGTTCTCATTCCTCAGGGGGACGAAAGATGTGGTCCAGTAATTCCAGCACTGCCTGATGAACATCACTGCGATTGGGCAAACTTCCCATCAACCCGTAAAGGGGCGCGGCTCTCCCACCGCTGCCTTCCGCGGACCCCTTAAACAGTTTGGGGGCCAGGCTCATGGTTTTCGATACGACAGAGCGGGGCAGGATTCGCACCAGCACGTTTGTTCCCTTCACCACCGCGGAGCGTCCCCATCGTCCCAGGCTAGGCCGCCGCACGGCCTGGACCGCATCCTCAAGGTCGGCCAGGAATTGATCGGCGATGGCCGCGTGCATGGGCATGATGGTCAGGTGGAGACTCGGGGGTCTGTGCTGTCGATCCATGTGCCATCCGCGGATCTCCATTTCGTCCGCAATTTCGTAGATGTCATACTGGCGGGATGCAAGAGCCAGAATGCTTGCATCCGGATCTCCCAGGATCTCCACGCCCGGTATCGCGTTCACCCCCGCGCGCAATTTTTGGACGGCCTCCATGACCTGCGATGTCAGCCGCAGATAACCCTCGCGACCCAGATAATTCATCACGGCCCAGGCTGCGGCGATGGGGCCGGCCGGTCGAGTGCCGGCCAGCGAAGGCGACGCGTAAATTCCGCCGGACCAGTTAATCTCCGCGAAGAACTGGTAGCGCCGCAGTGCCGCATTGCGATAAAGGATGACCGAAGCCCCTTTCGCCGCGTAGCCGTACTTGTGCACATCCGCAGAGATGGACGTCACCCCTGGAACGCGGAAGTCGAATTCCGGCAGAGGGTGGCCAAGGTCTCGCATGAAGGGAAGAATATACCCTCCAACACACGCGTCCACGTGGAAAAGGATGCCATGTTCCTGAGCAATGGCCGCCAGTTCAGGAATGGGATCGATAACGCCCTGGGGATAGGAAGGAGCAGAGCCTACCATGAGCACCGTATTGTTCGTGATGGCTCGCGCCATGGCCTCTGGGTCGGCTCGGAAGTCGTCCCCTACGGGTACACGAATGGATTTTACGTCAAAGTAATGGGCCGCTTTCTCAAACGCGGGATGGGCGGTTTCTGGCAGCACCATCTCCGGCGGCCCAGTCAGGGGGCGATGTTCCCGTCCCCAATCACGAGCAGTCTTGACCGCGAGCAACAAACTCTCCGTACCGCCGGAGGTCATGTTGCCCACCGTCTCCTCATCTCCGCCCAGGAGTGAGGCCGTCATGGCAACCACCTCGGTTTCCATCCGGCGCAGGCTGGGAAAAGCCGTAGGGTTCAGCGCGTTTTCGGAAAAGTAGAGCAAGGACGCCTCCTGCAACAGTTGGAGGACATCCTCTCCCGCGTAGTACACCAGGCTGAAGACCTTTCCCTCTTTCCAGGGAACGTCGTGAGCGCGGAAGGAACGCATTTCTGCCAGAACTTCCTCTTTGGGGCGCCCATGTTCGGGCAATTGACGCGTGGGGCTCATGGGATTCTCCTTTATTACAACGTACGGGTCAGCAAGCACTGCTCAGGCCTTGGGAGGATGATACCATCAAATTCGGGGAACAGCGAAGTCGGAAAAACTCACTTGGTTAGGGGAGGAAAATATAAGCCCTTTGTAGGAAGGTCTATCCCCGAAGTGCCCCCCAAAATTGGCCCATCTTCACACCCGCGTTACAATGGGTTGGATGTGAACACTTTTGCATTTACCTGAGCAGTGTGACAACCAGTCAGTGTGTATCATCACGAGGAGGTTTCTAAACCCATGGCACGACCGTTTCGCCAAATGCCGCCCCATGGGGGCGTCCTTATCGACCGAGTGCTTCGAGGAGAACTACGGGATGCAGCGCTGGAGCGCGCCCGCACCCTCCCCAAGATTTACCTGGACCGGGTGCGCATCTCAGACTTAGAACTGATCGCGGTGGGCGCGTATAGCCCGCTCACTGGATTTATGGACCGGGAGACCTACGAGACCGTGGTTGAGGATATGCGCCTGCCCAACGGCCTCGCCTGGACCATCCCCATTGTCCTGCCTGTGGACCGGGAAACGGCCGACGCGCTCGCCATTGGCCAGGAAGTCGCGCTGGTGGAGCGCACGGAAGCGGGCGAGGATAACATCATGGGCATCCTGGAACTGGCCGAGAAGTTCACCTACGACAAGGAACGAGAGGCCCAACTGGTTTACCGCACCACCGAGGACAAACATCCCGGCGTGGCCCGGCTCTACCGCCAGGGTGACGTGTACCTGGCCGGGGATGTGTGGCTCCTCAACCGGCCAAGCAAAATCGAATTTCCCGAGTTTCGCCACGATCCCGCGCAGACCCGGCGCATGTTCGCGGAACGAGGCTGGCGACGCGTGGTCGCATTCCAAACACGTAATCCCATCCACCGCGCGCATGAGTACATCCAGAAGGTTGCGCTGGAAATCGTGGATGGGCTTCTGCTTCACCCCTTAGTGGGGGAGACAAAGAAGGATGACATCCCCGCGGACGTGCGCATGCGCAGTTACCAGGCTATCTTGCGGGATTACTACCCGCCGGATCGGGTGATCCTGGGCGTGTTCCCCGCGGCCATGCGCTACGCGGGACCCCGAGAAGCCGTGTTCCACGCTATCTGCCGTCAGAATTACGGCTGTACCCACTTTATTGTTGGACGGGATCACGCGGGGGTGGGCAACTATTACGGCACCTATGACGCGCACTACATTTTCGACGAGTTCTTGCCTCACGAACTCGCGATCACCCCGCTCTTTTTCGAGCACGCGTTCTATTGCACCAAGTGCAAGGCCGTCACCACCCGCAAGACTTGTCCGCACGATGAGAAGTACCATATCTACTTGAGCGGTACGCAAGTGCGGCGCATGTTAGAGCAGGGCATCCCATTGCCTGAAGAATTCACTCGCCCTGAGGTCAGCCGCATCCTCATGGAAGCAGTGCAGCAGCGCAAGGCCGCGGAGGCCGCGGGAAAATAGCCTCGCCCCCCGCGGGGACTCAACCCGCGGGAGGGCGAACGTCGGCTCCGGGATCCCGGGGCCGACGTGTCCTGGTTATCGGCCTGGACTGCGCGGACCCTCGCCTGGTGTTCGACCAGTGGCGGGATGACCTGCCTGTGCTGGGACAACTTATGCGCGAGGGCGTGTACGGTCCTCTTCGTTCCTGCGAGCCTCCCATCACCGTGCCCGCGTGGTCTGTGATGCTCTCGGGCAAGGACCCCGGCCAACTGGGTATTTATGGCTTCCGCAACCGCGCGGACTATTCCTACGAGCGCATGCAAATCGCCACCTCCCTGGCGGTCACCCACCCACGGGTGTGGGATATTCTTGGGGAGCAAGGGTTTCGCTCTGTGGTGGTCGGCGTGCCCCAGACGTATCCGGTGCGTCCCATCAACGGTTGGCTTGTCTCCTCCTTCCTGACTCCTCCCACCGCGCGACAGTGGACGTATCCCGCATCCCTGGCCCAGGAGATAACTCAAGTGCTGGGTGGGGAGCCTTACGAATTCGATGTGATGGATTTCCGCACAGAGGACAAGGACCGGCTCCTCGCGGACATCTATCGCATGACGGAAAAGCGGTTTCAGGTGATCCATCACCTACTGGACAAGCCCTGGGATTTCTTCATGTTTGTGGAAATAGGGGTAGACCGCATCCACCATGGTCTGTGGAAGTACATGGACCCCCGTCACCCTAAACACATGCCCGCCAACCCGTACCAGGACGCGATCCGCAGTTATTATCGCTACCTGGATGGCGAGATCGGCCGACTGCTGGACCGGCTGGATGGGAACACGCGGGTGCTCGTGGTCAGCGATCACGGCGCGCAGCCCATGATGGGCGGCTTCGCGATTAATGAATGGCTTATCCGGGAAGGGTACCTGGTGCTCAAGGAGTACCCTGACCGGCCTACGCCCTTTATCAAAGCCGAAGTGGACTGGTCCCGTACAGTGGCCTGGGGCTCGGGTGGATATTACGCACGGGTGCACCTCAACGTGCAGGGACGGGAGCCCCAGGGTATTGTGTCCCCGGCAGAGTATGAGCGAGTGCGCGAGGAATTGCGGGCCAAGTTAGAGGCCACGGTAGACCATCTGGGGCGTCCCCTGGGTACAGTGGTGCGCACACCCGAGGAGATTTACCGGGAAGTCCGGAACATTCCGCCGGATTTGCTAGTGTACCTGGGGAACCTGGCCTGGCGTTCTGTGGGTAGCGTAGGGCTGGGTCGGGTACACACATTTGAGAACGACACCGGACCTGATGACGCGAATCACGACTGGGACGGCATCTTCATCGCCTGGGACCCGCGGGAACCTTGGGGAGGGAAGAAGGTGGAAGGGCTCCACATCCAGGAGATCGCGGGGATGATCCTGGAGTGGATGGGGGTGTAAGTAACGTACCTTTTACAAATCTGGTGTCAATGGGATTTTACACAACTGCTTTCAATAAACCTAGTTTCCACAGTCGCTGGACAGTTTGAGGATCAATGAGAGAGTTGGGTAAACAAAGAATTTCGTAGGTATCCGGATCGTAAGCCGCATGAGTCACCACATGCTCTCCTGGTGGAGGCCCTGCTAAAATCCATTGAGGACGCAATCCCGGCGTCACGTTATGGAAGATGTCTGGACGCTCTCGCATGGCTAAGTATAAGCCGAATAAACCTGCATCCCCCTCAACTAATGGTGGTTCTGCTAGAAGGGCTAGGGTTTCTGTTGGTTGAGGTTCATCGTACATAGCAAGTGCCCATGCTATAGAATTTAATTGTACCTGTGTAGGCAACTTCGCTAGTTCTCTTAAAAACCAACGGCCTGATAGGCGCACAAAACGCTCATCTGCTTTTAGAGCATTTAATAGTTGACTAACTATTCGTTCGCCATGTTCTAAGAAAACCGCTGTTGTGCGCGCTTCTACATCAGGATCCCTCCATAAATCATATACTAAATTTTTAACAGTTTGATGCCATTTAGATAAATCGTCGCTTCCGTAATGTGGCTTTGTAGAAAAAGTTAGTGTCATTTTCAGTTCATCAATATGCACATCAACTTCAGTTTTAGTAACGTTTATGACTTCGCCAACATATGGCTCTCTATAATTTTTACCTTTCTTCGGAAAAGTAACGGCTACAATGACTAAATCGCCGGGCTTCCAAGTTTGTGTCGGATCCCATAGCCGTACAGATAAAGATTTGAGGCGCTGAAATGGTATTGGATCACTTAGATCCTCTCCGTACAACAGTCGTCCGCGAATTACTCGTCTAGCCAGATCCGTTAAGTATTGAGCTTTCCTTACTCTTTGAATGTATCTTACTATGCGATTTATATCATTTTCTGTAATGGTAAAATCATGTGCCCAGTAAAATTTAGAGTTTGTTACGGACATATTCTCTTCCCTTTTTGTTAACAAACTAACTGTCTAAAAGATAACGTTTTCTTAAATATTCCTTACCTTTTTCTGTGATGCGCCATTGTGCATGTCCTACATGTTCAATATATCCTGATCGCTTAAGGTGTTGTAAGTGAGCATGTACAATGTGTCTATATCTAATCTGACCGTTTGGGTCTATTTCTTTGTAATACTCGTCTAGGTTGCCGTGTTCCTCTATTATTTCAAAAATATCAGCAGGTGCAACAATCCCGCCTATTTGATTAATAATCCACAATACTCCATACAAGCTATACAGTTTTTTAGGTCTGTGCTCTAAATTCGAATGTATATATACTTTTCTACTCTTTCGTATTGCTGCGTATGTGCGGTAATTGTGTTTTAATCGCCGTTTTCCAGTATCTAATTTTCTTGTCTTATCCCCATATTCTGGGCGAAACAGATAACGTCCTTTACCTACTGGCTTGAACGCTAATCTTCTCCACAATTCCCAGGCGATGGTTGCTTTAGTTGTTAATCTCCCCGTGTCATTATAATGAATAGCTTCCCATAATTCCTGGGCAGTAACAGTAAGTGGTGCTCTGTTATTCTTTTCCCACCACTGAACACATGTTTCGTACATCAATTGAAAGATTCCCGCTCCTACTATATCGGCCTGTCTGAAGAGGGCCTCGATATCCTCCCATCGTGCTGATGCAATGAATACATCGTCGACTATTTCATATTTAACACGTTTTTCGACTTCTTCATACTCTAGTTCACCATATTCGTTAAGGAATATACGTCTTACCAACAAGGTTTTTTCTTCTTCAAGTTGTTTTGTGCGAATTTCGTATTCATATTCGCCATATAGACGAGATATAATTAATTTAGTGCCAGGATAAATTTCGTGCCTTGAGAAAGACTCATACATTTCTCTAGAGCCCAAAATACGTTCATGTTCCCAATCTACCCAGGCGCGAAATGTCCCTTTTCTTTCACCGAATGAATAATGAAAAACAACTTCATAAGAGCCGAATGCTCGTGGAGGGAATAAATTTTGCAAATCTTTTGTTAATGGGATCCAATTTCCATAATAATGTCCATCCCTTAGTGTAAATACGGCACTTTGAATGTGATGCTCCCGCCTTTGTTCTAGGTATTCGTTGAAAGACATATCATCTTCGGGTGTGTCCGCTATCGTGAGTGTTTTTCTCTCTTTTGTTTCTTCATCGTTGACATTGATTTCTTTTACTCCTGGTGGAAGTGTAATTATATTAGGCTGGCGTGGTGATTTTAGGGATGGGCGTCTTTGGAATTCACGCCACTCCTCTTCCAGCACCCAACCTGTACCTAACCAGCGTACATTTTCCATGTGAGATAATGTTACATTAAGAGCAAATTCCAAAAGATAGTATGCATTATCCTTGTTATTGTGTTTGTTTTTATTTATCAAAGAGTGAATGATGTGTTCTGTTGTGACGGGATAGATTGTACCATCTTTTAGACGGCCACGCAGCAGTACTTGTATATTATCTAGTGTTTCTTTGTTTATGTCCGGCAACATCTCGAAAAGGCACCAATAATCTCCATCTTTATCTTGAAACCATGCGAACCGTTCATCCTGATATAACGTACTGTGAATCTTTTTGCGAATATCATACCCGCTTTGATGAATTATTTTGTTAATTTGTACTTCTGGTATGTGTACGTGTTCTACAGTATCATCCGATGGAG
>CAYOAZ010000046.1:0-52653 GCA_964402285.1 uncultured Anaerolineae bacterium | reverse complement strand
GAGGGCGGTTGGTCGCAGCCCCCGCCAGGGGGCTTTGCAAACGAAGCCCGCAACTTCCAGTTGCCGGGCGTTTTGTGCGGCTTCCACCCACGGGCGGTGGGCGCGGCCGGGGGGCGTTGGCCCCAGAGACGGCCGGCAGTTGAAAACTGCGGCCTTCGTGGGGCGAAACCGCGGGGGGCGGTTGGGGCCCTCACCCCACTCCCCTTGCCCTCTCCCCTCTCCCAACCTTGGGAGAGGGGAGAGGGGGAACACGCCTCCTCTCATTCTGGCGCCGGTGCCGAGGGGTGAGGGGTGAGGGATGAGGCGGCCGGCAGTTGAAAACTGCGGCCTTCACCTGCGAAACCGCCTGCGGCGGTTCAGTGCAGCCCCCGTCAGGGGGCTTGGCAGATGAAGCCCGCAACGTCCAGTTGCCGGGCGTTCTTCTCCGCCCCGCAGGGACGATTTCTGTTCAGCAGGCGAATTGATTCGGTTATCTTGCCTCCTTCTTTCTCTTCGAATTTGACAGCCTGCCCCACCTCCGGTAAAATCGAGTCCACCATTCAATTATATTTGAACGATGAACAGGAGGTGAACGCAACCGATGGCAGATTCCCAACCCTCCACCCCCGCCTATCCAGAACCTGTTCCGATGAAAATCATCCGGGACCTGGATACTCTGCGTGTGCTCACAGACCCTTTGCGCATGCGCATACTGGCTGCCCTGGACGAGAAGCCCCGGTCGGTCAAGGAGGTGGCCCGCCTGTTGGATGTTCCTCCCACCCGTTTGTACTACCACTTTAAGTTGTTGGAGGAACACGACATCGTTCATGTGGTGGAAACACGCGTAGTCTCAGGTATTATCGAGAAGCGGTACTGGGTGACGGCCCGGAACTTCACTGTTGACCGGACACTCTTTGCTCCCTCCGCGAAAACCGCGTCTGAAGGGTGGAACCTGGTGCTTACAAGCCTGGTAGATCGCCTTCGGGAGGATGTGGAGACCCTCATTGAGCAAGGGGTCGCGGCCAGAGCGATCCAATCTCAGCACGAGGATACCCCTCTGATGCGACTTTCCGCTTCGGTGGCGCGGTTGACGCCTGCTCGTGCTCGGGCTTTTTACGAGCGGTTAGTAGCCCTGGCAGAGGAATTTACCACGGAGGCCGGTGAGGAGGAGACAGAGGAGTATGTCCTCTTTTTAGCCTTTTACCCATCTCCCAAGGAGCAAGACACCTCGTCCGGCGAGTAAATTTTTGCCCTTTAACTCGAAGAGGAGAAAATCCATGAACACGCGTTCACCTTCTGTGTGGGATATCCTCCACAACCGCGATTTCCGCTTTCTCTGGATGGGACAGGTTTTTTCCAACTTTGGGGATGGTCTCCTCAACCTGGGACTTCTCATCCTCATCGAGCACCTGACCGGTTCGACCGCGGCCCTGGCTACCATGGCAGTGGTAATGGCCCTTCCTTATGTTATCCTGGGGCCCCTGGCCGGCGTTTACGTTGACCATTGGAGCCGGAAACGGGTAATGATAGTCGCCGACCTGTCGCGAGGGATTCTGGTCTTAGGGTACATGTTGGGAACGCACCCCGACCGCTTGTGGGTGCTCTACGTTGTAGGGTTTTTAGAAGCCACTATGAGCACCTTCTTCACGCCCGCCCGCAGCGCGCTGGTGGCCAACATTCTGCCCACGGATGCTCTGCTGGCCGCGAATTCGCTCACCCAGATGACGCAAATTCTCATGCGCCTGTTGGGTATGGCTGCGGCCGGCGTTCTTTTAAGTCGGGGGGAACTGTATTGGCCCCTAAGCGTGGTGGACAGCATGACATTTTTCGCGTCCATGTTCCTGATCAGTCTCATTCGGACCCCTTCCACACCTCAGGTGGAGGTGGTAACCGATTCCCTCTCGGACGTGTGGCGAGAAGTGAAAATAGGGGTGATGACAATCCTCCGGTCTCGAGTGCTTACGGGTATCCTGGTGGCCGCGGGCGTTGCCATGTTAGGGCTTGGAGCCATAAACATCCTCTTCGTGCCCTTGTTGCTGAACGACTTAAAGGTTAGCCCCACATGGTTCAGTGCCCTGCAGGGAGCCCAATCCGCGGCCATGATTGCGAGTGGGGCATTGACTGCGTTTATCGCTTCCCGGCTTAAACCGACCACCATTGTCAGTTTCGCCCTGGTTGGGATCGGCGTGGGCATCGGGTCCATCTCCTTAGTGCGCTCCATCTGGCACGTGTTAGGCCTTCTCTTCCTTTTGGGGTGGCTTGTGACCCCATTAAATGCCTCCCTCTCCACGTTAACGCAGACTATGGTCAGCGACGAATTGCGGGGGCGTGTGGGTTCCTCCTTAAACATGCTTATTACCACAGCGAACATTGTGTCCATGGCCGCGGCCGGATCTGTCGCGGACATGATAGGTGTGCGCTCGGTGTTTGTCCTGGCTGGAGGAATCAGCATATTGTCCGGCCTGGCGGCCTTCTGGATCTTTTCCGGCCAATCCCCTTCTCCCCCCGTGTCACCCACCACCGAGTGAGGAAATTCTGACCTCGTCTCAAATTTACCGGGGTGTTGGTGAAATGCACTATAATGACAATCACGCAACGGCGCATCCCTGTAAGGGGACGCCGTTTTTCCATTATTATTTGTAGACCCGCACGAAGGAGGAGAACCATGAGAAAGGTTTACATGTTGACCGCCCTGGTTATTTTCACGTTGGTGTTGCTTGTGGCCTGCCAGCCGGCCACGCCCGCGCCCAAGGAACTGCCCGTGCTCAAGATCGGAACCCAGCCCTGGATTGGGTATGGTCCCTGGTGGATTTCTCTGGAGAAGGGCTTCTTTGAGAAGCGGGGCGTCAAAGTGGAACTGGTGGAATTCGTCACTGACCAGGACCTGAACTCCGGCCTTGCCTCGGGCCAATTCGATGGTGCGAACATCGCCACTCACACTTCGGCCATCCTCTACAACGGCGGCGTGCCCGTCAAACTGGTCCTGCTGGAGGACGCGTCTTACGAGGCCGACGCGATCCTGGCCAAAGAAGGGATCAACAGCATCAAGGACCTGAAGGGCAAGCAAGTGGCCTACGAGGAAGGTTCCACCAGCGACCTGCTCCTCAACTACGCGCTGATGCAGAACGGCATGAGCCTGGACGACATTGTGCCCGTGCACATGCCCGCGTCCGACGCGGGAGCCGCGCTCATCGCGGGCAAAGTGGACGCGGCCGTCACCTATGAGCCCTACATCTCCGCGGCCCTGGCCAAGGGTGGGGGTGTCCACGTCATCTACACCGCAGGCGAGAAGCCCGGTCTCATCGGTGACTTCCTCGCGTTCCCGCCCAGCACCTTGGAGAAGAAGGGCGACGCGGTGCGCAAGATGATCCTGGCCTGGCAGGACGCGCTGGACTACCTGGACAAGCACCCGGATGAAGGGCAAAAGATCATCGCGGACGCGGTGGGGAGCGACCTGGAGGAATTCAAGACCGCGTGGAAGGGCGTGAAGATCTACAACCTGGAAGAGAACAAGCAAATGATGCAGGGCGAGATCCAGGAGACCTACAAGGAGGTTGTTGAAGTCCTGAAGGCCACAGGGGCAATTGAGAAGGCCCCGGACGCGAACGAGGTGATTACGGACGAGTACCTGCCGAAGTAAATCCTGACCCGTGCACTTTAAATCCCGGCGGAGCAGGCAGTGGTCAAGATTGCGGGTAAGGGCACTTCCTTTACCTCATTGACCACTGCCTCTCGCTCTGCGTTACACATCCTGCATCACGCATCGCGTACCTGGAGGTCATATGCTGGACCAACTGCTTGCCTTACGCGAGGACATCCCGCGGCGTTATTACATCACCACCAGCACTGTGGGCTTGCTTGTGCTCTTCGTGGGCTGGTGCATCATCACCTACGGCGGGCTGGTGAGCCCTATCTTCCTGCCCACTCCCACGGCCATTGTGGAGGCCGCGGTCAAGGCCATTCAGGATGGGTCCCTGTGGGCAGATACGAAAGCCAGCGTGTACCGGATCATGGTGGGCTGGCTTATTTCCACCCTCTTCGCCCTGCCTATTGGGCTGCTCATGGGTAACTTCAAATTTTTCGAAGCCCTTTTTGAGCCGCCCATCGACTTCATCCGCTACATGCCAGCGGTCGCGTTTGTGCCCCTCTCCATCCTCTGGACCGGGGTGGGGGACACCCAGAAGTTCGTCATCCTCTTCATCGGCACCTTCTTCCAGGAGGTGCTCATGGTCGCGGATAACGTCAAACACGTGCCCAAGGAGATCATCAACGTCTCCTACACCTTTGGGCTGAGCAAGTGGGAGGTGCTCACCCAGGTTATTTTGCCCTATGCCATGCCGGGCATCATGGACACGTTGCGCATCACTCTGGGGTGGGCCTGGACGTATCTGGTGGTTGCGGAGTTGGTCGCGGCCAAGGTGGGCTTGGGTTACAGCATCATGCGCGCCCAGCGTTACCTGCAAACGGACAAAATCATCCTCGGCATCCTGGTCATCGGCATCCTGGGACTCATCACTGATTACTCCTTCAAGTTCGCATCTTCGGTCCTCTTCCCCTGGGCCAAAGGAGGGCGCAGCACATGAGCGGGCCGGTCAAACTGCGAGCAGAACACGTGCGCAAGGTCTTCGACGTGGAGGGGAAACCCCTGGTCGCGGTGGAAGACGTGACCATGACCGTGCGCGAGAACGAGTTCGTCACCATTGTGGGCACCTCTGGCTGCGGCAAGTCCACCTTCCTTAACATGGTCGCGGGACTCATTCCCATCACATCGGGAATATTGGAAGTGGACGGTAGACCTGTTACCGGCCCGGGCGCGGACCGGGGCATGGTGTTTCAGAAGTACACGCTTTTTCCCTGGCTCAAAGTGCTGGATAACGTGAAGTTCTCCCTCAAGAAGAAAAAGGGGCTCTCCGCGCAGGAGAAGGACAAGATCGCACGGGAGTACCTCCGCCTGGTGGGACTGGCCGGCTTCGAGGACGCATATCCCTCCCAGTTGTCCGGCGGCATGCAGCAGCGGGTGGCCATTGCCCGCGCGCTCGCGTACAAACCCTCCATCCTGCTCATGGACGAGCCCTTTGGCGCGTTGGACGCGCAGACCCGGGGGCTGATGCAAGAACTTCTGCTTAAAGTGTGGGAGGAGCACAAAACCACCATTCTCTTCGTCACCCACGACATTGACGAAGCCATTTTCCTCGCGGACCGAGTATACGTGATGACCGCGCGGCCGGGCCGGATCAAGCAGGAGGTTGCCGTGCCCATCCCCCGCCCGCGGGATTATCACACCATGACCACGCCCGAGTTCATCGCCATTAAGCGACAGGTGATGGACCTGATTCGCGAGGAGAGCATGAAGGCCATGGGGTGAGGCCCAGCGGGTACACCACTGTTCTGTAGGGCGATCATCTCAGGCCCGTTTCCATCGCGGACAGAATGGCCTGGTGGACGGGCACTTGTGTGAGGTAGATAGACCGGTCGGCCTCGTTGAGTGTGGCCGCGGTCTTTTGTAACCACGCGTGCACTCGCCTCAGGGCCTGCTCCGCGGCGTCCACGTCACCCAGGGCTTTGCGGATTCGGATGACCAGCCACCAATCCTCAGGGCTTGGTTCATCTTCTTCCATGGCGATCAGGTCTTGAAAGCGGTTCAGCCACGCTTGGGCTTCTGCCAGGTTGCCTTGTTCCATGTAGGTGTAGGCCAGCAATGCCAGTGTGGAAGCATGGCCTGGGTAGTAGTTGTTCTCGTAATAGGCCTCCGCCTGGAGCAGGCGTTGTACGCCCTCGTCCACATCATCCTGGGCCAGAGCACACCGAGCCAGCCCTTCCCAAATTTGTGGGCGGTAGAAACGGGTACCCATTTCCTCCTCAATGGCCAGGGAGCGGCGATATGCGTCCTCTGCCTCGTCCACCTGGTTCAGGGCCAGGTACGTTTCTCCCAAGCAAGCGTGGACGTACGATTCCAGGCCCCTATCCTGGATGTTGCGAGCGAGGTCCAAAGAACGGTGGTAACTTTCCAGCGCTTCCTGGTAACGTCCAATCGTGTAGTAAAGAAGCCCCTGGCTGGCGTAACTGTGAGCCTCCAGGCCCAAGTCTCCTGTTCTGGGGATTAAGTCTCGAGCCTCTTCCTGGAGAGCCAGCGCGCGGCCATAGTCACCCAGGCGGTGGTAGAGCATGGAGAGGTTATTGCACGCGATGGCCCAATGCCAGAGGTCCCCCAATTCCCGCCAGTACGCGAGCGCAGCCTCCATGTGCCGTCGGGCGTCTTCCAGCCGGTTGCGGTCCAGGTCGATGATGCCCAGGGTGCCCAGGCAAAGGACCTCTCGGCGGCGATCGCCGATTTCCTGGCTCAGCCGGAGCCCTTGCCCACATCGCGCGTGGCCGCGCTCGAAATCTCCCACACGTATGTGGCACATGCTTTCAATGCGCAGCGCGTCCACGACCAATCCTATGTCTCCGGCCTCGCGAGCCAGACGTTGTGCGGCTTGGGCATCGGCGATTCCGGCCTGGAGTTGGGTGGTGCGCATAGCCCATTCCGCGCGGCGCAAGAGTACCTCGGCCTGACGCGCTGGGTCGGCCAGGGTTGTGGCCAGCGTCCACAGCACGGTCAAATCCTGGGCCTGGGCGTCCCGCCGAGCCAGTTGGTTGTACGCGCGCTCACGACCGCTTAGCGCCCGATAGCGGGTTTCCGGGTCCTCTTTGGGGATGATCTCCAGGGCCTGGGTGTAGAAGTCAATGGCAGCTTCCTGGGCCTGACGGGATTGGACAATTTCCCCAGCTGCTAACAGGTAGTGGACCGCCTTTTCCCGCTCCGGGCTGGCCGCAAAGTGATAGGCCAGGGATTCGATGACCTCCTCCTCGCGGCCGGCAAAGAGGGTTTCCAGCGCATGGCCCACGCGCGCGTGCAGTGCCTGCCGCGTGGCGGGAGGAAGGTGCTGGTAGACCACCTGGCGGATGAGAGGGTGGGTGAAGTTGTAATGGGGAGTGGGCTCCTCGGGCACGGGATGGACCAGCCCGCGTGAGAACCAGGTGGTCAAGACCTCATCGACCTGGCGTATGGGGGCGTCAGCCACCGCGCGCAGGAGGTCTCTGGAAAAGGGTTCCCCAAGCACTGCGGCCACGTCCAGGAGTTCACGGGCATAAGGGGGCAACCGTTCCACTCGGGCCAGGATCATGTCCTGGACCGGCGTGGGGATGGTGGCTGGGCGGTGGCGCGTGAGCATAGGGGAATCATCCATAACATTTTGCAGCCAGGTTGGGTCCACATCCCATCCCTGTGGCGTCTGGCGCAGGATGCCTCGCTCTGCCAGGTCGCGCAGGTGTTCAATGAGGATGAAGGGGTTCCCCCGGGAGCGAGTGTAAAGGTAAGTGCCCAGGAGGCGGACCTGGGCCTGGGGGAGGGCCAGCCATTCCCCAAGGGTGCGCAGTACACTCTCCTCACTCAAAGGGTGCAGGCGCAGGGTTTGCAGGCGACGAGCCTGGCCCAGATCGCGGCGTAACAGGCGGAAAGGATGCCCTGGGGCCAGTTCCTCACCCCGGTACGCGATCACGAACCAGATGTTCTCCTCGGCCAGGCGGTTAATGAGGTAGCGCAGCATGTCCACGGTGTCCGCGTCGGCCCAGTGAGCATCGTCCAGGAAGAAGGCGAGTCCCTCTTCGTTGAGGGCAAGGAAGGCTTGCGCTACGGCTTCGAAGAGCCGTTGGCGCGCGGCGGTGCTCTTTGCCAGGGGCACCGGCGTGGGAAGGTGGGGGTGTGCGCTCAAGAGTTCGGGTAGGAGACGAGCCAGTTCGGCCAGCCAAATAGGGGCCAACCGCGCGAAGGCTCCAGAGGAGCGACGCAGGAGGTGACGCAAAGCCTCCCCAATGGGGTGGAAGGGCACGCTGCTACCAAATTGGTAGCAGCGCCCGTGCAACACGGTCACTCCTAAGCCGCGCAAGTGGCGGAGAATTTCCTCCACCAGGCGGGTCTTACCGATGCCCGCTTCTCCCTCGACCAGGGTGAGGATGCCCTGGCGCTGTGCCCAGCGCGCCAGGAGCCAGGCGTGTTCTTCACTCCGCCCAAAGAAGGGGATGGGGGGCAGACTGTCTGTGTGCCTCGCGTCCTGGTCTGTTTTTGCCAGGGTGCGGGTGAACAGGTGGGGATCACGGATGCGTTCGTACAGGCGCACAGTTTCGGGAAGGGGTTCGACCGCAAGTTCCTCCTTGAGGATGCGCCGGCAGTGCTCGTACTGGGCGAGCGCGTCCGCGCGGCGTCCGGCCAGCGCGTAACAGAACATCAATTGGCGATGGGCCCATTCAGACCAGGGGGCCAGGGCCAGGAGACGGCGGAGGGCGAGGATCGCGTCTTCGTATTCTCCCCGGGTGGTGTGCAGTTCGCTCAGGCGAGAGAGGGCCTGGAGAATGCGTTCCCGGTAGTAGGCCCGTTCGCCCAGGAGCCAGTTCTCAAAGCCGGGCGCATCGTCAATGTACACCCCCTCCATGAAATCTCCCCGGTAAAGGCGGACACACGCGGCCAGGTGTTCAATCGTGGTGGTGTCCCCCTTCTGGGAGGAGGTGGCAGGTTTCTTTTTCTCAACCGCGCTGATGTGTCGCTCGAAGATCTCGATGTCCAGCGTGTAGGGGCTGTGGTGGTTAAAGCGGACATCCTGGCGGGTAACAATGAGGAACGGGCACTCCTTGGTCCTCTCCTCCGGACACAGGACATGGCGGATGTTCCACAGGGCCCGGCGAAGGCTGCGCGCGGCGCGCGAAGGGCCTTGCTCGCCCCAGAGGAGGTCGGCCAACATGTCCCGTTGATGTGGGCCCGGCCGCACGACCAGGTAGGCCAACAAGGCGAGGGTTTTAATGGTCTCCAAATGTACAGGGCGGTCTCCCAGGCGGATATCCGGTCCTCCCAGAAGACGGATGTGGAGAACGGGGTTCATGGTATTGGGTTCTTTTCAACGGTCCTTCAACGTTCCCCGGATACCATAGAGAGTGTGGGGAAATCTACCACGATTCACGGATTCACACAAAACATTATACCTTCCTCTTCCCAGGTGCTCAAATGGATCATCATTTCATTTACCTTTTGCACATTTGGACGGAAAAACGAGAAGGGAAAAAGCGCCCCTCGCTTACTCGGGCGGCGTTAGAAGAGCCTCACACGGGTCAAAAGTGGGGTTTCAAGGATATGGAAGGGCTGGTCAAGTTTATAGAAGAGGTGTTGGTAAAGCAGGAAGAACGTAGTGTGTAAGATGCAGGGCAACGGTTGGCGACCTCGCCAGAGGGTACAGTTTACTGTTTGTGCCTCCTCGGTCCCACCTTCCACCTTGCATCCGCCTCGGGGTGCCGGTTGTCCCGTGATAACACGAGGAAGGCAGCGCGCAGGAAGGGAACTGTGACAACAGGGGAAAGACAGCCTGTAAGCGGTGTATTGCCCTTGCTCCTTTTGTCTCTTGGTCCAAGCGCCATTCAGGCAGACCCAGGCGCCTGGACCTGGTTCAATCCATTACTTCAAGGGAATACCGTAGAGCATAAAGCGCAATGCGTGGATATCATCCATAAGTGAAAGGAGGTCACTTATGAACATACAGTTTCGTCGTCCGGCTCGCTTTGTTCTCCTCTTCATGGTTCTGATGATGGTCACTGCAGGGTTCATGTTTGTACTTAGCTCGCCTGTTAGAAGCGAGGAAGGCAGGCCTGCATCACTTCAATCTGTTCAGGCTAGTTGGAACACCATCGATCTTTCTTCCATTGTGGGAACACCGGGCAAATTTTTCCACATCGACGGCACAGACTCGGATAACATTTACGCATACGGCATTGCCTTCTATGACCACACCTTCGTCCACTATGACGGCTTAACCTGGTCGGTTATTCCCGCCGTGAGCCCTATTAACGTCAGCCCGATGCGGGACATCGCCGCAGCCCCCAACGGACTCTACGCGCTGCACGGTTATAACAGTAAAGTCAGTTTCTATGACGGAAACACCTGGGTTGAGATCTCCGATGAGACGGCCTTTCCCACTGCTCCCCAGGACTGCAATGGTCAAGGCCGTAGCACCGGCTACTGGATTGTCTTTGGCGGCCTATGGTGGAATCCGCACACCAACGCCCTCTACGTCGCCGGAGGTTCCAATGGATGGACACGTTGTATATGGCGCTACCAGAACGGCACATGGACCTCCCTTCTAGAGGAAAATGGTTCCGCGTTTGACTACATTACAGGCCTGGCGGATGGAAGCATGTTCGCTTTAGAACATTCAGATGACAAACTGTACGCGTTTACCGGATCTTCCTGGCAACAGGTAGGGACCTTTCCTTCTGACGCCAAGATGGACCTTTGGGGGCCCAACGCGAACAGCATTTACATGCCAGGTGAAGAAAAAATCTACCACTCCACCGACCTGGGTGCTACGTGGACCTCGATTCCCATTCCTCGGCCATCATGGTTTTCCAGCGGGTATGTAGATTACAGCAGCATTTGGGGAACCTCCGATAATGATTTTTATGTCGGCGGTGAGGACGGCGCCATTGTCCACTACAACGGCAGCACGTGGGAAGATGTGAGCCCACCTTTCAACACGTATAACGATTGGATCCGGGACCTGTGGGGCTACGGGAACACCGTGTACGCTGTGGGTGTGAACCACCCCTACATTTTGTCACGCCAGACCTCGGCCACACCCACCCCTACACCCACCCCGACCGGCCAGGTCGCCACCCCGACCCCCACGCCTACGCCCGTGCGCAACTACCGCTTTTGGGGTGACATCACCTCCGAAAACGGACAACCCCTTGCTGATGTTCTTATCAACCTCCTTGCCTACAACTCTGAAGCCGCCGCGTGGGATCAAATAGGCCAAACACGCTCCCACGGCAACGGCCAGTTCTACCTCTTCCGCTGGGAAGACAAAGGCTACACCCGTTACCGCATCGTCGTTCAACCTCCACCCGAATGGGTCGCCATCCGCGCCGAGGCACCCTATCCTGCCAAGATTATTGACAGCTACACCATTGAGTACGAAAACATCCCATCCGGCTATTACAAAAACAATCGCTTCACCCTCGCCCGCCCCACACCCACGCCTACCCCCACGCCCACGCCCGAAATCCCCACCCTTACCATGAGCGGCGGGGGCGACCCGCAGCAGATGTGCCCATCGAAAGAGGAGTGGAGCGTCCAGCGGGTCACCATTGCGGTGAACGAGGTTTCCGACTGGAAGGTCTCCCGCATTGGCTTCAGCGCGTCGGGCACGGGCAACGAGGCCCGGGACATCAAGGAGGCCCGCCTCTACCGGGGGAACCAACTCCTCGGCACCGCCACTTATAACCAGGACAACGGCGCCATCTCCTTTGACGTGGACATCACCATTCCCGCGGGTAGCAGTGTCTCCCTGGAACTGCGCTACCTGCTGGACCTGGACAAACTGGAGTGGGACAGCGAGAAGAACAAGGGGGCCAAGACCTACATGACCGTCACGGGCATCAACCGCCTGTCTGCGACGCCCCTGAACGGCGCCACCGAGTACAAACTGCTGCCGCCCGACCCCATCCAGGGGCCGTTACAGCAGGTGGCGCGGGTGTGGAACACCTCGGTCTCCCCCTGGCAGGGCTTCGGCGTCATCCAGGCCGCCATCGACGCCGACATCACCCAGGACGGCCACACCCTGCAACTGTGTCCCGCCACGTTCGTCGAGAACGTTCAGGTCACCAAGGCGCTGACCATCAAGCCCATGGGGGACGCCGCTCCGGCAGTGCACGCCAAAAAGGCCGACCAGTCCACCTTCACCATTCGCAGCAGTGGCGTGACCCTGGAAGGGCTGACCATCTCCGGGGCCACGGGCAACGGTGCGGCCGGCGTGTTGGCGGTAGGCAAGGATTTCCTGAACGTACTCACAGGGATCCTGCTCAAGGGCAACGCCATTGAACACAACTTCTACGGCGTCTTTTTCCGCCATGTGGATGACAGCCGCCTGGAGAGCAATACTATTCAACGAAACACATCCTACGCCATCTACATCAGTGAAAACCATCCCGACGATGAGGCCTTTGTGGCAGTGGGTCCTGACAACAGACTCACCACCGCCGATGCTGGCGTGGTGGTGGATGACGCCTGGCACACCCAAATCTTCCAGAACCAGTTTCAGGGTGTCGCTTCCATGACCGAGCTGAACGCGACGCGCGCGGCGGCCGATCTCCCCGATGCCCAGAAGGCTCTCATCTACCTCCGCAACGTGTCCTACGCGTTGGTTCAGAACAACACACTCAACGGGGGCAACCACGGCATTGTGGTGGAAAAGGGGAACGTCGGCACAGTCACGGACAACCGTCTGGAGGGCAACGTCATTGAGTTTGCCCGTGAATACGGCATCCTGCTGCGCGGGGCAAAGAATACTGTGTTGGTGGACAACAAGGTGAGAGAGAACACCAAAGGCGGCATCTATCTGGATGCTACGGAAAACACGTGGGTGAAACAAGAGAAAAGCAAGTGCTTGGTATCCAACTGGGACACAGACGCCCCGCAGGTGGCCCTGGTGAGCGCGGTGAACGGAGCCAAGCAAACGCGCATCTATAGGTGCAAACTGGAGGCGCACACTAAGGGTACGGGGGTGTACATGGAGGCCAGCCAGGGCCTGAGCCTTCGGGGCTCCCGGGTACTGGGGGGCGCCTACGGCATCTACATGAAGAATGCCTCTGGCCTCCTTCTGTGGGATAGCGTGCAGGTGACTGGCCAGGCGAAGACCGGCCTGTACTGCGAGGATTCCACAGGCATTGAAGTTCGCAACGGCACCAACGTCTTCCAGGGTCAGGACGAATACGCGATGGCTTTCTTCCGCTGCACCGCTCCATCGCAGGGCCGAAACTCCATTCGCTACGCCCGGTTCGACGGCGCGGGGAAGGCTCGCCACGCCATCTACCTGGAGGAAAGCGCCGACTTCTTCCTCGGCCACAGCACCTTCACGGGCTATGTGGACGCCGCTATCGCCATCACCGCCACCCAGCAGGTGGATGTCCTCAACAACACCTTTACCGGCGGCCCCGTGGGCGTGGAAGTCACCGCGTCCCAGGATGTCCGGGTGGAGAGGAGCACCTTCAAGGGCCAGGCCGAAACGGCCGTGCGCGCGCAAAACGTCTCCACCCTGGCCCTGAAGGAGAACACGGTCACGCCCGCTACCGCGCAGGCGAGGGCGCGGCAAGCCGTGGCTGCTGGCTCCGGCCCTGACGGCTTCCGCCTCACCGAAGTGCAGGGCGGTCAGGTGCTGACCAACACCGTGCAAAACCTGGCCGGCCAGGGCATCGTGGTGGAGGGCGGTCAGAACGTCACCCTCGGTGGCAACAGGCTGCAGAACCTGGGAGGCCGGGGTGTGTACCTGCGCCAGGGACAGAACCACGCGGTGCGGGGGAACACCATCAGCCAGGTCCAGGGGGGCATCCTCGCCTGGCAGAGCAACGCGCGGGTGGAGGGCAACACCATCACCGACGCCAAGGGCTACGGTATCTTCCTCTACGAGGTGGAAGGTGCGACCGTGGCCCAGAACAGCGTGCGCAACACACGCAAAGGCTCCTCCGACCCCGACACACCCTACGCCACCGAGAGCGGCAACGGTCATGCCTTCTACCAGTTTTGGGGGTACCAGAATCGGGTGGAGGACAACCAGTTCTGGGGCAGTGATGGTTCTGGTGCTTTCCTTGAGTGTGGTTCCTCCGCTCACTCCGTCGGCTGCGCCCTCTCCTCCCTGGTCAAAAACGATGTCACAGACAACAACAGTTTCGGCATCTACCTCTTCTTCGCCGACCATGTTCACCTCCAGGGCAACCGTGTCGTGAACAACCGGGGAGCGGGCATCTTCCTCCACGGCGCACAGGCCTGCATTGTGGACGATGCCTCCGACGACACTCACACGGTCATTCAAGGCCACACCCACGGCGTGGTCATCAAAGAGGGTGTGGGCAACACCGTGCGTGATGCCGTCATCACCCGCCCTGCGGAGCACGGTATCTACCTGGTGGACACCCAACTGAACTCCCTGCAGTACAACACCATTACCGAGCCGGGCAAGGACGGCATCCGGGTGCTGCGCTCGCCCCGTAACATCCACTGGAACCGCATCGGGTCCATCGGTGGCAACACCATCACCAAGCCCGGCCAGTACGGCATCTACCTCTCCCAATCCCCCGAAAACCTTCTGGAACTGAACAAGATCAAGGAGGCAAGCCAAGACGGCATCTTCCTCCACCGCTCGGACAAGACCGTGATGAAGGTGAACACCGTCACCAACAGCGCCCGCTACGGCATCCACTTGCAGAGCACCCAGCAGGCTACTGTGAGCAAGAACTCGGTGGAGGGCAGCGGCGACCACGCCCTCTTCCTGGAAGGAGGCGCTAACAAGAATCTCATTGAGGAGAACACCCTTGGCGGGGAGGAGGCGCCCAACCAGGGAGACGGCATCCACCTTGCTTACGCCCACTTCAACCAGGTCAAGGGTAACACCATCCAGTACAACCAGGGTCACGGGGTGTACATGAGCGTCACCGAGGGCAACGTCTTCCAGGGGAACACCTTCCTGGAGAACCGCGGCGACGGCATCCGAGCGGAGGGTTCCCGCAAACTTCTCATCAGGGGCAATACCTTTGAGGACAACTACGGCAACGCCATTGCCCTGGTGAACAGCCAGGTGGACAACCGGGCCAAGCGCTCCCTGGTGCGCGACAACCGGGCCTTCATCAACGACTACTTCGACGGTGGCAAGAACGGCATCTATATCGACAACGCGGACTACATCGACGTGTGGCGGAACCGGGTGACCGGCTTCCCCGAGAGCGGCGTCTTCGCCCGCCACACCGATCACACCACCATCAAGTGGAACACACTGCTGAACAACTGCAGTGGCATCACGGTGGAGGACAGTCTGTTCGGCGTGGACTCGGTGGCTTATAACACCGTGCGTAACAGTTGGTGCATCTTCACCGGCATTCACATCACCAGCAGCACCGCGGACCTGGTGGGCAATGACATTGCTCAAAACACCGGTGACGGCGTCATCGTGGACTCGGGCTCGCAGGTCACCCTGCGCCGCAACGCGCTCCAGAACAACGGCCGCGACGGCGTGCGTGTGCTCAGCGGTGCCCAGGCCACCTTGCGGGGGAACACCCTGGCGGACAATGAGGGCCTGGCCGTGAACAACCTGGACCCGGATGTGACGGTGGACGCCCGCGAGAACTGGTGGGGCGACGCCAGCGGTCCGGGTGGCGAGGGGCCGGGCACAGGTGATGAGGTGAGCGCGGGCGTAGAGTACAGTGACTGGCTCAACGCTCCTGCGGGTTTGGCGGTGAGTGCGTCGCCCACCACGGTCCTTGCTCTGCCCGGCAGTCAGACCGCAGGGTGGGTCACCCTGCAAACCCTGGATTCGGTGCCCCTCACGGTGACGGTGAGGGCCGGGGATGGTGCTGGCTGGGTGCCCGTCGGCTTTATGCAGACGGTCGTTCTCACCGACACCGCGGGAGTAGCGCTGCCTGTCACGGTCACGGTGCCCGCGGACGCGGCCGCGGGGACGGCCAACCCGGTGACGGTCACCGCAGAAGGGGATGGGGTGATGGTCCGCACCACCTTCACGGTGACGGTGCTGCAGCCTGTGCGCGGCGTGAGCATCCTCGGTCCTTCTGTGGTGAATCCGGGCCAGGTCGTCACCTACACGGCGGTGGTCACCCCGACCGACGTGGCCGAGGTCACCTACCTGTGGTGGCCCGAACCCCAGAACGGTCAGGGCACGTCCACCGTCACCCTGGCCTGGGATACGCCGGGCGTGTACACGGTGGCCGTGGATGTGGAGCAATTGGACGCAGTGATCCGGGCTGATTGGACTGTTGTCGTACGTGGTGATCGGCGGATGTACTTGCCGTTGACGATGCGGTAAGAAAGGTCTCCCTCGCGCGGCTTCCGGTGAGGTAATCATCGGGGTCGCGCGGGGGGAATAGGTCGGGTATTAGGTATTGGATATGCAGGTATCGGGTGTTGGGTGTTAGGTAGGGGGATCCTCCAGGCTTTCCCTAACCCTTAATACCTGACATTTGATACCTCTCTCTAATACCCGCCCTCTGCATGATGACAACCTTTACATGTACAAGGAAACAGCGATGAGAAGACGTAGCCTGTTGCCTTTGCTTGTGTTGCTCCTCGCTTTCTCCGCTTTGCCCGTCGCGAGTGCGGATGGGTCGGGCTGGACCTGGCTCAACCCCCTGCCCCAGGGAAATGCGCTGCACGGCGTGTGGGGTTCGGGGCCGGATAATGTGTACGCGGTGGGAGAACAGGGAACCATCATGCACTACAACGGAACGTCCTGGCGCGTTCTCGACAATCTGCCCGGAGACAATTCCCTGCTGGATGTGTGGGGCAATGGGGTGGACGCCATCTTCGCGGTGGGAGACAGAGCCCTCTGGCGCTATGACGGCGCATCATGGAAGGCCATGACGCCCCCCTCCAATCTCTCCACCTTCCACCTGTGGGGGGTGTGGGGTGCGAACGAAAACAACGTCTATGCCGTGGGATACACTCCACACAAGGCCCTCATCCTCCGCTACACCGGAAACGCCTGGTCACAAATGAATATCCCCTATCTTCCCTTCACAGAACTGTACGACGTGTGGGGCTCCAGCCCGGATAACGTGTTCGCGGTTGGGGATAAGGGCGCCATCCTGCATTATGATGGCCAATCGTGGAAGACCATGTCCAGCAACACGGAAGCGAACCTCAGGGGCATCTGGGGGGCAGGGCCCAACAATGTCTACGCCGTAGGCTGGCGATCCCTCCCTTTCGAAGGGGTGGTGCTCCGATATGATGGACACTCCTGGCAAAAAGTGTTGAGCGAGGACGCGAAATTTCAAAGCATCTGGGGCTTTGGCCCCGATGACATCTATCTTCTGGACGACCTGGGCAACCTTTACCACTTTGACGGCCAATCCTGGCAAGAAGAAGGATACATCACCCCACGAAACGGGCGCATTTACGACCTGTGGGGAACCGGACAGGACGACATTTTTGTCGTGGGCGAGTATGGCATCCTGGTTCATTTTGATGGCTCCGAATGGCAGGATCAGGCTCAAGGCCCCAACTTCTGGGTGTACGATGTGTGGACCGACGGGACCCGCGTGGTGAGTGTGGGCAATGGCCCCAGTGCGCTGGTATATGACGGAACGCGATGGATTTACTACACGCTGCCGTTTGACGTGCCCAACTCCCATTGGCTCAGCACCCATCTCTACGACCTATGGGGAACCCGGTGGGATGACCTGTACGCGGTGGGAGACGGGATCATCTGGCATTTCAATGGCCGTGTGTGGCGTCGCGTTCACGTTGTTCTGGACGATGAAGGGACTATCGCCATTTTGGAGGGCATCTGGGGGTTTGGACCGAACGATATCTATGTGGTTGGAGGCTGGACATACCCGGAGGAGCAGGTCATTCTTCATTTCGACGGCGCGCAATGGTCCACGGTTTACCGGGCACCGGGGCCTAAGTTGCTCAGCGTGTGGGGGTCCGGTCCAAACGATGTGTTCGTTGCCGCGGGCGATGGCGGTATGTTGCACTACAACGGTCAGACCTGGCGCCAGATGGACACCAACTATTACGATTCGGTGTGGGGCCTGGGGCCTAACGATGTGTACGCCACAGGCCAACATCCCGAATCCCATATCGCCGCGATCTTCCACTACGACGGCGCTCAATGGCGAGTTGTTTATGCGGAAGATGTGGCGCTCGACCGCGTATGGGGGCTTGGCCCCAACGACATCTACGCGGTGGGCGTGACCGACTCCTTCAAATATAACATCGAGGAAGCCGTCGTGCTCCATTACGATGGGTCCCAATGGCGACGCCTCTACACCCCCTTTAGCACTTACCTGTGGAACATCCACGGGACCGATGACACGCTTATCATGGTTGGACGCGGAACAGCAATGCTGGGGCGAGGACGTCTTCCACCTCTACCCACCACCTGGGTGACAGGCCCCATTGAACTGCACTACCTTCCCATGGTCGTGCATGAATAAATCGCTGCTTTGAAAACAGGGTACACGTTTTGTTCTGGTTTCTCCATGCCCGCCCCAACCGCGGCGCTTCTGTTCCCTGGGAGGTGAGTTTTCTCCTGGGAACAGAAGTTGGAGTACAATACGCCGGCATGTGGAGATTTTCAGGGATGTTGGATGGTGGGAGCGTGGAATTCGTGGATTCTCTGGGGGAATTCCCGAGTTCCTCTGTTCTCACCTTTGTGTGGTAGGGCTTTGAGCGATATCTAGCGAATTTTGGGGGCGGTGTATGGCGGAATACCCGAATTTAACGCTGGTTCCACTGACTACGGATGATATCCCGCGGCTGCAAGCCCTGTACGAGGCGGCCGCGGATTATTTCTTTGCTTTGGGCGCGTCCACAGTGCCTGATACTATGGCCGAGCGCGCGTTACTCGAGGCGTCGACTCTGCCGGGGCGTCACATTATGGGGATCACGTTGGAGGACCGTTTGATTGGGCTGTTGGACTTTCGCTTGCGGTATCCGGCCAATGACGTCGCCCAGTTGGGACTTATCCTCTTGCACCCGGATTATCGGGGGCAGGGGTACGGTTCGCTGGCACTGGACATTTGGGAGACCTGGTTAGACCTGCAAACGCCCATCGAACGGGTGCGGGCTGCAGTGCCTGCACACATGCGGGACGCGCAGCGGTTCTTCCTGCGTCGGGAATATCACCTCACTGGAGAATCGTACCGCACCGCGATTGGTGATGCCCACCCTCGCCTGTTGATTATGGTCAAACTGCTGGGCATTGAGCCCCCGGCGACCGAGCCTTAAACACGCTCCCAGACTTCGTGCCACCAGCGGCGGTAGACCCGATAGCCCAACGCCATGAGCACTCGATTGAGCCCGCTGGTGACCAGTACCATATCCAGGGCGGGCGTGACAGTCGGGCGGTAAAGGTACAGAGTCTGGAGCAGATACCGGCCCACATTGCGGGGGCCTGCCTGGGGCGACCAGATAAGATCGGCGATATAGGCCATGTGGTCATCCGCGGCACAGAGGATCATGGCCCCTGCTGGAGCGATATCCCGCACATTGATACCGTACGCGACCGTGGGCACGCGTTCGCTCAATCGCGCCAGCACCCGCTGGGAGCGGGGCCAGAGGGGACTCTCCGCTTCCCAACGTCGATGGTATTCCCAAAACGCCTCTGGCGCGAGGAGGAACCACTTCTCCGGCGGATCATGTAACGGTCCTCGTTCCGGACGACGTTCCCACGACAAGACCTCTTCCCGCAATCGTCGGCGCCATCCTACATCGCTGATGTCCTCTTCGCTGGTGGACATGGGCACCAGCACCTGAGCCCACTGGTGGTTACTGTGTGTGCGCGCAAGGTGGAAAGCCAATGCTCGCACCGATGCTCCCTCGCTGGCGCTCATCCACACCCGCTCATCCTGTGGTGTGACCCACACCCCCACAGGGTGCTCCCCACGCAACAGCACTCCCGACGCGCCCGGATCGGCCATAAGAATGTCCGACCACTCCTTCAGGGAGAAGTGGTCGCGAATCTGTGGGTGATAGGGGAGGGCTGCGTATAGCGCTTTGATGTGTGCCTCATTCTCCGGTGTGATTTCCTGCAAGGACACAAATGACGTTCTCATAGGTTCATCTTCCTGAGTAGCGCGTGTTTTTCGTCTTCTTCCAGGAACGCGGCCTCCACGGCTGTGCGCATCATGTGTTGGATTTCTTCCCATGTGAGGTGGAATGTTTCCGCGACCCGGATCAGTTCGTCTGTGAGCGTGGTGTTGAAAAGGGGCGGATCGTCGGAGTTCACTGTGACGGGGACGCCCATGCGCAACAAGTGGGGGAGCGGGTGTTGTTCCAGGTTGGGATAGATGCCCAGGGCTACGTTGCTGGTGGGATTGACTTCCAGGGTGATGTGGTGTTCGCGCAGGTAGGCGAGCAACAGCGGGTCTTCTACGGCCCGCACGCCGTGGCCTATGCGCTCGGCGCCCAGCGCGTGAAGCGCGCCCCACACGCTCTCAGGGCCTGCGGTCTCACCCGCGTGAGGCGCGCTGTGGAGTCCTGCGGCTCGCGCCCGTTCGAACATGGGCGCGAAGCGGTGGGGAGGCATGCGATCTTCTGCGCCTCCCAACCCTAAGGCGACCACTCCACGGTCTTGCCAGGCAATTGCCCAATCCGTTGTCCAGGTTGCCGCGGGTTCTGGGAGGTTGCGGGGGATGTCCAGGATCCAGCGTAATTCCACCCCAAACGCCTCCCGCACCCGCCGTCGTCCCTCTTCTAGTCCCTGGATGATGTCATCGGGTGTGGTTCCCTTGTCCTGCCACACGTGTGTGTATGGTGTGACCGTGACTTCACTGTAAAGGATGTTCTGGGCAAATCGGTCTGCGCCCAGTTCGTACACTACCAGGGCGAAATCCTCTGCTGTGCGTATGCTGTTCTGAATGGCGAGGTAGAGGGGGATGAAGTGGTCGAAATCGCGAAATTGGAATAACTCCACAAGATCCTCTTCGGTCTCGGCTGGAGGGGTAATGTCATGCCGCTGGCAGAGGTGGAGGAAGGTCTTCGGCGTTACCGAGCCTTCCAGGTGAATGTGTAATTCCACTTTGGGCATCGCGCGAATGCGCTCGGCCAGTGACGTCTCATTCATCCGCGTATTGGCTCCCGGACTCGGAGTGTTCGACGGTTCATGCAGGGATCCTATATGAGGAGGAAGAAATTGTAAAGTCCACCTGGGAACAGGTTGGGGCCGTCGGATCCGGAACTTTATTCCTCATTTTCCAACGAGAGGGTTAAGGGCCACCCTTGTTCTGAACCGAAACGGGTGAGGATGACGATGCCCATCCCCCACATGCCGATGAGGAGGAACGCGATCCAGCCGACAAAGGGCAGAATTCCCACAGTGACCAGGGCAATAACCCCCACTGCCAGGTCAAAGGGCCACGGGGTGTTCAGTATCCGAAGCCCGCGGCGGATCTTGTACCCCAGGTACAGGGCGGCCACGCTTAGTCCCATCACCCATACAAAGCCGAAGAGCAACAGGAGCCACGGCAGCAGGATGAGCCCCAACGCCGACAGAACGGCTAGAATGGAGAGGATGGTCATTGTGATACTGCTCATAAACCCGACAGATAGGGGGAGCCATGTGCCTTCCCCGTGGTTTGCTGCCTGAACACATCGGGCAAAGCGGTGTGGGAATATGAAAAGGGCAATGGCCGCCACCAGGAAGAAGAATATCTCCGTGGCCAGCACTCGGCCTACCTGCCAAACCGGACGCGGGCGGAGGAAGAGGGGGCGATTCCACGGCAATTGCACGGGAATTCGCACCCGAAGGGGGGGTTTAGGTACCCGAGAGGTCGGCGGCGCGACGCGAGAGGGCGCGGGTTCGGGTAAAGGAGTTCGGGTGGGAAGTGGTTTTTTCTGCAAGGGGATGCCGTATGCCGGTCCAATGACCGGCAGTCCAGGCAAAGGACGAAGTGGCCTGTGCAGGAACCAGGAGGTAAATCCGGCTACGAACAGGCTAAGTATGAGCAGACCAATCAGGAGTCCCCATGCTTTTTGGTTCATTTATTCGCCATACCTCGTTTTGGTGAGTGAGCCGATATTGTTTAGGTTGCGCCTTTTTTGACCTTTCCTCGCGTCCGACCTGCTGTAAAATTCCCAAAATCGACGGTTATCCCTGCAGGCCTCGGTCCATTGTGTAGGAGAGATGGCGCGGATACGTGGGCGCGGTTGTAATCCACCGCACCATGTGAATAAACCCGCCCAGGGCTATGAGGGCCAGGGCTAAGGGTAGCACTGTTTGCGCGATGTCAGATTCCGCGCTGGTGTCCAGGTTGACCAGGATGTACATTGCGCTTTCAGGGTCGTTGAGAACGTTTGTCCAGAATGTCATCCACTGCACTTTGATGTCATGCCAGGTAGAGAAGGAAGTGGACAGGGTCCAGGCCTCCAGGATGGCTACAATCAACAGAAGGACGCCCGTGAACATGAGGGCACGTCCGATCCACGTGACAGAGGAGGATGTCCACGGGTAGGTTGGAGATTGCCGAACGCGTTTCATCACGCGTTCGGTGAAGTCCGCGGGCACAGCAAAGGACGTTATTTGGCGCAGCGCGTATTCTGCCTGGCGGAGGTGTTCTAGCCGTTGGCGGCACTCTGCACAGGTATTCACGTGTGAGCGCACCTGTTGTCGCTCTTCCCAGGAGAGATCGCCGTCGAGATAGCGATGTAGTGTCTCATTGCTCAGGTGCCCATTCATGGTAACATTCCCTTCTCCGCCAGCGCGGCTTTCAGTATGTCTCGTGCGCGGTGGATATGTGTTTTAACCGTCCCTATGGGCATGTCCAGGATCTCGGATATTTCCTTGTAGGTCAGACCTTCCAAATATCGCAATGTAATCACTGCCCGGTATCGGGGAGGTAGATGGGCAATCACGCGTTCCACTGTCTGGCGGATTTCATTTTGTATGGCCTGGTCTTCGGGGTCCACAAATCGGTCCGGGCTCGAGATACGGGCGGGGATTTCCTCCTCGCTGATGATGGCCTTTTCCCGCCCCTGGCGACGTAGGTAATCATAGCAGCGATTGGTGGCAATGCGGTAAAGCCAGGGTTTGAAGGGACGGCGACTGTCAAAGGTGTGGAGCATCTGAAAGGCTCGGACGAAGACATCCTGGGATATATCCAGGGCCGTGTCCCAGTTCCCCACAAGACGGTAGGCCAGGTTCACGATGCTCTTTTGGTAACGTTCGACCAGGGTTGAGAACGCGTGTACATCTCCCCGTTGGGCGCGTCGGGCCAGTTCCTCATCGGACGTGGTTTCAGATGGCGTCTGACGGTTCCTCGCTATCAAGGCGAGAGCCTCAGTTGTGGTCATGGTCCCACTCGTAAGGTGGGCAGGATGACGCCCACCATGTCATCCTGCCCGAATTGTACATCAAGTTGATTACTTCGACCCTACCGGTTCCACCTGTTGGGAAACCGGGGTGTAAAGTGTCGGGAGGCGGGAGGGGATAGGCGTTCAAACCGTGTACCGGCGGGCCTGGCTGGCGGCTTCTGCCCAAAAGCAGCACATAGACGGTTCAGGATGGGATTTTGGGCGTTCGGTCCCCAGTATCCTTTGTCCAGCCCTTCGAGGAGCCAATCCGCTTCCTCTTGGGAGATGCGCTTGTTTTCCACGGCTCTTGCGATGGCATCGCGGATGGGTTGCTCGCACGCCTGGCGCACCGCGGTGTACACATCCTTCAAGTCCACACCGGCCTGGTCGGCCACGTCGGCCAGGGTGCGACCTCCCCAGAGTTGGATGCGCAGGTCTTCGCTGCTCATGCCTAATACGTTGGCCGCGGCTTCAAATCCCAGGCGACCACACATGTTGGGGGGAACAGGCGCGTTGTTTGGGCCCATGTCAAGTTCTCTCTCCACCGTGGTCGGGCTACGGTCAGAGGAGTATCCGAACGCGAGCACCGAGCCGGCCACGGTCAGGATGAGAACGAAGACGATGGTGCCCACAGTGAGCACTTTCTTGCGCGTCTTCATGGTTCAACCTCCTTAAGATTGGGTACAACACACTGGGTTTGACCTGTAGGTTTCCGCCCGGTAATACGTTGCGCCCGGGGGAAATGTTTCAGACTCCCGCGGAAGGGCCTGATGCTGTTTGCGAATCCTTTGGGCCTCACGTACAATCCCTCTGCAAGCACTTCTGGAAGGAGGATGCAGTCCGTTATGCGCATTTACGTGAATGAGAAAAAGGTGCGGTTTCGTAAGCGTTTGGCTCAGGTTGCCAGTTTTATCGGTATTGTGGTGTTGATCGTCGGGATGGTGATTACCCTTCGTATTCGCCCGGATAATCCCAGGTACACATTGTGGTTGGCTGTCGCTTTGGGCGCGTTGATTATTGGTTTTATTGCCGCGCAGATCGGCAATTACAATTTGCGGCACTTTGCTAAGCGACCGCGCATGGATGAGGTGCTGGATCGGTCTCTCAAGGGTTTTGATGATAAGTACGAGATGTACCACTGGTTGTTGCCCGCGGAACATGTGCTCCTGGGCCCGGCCGGGGTGTTTGTCTTTGTGTTACGGGATACAAAAGCCCCTGTGAAAGCAGTGGGCGCGCGCTGGAAGCAGCCATTCAGCATCACAAGGACATTGGGGTTGTTCGGACAAGAGGGCCTGGGTGATCCCGTGGGGGAGGCGCTGGCACAGGCGGAACGGCTTCAGTCCTGGATCCGTCAAGCACTGCCCGAGGAGGACGTGCAGGTTGAGCCCATTGTGTTTTTTACTGAAATGGTTCAGATTACAAAGGAATCGCCTGTGGTTCCTCCGCTGTTGGCCAAGGATATCAAGAAATACCTGCGCACCCGCCAGAAAGAATCCCGTTTGCCCGACCGAATTCGCAAGGCCCTGAGCGATCTGTTCCGGAAGGAGGCAGACCGACGCACCGCGTCCAAGTAGGGTGGGGGTTACTCAAATCCCAGGCCCCGTTCCTTGAGGCTTACCCAACGTCCCATTCCCACAATGACGTGGTCCAGCAGGGGGATCTCCAGTAGTTGCCCTGCTTCGTAAATCATGCGGGTTAAGGACACATCCTGGGGGGAGGGTGTTGGGTCACCCGAGGGGTGGTTGTGTACGGCAATGATAGACGCCGCATTGTCTCGAATGGCTTCCCGGTACACTTCGCCCACGCGGACCGTTGCCTTGTTTAGGGACCCGCGATACAGTCGGTGGATGCGGGTCACGCGGTTTCGCGTGTCCAGGTGGAGCACCCAGAATTCCTCTTGCGGGAGCAGGGACATTTCGCTGCCGACCAGGTAGGCTACGTCCGCGGGGGATTGGACGATGGGTTTTTCTTGGGGTGCGGCCACCAGGAGCCGTCGCCCCAGTTCCAGGGATGCTTTAATCTGGGTGACCTTTGCCGGTCCTATGCCGCGCATTTCGCAGAGTTCTCCGAAGGAGGCCTGGGCCAGACCAGGAAGGCCGCCGAAGACGGCCAGAAGTCGTTCGGCCAGGTGGACCACGTTTTCCCCGTCCACACCGGTGCGCAGGATAATGGCCAGGAGTTCCGCGGTGGAAAGGGCCTGGGCACCGTAGTGGCGTAATCGCTCTCGTGGCCGTTCGCCTGGAGGGAGGTCTTTAATCGTTGGCGAGTACGTGGAACCGGTGGTATTGGGTTTCTCGTCCATGGTGTAACCTTGCGCTAGAATGTTATAGAACGTGCAGGTAGATTTGGGCGTCCTGTTGCGGGGAAGTATAATCACCGGGCATGGAATGCTCAAAATTGGGGGAGAATACACATGTCTCCAGAGTTCATAAATCGCGCCGCAATTTTCGTGGAAATTGCCATCATTATCCTGGCAGCGTTCGCTGTTGCCTTCTGGCTGGGGTTTGCCATCTGGACATTTCGGGACATTCGAAGTCGTACCCGTGATCCCATTGCCGTTCTTCTAGCCACACTGCTGAGTTTGGCCTTTGGTCCTGCTGGCACCCTGCTCTACTTACTCCTCCGCCCCAAGGAAACTCTGGCCGAGCAGTACGACCGCGCGCTGGAGGAGGAAGCGCTCCTGCGCGAGATTGAGGAGTTGAACCTCTGTCCGGGCTGTCGCCGTCCGGTAAAGGAGGATTGGATAGTATGCCCCTACTGCCACACACCGCTGCGACGGCCGTGTCCCCACTGTGGTCGCCTGGTGGATTTGAACTGGACGGTGTGTCCGTATTGTGGTCAGGATCTCACGGAAGAACCTTCCACAGAGACCTCGGAATCCCTCCCATCTGACGCAACCGCCGAGGACTCCTCTTCTGGCGGTGTTGTTGAGGATACCGTAACCGAAGAGGTGGCAGCCCAAACGGAAGAAGAAAGCGAATAAGGCATTTCCCCCACGCGAGCGCGTGGGGAGGCAACCGCGCGCGTTGTCCGTGGCCTCATTCACTGGGATGTGGCCACGGGCTGGTCGGTTGTCTGTGATGGTCGGGGACGGTACGTGAGTCGGGCCAGGATGATGCCCAATTCGTACAGGGCAAGCAACGGGAGCATCACCAATGTCATGTTGAACGGATCGGGTGTGGGGGTGATTACCGCGGCAATGATGGCGATGATGACAATCGCGTAACGTCGTTGTTTGCCCAATTGTTGGGGGCTGATAATTCCAAGGCGGGCGAGAGCAGCCATTACCAGGGGCAGTTCGAAACTCATGCCCACGTAGAAGACAAAATTCGTCACAAAAGCAATGTAGTAATCGATGGAATAACTGGGCGTGATGAGATCGCTGAGAAAGGATTGAAGGTACTTGAGGGTAAACGGCAACATCACCAGGGAAGCGAATGAGACGCCCAGCGCGAAGAGAAACGCGGCCGCAGCCGAGATACCCAGCACGTAACGACGTTCTTTCTCCTCCAACCCCGGGTTAATGAAGGCGAAGAACTGGTACACAATAACGGGCATTGCCAGAATGAGCCCCAGGATAAGGTCCACCTTGAAGTACACTAGGATGTTCTCTGCTGGTTTCAGGGATTGCGGGCGGTTTTCGCCCAGGGGTGAAATCAGCAACTCCAAGAAGGGGCGGGTCAGGACAATGCCAACCAGGATCCCCACGAGCAGCGCGAGCATGGAGCGTACTAAACGCGTCCGCAATTCAACGAGGTGTTCTAAAAGCGTCATTTCCTGACGAGGAGGGCCCGAACGCTTGCTCATGCTGATTCTCCCTCATTCTCTTCGGGGGGTGCGGGTGTCTCTTCCTCGGGGCCCTTTTCTGTTGAAGGGGAAGCAACCGGGTTGAGTTCTTTAAGCACTTCCTCCTCCAGGAATTTAACCGGTTGCCGGGTGGCTTTTTGGGCAGTCTGCAGGGTCTTCCGCGCGTGTTGTGCGCCCTTGGTCACCTTGTCCAGTTCTTCCAACTCCGGTCCGAGTTCCTTCTTCACCTGTTCCTGGAATTCGTCTGATAACGTCTGTAATTCGCGCATCCACTTACCCAATTTGCGGGCAACAGTGGGCAATTCCTCCGGGCCTAGAAAGATCAGGGCCAGGATGATAATGAGAACGAATTCGAGCGGGCCAATTCCCAGAACGTTCATCTTTGCCTCGTTTGACGTCTCCACATTTCTGCGCGATTATAGAATGCGTGAGAGGGGATGTCAAACCCGAAGGCCGGTTTCCAAGTCCATCCCAGGCCGGGCGTTTTTTTAGGGAGGAAAGTACATGACACAAGTTACCCGGGTCGGTTTTATAGGGTTAGGCATTATGGGGGAGCCCATGGCCCGCAATGTGATGGCCGCGGGCTATCCGTTAACCGTGTGGAATCGCACCCGACAGAAAGCAGACGCTTTGCTGGCAGAAGGGGCTTCCTGGGCCGATTCCCCAGCAGATGTGGCCCGCGCTTCCGACGTGGTTATCACCATTGTCAGTGATACGCCGGATGTGGAGGAGGTGATTCTGGGGCCCCAAGGTGTAATTCACGGGGCCCGACCGGGTATGGTTGTCATTGATATGAGTACCATCTCCCCCCACGCGACCATCCGCATCTCTCAACGCCTTGCCGAGGTGGGCGTGGAGATGTTGGACGCACCGGTCAGCGGTGGAGACATTGGAGCCCGAGAAGGGACCCTGTCCATTATGGTGGGGGGAAAGCCCGAAGTCTTCGAGCGGTGTCTCCCCCTCTTTCGGGCTATGGGGCGTCGGATTACGCACGTGGGACCAAACGGCGCAGGGCAGTTCACGAAACTGGTGAATCAAATTATTGTAGTGGGGAATACGTTGGCCATGGCCGAGGGGTTGGTCTTTGCGGCCAAGGCCGGCCTGGACTTGGAAAAAGTCCTTGAAGCGGTCAGCGCGGGAGCCGCGGGATCATGGATGTTAAGCCACCGTGGGCCCCAAATTATTCGCGGGGATTTTCGTCCCGGTTTTACCGTGCGCTTGCAGCAAAAGGATGTGCGTTTGGTGCTGGAAGCAGCCCGGGAGATGTCTGTGCCCCTGCCGGGAACGGCTCTTATCCACCAGTTGTACCACGCGGTTGAGGCCCGTGGGTTACACGAGGAAGGCAACCACGCGCTGGTCAAGGCCCTGGAGTGGTTGGCCGGAGTTGAAGCGCGAGCAAACTCATCATAAAAAGAGGAGAGGTCGCATGTTTGGGTCCTTTGGTGTGCCAGAACTGCTTATTCTGCTGCTGATTATCATTATTGTGTTCGGCGTTGGGCGCTTGCCCGAACTCGGCGGCGCGTTGGGTAAGAGCATTCGCGAGTTCCGCGAGGCCGTATCCAGCGACGAGGAGAAGAAAGCCATCACCAAAGAGGAGGAGTCCTCTGAGGCAGAGGAGGGGAAATAACCGCCGGACATCTCTATCCCGCTCCACGTGGATAGCAGCTTCCCTGGCCGCGGAGGATACGGATGACCTCCTCGCGCGGGCACGCGCGGTCGCGCGGTGGGTAGACGCGGTGGAGGTCCGCCTGGACTTGATGCGCACTTTCGACCTCCCGCGCCTGCTTTCGAGTTTGTCCATGCCCGTTGTGGTCACGTATCGCCCCCAGCGTGAGGGGGGAAAGTTCACGGGCAGTGAGGAGATACGGTTGCAAACCTTGCGGCTCGCGGCAGCGCACCGCGCGTTTGCTGTGGACATTGAATGGGACGTTGCCCATGCCCTGGGAGACGTAGCACCTGCTCGGGTGTTCGTCTCCCGACATTTTTTCCACACCATGCCCGCAGATCTGGAGGCTGTGTGGGCTGAACTGGCCCCCTGGGGAGATGTGGTCAAACTGGCAGCGTTTGCTCACACGTTGACGGATGCATTGCGCATGTGTCGCCTGTGGCAACAGGTGGACAAGCCCACCATTGCCATTGCCATGGGCCCTTACGGCGTGATCACACGGTTGTGCGCTCCCTACTTTCCCCGGGCCTTCCTGACTTATGGCGCCGCGAACGCAACGCAGGCCGTCGCGCCCGGACAGGTCAGCGTGCGCGAGATGCACGAGCGATATCACGTACATCGCATTACTCCGCACACCACCATATGGGCCCTGATCGCTCCCGACGCGACCTCTTCGCCCCTCATCCCTGCCCAGAACCGTGCCTGGGCAGAAGAAGGGCGGGATGAGGTTATCCTCCCTTTCCCTCTGGCGTCTCGGGATGATCCCGACCGCGTGCGCGAAATGGTCCTCGCCCTGGGCTTTCACCCGGTTGAATAATCGTCGCGGCCCTGAAAGTGGCTTTTATCTCCATAATTGCTTACAATCCCTTCTACCGGTCGGGACCTACGTCCTGGGCAGCGGGTTGTCCCCGGCCGTTGAAATTTTCGCATTTTGTCTTGAGGGAGAGCCCATGCGAACGCGACCAATCCAGGAACTGCAGAGCACGTTGCGCCGTATTGATGGCCGCGGGTATAAAGCGTACAAGGACATTCAGGGAGTGTACCAGGCTCCCGGGTTTATTTTGTACATCGACCACGTGCAGGGTGACCCTTTTGCAGCACCCTCACGATTGCGCGCATTTGTGCCCCATTCCGTGGCCCAGTTTCCCCGTGACTTATACGCGACCCCGATTCGCCGTGTTGCCCTGGCCGACTACATTAACCGCGTGTTTGCCAACGCGTGTCGGCAAGTAGAACAAAAGCGTGGGTCGGGCAAGTCAGGCCTGATCGCCATCGACCGTCCAGGGCAGGAAGTGATCCCGCGGACCGCGGTAATTGTACGTGACCAGGGTATCGAGATCCGCTTTGTGGTGGGACTCCCTGCCGCGGGACGCCGTGTGCTAGGACGGCAGGCTGAGGAATTGTTGACTCACGATGTACCTCGCATTGTGCGTCGGGCCGCTCTTTACGCCTCGCTGAATTCCCAGAACCTGCGTCGACACGTGGAAACAGTGGAGGACGCGGACGCGCTGCGTCGCATGTTGCCGGATTTAGGATTGGTGGCGTTTGTGGCTGATGGCGCTATTCTGCCGCGACGGTCCGGGGTGGACCCTCGTCCCTTGCGGGAGGGGGTGGTTATTCCTTTTCAGAGTCCGCCCGAACGTCGGGTAAGCGTCACCCTCCCCAATCGGGGGCAGATATCCGGCATGGGCATCCCCCCTGGCATCACCCTCATTGTGGGTGGGGGGTATCATGGCAAGTCCACCCTGCTCAACGCGTTGGAATTGGGCGTGTACAACCACATCCCTGGAGATGGACGGGAGTTTGTGGTCACTGATCCGGGGGCGGTGAAAATTCGGGCAGAGGACGGCCGACGAGTGGAGAAAGTCAACATCTCCCCGTTCATTAATAACCTGCCTTTTGGACGGGACACCACGCGCTTCTGCACGGAGGACGCGTCCGGATCCACCTCTCAGGCCGCGAACATTATGGAAGCTCTGGAAGCCGGTGCCACGCTTCTGCTGGTGGATGAGGACACCGCGGCCACTAACTTCATGATTCGTGACCACCGGATGCAGGAACTGGTGGCTAAGGAGAAGGAGCCTATCACGCCCTTTGTGGACAAAGTGCGCCAACTGTACACAGACTTGGGCGTGAGCACCATCCTGGTCATGGGCGGGTCCGGGGATTACTTTGATGTGGCCGATACCGTTATCATGCTGGATGAGTACAGACCGTATGATGTGACCGAGCGGGCCCGAGCCATTGCTGAAAAGTACAAATCTGAACGTCGCCCCGAGGGTGGGGAACACTTTGGAGAGGTGTCCCATCGCGTTCCTCTGGCTTCAAGTCTGGATCCCTCCAAGGGCAAGCGCGAGGTGAAAATCACAGCCAAAGGGGTGAAGACCATATTGTTCGGACGCCACGAGATAGACCTCAGCGCGGTGGAACAACTGGTCGATCCGAGCCAGTTGAACGCGATTGGGCAGGCACTCTATTACGCGCGCGAGAAGTACATGGACGGTCAGCGGACTGTGCGCGAAATTCTGGACGCGGTGGAGCGGGATATTGTTGAGCACGGTCTCGATGTCATTGACGTGCGGCCCATGGGTGATTACGCGTACTTTCGGCGGTTTGAACTGGCGGCAGCGCTCAATCGTCTACGCACGTTACGAGTACGTTAAGGAGGCAAAGGATACATGGCGGAACGGGATGCGTTAGATGCTGCTATTCGGCAGGCGAATGAATTACTCGAAGCAGGACAGTCACTTGAAGCCTTGCAAGCACTGGCGGATGTGGGAGAAAAGGCCACAGATATGCAGGTGTGGGATGTGGCCATACGCGCTCACCGTATTGCCGCGGAGATCTTGCACCACCTGGGTGAGATTGGCCCGGCCCTTTCCCACGCGGCCGAAGGGGTGTACCTTTCCATAGAACATCGACCAGAGGATACTCTGGAATCCTTAGGACAGGTTCTTGCATTTGTCGAACAAGCCATCGAGGAACGGCGTTATTACGTGGCGGAAGAAGTGGGACCTGGCATGTTGCAGGTCTTGGTCACGCTGAAGCCTGCCCCCGGCGGAGAAGCGTGGTTAGATCTGGCACTGGACATAGCCCGTCTTATTATGCTGGTTGGGGAAGCGCACGGGGACGCGGAGAGTCAGGCCCACATTGAGGCGTTGGCCCTGTCCGCGCTCATTGACCGGGCTACAAAGAACAAACTCAAGTTAAACACGTGGATTCGCAAAACCGGTTTAGAGACTCGACACCACAACTGAGGAAAAACGCGTTTCGTGGTAAAATGGGGGATTACGAAAGAGTCTAGGGGAGGAGGCCTTATACCCATGAAAATAGCGCTGGACGCGATGGGCGGTGATCACGCTCCCACAGTGACCGTCGAAGGTGGAATATGGGCCGCGCGGGACTTCAACGTGACCGTGGTGCTGGTGGGCCCCGAGGAACGCATTCGCGAGGAGATGGCCAAGCACAACACCCAGGGCGCCTCTATCGAAATTGTCCACGCGCCTGAGTGGATACGCATGGATGAACACCCTGCTACATCTGTGCGGGCAAAGCCCCGTAATACCATGAGTGTGGCCCTGGAGATGGTAAAACAGGGCGAGGTGGACGCGTTTGTAACGTGCGGCCATACCGGGGCGGCCCTGGCCGCGTCTTTATTTACCCTGGGCCGCATTCGAGGTATTAAACGCCCGGCTTTGACCACGGTGTTCCCCGCGTTGCACGGCTCGTTCCTCATACTGGACATTGGCGCGAACGCGGATTGTAAACCCGAGTACTTGCGACAATTCGCGATGATGGGCAGTGTGTACGCGGAACACGTGTTTGGTATTCGTCACCCCAAAGTGGGCATCCTTTCCATTGGTGAGGAAGGTGGGAAAGGGAACGCACTGGTGCAGGACACCTATCCCCTGCTGGAAGAAGCATTGGGGGAACGGTTTATCGGTAACGTGGAACCCAAGGAAGCGTTGCGTGGGGATGTGGACGTAGTTGTCACCGATGGGTTCACGGGCAACATCTTTGTCAAGACCGCGGAAGCCGTGGCAGACATGCTTATGCGCGTGATGAAGGAGGAAATAAAACGTCGTCCTTTGGCTGTGGCCGGCGCGCTGTTGGCCAAACCTGCCTTCAAGGCCACTGGAGAGCGCCTGGATCCCCGGGAGTACGGCGGTGCTCCCCTGCTGGGAGTGGACGGCATCGTCATTGTAGGGCATGGGCGTAGTGATGCATACGCGGTGCGAAACGCGGTACGCATGGGCATACGCGCGGTGGATGGTGATATTGTTCGCCGCATTCGAGAAGGATTGACAAATCTGTGATGAGGTGAGGACCTATGTACGAACGGCTTGTGGACGCATTACGGGAATTACCTGCTGCAGGGCGTCAGGCTCTGCGCGAGTTGCTGGATGCTATTGAGCATCCCCGCCCGGACCAAGATTTACTGGCCCTGGCTCGACGTGTACAATCGGCCTTGCACAGTGTGGGGCTGAGAGAGTTGCTTCCCCGACGTCGCGTGGTTATTACGGGCATGGGAGCGATTACTCCGTTGGGCCATTCCCCGGACGAGACGTGGGACCGGTTGGTTAAAGGAGAATCGGGCATCGGGTACGTGACACGCATTGATGTGTCGGATCTCCCCACCCGAATCGCGGCAGAGGTTAAGGACTTTGATCCGGCGACCTTTGGCATTCCTCCTAAGGAAGCGAAGCGCATGGCCCGAGCCAGTCAGTACGCGCTGGCCGCTGCCTCACAGGCAGTGGAAGACGCGGACTTGAATGACGTCCTGGCCCGTGAGGGGGACCGGGCCGGGGTGGTCATAGGCACAGGCCTGGGCGGGTTCGACCTGTACGAGAACCTGCTCATCAAAGCGGGGACAACGGGGCGGTGGCGAGTTCGGCCCTTTGACGCGATTGGCGGATTGCCGAACATGCCGGCTTTTCACATTAGCGAGCGGTTCGGACTGCGCAGCATCTCCGAAACCGTGGTCACCGCGTGTGCTTCGGGCACGCAGGCGTTGGGAATTGCTGCCGAGGCCATCCGGCACGGGCTCATGGATATGGCGTTAGCAGGCGGGGTGGAAGGGTTAATCGTGCGCACCTTTTTTGTGGGGTTCAGCATGATGAAGGCGCTGAGCACGCACAATGACCCCCCAGAGAAGGCTAGTCGACCTTTTGACGCCACGCGCGACGGTTTCGTCATAGGCGAGGGCGCGGCTGTGTTCGTGTTGGAAAGTTTGGAACACGCCCTCGCGCGCGGCGCGCACATCTACGCGGAAATTTTGGGACATGGGGCTACCTCTGACGCGTATCACATGGCAGCCCCGGACCCGGAGGGGAGGGGCGCGATTTTGGCCATGCGCCGTGCGCTGGATGATGCCGGCCTTGCCCCGGAGGACATCCAGTACATCAACGCGCACGGGACCTCTACACCGCTTAACGACAAGACCGAAACGTACGCCATCAAACAGGTGTTTGGGGAACACGCGTACAAGTTGGCGGTCAACTCCACCAAGTCCATGATAGGTCACGCGTTTGGCGGTGCCGGTGCGATTGAGGCTCTGGCCGTTGTCAAGTCCATCATTACCGGGATATTGCATCCTACCATCAACTACGAGCACCCCGATCCGGAATGCGATCTGGATTACGTCCCCAATGTGGCGAGGAAAGTCCCCGGAGGAATTCGGGCTGCGCTCTCCAATTCCTTTGGTCTGGGCGGCCAGAACTCGGTCATTGCCATTGGGCGATATGAATAACCGGGAAGGGGAAAGGTTATGCGAGTTATAGAGATTGTCATCGACGGATCGGCTGATTTACCGCCAAGCCTGCAGAATCAGAGTCATCTGTTCGTGGTACCGCAAATCGTGGTGGTGGATGACGAACGGCTCCAGGTAGGTGTGGATATATCCCTGGACGAGGTGTATCGCTTGATGGCCGCGGGGAGATCCGTGCGCGCGGGGCATCCTAGCCCGGACGATTTTCGCCTGATCTTCAAGAAAATGGCCTCACAGGTTGAAGGCATTGTGGTCGTGGCGCCTTCTACTGCCTTTAACCCAACCCTGGTATCGGCTGCTGTGGCGGCAGTGACGTACAAGAAGTTACCCGTAGAGGTGGTGAACACCCGACTTGTTTCCTCGGGGGTCGGCCTGGTCGCGGTGGCGGCTGCCCAGGCTGCGGCTCAGGGACTCCCCCTGGAGGATGTTGCCCGCCACACCCGTGAAGCCGTTGACCGGGTTCGGGTTGCTTTCCTGGCCGGGGATCTTACGTCCTTGCGGCAGCATTTGCACATTTCCCCCCTGGCCCAACGGGTGCACAGCGCTTTAAAGCACACGGCCTTGCTGACGTTGTCAGAACGGGGCTTGCTGGATGTGATCGCCTATGTGCCCCGAGATGAGGGCCAGAATCGGTTGGTTGAGTGGTTAGCATCCTCATTGCCCGCGGCTGCTACTCGCGCGATCGTCATGCACGCGGCCGTCCCCCATGAGGCCGAACAGTTGCGCGAGGCGGTCGTTCGGCGTCTAGGCATAGAGCAGGTGGATGTGGTAGACTTGACGCCGATGGTCAGTGTTCGCACGGGGGTAGGAACACTGGGGGTTGCTGTCAGCACTTTTTGATGAAGGAGGTTGCGCGGCCATGAGCAATCAGGAACTCACGCCCTTCGAGGAATTGCCAGAGGAACTTCAGGAGTTGTATGAGACCATGCAAGATGACCTCTACGACGGGTACGCGGATAAAGTCGTGGAGGGTACAAAGAAAGCCCTGGAGATGGGACGGTCCCCCGCGGAGATTTTGAACTATGGCCTGATTGCCGGCATGGACATTGTGGGTGAGGATTTCGGAGCCGGTATTCTGTTCGTTCCTGAGGTGTTGATGGCGGCCAAAGCCATGAAGGCGGCCATGGAGATCTTGCGACCTCTGTTAACACAGACAGGAAGTCCGCGCATCGGGCGCATTGTCATGGGAACGGTGAAAGGCGATATTCACGACATTGGTAAGAATCTGGTGAGCATGATGTTGGAAGGCGCGGGGTTTGAAGTTATTGATGTGGGCATTAACACCGATGCGGATGTGTTCCTGGCCGCAATTAAGGAACACAACGCGGATTTGTTGGGCATGTCCGCGCTGTTGACCACGACCATGCCGTACATGAAGGTGGTGATTGACCGGTTGCGGGAGGAAGGCTGGCGGGATAAAGTGCGTGTCCTGGTGGGCGGTGCACCGCTGAGTGAGGCCTTTGCCGAGGAAATTGGGGCCGACGCGTACTGTCGCGACGCGTCAGTGGCTGTGGAGGTTGCGAAGAAGTTCATGGCGCTCAAACGCCAGGCCGCTTGACATATGACCGAAATGTTTCCGTAAGTGAGGAGGGAGTGAGGTTGATGAACCGATTCGAGCGTTTGTTTGAGGAACACGAGATTGTGCTGGGCGATGGTGCCATGGGCACCATGCTCCAGTCTCTGGGCTTGCCCTCCGGTTACGCGCCGGAATTGTGGAACGTGGAGCATCCGGAAAAGGTGCAATCCGTGCACCGAGGCTATATTGAAGCGGGCTCCATGATTATCACGACGAATTCCTTTGGCGGAACCCGCTTTCGCCTGGCATTGCACAATATGGAGCACCGAGTGGCGGAATTGAATCAGGCGGCTGCTCGTATTGCGCGGGAAGTCGCGGGCGACCGCGTGGCCGTGGCCGGTTCCATGGGCCCCACAGGGGAACTCCTGGTGCCCTACGGGACATTGACCTTTGAGGAGGCCAAGGCCGCGTACGCGGAACAGGCGGCCGCCCTGGCCGAAGGGGGTGTGGACTTTTTCATCATTGAGACCATGAGCGCGTTGGAGGAAGTCCAGGCTGCTGTGGAGGGCGCGCGCGAGGCCACTGGCGGTTCTTTACCCATTGCAGTTACTATGACTTTTGATACTCACGGTCACACGATGATGGGGGTTAGCCCAGAACAGGCCATTGAGGCCATCTACAAGATGGGCGTACGTTACATTGGCAGCAACTGTGGGAACGGGCCCGAGGAGACTATCGCCGCGATGGAAAAGATGGCGGCCCGTAAGCCCGAAGATGTTATCCTCATAGCCCAGTCCAACGCGGGTGTTCCGCGGTGGCAAAAGGGTGGCCAAATCGTGTATGACGGCACGCCCGAGGTGATGGCCCAATACGCGGTGCGGGTCCGGGACCTGGGGGTCCGTTATATTGGCGCGTGCTGCGGCAGCACTCCAGCCCACATTCGAGCCATGGCGGAGGCACTCGGCCTTGCCTGAGGCGGAGGTTGCAATTCTCGCGTGTGGTGCACTGGCGCGTGAAATTCAAGATATTATACGGCGGCACAGGTGGCGGGTGGACCTCCACGTGTTGCCCGCGCGCTTGCACAACGAGCCACAGCGTATTGTCTCACGGGTTGAAGAGGAACTGGAGCATCTGAGTTCGCACTATCAAAAGGTCATTGTGGCCTACGGGGATTGCGGTACAGGCGGCGCTTTGGATCGCGTGTTGGCCCGTTTCCCCAACGCGGTTCGGCTCCCTGGCCCCCACTGTTATGCCCTGTACGGTGGGGACGCGTATTGGCAGTGGGCCGATGCTCACCCGGGAACCTTTTACTTGACGGATTTTCTGGCGCGCGGCTTTGACGCGCTGGTGTGGAAAGCGTTGGGCCTGGACCAACACCCGGAGTTGAAGGACGTGTACTTTGCCCATTACACGGATGTGGTCTGGTTGGCCCAACAACCCGATGATGGGGAGACGGCCTCCGCCGCCCAGGAGGCCGCCTCCCGCCTTGGTCTGCCTTTGACCGTTATTGAGACGGGATACGGTGCGTTAGAGGACCAATTGCGCTTTTTGGTCGAGGAATGGGAACCTCCGCGCTAAGGAGGCATAATGATTGCCTACCTCGTACTGGCCATTCTCTTTGCCACATCCCTGGCCCTGGCCCTGAACCGTTGGCCGGTGGACATTGTGGCCCTCACTGTGTTGCTGGTGCTCGTTATCGCGGGCATCATTTCCCCAGAAGAAGGGTTAGCCGGGTTCTCCGCGTCAGTGACTATTATTGTGGCGGCCACGTACATGCTGGGGGCGGGTCTGCGCCGCACAGGCGCGGCCGCGCTGATCAGTGACTTGCTGGTACGGTTGGCAGGAACCAGCGAGTGGAGGGTGGTTATCGCGTTGGTGCTGGTTAGCGGGACCCTTTCCGCGTTTATGTCGAACATCGCTGTGTTCGCTTTGATGTTGCCTGCAACCCTAACTCTGGCCCAACGGTATCGATTGCGGCCGGGCAAAGTGCTCCTCCCTCTGTCCATCGCGTGCAATGCTGGTGGGTTGCTCACCCTTATCGGTTCTACTCCGAACCTGGCCGCGTCTGACATGTTGAGCGCGGCGGGGTTTGAGCCCTTGCACATGTTTTCGCTGACGCCTGTGGCCCTGCCCGCGATTGTGTTCGCGGCCTTCTACCTGGGCCTGGTGGTGTATCGGTTTTTGCCCGCGGGGGAATTGCGCGTGCCCGTGCGTCCTTCCCTCCAGGAGATCGCCCGGGAGTACGGGCTTGAACGGGGGTTGCAAGTCCTGCGGGTTCGCCAGAATTCCAGCCTGGTAGGTCGACCCTTGAGGGATTTACACTTGCGCGAGAGGTACGGGGTTTCCATCCTGGAGATTATCCGGGACGGACGCCGCATTACCCCTCCTCGCCCTGACGAGGCGCTGGAGCCCGGAGACCTCATCGTGGTGGAAGGGCGTCCCGGCGCGGTAGCCCAGGTGGCTTCTCAACATGACCTGGAAAGTCGCGGTCGAGTGCCCTTTGAGGAGGTCGCGGAACGGCTCCCGGGTGATGTGGTGATGGCTGAGGTGTTAATTCCTCCTCGTTCTCCTCTGGTGGGGCGTACTCCCAGTGAGGTTAACCTGCGCGGCCGCCTGGGTATCCACGCGATTGCTTTGCTTCGGGATGACCAGGCCAAGACTGAAGGGGTACGCACCACGCGGCTGCGCGTGGGTGACAGTCTTCTGGTGGAAGGACCACGGCCAGCGCTGCGTCGGGCTGTTGAGGAGGGGTGGTTTATTGTGGCTTATTACCTGGAAGAGGAGCCGGGCGTGGTGCCTACGCCCAAGGTGTGGGTGGCATGGGGCATTATTCTGTTGATGATCATCACCGCGGCCATGGGGTGGCTTCCTCTGGTGGTGAGTTCTATGCTGGCTGTGTTGTTGATGGTGATGACAGGTTGTCTGAAGCCTTATGAGATGTATCGGGTTGTGCACTGGCGAACGGTGATTATGATCGCCGCGCTGCTCCCCCTGGGTACGGCGATGGCCAAGAGCGGCGCGGCCCAACTCCTGGGGGATTTCCTGTACACGAGTTTGGGACAGTGGGGGGAACGCGGTTTGGTGGCAGGGTTCTTCCTCCTCACGCTCTTGCTGACGCAGGTGCTTTCGAACACCGCGGTGACGGTGCTTTTTAGCCCGGTTGCCATAGGTTTGGCTCGGCAAATGGGTGTGTCCCCGTATCCGATGGTGTTGGCCATTGTGTTCGGCAGTTCTTCCAGTTTCCTCACCCCCATTACGGATGTGCTGAACATTACAGTGCGCGAGTACGGCAAGTACCGACTTGTGGATTATCTCGTAGGGGCTGCACCGGTTGTGTTGATTTACTTGATAGTGCTCCTTCTGATGACGTGATGTCGGTGGCAGTCTGGGGATGTGGAATGTCTTAGGTTGGGCGATTTTCCTGGGAATGCTCGTCGGGGAGGGCGTTCGCGCGACATATTTGCGCGTAGAGATGGGCGCTGGGGCGCGGGGTGCGTTCTTGGGTGTCCGGGTCGAGCGCGATGAGCCCAAAGCGCAGGTTCCACCCATCCGCCCATTCGAAGTTGTCCACCAGGGTCCAGTAGAAGTACCCGCGCACGTCTACGCCCTCTTGAATGGCCCGGTGCACCTGTTCTAAATGACGCACGATGAAGGAGGGACGTTGGTCGTCATCCTCGTCAGGGAGGCCGTTCTCGGTGATTATCAGGGGCTTGCGATAGCGTTTCCAGGCCCAGCGAAGTAGGGCATACAGTCCCTCCGGGTAGATTTCGCTGTACGGCTCCCCCGCGGCGGTGTGATCGGTTGTTTCTCCTCGTGGGTTCATGTATTCGTGGATAAAGAATTCCTGAGGACGCGTGAGGTCAAATTCTACCATTCGCCGACTGTAATAGTTGATACCGATGAAGTCCACGCTGTTGTAGAGTGTTAGATCTGGGGTTAAGCCGGTGCCCAAAGGAGGGAGCATCCGTCCGCTGGTGACTGCGTCCAGGGTGAGGGTGTTGAAGAGGTACCATACCCCTTGTGTGACTAGGCGGTCCAGGAGGGATGTGGAACGGGCGGGTTCAAAGTAGAAAAGGCTTTTGGCCAGTCCTACCCGGGCGTGGGGGAAGTGGCGATGAAGGATGTGGTATGCCCGGGCGTGCGCGCGTATGAGTTGTTTTAGGACGAGGAATGTGCGGCGGAGGTTCTGTTCCCCTGGGGGGAAGCGTCCCTCTGCGTAGCCGAGGTAGGCGTATATCATGGGTTCGTTGATGGTGCACCAGTATGTGATCGGTTCCCCCAATGTGGTCGCGATGTGCTCCACGTAGCGGCTGAACGCGTTGAGCGCGTCGGGGTGAAGCCATGATCCGCGCTGCCAGAACCATAAGGGTTCGGTGAAGTGGTGGAGTGTGATGACGGGTTCAATGCCCCGATCGCGTAGCCCTTGGATCATTTCCCGGTAGCGCTCGATGGCTTCTTCACTGAAATGCCCCTCTTCAGGTTCAATGCGGCTCCATTCCAGGCTCATGCGGTGCGCGTTTTGGTGCAGTTCGGCCATGAGGTCAAAGTCCCGTTCCGCGTGGCGCCACCAGTCACAGGCCAGGCCGGCTTTTTGTCCCTGCCAGATGCGGCCAGGTTGTTGTTCCCACCATGTCCACTGGTTAGGCGGATTACCTCCTTCGACCTGGTGGCTGCTGGTGGCTGTTCCCCAGAGGAAATGCGGGGGGAAGTGTTTCATCGGTGCCTCCGTTCAGGATTTGGTGCGTTTTTTGGAACCTCCCCGGGTGTGGGCAGGAGTAGGTGAGGATGAACGTGTCTTTGCCTTTGGCTCGGGCGCGGTGTCCTGGCGGTGCATGTACAGGGAGATGCCGGTCTCTAAGATGATGGAACCTAAGATGATGATTAATGCCAGGGGAAGCGCGAGCAAGTCCTGGTATTGGAGGATCAGCAGGGCGATGGCGGTGAGGCCGGCAATTGTGCTTCGGCGGAGGGTCCCTGTGGGGACGGTATCCCCGCGCATCCGTTGGATGAGGCTGATGATGACCATGGACGCGCCAAACACTGCCAGTCCTGCGTAGCCGATGAAGAGGCCAATCAGGGGCAACACCGGCGGCGCGTTCAGGATGATGATGCTTAAGGTAATCAGGGATATCAGGAGGATGATGAATCCTATCCAGGTGAATGTCCGCGTTGTGACGACCATGATCCTTATGGCTCCTTTGATGTCCTGGCTTATGCCCAGAATTGGGCGTTCAGTAAGGTGGTTCGCAAAATTGTTTCCAGGCCTGGATCCTGTACCCGCAATCCCCGCCGGTCTTGCCAGTACGCGACAATGCCTTCCGCGAAGTAGCGTCTGGGATTGTTCCGGGCTGCTTCGGTGGCTGCGTATCCTAACTGGAACTGTCGATACAGTCGTTGTCCCACCTCTCGCCACTTGGGCAGGTACCCCCCGCCTTCGGAAAGCCAACGCCCGTCCGCGACACCGTCGCATCCCAGGAGGTGGTCGAAAAGATGGGCGATGTAAATGAGTGGGTGTTCTCCTTCTCCGACCAGCATGGGGAGGGAGATGTACGCAACTCCGGCCCAGGTGTGTCGGCCTTCTTGGATTTCTCCCGGTTCGTAGCGGGCTTCCTGTTCTGTGATGACCACGTGTCCCGCGGGATGGTCAAGCCAGAATCCGAGCAGGGGGTCCGGGAAGAGGCCAAAGTAACGAATTAACACGCTGACCGGTTCCCACGGGTGCGAGAAGTGGCGAGCAATGCGCTGTGGTACGCGGGCCAGCGCGTGCTTGCGGATGTGGATTTTTTGCACTTGTAGTTGACGCAGGATGGCTGCTCGCTGTTCTGGGTTGTACACCATGGGACGGTTTGGCCTCCTCGGTGGAAACCGAATACAATATGAGCGCTGGCTCTGATGTTGAGTTGAACTTTTGCCTCAATGTGTCGCTCAATATTGTACACCAATGGAGGAGGCACGACCAGATGGGCATCCGAAATATGTTCGCTCTAGGTGTTGTTGTTGGCGGGGCTGTGGGTTTTCTGGTGGGCGTTGTCACTGCAAACCCGGATGATCCGCGACAGCAGGCGATCCGCGAGTATGTGAGGCGTGTGTACGAGGAGGCGAAGAAGGCGGCCGAGGAGCAGGAGTCGCTGCTGCGCTCGGAATATGAACGTCGCGTTGGCCTGGGTTAACGCTGACAGTGTGGGCAGTAGTGCGTGGATCGTCCCCCAACGCGTGTGCGTTGGATAGGGGTGCCACACACTGGGCAAGGTTGCCCAGCACGGTGGTATACCCGATGTTGCTTTTGGTATTCCCCTCCCCGTTGGCTTGGGGGGATGTAGGTGGCGATGGTACTTCCCCGCGCGGCGAGGGCTTCGTTGAGCACTTGACGGATGGCCCGGTGGAGCGCTGTGATTTCCTCGGCGGTTAGGGTGTTTCCAGCCCTTAATGGGTGGATACCGGCCAGGAACAGAGATTCATCCGCGTAGATGTTCCCCAATCCGGCTACGATGCGTTGGTCCAGGAGCAAGGCCTTGATGGGCGCGCGTCGGTGTTGGAGCGCGTTGGCTAATTCCCGGGGCGTCCATTCGGGGTCTAATGGCTCCGGGCCCAGGTGACCGATGATTTCCTCGGCCTGGGTAACGAGGTAGAACCGTCCGAATTTGCGCTGGTCTCGGTATTGTAGGAGGCAGTTGTCGTCCAGGGTGATAATCACGTGCGTGTGTTTATCCGGTTCTGTGCCGGGGGGCACAACGCGGAATTGGCCGGTCATTCGCAGGTGGACTATAAGTACGTCCGCGGGCGCGAGGTGGAAGATCAGGTACTTGCCCCGCCGTCCCACGTCTACGATGGTGTGGCCCGGCAAGCGTTGCTCCATTTCTTCGGCGGATGGCAACGCGGCCACGCGTGGCCAGCGGAACTCTACGCGGCGGATGGGTTTTCCCCGAACGCGAGCACGGAGTTCCTGACGGATGATTTCGACTTCGGGCAGTTCGGGCATGGGGCTCTTACGCTCTTCTCCGCTGGTGGATGAACAGTCCCACCAGGATGATGAAGAGGAGGAACAGTCCTGCATCCAGAAGAATAAGCCAGGTGGAGAAGGGACCCCGCGGCGAGGGGGCCGGTTGGGGGGCTGTGGGCGCGTTGCTCACGGGCAGCATGGCCCGGGGGCGGGGTTGCGGGCTTTCGACGGTGGCTGTAACGGGTTCTTCAACGGTGGTTTTCGGTGTTAGCGGGATAGATGCTCTCGCGACAGCAACCATTGGCGTCGGGGTTTCGGATAGGGGAGCGGCCGCGTCAGATTTGTTGTTTGGTGCTTCTTTTGCCTGAGCCATTTCCATTTGCGGCGTGATCGGTTGGTCTCCCACGTTTTCTTTGGTGGAGAGGTAGGCGGTGTATTCGTGGGGACCTGATGATGTGGCCGCAAGTCCTCCTAAAAGGAGGAGGGCTTGTAATCCGATGACTGCGATAAGGACGAGCCCCACGAGCGCGGTGGCCCAGGGAAGCAGCACGCGCGCCCATCGGTGTTCTCGGGGGGAGGAGGACGCGGGGTGCACATCCGCCTGGCTCAGTGTGAACGCGCGCGGGGGCGTTAGGCGCGGGGCGTGCTGCAAAAGGAGGACGGTTCGTTGCAGGTCTTCGTAGGCTGCCCGACATTCCGCGCATTCCTGCAGGTGCGCCTCTATTCGGCGACGGTCTCTGTCGCTGAGACGTCCATCAATCAGTAAACTCAGTTCTTCTTCGGTGGGATGACGCCTTCCCCACATACGCATGCAACGTGCTCCTAGCGTTTATTCGAGTATGTCGATGATTTTCGGTGTTCGGGACCGATACGGGTTGTTTTCCCCTTTTCTTTGGTTTTTTCTGAGCACTCTTGTGTGCTGCTACGGCGTTTTGAATTCCTCGTACACATCAGAGACGATAAGCACGGGGTAATAGTTCCCCATGGTGTGTGCGCAGGTAGTCTCTCAGCCGAGAACGGGCCCGGCTAAGACGGGATTTTACTGTGCCAACGGGGATGTGAAGGATTTCGGATATTTCTTCGTAACTGAGTCCTTCGATGTCGCTAAGGACGATGATGGTTCGGTGTTCAGGTGATAGGGTGTTGAGTCCCTGTTGAACGGCTTCGTTGATCTCTTGGCGTAACGCGGCTTCCTCTGGAGTTTCGGCGTCGCTTTGCCACCGGTGAAGGTGGTCTGGATCTTCGTCTTCTGAGGTGGGCTCCAGGGGTTGGGTGGGATGACGGGCTTGTTTGCGTAGCATGTCGTAGCAGGTGTTGGTCACGATGCGCAGGAGCCATGAGCGAAAGGATCCTCCTCGGTGCTGGTGTAGACGCCGGTATGCTTTTAGAAATGCGTCCTGGGTGGCATCCGCGGCGGCATCCGCGTCGCCCAGGAGGCGATAGGCGACGTTATAGGCTTGGGCCTGGTACATGAGTATTAGTTGGTTAAACGCGGCCAGGTCCCCTTGTTTTGCTTTTTCTATGAGGCGGTGTTCTTCTTCACGGGGTTTCACGGGTCTGCGCGTCCCGATTGATGCGTGTTCGCCTTTGGCGCTCTATCTTGACGGATGTGCGTTCTTTGTGTATACTCTTCTGCGGACATGGGCCGAAGTGGCGGAACAGGGAGACGCGACGGTCTCAAAAACCGTTGGGCGTTCGCCCGTGTGGGTTCGAATCCCACCTTCGGCACCAGGTCGATTATAGCAGAGAGCGGGGCGGATAAACAATTCGCCCCGCTCTTTTGTTTGTGAAGCCCGATTCACTGGGTGTGCTCTTGGAAGGGTAGTTATACGTCGAAGACGATGATGGCTTCGACGCGGTCTTCGTGTTCGCGGATTTCCAGGTCGTGGTAGGTGACGGCTTTGATTTTGTTGGTTTGTATGCGGGCGACGTAACCGTAGACGCGAGCATCCAGGTGGGTCGGGCTGATGTGGATGATGTCTACGTGGTCGAAGATTTCGTCGTAGACTTCGGTGTAGAAGAGGAGTTCGCTAAGCCACGCGACGAGGAGGGAAGGGTAGTCAACTCCGTCGACGGATATGGCTCGGGTTACCTGGATGTCGGTGGGCTCGTGTTCGCCCATGATGGCGTACATGGCAAGGGCTGCATTGCGAAATAGGTCTGCGTAGTCTTTGCCCCAGACGCGAATTTTCCAATCCGCGGTGTGTTCCAGTTCTTCGAAGGGTATTTCTTGGGCCCGGTGTGTGCTCATCTCACTCCTCCGTTGCGAGCAGGCGAGCGGCTTCTGCAATGTCTCGGCGGATTTGGCGCACGAGGTCGTCCAGGCTGGTGAAGCGTTGTTCCGGGCGTAGCCGATCGACAAATTCCAGTTTGAGGTGCTGGTAGTATAGGTTGCGCTGCAGGCCTATGATGTGGGTTTCCACGGTGCGGATGGGGTTTTCCCCTGCCACAGTAGGACGGACTCCTACGTTGGTGGCACTGGGCCAGCGTTCGCCGTTGAGCATGGCCCAGGTGGCGTATACGCCGTTGGCAGGAAGTAGTCGATTCGGCGCGACGGCGAGGTTGGCTGTGGGGATGCCTATGGTGCGTCCCCGGCCATCTCCGTGGACGACGATGCCGGCCAGGGTGAAGTTTCGACCCAGTAGCCGCGCGGCTGAGCGTACGTCCCCCACTTCACCGATGAGGTAGCGGATGCGGCTGCTGTGGACAGGTTCTCCGTCCACGATGAGGGGAGGAACGACGTGGAACTGGAAGTTCATTTCCTGGGCTAAGGTTCGGAGGCGGTCTACTGTGCCTTCGCGATTGCGGCCCAGGGCGAAGTCGGGGCCTACCCACAGGGATTGCATGCCCATGCGTTGTTGCAATTCCCGGAGGAAGGTGGCCGCGTCGAGTTGGGCCACTTCTGGAGTAAAGCGGATGACGCCCACCAGTTCAACACCGATGTCTTCCAGGAGGGCCAGGCGTTCCTCCCAGGAGGAGATGTAGAGGATGCGGGTGCCGGGCTGTAGGATTTGACGAGGGTGGGGCTGAAAGGTGACAACTGCAGGTGTCCACCCGTGGGTTTTGGCGTCTTGAACTACGTGTGCAATGAGGTGACGGTGGCCCAGGTGAACACCGTCAAAGTTGCCAATGGTCAGGGCTGTTTTGCCGTTGTATGTACGTTCGAATAGGTTGCGGATGATGTGCATGGTTGTTTTGAGTCCGCAGCGCCTTCGCTAGGTCCTCCTTTTTCCAAAGTGTGCGTCGCGCAGGTTTTTGATGTTGGCCAGGTAGAACCGCAGGGCTCCTTCATCTCCCCGCTCTAGAAGTGTACGCAATTCTCCTAATTCCGCCAGATAGCGGTCTACCATGTCCAGCACGGCGTCGCGGTTTGTCATAAGGATGTCCAGCATCATGTTCAGGTCGCTGCTGGCCACCCGTGAGGTGTCGCGGAAGCCACTGGCCGCTACTCGCCACACTCGGGGGTCCTGTTGCGCGATGTGGTGTGTGGTTCCTACGAGCGCGGCGGCAAGAAGGTAGGGGAGATGGCTGATGGTGGCGACGAGGCGGTCGTGGTGTTCGGGTTCCAGGAGGAGGGGGTGGGCTCCGATCCGGTGGACGAGGTGATGGGCCAGGTCCAGGGCCCAATCCGCGGTGCGTTTCAGGGGGCATAGGACGAAGGTGGCACCTTCGTATAGGTCGGGTTCGGCGTGGGCAAGTCCCGAGACTTCTTTCCCGCACATGGGGTGGCCTCCCACGGGCTGAACGTGGGGCGGGAGTTTTTCCATGGCAGCACAGACCTGGGTTTTGGTGCTCCCCAGGTCGAGGAGGAGGGTGTGTTCTTTAAGGTAGGGGCCAATTGTGTGGATTTGACGGATGAGTGTTCGTACCGGCGTGGCGAGGATGACGATGTCTGCTGCGCGGACGGCGTCTTTCCAGTCTGTGGTGATGTGGTCTGCGACGCGACGCTGCTGTGCGTCTTCGATTTGATCCTGACTTCGTACGACTCCGATGAGGCGCGGGATGGGAGGGCGACGGCGTAAGGCCATCGCGAGCGAGCCTCCCATTAGTCCAAGACCAATGATGGTGATGGTGGTGTGAGCATCAAGGTGCTTGGCTGATTTCATGGGAAGAGTCCCCGTTGATAAGGTGAACGTGCACTTGGTGTTGTCTGAGGACTCCGATGTAGTCCTCACGTTCGGTGAGCACAATGAGGTCTACTTCCGGTGGAAGGAAGTAGCGGACGAGGTTGATACGCCGGAGGGCCTGGATGAGTCCCTGGTCTTTGGGTATGACGAGGACGGCAAATGTGCGCGTGAGAAATGCGTGCCGGGTGCTGGCTGTGAGCACGAGTTCCGCGTCTGCGTAGTCAATGAGGCGGTCGTTGATTACGATGGGAATTTGTAGACGCGTTTGGACTTGCCAGGTGATGGCGCTTTCGTCTTGAGGGATGTGCAGGTGCTTTTCTTCAAAGGCTAGCCATTCCAGGAAGATGCGTTTGTACAGTTCTAGCAATTCGTTTTCCTGACGGTGGAGTTGTTCGTTGAGTTGGTGGTATTGGAGGGAGCCTTTTTTGACGTGGTGAATGAGTTCGCGGGTACGACGGATGGCGTCTTTTTGTTCGGCCAGTTGTTGTTGTAGTTCTGAACGGTCCCACTCTTTCCAGATGGAGGAGTTGGGGTCGAAGAGGAGCGCGGGAAGGAAGAGGGCGTCGCTGATGTTCTCCAGTTCGATGAGGTTGTCCGCTTGCTTGATGCGCTGGCGCAGCCGGTCCAGTTGTTCTCGACGTCGCTGGCTTTCGGTTTGGGCTGCTTCCAGGACTTCGTCTTTCATGGTTTTCAGTACGTGTGGGACCGCGCGGCGTAGGAAGGCCAGGGCTTCGTCCTGGTCAATGAGCGGCAGGATGGTGCGTTCCAGTAGTTGGACGTCAGGTTTTTTCTCCACGATTTTCCCCCATCGTTGTTGGTTTGGTGTTCAGGATGCCCTGCGCGCGGTGGTCGGGGGGGGGTATTCCTGCCCCAAAGCCGCTACTTCCGCGGTGGAGGGCTTCCCAAATGGCTTTGACTTCTTGTACCAGGCGGGCGAAGTTTTCAGGACGCAGGGATTGGGCGCCGTCAGACAGGGCTTCCTCCGGCCGGGGGTGGACTTCGATGATGAGTCCGTCGGCTCCAGCAGCGACCATTGCCCGCGCGACCGGCCGCACGAGATCCCATCTTCCTGTGCCGTGGCTCGGATCGCCAATAACCGGGAGATGGGTCAGTTGTTTGAGTGCCGGGATGGCGTTGATGTCGGTTGTGTTGCGGGTGTATTTTTCAAATGTGCGAATACCCCGCTCGCATACTGCGACTTGCATGTTGCCGTTGCTCAGGATGTATTCAGCAGACATCAAGAGTTCTTCTATTGTACTCATCATGCCCCGTTTGAGTAAGACGGGGCGTTGGATCTTACCTACGGCGTGAAGGAGCGCGAAGTTCTGCATGTTGCGGGCGCCAATTTGCAGCATGTCCGCGTATTCGGCTACCAGGGTGACCAGGTCCGGGGACATGACTTCGGTGACGACGGGAAGTCCGTATTCTTCTCGGGCTTCGGCCAGGATTTCTAATCCTTTTAGTCCCAATCCCTGGAAGGAGTAGGGGGAGGTGCGCGGTTTGTACGCGCCGCCACGCAACATGTGGGCGCCGGCTTCTTTGACTGCGTGCGCGGTTTCCAGCAGTTGGGAGCGGCTTTCCACGGAACAGGGACCGGCAATAATGGTTAGTCCGCCGCCGCCAATGGTGACGCCGTTGATGTGGATGACGGTGTCTTCTTCTTTCCACTCGCGGCTGGCCATCTTGAAGGGGTGCAGCACTCGCATGACCCGTTCGACTCCGTCCAGAACTTCGAAGTTCGAGCGAGCAAGCCCCCGCTCGTCCCCAACAACACCAATGATGGTTCGCTCTACGCCGCGGGAGACGTGGGGGGTAAAGCCCAGTTCCTGCACGCGGCGGATGACGTGGTCGATTTGTTCTTCGGTAGCGGTTGCTTTCATTACGATGATCACGGCACTCCCTCCTCTTATCGTTGTTTTATTTGTTTATGGAGTTTGGCGCTTTTTACCTTTGCGATGAGGGTGTTTGTTTTTCGGGTATGTGCTCATTCTCCAGGTTGATGGTTTGGTCGGTTAATCCGCGTTTCCGTTAATGGGTATGCGGACGGGTTTGATTTGCTCTGGGTGAGCAGCACTCTCCCAACCCACAATGGGCCGTCCAAGGGCCTGGGCAATGCGTCGTACTTCTTCTACGAGGTGGTGGAATCGTTCCGGTTTTAGGGATTGGGCGCCGTCAGAGAGGGCTTCCTGCGGTCGGGGGTGGACTTCTACGATGAGTCCGTCCGCACCGGCAGCGATGGCTGCTCGACTCATGGGCACTACGATGTCCCAACGGCCTGTGGCGTGGCTGGGATCCGCGATGACGGGGAGGTGGGAGAGTTGTTTGAGTATGGGCACGGCGTTCAGGTCAAAGGTGTTGCGCGTGAGTTTTTCAAAGGTACGAATGCCCCGTTCACAAAGGATGATGTCCCGGTTGCCTCCGGCCAGGATGTATTCCGCGGACATGAGAAGTTCTTGTATGGTGCTCATCATGCCCCGTTTGAGCAGGACTGGACGTTGGACCCGGCCGACTGCGTGAAGGAGGCCAAAGTTCTGCATGTTGCGCGCGCCAATCTGCAAGATGTCCGCGTATTCGGCTACCAGGGAGACGGCATCAGGGGTGAGTACTTCGGTGATGATGTAGAGGCCGTAGGTTTCACGCGCTTCGGCCAGGATTTCGAGGGCTTTAATCCCCAATCCCTGGAAGGAGTAGGGAGAGGTTCGGGGTTTGAACGCTCCTCCTCGCAGGATGACCGCGCCGGCTTCTTTGACGGCGTGCGCGGTTTCCAGCAGTTGGGAGCGGCTTTCCACGGAGCAGGGACCGGCCATGATGACGATGCCTGGTCCGCCAATTTCGACACGGGGCGCGTTGGACATGGGAGGAAGGTGAATGCGGGTGTTTTCTGGGTGTGATTCTCGGCTGGCCAGTTTGAAGGGTTGGCTAATTAGGGAGACGTGTTCGACTCCTGGCAGAGCGGCGAATGTGTCCGGTGATAGGTTGTTCACTGATTCTACTACGACTATCATGGTGCGGCCCTGCGCGTGGACGGTATGCGGGGTGGCTCCCATTTCCTGCACTCGGGCCATGACGGCTCCAATTTCCGCGGCTGTGGCATGTGGTTTCATTACGATGAGCATGGCGGTCCCCCGTCTCAGTAGGTTTCGTCCCCGTTAGGACGGTGTGCTGCTGGGTAGGATCCGAGTAGTTTGACGAACGCGGCTTTGGAAAGGAGGCCTACCAGCGCTTCCTGGCAGACCGGTTCTTTCCAGTGGCCTTCAAAGTCCAGGTAGAAGACGTAATGCCAGGGACGATTGCGGCGAGGTCGACTCTCAAGTTTGGTGAGGTTGATACCCCGTTGAGCGAATTCGCCGAGACAGGCGTACAGTGCTCCCGGTCGATGGGGCACTGCGAAGACGAGGGAGGTTTTGGCGTTGTCCGTGCGCGGGGCTTCTTCGTATCCGATGACGAAGAAGCGGGTGATGTTCCAGCGCATGTCCTGGATGTTTTCGGCCAGGATGTTGAGTCCGTAGATTTCCGCGGCGAGTTTGCTGGCTATGATGGCTAGATCCGGTTCTGGATGTTCTGCGAGGTCCTTGGCGCTGCCCGCTGTGTCGTACCACGGTTCAGGATGCCATCGGTGGGCGGAGATGAAGTCCTCGCATTGGGCAAGTGCCTGGGGGTGGGAACGCACGCGTCGGATGTCCTCTATCTGAGTGCCTGGCATGGCCATAAGGTAGTGGCGTACGTGCAGGTAGATTTCACCAGCCACGCGCAAGTCGTGGCTGAGTAACAGGTCGTAGGCTTTGTTGATGGATCCGGCTACCGCGTTTTCTACAGGCAGTACGCCGTACTCTGCCCGCCCTTCTTCAATGGCTACGAAGATCTCTTCAAAGGTACGACAGGGCAGGGGGTCCACTTGGGAGCCAAAATGCTGGTAGATGGCTTCTTCTGAAAACGCACCGCGCTCTCCCTGAAATGCCACGACGGTCATGGTTACCCTCCGTTGTTTTGGCGCCGGTGAAAGGCGTGTAACTGTTCCTCTATCCACGCTTCCAGTTCTTCCCAGTTGATGGGAGGGAGTTTGTACTGGTCCGGTCGCAAGCGTATGGCATCACCCAGGTAGACGTGTACGATTTCGTCTTGCCGTTTGGTGGTGTTCCAGTGGATGAGGATGCGCACGACTCGCGGAAGTTGTCCGGGGACGTTCATTTCGTGGCCGCAGAGTAAGGGGACGTTCCACCAGCCCAGTTGTCGGGCTGCTAGTGCAGGAAATTCCGCGTTCAGGTCCGGGGTGGTTGTGAGGATGGCGCTGGCGACGTCCTCGGCGCGGATGTGGTTGAGGTGGATCATTAGGGCAAGGAGCCGCCGCGTTTCCCGGAGGATGGCTTCACGCGTGTTTTCCGGTACGGTTGTGGCACCGCGAATTCCACGACAGACGGTGTTCATGGTTCCCTCCACAAAAAAAGGGCGTGGGACCTGTTGTCCCACGCCCTTGAGTCTACCCTGGAGCCGAGAGTGTTTTAGGTGTGCCCTCGGCACCGAGCGTGGGACGCGCGCGTGTAGCCATAAAAGTAAAACGTAAAGGAGTACGCGGCGAGTGAGGTCCCACGCTGGCGCGCGATAAGGGGCTGAACTTTCCAGCCTGTCCGTGCGTATGTATGGGCGGATGTGGACAGATGGCAATTACGCCCCATGGTTTGCAGCCTCAACGGTCTGATAAGGTGGTGGTATAATAGCACGGGGTAGGAGAGGTGTCAAATTGCTGGTTTGTTGACTCGTCACTTTTCTGTCCTGTCGCGAGGTGGAGGGGTTGAGTGTTTCGATTCCGGAGGGGTGGATGTGTACTCTGGTCAGTGAGGTGGGCTCTGTAACGGTATTCGGGAGGTAAGGAGGCGAACTATGGCTCGTGTGGTGGATTCTGTGGCAGTGCGCAAGGATCGGCGGGCGCGTACGTTACAGGAGTTGTTGGATGAACTTTCCGCGCCGGGGGAGTTGTATCGCCGCCTCGAGGATGATGTGGTGGAGTGCTACGCGTGCGGACACCGGTGTCGCTTGAAGGATGGGCAGCGGGGAATTTGTCAGGTGCGCTATAACAAGGGTGGGGTTCTGTATGTGCCCTGGGGGTATGTGGCCGGGTTACAGGTGGATCCTACTGAGAAGAAGCCTTTTTATCACGTGCTCCCCGGTTCGTTGACGTTGACCTTTGGGATGTTGGGGTGCGATTTTCATTGCCCGTTTTGCCAGAATTGGATTACTGCCCAGGCACTGCGCGATCCCGCGGCCGGCATTCGCCCTTATCGAACGACACCTGAGGAGATGGTGCAACTGGCTGAGACACATGGCGCACGATGTGTGGCTAGTTCGTACAATGAACCACTGATAACGAGTGAATGGGCCGTGGCTACGTTTAAGTTGGCTAAACCTAAGGGGTTGAAGACGCTGTATGTATCCAACGGGAATGCGACGCGTGAGGTGTTGGAGTACTTGCGGCCCTGGCTGGATGGGTATAAGGTGGATTTGAAGACGATGAACCCCAAGAATTATCGAGAGTTAGGGGGGAAGTTGGAGAATGTGTTGAATACTATTCGCATGGCTTATGAGATGGGATTTTGGGTTGAGGTGGTGACGCTTATTGTGCCCAATTGGAATGATAGCGAGGAGGAATTGCGTGAGGCGGCTCGGTTTATTGCGTCGGTTTCGCCGGATATTCCCTGGCACGTCACCGCGTTTCACCCGGATTATAAGATGACGGATCGAGGCCGAACGCAAGCACGGACGTTGATGCGGGCCGCGGAGATTGGCCGTGAGGAGGGGTTGCACTTTGTGTACGCGGGCAACTTGCCGGGGTTGGTTGGTCCTTACGAGAACACGTATTGCCCGGTATGTGGTGAATTGTTGGTTGAGCGACGTGGATTTTATGTGTTGCAGGATAAGTTAACGGGCAGTGGTAAGTGTCCCAAATGCGGGACTCCCATTCCCGGTATTTGGACATGAGG
>CAYOAZ010000045.1:0-35351 GCA_964402285.1 uncultured Anaerolineae bacterium | reverse complement strand
CACTCCCCTTGCCCTCTCCCCTCTCCCAACCTTGGGAGAGGGGAGAGGGGGAACACGCCTCCTCTCATTCTGGCGCCGGTGCCGAGGGGTGAGGGGTGAGGGATGGGCCGGCCGGCAGTTCAAAACTGCGGCCTCTGATTGCGAAACCGCCAGGGGCGGTTTGGCGCAGCCCCCGCCAGGGGGCTTGGCAGACGAAGCCCGCAACGTCCAGTTGCCGGACGAATTCGCGGCTTCCCCTACGGCCGAGGGCGCCACCATTCCCACGGATAACGTCGGAACCCGGCCCACGTGTAGGGATGACGCCACTGGGGACGCACCCGTCCCTGTCCGGCCAGCCAAATAGGCCCTCCTGGACCGCTCAGAGCGTGAATCGCGTGTATCCAACGACTGGCCCCTTGATACCGAAATCGGGTTCCCCAAAAACCGCGAAAGTGCCAGGGCCAGCGCAGTGAACGCAAATCCTGCAAACGCCAGGGCACATACCGCGTATCATCCGGCAAGGAAAGGGCCTTCTCGCCCCCTGCCGGGCCCACAACCACCGGACCATTACCCAGAGCCCAATCCCGCGCCCGATAAACCCCCGGTTGATAGTAGGAAGCATGAGATCCACAGCCCACATAAACCACCGGATGCGTATCCACCCATTCCACCCGATGGCTATCCACCCGCTCCAGGTCAGCCACACCATGAGCAGCATAAGCCAACCAGCGTACCCGGTAGGGCGGGACAGATTCCAGGAAAAGGTGAATACTCTCCCAATCCCCCTCGTGATCGTTCAACCCACCGTGTCCGGTCCCCCAATCGTTAAACGCGTAGAAGAACCAATAATGGAGCACCGTATAAGGCGTTGCCTGCTGCACAACGTAGTACAGCACCGGTTCCGGACTTCCCCGGACCAACAGCGAAAACGACCTGTACCGCGTCAGCGCCTCCTGCCACACACTGGCAGGCAACCGTTGTGGAAACACGCGCAACAGCACAGGGACAATCACGCGTGCTCCAACCTCATAGAGCGCATCGAGGAGATGATCCCACCACGTAGGGCGCACAAACGGAGGACGTGCTGGCGCGGCAAGGGCCCGTGCAGACGGCAGTGAAGGCATAAGAATCTCCGAAGCAAAGGTCAGGTACAAATCAATGGTGGCCTCGGCAGGATACTGAAGGAGAACGTCGAAATTCAACTTCCCTCGGGGCACAAGACGCCGTGGGCCTGGAGCGTACAACGCGGAAGCGCGCACATAAGCCTCCGCGTCCATGGGGTAAAAGTTGTCCGCGCGGCCATAGGCATCCCGGCTAAAACGAAGCACCGGTGCATATCGTTCAGCCAGTGCCCGCGCGTCCATGGAGCATCAAGGAGAAGGGGGGAACCACGTCTGCAACAAATCACGGACAAACACACGAATCTCATCGCCAACAATAAGCATTAGGGCCACAATAATAATGGCGATGAGAACGAACATCACCGCGTACTCCAGAAATGACTGTCCTATTTCCTGACGCCTGTCATACGTCATAGAATCCCACCTCCTTGGTCCGCTGGTCACAGCCCAAGCCAACACAGGTCACCAACCCAACGGCAGACCCTCTAAAGCAGGGCACAATTTCAACCTGCATATTGTAACATGAGCGAGTCCCAGGGAAAAAGTTGCAAAGCAACCATCGTCGCAGAGGACAAAAAAGACAGGCCGAGGGTTACTCGGCCTGTCATCAATCCGGAGGGAAGGTTTCCGGGGACAAACTCAAGGCACAACTAATTCTTCTCAATCTCACTCAGGGGTATCCACCCCCGCTTCAAAGCGAGAACAGCAGCCTGGGTACGGTCATTGACCGCGAGTTTGCGCAGAATAGCACTCATGTGATTCTTCACTGTCTGGCGGCTAATACCCAACTCGTGGGCAATCTCCTTATTACTATAGCCCTTAGTGATCAACTTGAGAATATCCATCTCCCGCGGGGTTAGGGGAGCGAACACCACATCCGCGTCCTGGAACACAGCCATCTCCTCAAAGCGCCGTAGCAACCAGGAAGCCACCTGCGGCCGGGACATAACCATATCTCCCACCACGTAATTGCCTTTAGCAACCTGCCGGATAGCGGGGATGAGTTCGCTGGGTTGGACATCCTTCGGGTAATACGCCATTGCCCCGGCCCGCAACGCGTGGAACAACTGCTCATCATCGTGGTACGCGGTAATGATAATCACCCCAATATCGTCGAACTGGGAAGTAATCTCCCGTGTGGCCCGCAGGCCGTTCATCTCGGGCAGGTTGATATCCATAATAATCACATCCGGGTGAATGCGCTCTGCCAACTCAATCGCCTCGGGGCCTGTGCGAGCCTCGGCCACAATCTCGATATCCTCCTCCAGTTCCAGAACGCGCTTCAACCCTGCGCTGAATAGCGGATGGTCCTCGACAATCATCGTCCGAATAACTTTATTTTTCACCATGTGCATCCCCTCTTACCTCCCCACGCCAGCCATACGGTATCTGCAAGCGCACCAGCGTACCCTCTCCGGTACGGCTCAAAATCTTCAAATGCCCATTCACCAAACGGGCCCACTCCTCCATCATCAACAGGCCAAACGTCTCCTTCGTCTGCAATGCCGTGTACTTCCGATATGCTCGTTGAATATCCAACCCCAACCCATTATCCTCCACTTCCAGGACCAACCTCTCCTCATCGTCCTGATAGAGCCTCACCACCACCTTAGTCGCCCGAGCGTGTTGGATCACATTCCGTACAGCCTCCTGGATCACCCGGCGCAGGACGCTTTCCACCTCCTCAGAGAGTGGATCCAAACCATCAGCCACCTGGACGACCATTTCCAGATCGTGCTCATCGCGGTACTGAACGGCCAGATTTTCCAGCCAGGGGATCAAGCCCAACTCGCGGAATAAAAAGGGCGGATGCAAATCCTCAATAATCCGCCGCAAATCGTACAGCCCCTCCTCCATCTCCTGAAGCATATTCTCCAAAGCCGGACGTATGGATTCGATGTCAAACGTCTCCCCGCCCATTAAATACAACAAACTACGCATTTCCATTACTACATTTGCCAGCACCTGCGCCGGTCCATCTCGTAACCGGTCCGCAATGCGATGGCGTTCCCGTTCTTGAAGCACAATAGCCTCCATATTCCAACGCGGCCGCGACCACACCCGAGTGTGGGGACGCAAACGAGAAGACAGGGTGCGTAAGGCCCCACCCCTTGCACTCTGCATACGTATGCCTCCTCTAGTAAGGGCAACAAATAGCGTCTCGAAGGACGGCTCAAGAGTACTATACCACGGGCAAGGGGGGTTTTCAAGAGGTTTCTACCAACTTTATAATGGGAATTTAGTACTACCTAAGTTTCACCACCCGCGTTGGAACACACGCTGGAGAAAAAGACGGGCCACAGTCCCCATAGCCTTAAAGATCTCCCGCTGGGAAATCTTAGAGCGCCCTCGCACCCGGTCCGCGAAAATAATGGGCACCTCCCCTACTCGGAATCCCTGACGCTGACACCGGTACAGCATCTCCACCAGATACGAGTACCCATCAGCCTTCACCGTCTCAGGCCGGATAGTCTCCAACACATACCGACGGTAGGCTCGGAATCCCGCAGTACAATCCCGCGCCTGAAGTCCCAGCAACGTCCGGGCTACGAAATTCGCCCCTCGGCTAAGAATCTGCCGTTGGATCCCCCAGTGCTTTGTCCCGCCCCCTGGGACGTATCGGGACCCAATACTCACATCCACATCCTGCGCCTTGGCTAAAAGCGCGGGGAGATAGCGTGGGTGGTGGGAGAAATCCGCGTCCATCGTACAAATAGGATCCGCGCCCAGGTCAAAGGCCAGGCGAAACCCTGCCACATACGCGGTACCCAAGCCCAACTTCCCGGGCCGGTGAATCACGTGAACCCGTTCATCCTCCCGCGCGATCTCATCCGCAATCTCCCCGGTTCCATCTGGGGATGCATCATCCACCACAATAACGTGAGCATGGGGCACATAGCGGAGAATCTCCTGAATCAGGGCCCGAATATTATCCGCTTCGTTGTACGTGGGTATAACAATAGCCGGCCGTGACACCGGCCCATCTTGTCCCTGCCTATCGGTCACAGGCAATCCTCATCCCATCCGTAATGAATCGCGAGTCAACATAACCGCTAAAGCACATGCCCGCCTACAACAAATCATTCTTGGCGCCAAAGGCGCCAAGAATGATTTAAACCCAACCACCTACCCTCCTCAACCAAGGCCCATATTGTAGCACAAGGGAGATAAGAGCGGGAAGCACCGACAAAATTCTGGAACACATCACAGAAGGCTAGCATAAATCGCCACCAAAGCCTTCGCACTCGCCTGCCAGGAAAACCGGGCGGCTTGCTGAAATCCACGCTCGCGTAACGTGGCCCGTAACACCTCATCCTGGAGAAGACGAGCCAACGCATCGGCCCACGCGTGCTCATCCTCCGCGGGCAAGAGAAGGCCGGCATCGCCCACCACCTCGGGCAGGGAAGAATTGTCCGCGCTCACAACAGGCGTGCCGCACGCCATCGCCTCCAGCGGCGGAAATCCAAATCCCTCATAAAAACTGGGATACGCGAAGACATCCGCGAGCGTGTACAGCGCGGGCAAATCCTCATCCGCGACAAACCCGGGAAAATGAATAGCCTCCCGGTACGGAGAGCGGGCAGCCGCCTCAAAAATCGGATCGTACAACCACCCCTTCCCCCCCGCAATAACCAAATGGTGGGGAACACCGTAATTCCGCTTGAGCAGGTCAAACGCGCGAATGAGAGTGGGGAAATTCTTGCGCGGCTCCAGCCGACTTACACTCAGAATAAAACGGTCGGGCAATGAATACCGCTCGCGGACCCGCTCCAACACAGTCGTGTCCGTCACCGGCCGGAACCTCCTGGAAATACCAGGATAAAGCACCCGTACCTTGTCTGGAGGAGTGTTCCAAAAACGAATGAGGTCCCGACGGGTGTTCTCCGAATCAGCCAGCACCAACCGCGCGCGGCGCACCGAGCGGGGGACCGCACCGCGCAAGTAAAATTCCAGGCCTGGCACCGCGTACTGAGGATAAACCAGAAAAGAGAGATCGTGCACAGTGACAATGCCTGCAAATCGGGCTAAAGGGGGCAACACAAAATCCGGAGAATGGAAAATCCCCTCCCCTTTCAAAAACCAATCCACAGGCAAGGGAACGCGCAGCCGTTGCCACAGAATGACACCAACGCGCTCAGAAAAGGGCAAACGCCGAAAGGGATACATCCACCCTGAAGGAGGCTCGGGCGCGTCCCGGCTAGCCACCAATGTCACCGGCAGATCTGGGTAATAGCGGACAAGCGCATTAACCAAACCCCGGGTATAGCGACCAATACCGGCACTCTGCTTAAGCGCGGACGTCACATCCAGGAAAATCTCGTTCACTCACAACCCCCGATACGTGGACACACGGTTGGCCCCGAAATTCCAGAACAGCCCAACCAAATTGGCCAGCGCCTTGGCCAGGTTGACCGACGCGGCAGGAGCGAAAAAGTGGCTAAAAATGTAAGCATCGCTGCCCAGGAACACACTCTGATTAATGAAATAGCCAATAACGTACACCCCAAAGAACATGGGCAACTGCGTGTGCAGGGGGCGCGAACGAGATTCGGGGAAAGTCCACAACCGATTCCACGTAAAATTACTGAACACAGCGATGGAAAAGGAGCCGGTGTTCGCCCAGAACTTTGTCCAGCCCAGGTAAAAGTGAAAAAAATTGAGAAGAGAAAAATCAATAAACGCGCCCAGCGTCCCCACCACAGCGAACTTCAGAAATCGGTGAACCTCCTTTCGCGGGACGGGCAAGTATTCGAGTACACTCTCTATCCAATTGGGTAACCGTGTCATGGACATGGCCTGGCGCATGGGCATCATGTGACACACACGAATGGATTGCGTGACGACCTTTTCAAGGTTCTCTCTTCAACGTGCTCACAAGGGAAATCAAAATAGCCACGTAAACATACATACCGTGGACATACAGATTATCGAAAAGATTGTGCACGGTCAAATGAAGCAGCCCGCCCAGTGCACCCACCAGCACCGCGCGGGAGAACCCCCTGGTACGACGTAAGGACCACAGACCGTAGAAGAAAACCCACCCCCACAGCAACACATACGTGACCAGCCCCACCAGACCGGTTTCTGCCATCACATTGAGCAGGATATTGTGCGCGTGCCCCAGGGGCTCCTTCCAGCCGGGCATCCGGAACACCTCATACGCAACAGGATAATTGCCCACGCCCACCCCTGTCCAGGGCGAATCCAACCACATCGCATACGCGGCCCACCAGTGAGCCATCCGTTCCACCAGCGCGAAATTCTCCCCGGTCACCTCAATACTCCGCAACTCCACCGGGCGGAGGAACAACGTCCAACTCGTCTGAACCCCCTGAAAACGCTGGGAGATCGAAGGCGGCAGAGCGCCGATAACACCCAACACCACCGCGGCCGCCAGGAGGAACGCGAGGAGCGCGCTCACCAGCGCGGCCCGACGGGAACGCAACGCGACCACCACAGCCAACCCTGCCACCATCCCCAGCCATCCCCCTCGGGACCAGGAAGCCAGCAACCCCAGGGCAATACCTCCCGTTGCCACCGGATACACCACCAAAGGCACCAGATCCGCCAACGCTTGCGGCCAAATCAACCGTCCTTCCCGCACATGGCGGGACACCTCATCCAGAGTTACACTTACAGCCAGGGGAAGGACGAGACCGAGAAAACCAGCATAAGGATTAGGTTGGGCAAAAGTCCCATAAGCCCGAAGAAAGCGTCCCAGAATAATGAACTGAGGAGGGCCAACGCGCAAGAAGAACTGAGCCAAACCAAGAAGCGCCTCCAAAAAGCCGGCAGCAATCAAGGAAAGAACCACCAACTCCGTAAAGGAGCGGGGCCAGGGCATCCACGAAGGCCATCGAGTATACTCCAACAAAGAACACATCACCACATACAGCGTCAGCACCTCCAACCACTTCACCAACTCGGGCAAAGCAGCCCGCAAACTCCACGCGGTGGACAAACTCAGGAACAGCGCTCCAACGTACAGAGTGAGCGGCACCAGCAAAGGAATGCGAAAGCGGGGAAACCGCTGCGCGACCAGATTCTGCACACCCCACGCCCCCACCAGAAGGCCAACAAGAAGATCGGCCGTGCCCACACTGAAACCACCCATGGGCAAAGCCGGCCCAAAGGGGACAGCCAGGGCCAGCACGGGTAAAACAATGGGCGGCCACACCAACGCGAGGACGAGGAGAAATATCCCGCCCGCCACAGCCACCGCCAACTTCAAGCGAAGGCGAGCCACCAGCACGGCCAGCACAATGGCTCCCCCTCCCCACAGGAAGGTGGGCCACGTGGGCATTCGACGACCCAGCGCGCGTGTGCGTCGCTCTCTCATCCCCATGTCAAGATCATCTCCCGGGCCAGGAACCCGGCTAAAATCCCCGTTCGTCCCCCGCAATCGTGGGGAGGACTATACTCCACAATATCCGCGGAGAGAACCGGCCATCCCTTCAAGAGTTCGATGACCTCCATCACCGCGTGGACATCCCAACCCAAAGGTTCTGGATTCCCTGTCCCTGGCGCGTGCGCGGGATCCAACACATCAATATCCAGGGACAAGTGAAGACGGTGGGGAGAACGTTCCTCGAGCCAGGCCAACAGATCATCCAACGAGTGCCCCAAGAGACCGTGTTCCCGGGCCAAAGCGAACTCCTCCTCCGTGCCCGAACGCGCCCCCAGGATGAAAAGACGGCCCGGTCCCAGCCATTCCAGCGCCCGTCTTGCCCAGGACGCATGGGAATAGAAAGTCCCCTGGTAAGCATCCCGCAAATCCAGGTGAGCGTCCAACACAACCAGAGCAAACCCGGGATCGGCCACATCCTCAGGGGAGAGAAAGGCCAAGGTAGTGGTGTGCTCTCCCCCGAGAAAGAGCGTGAACTGCTCCCCGCGCAGGGACGCGCAAAAGACCCGCATCTCATCCAGGTGAGTGGGGAACAGAGCGAACGGCTCATCCACCATCACATTGCCCAGGTCCACCACATCCACCGCGGCCACATCCCGACGGCGGTACGGACTGTACGTCTCCAAACTTTCAGCCAGCCGTCGAATCGCGTCCGGTCCCTCGTGCGAACCAAAGCGAAAGGAAGAAGTGACCTCAAAAGGAACCCCCACCACATGTACTCGACCTTTCCCCTCCTGGCGCGCGTCCAGAAAGGGAAAGGTACGCTGGAGCGACCACATCGACTGCGTCACAAGCCTCTCCTCTTTCACTCATCAAGGTCCAGCCCCTCCCGAATGAAGGGCGGGAGGACAAACGCGGCCCGGTGAACCTGCGGTGTGTAGTACCGAGTGCGGAGTCCCAACTCCCGGAAACGCTGGGTCAGCCCCTCCTCATCCACGCGTCGCGGGTCCAGGCCCTGGGCAGCCAGGGAGAAACTCCACAAACCGCCCGGGTACGTGGGCACATGTCCCAGATACACGTGCACCGAGGAAAATTGGGACCGCATAGCCTGCACGGCTCGGGCGACCACATCCGGTTGGAACCAGGGAGAACCGCTCTGAGTGACGACAACGCCCGGAGTGTGCAACGCGGCAACAACCCGGGCGTAGAACTCCGGGGAGAACAAACGCATAGCCGGTCCCACCGGGTCTGGAATATCCAGAATCATCACATCAAACCCATCCTGCACCTGGCCCAGGTACTCAAACGCGTCCTCATACACCAACGTAGTGCGGGGATCGTCAAACGCGCCCTGGGACAATTGGGGCAAGTACTCCCGACACGCGCGTATCACATCCCGGTCAATTTCCACCATCACCACCTTCTCCACCGGATGGGAGAGGACCGTGCGCAACGCGCCCCCATCGCCGCCACCCACAATGAGCACGCGTTTGGGATTCGGATGGGTGAACATGGGGACGTGTACGAGCATCTCGTGATACGCCCACTCATCCCCCTCACTGGTCTGAACCGTCTCGTCCAGCCAGAGCATACGTCCAAAGTGGAAAGTGTCCACAATCTCGATGTTCTGATAGGGGGAACGCTGGCTGAAAATACGCTCGCGCACCCGGAAACTGACCCGCGCGTCGGGGGTCCAGGCCTCAGTGGCCCAGGTATCGGGCATCTCCTCCAACTCATCGCCCCAAAGAACCGCCGCGGCCACCGCGCTGCCCTGCTTCTCCACAGTGTGTTCCGCCACAGCAATGTGGTACTCGTGCAAGGGAATATTACGGGCCGCGAACGCGGCTTTGACGCGCTCCAGGGCGACCGCTTCGATTTCCTCCCGGGTGCCCACGGCACTGTATTCCATGATAACGCCCCGGCCATCCGGACTTAGACCCAGCGCCACGGCCGCGGCAATCGTCTGACCGGGCACATCGCTGTCAATGCGCGCGTACACCGTAGGGACAAGGCTCCCAATGGGAAACTCCCGCAAGGGGACCAGGCGAGCCCCCTGGGGCACAATGGAACTCACCTTAATGAGATTGAGGTCAGCAATGCCCGCGTCGGCCAGCGCGTTGTCGAACGCGACCAATTCATCCATACCTTCCGCGTGACCTGCGGTCAAGGATACGTACTTGGGCAAGGTGATCATAGGCGTCTTCTCTCCTCGTTTCCTTCCAGAGTGGACAAACGCGATACATAGTTCTCTACGCTGTTGTTCCTTATTTTCCCCACCCCGCCCCTTGGAGTAAAATTCGTCAAGACGCCTGTCACAGGTCAAGACAGCATCACTTAAAACTGGACGCCTAAGGGGATACAACCTCCACGGATGTTCTGGGGGACAGATATCTTTAGGTTGATAGCAGGTTATCACTCAACAGGGAGGTGGGTGTGTCCGTTTGGATTTATGTGATCATTCTGGCCGTACTCATCATTCTGCACGAATTAGGGCACTTCTGGGCTGCTCGACGAAATGGTATTGTAGTGGAAGAATTTGGCCTTGGACTGCCCCCGCGCATTCTGCGGTTAGGCCGTCGTGGGGACACAGAATTCACGTTAAACCTGTTACCCATCGGCGGATTTGCACGCATGAAAGGAGAGGACGCGGACGCGGGTCCGGGAAGTTTCTGGAGCGCGCCTGCTCGGGCTCGAGCAATGGTCCTCCTGGCCGGACCACTAATGAACATCCTCACCGCGATCCTCGCACTGGTCATCACCTACAGCCTGGTCATTCCCGGCAACGGCGTATGGGTGCTGGAAGTGGATCCCCGTTACCCCGCGGCCACCGCGGGCCTGCGCGCGGGAGATGTAATCGAACGCGCGGATGGACAGCCCGTGCACACCCGGGCCGCGCTGGTGGACATCATCCGCCAACACGCGGACTCGCCCGTCACCCTGGACATACGACGAGGCAAGGAGCACGTGACCGTACGCGTGCAGCCCCAGGTGGATCCGGACGGCATCCCGCGCATCGGAGTGCTCCTGGCCGCACGGGTGCCCCTGTGGCAAGCCCCCCTTATCGCGACCACGGAACTGGCCCACTTCGCGTGGGGCATGGTTCACCTGCCGGCCCGCCTTCTCAGCGGACAGATCAGTCCCCAGGAAGTGCGCCCCCTGGGTCCTGTGGGGATTGGCAAGGTGTTTGTGGACGTAGTCAACCAACAACCGTCTCCCCTGGTGCGGCTCTTCACCATCCTGCGCCTGACCGCAATTATCAGTTTCGCCCTGGGGCTCACGAACCTGCTCCCCATCCCCGCGCTGGATGGAGGCCGACTGCTCTTCATTGTGGTGGAAATCCTGCGCAAGGGAAAGCGGGTAAGTCCAGAGAAGGAAGGGCTCGTTCACCTCATTGGCATGGCCTTGCTCTTAATGCTCATGGCCATCATCACGTACTACGACTTGCGCTACCCACCCAGTGTGTGAGGTCGGCGGCGGGAGACGGACCGACACTCACACACCTTTGCCCAGTGTGCGTTGCCCCCACGTCTTACGTCGCGGGGGTTTATCGAACATATAGAGGGGGAGGAGAACATGGCCGTTCAATACGTGGTACGACATCAAGAAGTGGATCCGGTCGCCATGTTGCCCGGAGTGGAACGCCGCACATTGGCTGTCACAGAGCGAATCATGTTGTGCGAATTCCACATCCGGGGTGGAAGTGAAGTCCCCTTGCACAGCCACCCCCACGACCAGGCCGGGTATGTGGTTTCCGGTCAGGCGATTATGATTATTGAAGGAAAAGAATACGTGTGTGGGCCCGGTGACACGTACGCGATTCCCGGTGGCGTGGAACACGGAGCGCGCTTTGAGGTAGACACGGTCATTGTGGACGCGTTTTCCCCGCCGCGCGAGGAATACATGCAGAAGTGAAAACATACAGAAAACACGCGAAGTCCAGAACGCATTGAGAGGAGTCATTATGGCCGACAAATATATTCCTCAAGACATTGAGCCCAAATGGCAAAAGCGCTGGGAAGAGGACAAACTCTACAAGGCGGAAAAAGATCCGTCCAAGGAAAAATGGTATTACCTCACCATGTTCCCCTATCCCAGCGGGGATCTGCACATGGGACACTGGTACGCGATGACCCCATCGGACGCGCACGCGCGTTACTTCCGCATGCGCGGGTACAACGTCATGTTTCCCATGGGCTTTGACGCGTTTGGCCTCCCCGCGGAAAACGCGGCCATCAAGCGGGGCATCCACCCCAAAACGTGGACTTACCGGAACATCGAACGGATGCGCAAACAACTCCGTTCCATGGGTGCGATGTTCGACTGGGACCGGGAAGTGGTCACCTGTGACCCAGAGTACTACAAGTGGAACCAGTGGTTCTTCCTCAAGTTCCTGGAGAAGGGGCTGGCTTACCGCAAAAAGGCACCGGTCGATTGGTGCCCCACGTGTAAGACCACTCTGGCCCGGGAGCAGGTCATCGGTGAGGAACGGGTGTGCGAACGCTGCGGCACCCCGGTCATCAAGCGAGATCTGGAACAGTGGTTCTTCAAGATCACCGCGTACGCGGAGGAACTGCTGGACTTCTCCAAACTGGACTGGCCGGAACCGGTCATCGCTCGCCAGCGAAACTGGATCGGGCGCAGTGAAGGCGCGGAAGTGTACTTCACCACCGAGCAGGGGGACCCGCTCCCCATCTTCACCACCCGACCCGACACCCTCTGGGGGGTGACGTTCATGGTCCTCGCGCCGGAGCATCCCCTGGTAGAGAAGGTGACCACGCCGGAACACAAGGCCGAGGTGGACGCCTACGTAGCCGCGGCGCGTCGCATGTCCGACATCGAGCGCGAATCCACGGAGCGGGAGAAGACCGGAGTCTTCACCGGTGGCTACGCGATTAACCCGGTAAACGGAGAACGGGTCCCCATCTGGATCGCGGATTACGTGCTGATGACCTACGGCACTGGCGCGATCATGGCCGTGCCCGCGCATGACCAACGGGACTTCGAGTTCGCCAAGAAGTACGGCCTGCCCATCCGGGTCGTTATAGCCCCCCCGGAATGGGAAGGGGAAGACCTGGAAGAAGCGTACACAGGCGAAGGAATCATGGTGAACTCCGGCCCCTTTGACGGCACCCCCGCGCCCGACCCGGCCATCCGCAAAGTGACGGAATGGCTGGAAGAACAGGGCATTGGCAAATTCGCGGTCAACTACCGCCTGCGGGACTGGCTCATCTCGCGACAGCGGTATTGGGGCACCCCCATTCCGGTAGTGTACTGTGAAAAGTGCGGCATCGTCCCCGTTCCCGAGGAGGATCTGCCCGTCATCCTACCTGAAGATGTGGAGTTCAAACCCACAGGCGTAAGCCCCCTCACCTACCATGAGGAATTCCTCCACACCACGTGTCCCAAGTGTGGCGGCCCCGCGCTGCGGGAAACGGACACCATGGACACCTTCGTGGACTCCTCCTGGTACCAGTACCGGTACCTGAGCCCTCACTACGATGAAGGGCCTTGGGATCCCGAGGAAGCAGAGTACTGGCTTCCGGTAGACCAGTACACAGGCGGCATTGAACACGCGACCATGCACTTGCTGTACACCCGATTCTTCACCAAGGCCCTGCGGGACCTGGGCCTGGTGGACTTCGACGAGCCCATGATTCGCCTGTACAACCAGGGCGTTATCCTGGGCGAACCCAGAGACGGCGACTTTGTCGTTGTCGAAGGGGAGTGGGAATCCGAAGAGGCCAACGCGTTCCACGCGGTACGCATCCGGGCCATCCGGGACAAGGAAAAGCCCGATCCCGGTGTGGGGCCAGATTTCATTCAGGGCGAAGTGTACGCTCGGGACGAAGTGAGCGTGCGGGTCAACGTGGGAGGAGGCCGCTTCGTTATTGTCCACGTGGACGAGGGAACGGTCATCGATATTCCTGGCGTACCTGAGGCCACGGTGATGGACCTGGTCTACCACCTGGACGCGGAAAAGATGTCCAAGTCCAAGGGAAATGTGGTCGCGCCGGACGAACTGGTGGCCAAGTACGGAACGGACACAGTACGCGCGTACCTCATGTTCGCGTTCCGCTGGGAACAGGGCGGCCCCTGGAATTCCAAGGGCATTGAGGGGACACATCGCTGGCTACACCGAGTGTGGAACCTGATTCTGGAAGAACCGCACGTGAAACGGGACGCGACGGAAGGGGAGATCAAGGGCCTGCGCCGCAAGACGCACCAGACGATTAAGCGGGTCACCCAGGACATGGAGGAGTTCGCGTTTAACACGGCCATTGCCGCACTCATGGAGTTAACGAACACAATGATGAAACTGAAGGAAACCAGCGCGGTGAACACATACGCGTGGCAGGAGGCTCGGGATACCCTCATCCTCCTCATGGCACCCTTCACACCCCACATTGCAGAAGAACTCTGGGTGCGGACAGGCCACGAATACAGTGTGCACCAACAGTCCTGGCCCGCGTGGGATGAGGCGCTGGCCAAAGAAGAGGAGATCACGCTGGTGGTCCAGGTGAACGGCAAAGTACGGGCAAAGATCCCCGCGGCTGCAGGCCTCAGCGAGGAAGAAGCCAAAGAAATCGCCTTCGCCCATCCCAAAATACAAAAGTACATTGCCGGAAAGGAGATCCGGCGGGTTATCTTCGCCCAGGGCCGCATCCTGAACATTGTAGTGGGATAGAGCGCGGGAAAACACCCAGGTTGAAAACGAAAATTGACCCCGTCGGGGTGTGGACTCTCATATCCCGACGGGGTCGTGTTGTGCAGGATCCAGGACCTCTGCCCCTGTAAACCCGGTCGTGTACGTCAGCGGATAGCGCTTTTGAACACTCACTCCTCCCAACCCACCTGGGCAGCCCTCACGACTGCAACCCAGCGGACCGGGGTTTCGGAGAAAGAATGTATCCAAATGAGCAGTGAATCTGTAGCGTCATCCGCCTGAACGTATGTCTCCCAGCCCGGATCGTTGCTCAACGTAGTGATAACGGGAATGCCCAACAGTCGGGTTGTACCTCGGGTGTTCTCCACCGCCCCGTGAATGGTCCAGGCCGCGCTTTCGCCTCCCTCTGACCGCGCGGTTATCAGGATGTCAAAGGCAATGGTGTGACTAATGGGAACAGAAATGTGCTCTCTGTATCCATCCAACTTGAGAACATACGCGGCCTCATCCTCGGCAGATACATCGTACCGCAGGACGTAAAGGGAGAATTGGGCGGTCCCCGCGACTTCGATGCCGGTGCTGTCAGAAAAGGCACCGCTGGCATACGCGAACTGACCGTAATCCCGAGCATGAGCCTGAGCGCCCCCCGGAATTGTGCTGGCTGTCGCCATGGCGTAATTATCCGCGCCGCCGCCTATGGAAGACCAGTCGCCAGCCGCGGCATTTCCCCGGCCCAGGTGAAGCGGACTTCCACCCCCGGCAATGGTGGCATACCGCCCCGACGCACTGTTCGAACCACCACCGCCCACGGTAGATAATTCACCCAAAGCCAGGTTCAGCGTACCGCCCCCCACCGTCGACATGGAGCCGGTGGCCTCATTATCACTGCCTCCAGAGACAACGCTCCAATCAGCAGCGACATTGTTGGCCCCACCGGAAATCGTGCCGAACGCGCCAGTAACTTTGTTGACGGACATACGGCCCATGTAGTCCACAACCCCACCGCCGGCAATGACAGCGCCGGACACCCCAGAGGCCACCGTGTTGCTGATGTGGCCCCCCACAATGTTGGGCGCCTCACTGCCGGGCTCAACCCGCAACCCGGGCAAAGCCAGGGCATAAGGCACAGGGCGCAGGGATTGCCGCGGACTGAGCACCGTATAGACTCCGGTGCTGTTCCCCGGACGCACAGCCAGTTCCAACCAGCGGGCTTCACCGTTGAACACGTGAGGGCCGAAGTCCAGCACCACCGTGAAATGCCCGTTTGTGACCGGAACATCGTCCTTCGTCACCGTATTCCCGACCTGTTTGCCACCCGAAGCCGCATCAAACACCCGAAAGCGAAAGTCAAACGTCCCATTGGCCGGGCTCCCCGACTGGAACAACTCACCCTGATAGGTGATACCCGTCCCCACCAGAGCCTGCTGCGATGTGGCCCGCGCGGTATCCCCCAAGCCGGCCCAAACGCCACCAGCCAACATCAGGGATATGATAACCAGCAAGAAAATGCCAACCCCAACACCCAGCAGAACATGATATTCTTGACGCCGCATAGTAAACGCCTCCTTCCTTAATAGATGGGCATATGTTGGACGGAAGACACCATCCGCCCTCACCGTTGCACAGTCCCTCCGTTTCCTCCTGGCCGCGCGTTGTGCAGTACGTAGGGCAGTTTCAACGGACTAACCATCGGGGACGTTGAGCCGCGCGGGCTCCCCCAAAATCCGCCACGCACACTGAACACACCTCCCGAAAGTGTCTGATCCGCGTCCACCAGGCCGGCGCTACCGGCAACGGTGAAATCCCCTCCGTGACCGATCCCCCCACCAGCACTTAGCGTCCAACGCTCCAGGCTGAACATCCCACCACTTATTGAGAACTCAACCGCAGGATGGGGCTCCCATCCTACAAACGCTGTGGACGCGAGGACCACCAGGGTGAACAGCAACAGCAAATGCCATCGTCCACGTCTGTGCATGTTCTTCCTCCTCTCCACAAGGACTGACCGAAAGAACAACTCCGGGCTGGGGAGCATACCCAGAACGCTGTTGGTCAGCCAGCAGTGCTTCATCGTTCCTGCTTCTCTGTCAAATACGCGTGGATTTGGGCGAACGTGGTGGCGCTCCAGTAATCCTCCAGGGCCTCTAACTGCTCTTCCGGTGATCCCTGGCGTTTGAGGCGAGCCGTCTCATAGTAGAGCACGGCAATGACCGGCACATCATCGCGGTTCATGTTGATGGTTTCCTTCGCGCGCTGGTCGGCCAGATCCAGCATGTCGGCCAGGGCCCGCTCCCGCTCAATGCGGTCGATGTTCCCCTGCTCATCCAACTGGGCACCCAGGGAATAGTACTTGGCGATCAGCCCGGCTGACTGGGCGTAATTGCTGATGCTGTTGCCCAGAATCAGGGCGGTCTGCTGACCTGTATCGGCTAACTGGCCGGCCAGGGCACGCGTCCCCTGTTCTGAGGCCACCGTGAGGAGATAGCCGGTATCGTAGTTCATCAGCAAGGCCTTCATTTGCTCCGGGTGCACACCAAATGTCTTGGCGTACTCGTCCACCACGGTGGCTTCGAAATAACGGAGGTTGGCTTCAGCCGCGCGCCGGAGAAGAGATTCCATCGCCGCAACCCGTTCAGGGTCCTTTACCACAGCAGCACCATACCCAAACCCAATATTCACACTATCCCGCGCCAGTTGTACCAGGTTATGGGCCAAGACATAATAAGCGGAAAGTTGCACAAGTTCCCCCAAAATCTCCTCCTCGCTCATGCTCGCGGCTTGCTGGTCCAACGCGCGCAATCGCTGGGTCGCGATGACGACAAGCCCCTGGGCCTGACCAATGGACATGTAGGCGTCGAAAAGAGCAATGTAATCCCCGGCAGTCCGAGGTTGCTCAGTGCCCAGAAGGTCCATAACAGCGTCCAACTCGCTCAGGGAGGCCTGGTTGGAAAGGAGGTAATCCACTGCCGCGCTGAGACCACCGGTCGCGTAGCGTTCGAGCATTTCCGCGGTGAGGAGCCAGATGTGTGCACCAATGGCCGCCTGCACAGCCCGCTGGTAGGCGACAGCAGCCAACCCCTGCTGTAATGCACTCTGTGCCCGCGCGGCCCTCTCATCCGCGTCGGCCATGACATCCACGAAGTATTGAGTTATCTCTTCCGGCAGGCTGTTGAACCGATTTCGGGCATTCTCGTAGCGAGAGAACCATTCTTGAGCCTTGGCGCGCGTCCGGTCAAAGGCCCTATCTGGCAGTTGGGGAGCGTTCATGCTTGTCTGGGGCCGGGGCAAGCGCGTGCCGGTGAGGATCTCGTAGGCTTCAAAAACCGTGCTCACCTCCCGAACCTGCACACCCAGCCGTTCGCCCACGTCATACACATCCACAGCCCTCCCCTTGTTCTGGTCGTAATCGTATCGCTGCCCCGCCGGGATAAGGACCAGGGTGACACCACGCTCTGCCGCGCCCTGGATTTTGTGCGGGATGCCCCCGACAGGTCCCACAGTGCCGTCGGGATTGATGGTTCCGGTCATCGCAACATCCTCCCGCAAAGGTTGTCCCAACAGTGCAGCCAGAATGCCCACGGTCATGTAGGACCCCGCGCTGGGGCCATCAATGCGTCCCCCAACGGAAAAGGAAAACTCATAATCCCGCGGGTCGATACCCAGGATCTGACTGGCAACAACCACAGCCATCCACCCCGCGGTGTGCCACATGTCACCGGTTCCGGCCACTTCCTCCTCAAAAAAGCCCACTCGCAATTCCCCCTTTTCCGCGGCCGGCGCTACCCGAATGCGCACCGGGGAAATACCCCCTATGGCTTTCCCCTCCCGGGGATCATGTGCGTAGTAGAGGGCGTGGATGGTCACCTCTCCGGGCGAAACAGGAACTTCGGTGGCAGCAGGTGGGGACGTGGGCTGAGCCGCGGGCGCGTCCTTCGCGCCTTGGACGCCCGTTCCAAGAACTTTGAAGGTGTAGACGCCGACGAGTTCGTCATTGACGTACACGTTAGCCTTATAATCATCCCCCGGCGGCAGGGGAGCCTTGGGCTTCAGGGTGAAGCCAACGTACGTGTTGCCCCCCACAGCAACAATGAAGCCCCGTATCTCCTTCTCCAGGTCAACAGTCACCGCGGCAAACTCTTCGTTCCCCTTGAAGAAGACGGCTTTCACCCGACCCGATCTCTGGACGCCCTTGAGTTTAACAGAGAGATACACCGTCTCCTCAGGGTGAAACACATTGCCCGGGTCCACGGGAACCATTTCCGCGGTCAAACCATGAGCAAAGGTGACATCCAGCACCTCCAGGGGGGGCGAGGTTGGTGTTGGGGGCGGCACAGTACCGGGCGGGGTCCCCTTGCCCCCACAGGCGCCCCCAAGCAAAGATAAGAGAGTCAAGATAAGCAGCACGTTCAGCCATGTCCGATGTCGCATGTTCACATTCCTCCTTGCCGTTGGACCAAGTTCACCGCAGGGTTGAAGGGAAGTCCTCAGGAAGGGAACCAGGGGGTGAGGGAGCCGTCCGCAAGTACGTGATGATCACGTCTGTGGCCTCCTCAACGGAGCGGACAGGCACACGTTCCCCGGAGTACACGTGAATAACCACTCCTCGCCACTGATGTTCCCTTTCCTGTTGGAATTCCTGCCAAAAACGGACAATAAAGGTATGTCCCAGGTGCATAAGACCTCCTCCCCACGCATGACAGATATACCTGTCCCGGTTGGGCCAAACACCAGAGGAATCCGCCGGGTGGAGAAAATACATCCTCTCCCAATTCGCCCAGGCACTATTCTAACGGGAAGATGTCTCTCAAGTGTCTTTCGCGCGGCCGAACCGTCACGGCGAGGGGTGGTCACAGAGGAATTTCGGGAAGATGTTGCCCATCCAGGGTCCAAAAGCAGGAGTCCGAAGTCCCATCAGTACCTGGGACTATCGAGTGCCCCACAGGAGGGGGCACTTAGGACACGTAGCCGAGGAAAAGGATGAGGACGTTCAGGGGGCAGAGGGGAGATCCTCCGCGGTTTCCCGCAAGGCCCGCAGGTCCCGACGGATGGTGGGAACGCTGACCCCTAAGGCCTGGGCCAGCGCCCGGTGGGTGGCTCGCGCGCCCTGCTGGGCCGCCTCCCGCAGGAGCCGCTTTAACCGATGACGACGTAGCGCAACAGGACCATGGTGTGCCTCCACCACGGCATCCTCCTCCCCTGCCTGCACGGTCCACGTGACCATGATGGTGCTCTGGCCGTCTTCGCCAGGCAAGGGGATGCGCAAGCGCTCCACAGTGGGGGGTGCGAAAGCCTGCCACTCCTGAACAATAAGCCGATGAGTTAAAACGCGGTGGAGAAAGGAGCGCTGGTCCGCGGCAGGAACGTGGTGACACTGGGCCTGGAGAGCCATGTACGCCCGACGTACGGCCGGCACATGGTACTCGGGCATCACGCGAGCCGCGGCCTGAGCCACCTGGTACCATCCCAGAGGGAGGTATTCATCCGAGGAGATGTGCTCCAACTGCGGCACGCACCCGTCTAACATCTTCCGCGCCCGCTCCCTCTCCTCCACAAAAGCCCAAAGAGCGGCCAGCGCGGCCTGCAAGTAGGCGCGCATCTGCGCGGAGTGAACGTAAGTCACACCCAGGTGGAGGACTTCTCGGGCTGAATCGTACGAACGGGCCAGCAGGAGGGAAGTCGCCAGAGCATACGCGGCCACAGGTACCCGCCCGTACAGGCCGTGATCCTGGAACGTGCGCAGGGCCCGTTGTCCCCACATGATGGCATCCTCAAAACGTCCCTGTTCCCGAGCCCATATGCCCCACGCTTCTTCAATGCTCCCCTGTCCCCTGACAAAGCCAATCTCCTGCACTTTTTGCATTCCCCGCTGTAGCCGCTCCGCGGCCTGAGAGAAATGTCCACTCATGGTCTCCACCGAAGATAACAACAACTGCGCCAGTATCCACGTGCGCCAGTCCCTGCTTTCTTCAACCAGATCCAGGGCCTTCTGGCCGAGGGCATAGGCTTTTTCCCACTCCCCGGCTTGACTTGCCGCGACGCCCATGTTCAGGATGGAAATGGCGGTGTTATGAACGTCGTTCATTGAACGGGCTACGGCCAGGGCCTGCCGAAACACCCGCCACGCTTTCTCGTGGGCCCGCTCGATCAGGGCGATCAACCCCAGTCCGTTGGTGACAAACCCTTCGACGTATTTGTCCTGTGCCTCACGGGCTTTCTGAATGCTAAGGGTGTACAACCGAGATGCTTCTTCAGGACGCCCTAAGCGCTCGTTCACCACTGCCTGTCGGGCCACAATGCGCGCGAAGAGGGATGCATCCACTTTGGCTCCTATGTGCAGGGCGTCGTCCAGGTATTGAGCCGCCTGGTCCAGGTCCCCCGTGGTGAGGGCCACATCGGCTAGCAGGGTGAGCGTTGCCGTTTGTTCCCTGCTCGCCTCTAACGCCGCGTACAAGGCACGGGCACGGCGCAGGAACCATCGGGCTGAGCGGTGTTTGTTCATTCGGATCAGGAGTTCACCACCGGTTAAGTAACCCCGGGCCAATCGCCGCTGGTCCCGCAAACAGCGGGCCCACCAGAGGAGAAGGGCCAGGGTGCGCCGCGCTTCCGAAGTGTTTCCCTGAACCATAAGACTTTGGACCGCAAGGTGCCCCAGATCATACCCCAGTGGATCGGGACCCTGAAGCAAAGTGCGGGCCGCGGTCCAGGCCTTGAGCACCTGGTCATGGGCAAAAACGTGCGCGGCTTCCTGCGCGAATCGATAGTACGCTTGCACCGCGGCTGCGGTTTGTCCAGCCCGTTCCCAGTGGTGGGCTATCTGTTCCCAGGGGGGATTCGACAGTTGGGTCAGGCGCTCCGCTACTCTCCGGTGGAGGTGGGGACGACGTGTGGCCGGAATGCGCGTGTATACTGCTTGCTGGATCAGCGCGTGGGAGAAACGCCACACGCCTTCATCCCAGGTGAGAAAGCCATGCCGCCGCAAATCGGATAAAGCCGTCGCGGGGTACAGGGCACTCCAATCCTCCACAATTTCCTGAGGAATCCGTTCCCCAAACACGGAGAGCACTTCTAAAAAGTCCCGGACAGCCGCGGGAAGCCGCTGAACGCGCTGCTGAACCAGCGACGTGAGGGTGGGTGGAACCGGTAGCGGTGTGTCCGGAGGCGTGGTTAGAACCCATTGCCCGTCGGTTGTGCGTTGTAAAATGCCCCGCCGGTGAAGGTAACGCAGCATTTCCAACACGTGTAGGGGGAGATCACCCACCGCGGCAGATAATCGAGGGATAAGGGGATCGGTTACGGATGTGCCCAACGCGGCCGCGATGAGCAACGCTTGCTCCTCCGATGTAAGGGGATGCAGGCGCACACGGCTCGGCGCGGCTACCCGATCCAGTGCCATGAGTCCTTCCCAAACTCTGGGGCGCGCCTGAACTTCCATGGGTCGATAGGTCATAATGATGCACAGCGGAATGTGGGCTAAATCATCGGCCAGGTGAGATAATACGTCGAAAATGGTCGCGTCCGCGTGGTGGATGTCGTCCAACACGAGGAGGGTGGGCTGACGCTGGGCCAGGGTGTGAATGACCTGCGCGAGGGCCCGGTGTATGTGCTGGGGCTCCACCTGCGCGGCCGGAGTGCCCAACTTGGGCCAGACCCGAGCCGCTGCCTCCAGTATTGGGGAAGGGAGACGGCGCAGGAAGGAAACGGTCCCTGGCGAAAGGAGACGTTCCACGGCGTCGCGCAAGGGTGTGTAAACCCCGCCATCCTCGGTAGCCTGCCCACACCCTACCGCGATCCCCCGCCACCGCGCGCCATCTACAATCTCCCGCAACAGCCGGGATTTTCCAATGCCAGGTCGGCCTTCCACGAACACGAGGGAGCCATGACCTTGTAGGGTGTGTTCCACCTGCTCCAGAAGCCTGGCCCGCTCCTCGTGACGCCCAACAAAGGGAATGCGCTGTTCGGCCCGGAAGAGGGGGGCACTTTTCCACGCGCGTTGCGTGCGCAATCGCTCTTGAATCACCTGAAGCAGGGCTTCTACACCGGGGGAGGGAGAAACCCCGAGTTCTTCTTCAAGGAAGGCCCGCAGCGTTTCGTACTGCTGAAGCGCGGCGGCCGGACGATCCAGAATCAGGTACAACTGCATGATCTCCCGGTGCCCTTCCTCCCACAGGGGCTCCTCTCGCACGTGGATGCGCGCGTAGTGAAGGGCTTGCTCGTAATTTCCGCTCTGTTTGTGCGCCTGAACCAGGCGACGCAACACCCGAAGGTAGGTCTCCCGCAAACGCTCGCGCGCGATTAAGACCCACTCATCGTAAACACCGGGCAGGAATTCGCCCTGGTACAGGAGGACAGATTCCTCCCAGGCCTGCACGTCCTGCTGGCCGGCCAGGATCCTGAAGGTGTGCACGTCGGACCAGATGGCGGGGTGGAGGGTGATGTCGTTGTGGGTGCCCTTGACAACGGGCCTGTTCAACGCGGTGCGCAGCCGCCAGAGGGCCTGGCTCAAGGCGCGTCGGCCCCTCTCTTCGGGCATCTCCGGGAAGAGCACACCGACTATCTTGGCCCTGGTCACCGGCCGTTCCGCGTGGAGGGCTAGATACGCGAGTACCCGCCGGGCTTGCAAGGAGGAGACTTCCCGCTCCCCTGTGTTCTCACACTCCACTCGAAACGCTCCCAGAAGATACACCCGGCAGGTCGGTCGGGATGTCATCTGGGATAACTCCTTTTCATTTGTCAAAAACGCTCATTTCCCTGTGCTGTTCAACGTGTTAACGCGCCAGGCAGGAGGGGTAACGATGGATTATCGTTACCCCTCCTTGTCCAATTTCCTCACGCTTTCCTCGCGGTGTCGGTGCAGCCCCCCAGATGCCTGAGGCCTGCTCCCGAGTTTCATACGAGGATGTTTTCCTGCACGTACTCCGCGCCTGTCTCCAACGCGCGGAAGTTCGCGTCCAGCAGGTGGCGATGGCGTTCCGGCAGGTGGTTGGCCAACGCGTCCTTCACAGCCTCCAGGGGCATGATGGGACGCAACGCGATCAGCGCACCAAGCATAATCATGTTAGCCAGACGGGTGTTCCCGAACAAATTTTCAGCCATGTGGTTGGCGGGAATACCCACCGCCTGGATGTCATCCCGCTCTAAAGGGCGGTTGACAAGGGAGGAATTTATTAGAAGTAACCCGTTGGGTTTGACCAAGGGTTCATATTTGTCCATGGAGGGACGGTTCATGGCAATGACTACGTGAGGGTTACGCACCAATGGCGATCCAATGGGCTCGTCCCCTACCACGACCGTGCAGTTCGCGGTTCCCCCGCGCATTTCCGGCCCGTAAGATGGGAACCACGTGACGTGCAAATCCTGGTCCAGGGCCGCGTACGCTAGGACCTGGCCCGCGAAAAGTACACCCTGACCGCCAAAGCCGGCAATGACGATGGACGTTTCCATCACACCCTCCTTCCCTTCAGCGCTTCGTGCACTTTGAAGTCTCCCAGGGGGAACACGGGCACCATGTTATCCCGGATGAAGTTCAAGGCCTCATGGGGAGAGATATGCCACGCTGTGGGACACGTGCTCAAGATCTCCACAATGCTGAAGCCAAGTCCCTCTAACTGGGCCATAAATGCCAACTTGATGGCTTTCTTGGCTTTGCGAATTTCCGCGACAGAGTGCATGGAACGCCGGACCGCGTAAGCCGTTCCAGGGGCCAGGGCAAGCATTTCGGTGATGCGCATGGGATGCCCTTGCATTTGGGTGTCTCGACCGTACGGGGAAGAGGTGGTCACCTGTCCGGGAAGGGTGGTAGGAGCCATTTGGCCACCCGTCATCCCGTACACGGTGTTGTTCACGAAGATGACGGTGATGTTTTCCCCGCGCGTGGCCGTGTGCAGGATCTCGTTTCCACCAATGGAGGCCATATCCCCATCCCCTTGATAGGTGAAGATGACTTTGTCCGGCATGACGCGCTTCATGCCCGTTGCCATGGCAGGGGCCCGTCCATGCGCGGCTTCTACACCGTCAATGTTGAAGTACTCATACGCCAGCACCGCGCAGCCTACAGGCGCGATGCCTATGGTCCGCTCACGAACGCCTAATTCATCCAGCACTTCGGCAATGAGTCGATGGATAATGCCGTGCGTACACCCAGGACAATAGTGGGTGGGAACATCCCGCAACGATTCGGGATGTTTGTACACGACTTGCATGTTCTTTGTATCGGCCGGGCTTTGGACGGTGGTTGTTGTTGCCTCGCTCATCGTGTCCTCCTTTTATGTACATACCCCAGTGCGTGTCCGAACCTGTGATTGTGGGATTAGTTCCAGCGAGTTCCACCCAGGTAGCGGTACTCCTCGCCATTTCCTCGGACAATCTCTTCCAGCACAGCCAGCATGTCATCCGGCAGCGGGATAACGCCACCCATGCGCCCCAGGAAGTGAACCGGGCGCCGACGGGCAACAATGCGCTTCACATCCTCCACCATCTGGCCCGCGTTCATTTCCACCACCAGAATGCCTTTCACCCGGTCAACCAACGCGTCCAGGGCGGATTCCGGGTACGGCCAGAGGGAGATGGGGCGAAACAGGCCGACTTTCAATCCTTCGGCCCGAGCCTGACGCACTGCGGACTTGGCAATGCGTCCCACGGTGCCAAAGGCCACAATGAGCCATTCCGCGTCATCGGTCATGTACGTCTCGTACCGCTGCTCGTTGGCCTGAATCTGCGCCAGTTTTTTCTGCAAGCGCATGTTATGACGTTCCAACTTCTCCGCGCCCAAGTACAATGATGTGATGACGTTGGGCGGACGCCCTTTCGCGCCCCGAACGGCCCATGAAGGCCGTTCCTCGGGCCATTCCTTGAACGGAGGCATTTCCACAGGTTCCATCATCTGGCCAATGGACCCATCACCCATGACCACGACAATGGTGCGATACTTGAAGGCCAGGTCGAAACTCTCGTAAATCAAATCCACGGCTTCCTGAATTGTAGAGGGTGCCAGGGAAAGCGGGTGAAAATCACCGTGGCCCGCCATTTTGGTCATCTGAAAGTAATCCCCCTGGGAAGGCTGAATGTTTCCTAATCCCGGCCCACCGCGCATGATGTCGATGAGGACAACGGGGACATCGCTGCCTGCGATGTAACTCAAGCCTTCCTGCATCAGGCTGATGCCAGGGGAAGAGGAAGAGGACATGACGCGTACTCCGGCGCAGGCCGCACCGTAGACCATGTTGATCGCCCCGATTTCGCTCTCGGCCTGGAGGAACACGCGCCCTAGTTCGGGCATACGGCGGGACATGTACTCCAGCAGTTCGGACTGGGGGGTGATTGGGTATCCAAAGAAGGCCTCAGCCCCCGCCCGGATTGCAGCCTCGGCCAGTGCCTCGTTTCCTTTCCAAAGTTCCTTGGCCATGACCTCCTCCTTTCAAGCCGCTTTAGCACGGCGTGTGGGCTCCCGCAGCACGGTAAAGACCACGTCGGGGCAAACCACCGCACAAATACCGCACCCGGTACAATAGTTAACGCTCTCGTCCAGGATGACGGGGCGGTACCCCTTCGCGTTGAAGCGGTCGTCGGCCAGACGGAGCACATCTTGAGGACAGGCGTGTACACATAACTCACACCCTTTGCAGCGATCCTCTCGAATGAGAACAGTTCCTCGTGCCATACCAGCACCTCCTCCCGGTGGTTGAAATCCGAATGTTGTCGTCTTCCCGGTGAACGACAAGCCCCCAATCCCTGCACCGTAAGAAGACGCTCCATTCGGATTGGAATAAAAAAAGACCCCCTTCCCTGCCGGAAGGGGGTCTTCGTTGCTCCCTAGTGAGTTGCGCTCCGTTACGCCCTCACGTGCCTCCCAGCGCGGGACATTCCGGGGACCAAAATAACGATCCCGCGCAACAAGACGACGATAATGAGGACGACAACGAGAGCGCTAATGCTCATCCTTATCCCCTACAATTCCAAGTTGGGGGCATTGTACGCAAACCCCTGTACCCTGTCAAATTTTCCTGCTCACTGTATTGGTGATCACAACCGCAAAATTTCCTTGAGCGCGGCCAGTAATAAGACCACATGCTCACGACGGGAGGATTCCCCCATGAGTCCAATGCGCCACACCTTACCGCGGAACGCGCCCAACCCGCCGCCGATCTCAATGTTGTAGTCCTCCAGCAGGCGGCGCTGCACAAAGGCACCGTTGACACCCTCAGGCACGTACACCGTGGTCAAGGTGGGGAGGCGGTACTCACGCGGCACTACCAGTTGGAAGCCCAAGGACTCCAGGCCGGTCCACAGGAAGGTCGCGTTCCGCCGATGTCGATGCCAACGCCGTTCCAGGCCTTCCTCCTGGACAATGCGCAATGCTTCCCGCAACCCGTAAATCATGTTGATGGGGGCTGTGTGGTGGTATGTGCGTTCTACGCCCCAGTACTTCCGGACCATGGTCAAATCAAGATACCAACTGATGACCTTGGTTTTCCTCCTGGATAGGACTTCTTCTGCCCGTTCACTCACGGTGATGGGCGCTAATCCCGGAGGACAACTCAATGCTTTCTGGGTACCACTGTACACAATGTCCAGATCCCAATCGTCCACAAACAGGGGCACACCCCCCAAAGAGGTAACAGCATCCACAAGAATCAAAGCGCCATGCTTATGAACTACCTCGGAAATGCCCTCCAGGGGCTGCAACACGCCTGTGGAGGTTTCCGCGTGCACGATGGCCACAATTTTGGCGGGATGTTCACGCAGTGCAGCATCCACTTCCTCCGGCGTGAAAATCTCGCCCCAGGGCTTTTCGAGGCGATACACCTTCGCGCCATAACGGTTGGCCATTTCGGCCAAACGTTCCCCAAAGTAACCGTTAATACATACCAGTACAGGGTCCCCAGGCTCAACAAAGTTGGCAATGGCTGCTTCCATCCCCGCGCTGCCAGTACCAGAGATGGGTAAAGTCAGCCAGTTATCCGTACGAAATGTGTGACGAAGAAGTGTTTGTACATCGCTCATTAACTGCAGAAAGGCCGGGTCGAGATGCCCAATAGTGGGCATGCTCATGGCCTTCAACACACGAGGAGCAACGTTACTGGGCCCCGGGCCTAACAACAACCTGGGGGGCGGGTTTAACTCCGAATACACCACCATCTCGAGGCCTCCTTTCCGACGTTATGCAACAGCGTTGAGAAAGTCCATGGATCCGAAATCTATGAAAAAACCTTATTCTCCTGGCCGTAAGCGATGGACTGTTTTGGATGAGCCTCGTTTGGTCATTCGTACGAAACCCGCACACCGAATACTCGGGCTGCGGCCTCTTCCACCACCACCAAAAAGAACATCACTAATACGTTGCCCAAAACGGCCAACCAAAAGGCAGCAGCAAGCCGGTCCAGTAACTCCATAACGCCCTTGTATACCCACACAGGAACGGCAGGAATCACACCGGCTACGTACGCGATAATTGCTGCCCCAATCAATACAACAAGCACCGGCCGAAGTGGTTCACGATCCGGAGCACTGGGCATCATGGAACTGCCAATGAGCCAGATGGCATAAAACCGCCAAGGCCAATTCGCGCTGCTAAAGAACGCCCATTCCTCTTTCCACTGATCCAGTGAAAACCAGTGCCTCCAATCTGCCATGTATGCCGGAGCAGTAAATAACCACCCACCCAACAACACCAACGCTAACACGCCCAGAAGAAAAGGTGCCATACCAATAAGGGCCAAACTCACCGGTCCAGCCCCTTGTACCTGCACAGAACCTAACTGTATTTTCCCACGACGTGTGCGTTTAGGCCAAACTCGGAACCCTTTTGTGCGCACACCTAATAATTTCGCAACGATCCAATGACTGAACTCGTGGACGAAAATGCCAGGCGCTAATACCAGAAACATAAAAAAAGTGGCTATCTGATGACTTCGCGACACCAGATAGCCAACACCTTGCAAGTGCGTACTCACCCAATCGCTCAACCGCGCCAAAAGGACAGTCAACACAATAATCCCAATGAGCCGATGCAAGACGTCGATGAGCACTAAACTCCTCCGTTTCTAGCGCGAACGGATATCTGCAGTAATGCGGATAATCTCCGCAAACACGTCGGCTTTCAAACTGGCTCCGCCTACTAAAGCACCATCTACCTCCGGTTGCTCCATGAAGCCAGCAATATTGCCCGGTTTAACACTTCCACCGTATTGAACGCGTATGCTCTGGGCGACCTCCGCACCGAACAGGTCCGCTAACGTGCCCCGAATAACTCGGCCAATAACGTCGTTCGCGTCCTCAGGCGTGGCCGCCTTTCCCGTGCCAATGGCCCACACCGGCTCATAGGCGATGGTGGTCTGCCGGGCCTGGTCCGCGCTCAGACCCGCGTATGCGCCCAGCACCTGACGCCGTACCACTTCGTCGGTCTTGCCTGCTTCCCGCTCCTCCAGAACTTCTCCCACACAGATGATGGGCAATAGGCCGTGGGCAAGGGCAGCCTTCACCTTGCGGTTGACGGTTTCGTCCGTTTCCCCAAAGTACTTACGCCGTTCCGAGTGGCCGATAATCACGTAGGTGACCAGTTCTTTCAGCATCAGTGGGGAAATTTCGCCGGTGTACGCCCCGGCCTCCTCCCAAAACATGTTCTGCGCGCCCACACGGATGTTGCTTCCCTGCACCGCGTCAGATACCGCGGCCAGAGCCGTAAAGGGCGGACAAACCGCAATGTCCACACTCTCAATGTCCTGGACCAGGGGCCGAAGCGCGTTGACCAGTTCCAGCGCTTCGCCGATGGTCTTGTGCATTTTCCAGTTACCAGCAATAAAAGGCTTTCGCATGTTTCCCCCTTACATTACGCGCAAGATGTAATGCATGTGGCGTGTCGTGGCCTGCGCAACGATCCTGTTCACTGTTCCACGTCCTCTACAAAGGTCCCCCCTCGGATGCGGCGGTCGACAAGGTGTCGACGGGCATCGAAGAAAAGTTCTACTTCAATAGTGGCGAAACACCTGTTATGCCCACTTCCTTGCAGGAGTTTGCGCACGTAATACCCGGTCACCCGCCCGTTGGTGTCGTAGCGGGCGGTCAGGTCATTGTGCAGGTCTATGCGCGTTTCCAAAATTTCCCCACAGCGCGCACAGCGCACCCGTACAGGGTAAAAGCGCAAGTCTTCGTATTTCCGCCGAAAGAGCCGCGAGAGAAAGGACATGCCTTGACCTCATTTCATTCAACGATTTCACGACCGCTCCTGTTACGCCGCGCTCACTTGTCTTCCAACACTGCCACACCCGGGAGTTCCTTGCCCTCGATGAATTCCAGGCTCGCGCCGCCACCAGTGGAGATGTGGGTGATCTTGTCCGCGACCCCCGCCTGCTTCACCGCGGAAACGGAATCCCCACCGCCGATGACGGTAACCGCGTTCTCCAGGCTGGCAACAGCCCGAGCAATGGCAAAGGTTCCCTCGGCAAAACGGGGAAACTCGAACACTCCCATGGGACCGTTCCAGAACACGGTCTTCGCGGCTTGAAGTTCCGCTTTAAAGCGTTCCACGCTCTTCGGACCGATGTCCAGGATCCGCCACCCCGCGGGAATGTTTCCCACAGGGACGACGCGGCGTTCTGCGTCCGGAGCAAATCGGTCCGCAATAACCACATCCACCGGCAAAATAAGGGCATCCCCCGCGCTTTCTAGGAGTTCCCGCGCCACATCGACCACATCATCCTCTACCAGGGAATCGCCCACGTCATAGCCCTGGGCCTTGAAGAAGGTGTTGGCCATACCGCCGCCAATGAGGAGTTTGTCCGCCTTTTCCAGGAGGCTGCGGATGACGCCAATTTTGTCCGAGATCTTGGCCCCGCCCAGGATGGCGACGAAGGGACGATCCGGCGATGTGAGAAGCCGTCCCAGGAAGTCCAGTTCCTTTTCCATGAGGAAGCCGGCCACTGCAGGGAGGTACTGGGCTACGCCCACCACGGACGCGTGGGCGCGGTGAGCGCTGCCAAACGCGTCGTTGACAAAGAGGCCGTTGGGGCCGGCTAACGCTGCCAATTGTCGCGCGAATTCAGGGTCGTTTTTCCGCTCTCCAGGGTGGAAGCGTGTGTTCTCCAACAGGAGGACGTCGCCGGGTTTTAACGCCTGAGCCATAGCCTCAGCCTGGGGACCGACTGTCTCGGGAGAGAATTTGACGGGTCGGCCCAGCAGGGTGGCCAGGTGTTCGGCAACAGGCCGCAAAGAGTACTTGGGGTCGGGTTTTCCCTTGGGACGTCCCAGGTGGGACATGAGGATGACCGCCGCGCCGTGATCCAACAGGTATTGAATGGTGGGGAGCGCCGCTCGGATGCGGGTGTCATCCACGACTTTGCCGTCCTGAATGGGCACATTGAAATCCACCCGCACTAATACTTTGCGCCCCCGCACATCCACGTCACGGATCGTCTTCTTGCGCATGTTGAATTCCTCCTCGTGCGAGACGCAATAATGGACGAAAGGTGCGTGATACGTGATGCGTGGTTACGCATCACGTATCACGTGCGATGCGCCGCGCGTTGAAGCGAATTAGATCCCTTTATCTGCCATGTACTTGGCCAGGTCGGCCACACGGACCGAGTAGCCCCACTCGTTGTCGTACCAGGAGAGGACTTTCACCATGTTGCCGCCGTACACTTTGGTGGACAGGGCGTCAATGATGCTGGAGCGTTCGTCTCCTTTGAAGTCGGAGGAGACCAGGGGCTCCTCGCTGACGCCTAAAATGCCCTTCATGGGCCCGGCCGCGGCAGCCCGGAACGCGTCCAGCAGTTCTTCTGTGGTGGTTTCCTTTTCGATGAGCGCGACAAAGTCCACGATGGAGACCGTGGAAACGGGCACGCGCATGGCCATGCCGTCGAATTTGCCTTCCAGTTCGGGGATGACCAGGGCCAACGCTTTGGCCGCGCCCGTGGTGGTGGGGATGATGTTCATGGCTGCGGCCCGTGCCCGGCGCAGGTCCTTGTGGGGCAAATCCAGGATGCGCTGGTCATTGGTGTACGCGTGGACGGTGGTCATCACTCCGCGGATGATGCCGAAGTTGTCGTTCACCACTTTGGCCGCGGGGGCCAAACAGTTGGTGGTGCAGGAGGCATTGGAGATGATGTGGTGTTTGGCGGGATCGTACTGTTCGTGGTTCACTCCCAACACGATGGTGATGTCCGGTCCCTTGGCTGGCGCGGAGATGATGACTTTCTTGGCTCCGGCCTGCAGGTGCATGGCCGCCTTTTCCCGCTCGCGAAATACGCCTGTGGACTCCACTACGATGTCAATGCCCAGGTCGCCCCAGGGCAATTGGGAAGGATCGCGCTGAGCAAAGACTTTGATTTCCTTGCCGTTCACTATAAGGTTGCCGTCCTTTACTTCCACTGTGCCCGGGTAGCGACCGTAGTTGGTGTCGTACTTGAGCAGGTGGGCGTTCATCTCCGCGCTAAAGAGGTCGTTAATAGCAACGACTTCCAGGGTGTCCGCGTACTTTTCCTGGATGGCTTTGAACACCTGTCGTCCAATGCGGCCAAATCCGTTAATGGCAATACGTGTGGTCATGGCTATATCCTCCTTTTTGTGTGTCTCTTGAATTTTGTATGCCTCGGCCAGGAAGGGAACACGGGCCTTCTCTCCCCCGGCCCGAGGCTCACTCCGTTGTCCAACAAAATTGGGATCCGGGAAATCACACGAACACCGCGCGTCGTTCCTTAATGAGTGCCATCACTTGTTCGGCGAGTTTCTGCGAATGATGTCGCCAGGGTGTCTGTTCATCCACCAGGTCGGCCCCTATCAGTTCCCACGCGTGTGTGTCCTCGGGCGTGGGTTTCACCCACTCAACACCTGGGGGAAGCAAGGGTGTGTAGTTCGTATTGTACAGGACGGTGGAGAACAATTCCAAACCCATGTGTTCGTGCAAGACCCGCACGTGATCCCCCAAGGTGTACCCGTCCGTTTCTCCTTTTTGGCTGGTCACGTTGGCGATGTATACCTTCGGTGCCCGGGTCACTCGTAATGCTTCCACAATTTCCCGCACCAGCAGGTTGGGCAAGACACTTGTGTACAGACTTCCTGGTCCGGCCACAATGAGATCCGCGTCTAGTATAGCACGGAGGACTTCGGGATAGGCATGAGTTACCTCAGGTTCCAGGTATACTCGCATAATTCGGCCGCCACTTTTGGGGATGTTGGATTCGCCCACGACGCGCTCCCACCCCACCAGTTCGCCGTTTTCGAAGTGAGCCACTTCCGCGCACAGGGTCACCCTTTCCAGGGTGGCAGGAAGGACGCGACCCCGCACAGCCAGAACCCGACTGGATTCTTCCAGGCCTTTCTCAAAACTGCCGGTCACCCCTATCATGGCCGCGATAAACAGGTTGCCAAAACTGTGCCCCCCTAGACCGGTCCGCGGCCCGGCAAAGCGGTATTGTAGCAACCGAGTCATCAGATCTTCCGCGTCGGAGAGCGCGGCTATGCAGTTGCGAAAGTCCCCCGGTGGCAGGATGCCCAGTTCCCGACGCAGGCGACCAGAACTGCCTCCGTCGTCTGCCACGGTCACAATGGCTGTGATGTTGCCGGTGTACTCTTTCAAGCCGCGGAGCAGGGTGGAAAGGCCATGCCCACCGCCAATGGCCACGATCTTGGGCCCGCGCTCCTGGCGATGGTACCGGTATAAGACTTCTATGGCGTTGTGACCTTTGGGCACAAAGGGACGAAGCAATGTCCGATTTAATTCCATGATGCCGAAGAAGAGGAGGGCAATGCCCACGCTGACGAATAGCATGGTGCGGATGGGACGCGGCAGGAAAATCAGAAACGCGTAGTACATCCAACGAGGGTGGGCCTGATCCCAATACACGGCCCGCAGGATGTAGGTGAAACCCACAGCAATGGATGAGACCCCCAGGGAGATCACGATGACCCAGCGCTTTATGCGCATTCCTGGGTACAACCACCACATGGCGCGCATACGTTTAGGCAACATGGATCCTCCACGTTCGTCCTGCACGCCAGCGCCTCCTCCCCCCAGAGATCGTCCTTTGGATACTTTATGGTAGGGCCTTGAGAAACCGTTCTCCCATTCCCTATTGTACCCATTTTGGCGTCCAAGGTATAATCGCTTGCAAGGAGATACTGTTCTCCGTTCAGGTGGGGATGAAGATGTGATCTCTGTCCAAGCCGCTCAAGGTCGACGCGCGGGGCGTAAATGTTTCGGGGATGTTCGTTGGCGGGGTGGTTATGTTGTGCAATTTCCCTACACTGGGGATGGAAAGGCTGAAGGATGTTGACGATTGACGGGAGTTTTGGCGAAGGTGGAGGCCAAATTTTACGCTCTGCATTGAGCCTTTCCGTTATTACGGGTACGCCCTTTCGCATGGAGCGCATTCGCGGTCGCCGCAGTAAACCCGGGTTGCGCCCTCAACACGTCACGGCTGTCCGAGCCGCGGCCGAATTGTGCGATGCACGCGTTGAGGGCGATCAGGTGGGAAGTCAGACGCTGACGTTTGTGCCCACTCACGCGGCCGAACCGGGAAGTTATCGCTTTGATGTGGGAACTGCGGGATCGGTCACGCTTATCCTGCAGACGTTGATCCCGCCCCTGGCAGAACTGAACACACCGTCCTGGGTGACGGTCACTGGGGGAACGCACGTTCCCATGAGCCCCACGTATCATTATCTGGCCCATGTTTTTCTGCCGGCTGTGCGCGAACTCGGCTGGGATGTGTCCATGGAGATTAAACGGTGGGGATGGTACCCGCGAGGTGGGGGACGAGTTACGGTGTCGTTGCGCCCCCCCTCTTCCCCGCCCGCGTCGGTGATGTGGGTGGAACGCGGGGCTTTGCAATATGTGTGGGTGCTTTCGGCGAGCAGTAATCTCCCCAAACACATTCGAGACCGTCAGGCAAAACGGGCGGTGCAGAGGTTGCGAGAGGCTGGGATCTCACCCAATCGGGTGGACGTGGTGGACGCGCCCAGTCCAGGGGTGGGGACCTGTGTGGTTGTTGGTGCCACGTATGAGAACGGCTGGGGCGGCGGTGCCGCTCTGGGGAAGAAGGGAAAGCCCGCGGAACAGGTGGCTGAAGAGGCGGTGGAGGAGTTTCTGGCGTTTCACCGCAGTCCTGCCGCTTTGGACCCTTACTTGGCTGACCAGGTGATTGTACCTTTGTTGGCGCGCGGGATTTCTTCGTGGTCGTTCAGTACGCCTCAGTTGAGCAATCATTTGCGTACGGTTATTTGGTTGAGCACTCAGTTCATTCCGGCTGAGGTTTCCATTCTTGAAGAAAAGGAGCGCGTGATCGTTCAATGTTCGAACTTGTCTTCTTAGGCACATCGGCTTCTGCTCCTTCAGTGGATAGAGGGCTGTCCTCTGCCTTGCTCATGCACGAGGATAAGCGTTTTATGATTGATTGCGGGGAGGGAACCCAGCGTCAACTTCTCATCAGCGGCCTGGGCTTCCGCCGCCTGGACACAATTCTGTTAACCCACGGGCATTTGGATCATATTTTAGGGCTGGGTGGACTTCTTTCTACGATGGGCCGATGGGAGATGATAAAGCATGTGTCCATTTACGGTGGGCGTTGGCCCTTACAGCGGGTGAAGGGGCTTTTAGATGTGGTGTTTGGGCCGGGGGAGTACCCGCTGGATGTGGATTTAATAGAGGTTGAGCCAGGTGTGCTCATGCAAGATGAACGGTTGACGGTTTCTGTGTTCCCGGTTGTACACCGGGGTGAGGGGTGCTATGGTTTTTTGTTCGAGGAACCGGCCCGCCGTCCTTTCTTACCAGAAAAGGCCGAGGCGTTGGGGGTGCCTCCCGGACCGGAACGACGGCGTTTGGTATCCGGCGAGGCGGTGATGTTGCCTTCAGGCCGAGTAGTCCACCCGGACGAGGTACTGGGTCCGCCGCGGCCGGGCATTCGGGTGGCATTTGTGGGAGACGCGGCCGAGACAGAACCGCTGGTGCCGGTGTGTGAAGGTGTGGATGTGCTGGTGATCGAGGCCACGTACCTGGAAAGTGAGGCCGATTTGGCGCGCGCATTTGGACACTTGACCGCGGCCCAGGCCGCGCGTTTGGCCCGCGACGCAGGGGTGAAGCACCTTATTCTCACACATATTTCTCGCCGATACACGGCCGCCCAGATCGAGGAGGAGGCCAAGGCCATCTTTCCCCATGTGATTGTGGCTAACGATTTCGACCGGTTTGAGATTCGACGGGACGGGATTCGGAAAGAAAACATCCGACAGCGAGGGGAGCGGAATGAGG
>CAYOAZ010000044.1:0-30584 GCA_964402285.1 uncultured Anaerolineae bacterium | reverse complement strand
ATCACGATGCTCACGCCGACCACGGCCATGAGGAGGGTGGCCATTGCCAGGGCTTGGCCGTAATTCAGTGCGCCGGGCTGGGAGAGGAATCGATAGATGGCGATGGGGATGGTCGGGTAGTCGGGCCGGGCCAGGAGGGAGGTCGCGCCGAACTCTCCCATGGAGACGGTGAACGCGAACACCGCGGCCACGACCGCGGCTCGGGCCACAATGGGCAGGTCTACTTCCCACCAGGTACGCCACGGTCCTGCCCCAAGGACGGCTGCAGCTTCGTGCAGTCGCGGGGGAATGGACGCGAGCGCGGGGTGCAGGGTGCGCACGACAAAGGGGAAGGCGACCAGGCTGTGGGCCAGGGGGATGAGCCAGGGAGATGTGCGCCAGGCCAGAGGAGGACGGCTAAACGCGATGATGAAGCCCAGGCCCAGGGTCACCGCGGAGGTGCCCAACGGCAGCATAAGCAGAGGGTCCAGCACCCGTGCCAGAGGGCCTCGCCGGGCCAGGAGATACGCGGTGGGTAACCCCAGCCCCAGGGAGACAAGCACGGTGGTCAGCGCGTAGAGGAAGGAGTTACGCACTGCGAGAATGGGAGGCACGTAGAACAGGGAGGCTCGTCGGTTGAAGAAAAGTTCCCGATAGTAGGCGAGGGTGAAACGGTGCACGGCCTCCCGAGTGCCCGTGTGCGCGGGTTCCAATTGGACAAAGGACCGCAGGACCAGGGCGACCAGGGGGGAGATGAGGAGGATGAGCAGAACCCCGATGACGCCAAGGATGATAAGGCGTTCTCTCCGCCTGGGGAAACGCGCGGTTTCGGCTTCGGCCCGGGGAATGGTAGGGATGATGATCCGGGCCATGATATGGGTGTAGGCCACGGTCAGGCCCAGGGTGAAGAGGAGTTGGATAACGGAGAGAAGTGCAGCCAGGGGGAGGTTCAACATGCGCAAGGCCTGGATGTAGATGGCCACTTCAATGGTCGCGTATCGAGGCCCCCCCAGGATAAGTACCACGCCGAAACTTGTGAAGTCGAAGAGGAAGACAAGCAGGCTCGCGGCCAGGACCGCGGGCCGCAGCAGGGGCCACGTGACCTCCCAAAACGCACGGCGGCTATTCGCGCCCAGGACGCGCGCGGCTTGCACAAGCCGTGGGTCCAGGTGGGCCCATGCGTTGCCCACCACCCGCAGGACAATGGTGGTGTTGTAGAACACGTGCGCGATGAGGATGGCCCACAGGGTGTTAAGGAAGGGAATAGGCGGGCGCTCCAGGTGGAGAAGGGCCATGAGAGCCAGGTTGATCCAGCCGCGCGGGCCCAGCAGGGCGTTAAACCCGGCTGCTGCGACGACGGTGGGCAGCATGAAAGGCAGGGTGGTCAATGCTCGCAGCACGTCTTTGCCCGGAAAGCGGTAATGCGCGAACACGTACGCGGCAGGCAGTCCCACCAGGAGGGTCAGCAGGGTGGAAAGAGCGGCCAACCACAGGGTGAAGCGCACGACCCGCCAGATGAGCCCCCCTTCTTTGCTCAGGGCCACGATAATCTGGTGGGGACTCAAGCCCAGGCGCAGGATGCTGACCAGGGGGTAGAAGAAGAAGAGTCCCAGGAAGATGAGGGTTGGAATCCAGAGGGCAGCGGCCCAGGGGATACCCTTGAGCCGCTGCCCGGCGTTTCGTGTTGCGATCACCGCAGCATCACCTCGGTCCAGGCGTTAATCCACTCCTCCCGATGCGCGTTGATGTCGTCTGGGGAGACGTAAGCAGGTTTTTCGGCCATTTTGGCGAATTTGACGAAGACATCAGGGAGTGACGCGTCGGGCCGCACCGGGAACATCCACATCTGCAAGGGGATGTCCTGTTGGAAGTTCAGGTCCAGCATGAAGTCCACGAATTTTTCGGCCAGGTCTCGATTTTTCGTGCCCTTAAGGATGCCCACAAACTCAATCTGGCGGAAACAGGTGTCATCCGCGGTGATCGCGGCTGTGGGCGGTTCCTCAATGGGCGAAGACGCGAAGTAGACTTCGGCCGCGGGACTGGTGCCGTAGGAGACGACCAGTGGGTACGCTCCTTTGCCCGCGGAGCCGCTAAAATGGGTGAAGTACGCGGTGTTCCAGTCGTCCACTACCAGGACGTCGTTCTCCTTCAGGGCTTTCCAGTAGTCCAGGAACTTATCCGGCCCGAAGTGGCCTACGGTGGCGAGCATGAACGCGAGCCCCGGGGAGGAGGTGGCTGGGTTTTCCACCACCAACAGGCCTTTGTATTCCGGCTTGGTCAGGTCCTCCAGGGATTGGGGTACGGCCAGGTGGTGTTCTTTGAAGTAGGCTTTGTCGTAGTTGAGGCACACGTCTCCGTAGTCCACGGGGAGGGCCCGGTTTTGCGGGTCCATCTTAAAGGTGTCAGGAATGCGGTCCAGCAGGGGGGACGTGTAGGGCTCGAAGATGTCCGCGTTGAGCGCGCGGGTGAGGAAGGTGTTGTCCACGCCGTAGAACACGTCCGCGAGGGGGGCGTCCTTGGATAGGATGGCCTTGTTCAGCGCGGAGCCTGTGTCCCCGCTTTTAAGGACGGTGACCTTTGCGTGGTTGGCCTCTTCAAACTGGCGCATCACCTCTTCGCTGACTTCGAAGGAATCGTGAGTCATCACCACCAACTCGCGCGGTCCACTGGGGGTGGGCGTCGCGGTTGGCTCTGCTGTCGGCGGCGTTGCCGGCCGACAGGCGACTGCAAGGAGCATGATGAGAATAGCAATCATTAGCGTTAACAGCGGCAAGCGTTTCATCTCGCACCTCCGGCACATTTCATAACAATGAATGGGTAACGGTTAAGATGTCCTGGCCTGGCTACAGGTTGGTCTATAACAGGTTGAGTTCGTGTTTTGTCCAACAAAGGACGGATCGTTCTCCTCTCATTTCTCATCTCCCCTTATCACCACTATTCCTCTTCCCTCCCCCACTATGACCTTTCCTTCCTTTCCCACCAACTCGTTGGAGACCGTCAGTGTGTGGCCGAAGTAGAGGGTGGCGTTGTGCAGGGGCCAGCGCAGGCCCTGAGTGGTCACACCTGTCATTGTGGGGGTAAGGGGGATGATAGAGACTATGTTGCCGGACCGTCCGTGGAGGGTTAGGGCTTCCCCTCCCCGCAGGAGATAGGCCTGCTCCGAGCCGTGGACGAACCATAGCCGTGCGGCATCCCATTCCGGCCGGGCCAGGAGGAGCACATTGGCCAGAGTTTGGTCCAGGCGGCCACCCAGCAATCCCAACAGCAGGATATCCTTGGCACCCTGCTCCACCGCGTATTTCAAGGCCAATTCCAGGTCCGTGTAATCCTTGTCCCGGGGATAGGTCAGGAACTGGGTGCCGGCGGCTTCTAGTCGAGGGCGCGCGTCTGGGGGCAAGGAATCCAGGTCGCCGATAACTACGGCAGGCATGAGCCCCAGTTCCAACGCGTGGCGCGTTCCTCCATCCGCGCAGATGACCGTGCGCCCAAGCAGGTAGGTATCTAGTCCTCTGGGTGGAGCACATTCCCCATTGGTGAAAATCACCACCTTTTGTGTCATTATCTGGCCCCCTAAAAGCAAATCGCCACCGGGTCCCGGTCTCGGGTCGGTGGCGATTTCTGCGCTTGTCGAAATGCCCGTTTCCCTACGCCGGCATTACCCGGATCAGGTTCCAGGGGTCGGTGACGGATCCGGTCACCCTCTCAGCCGGGCTCTCCCCGGCTCCCCCAACGGACCTGTTCAATTGTCAAGTGCAGCCCTCACAGGCTGTTTCTATAGTATATCGTTTACTCGTTGATTGTCAAACTCCAGGGAGTTACGGTATGTTTGTGGTCTATGGACTGCCCCTCCGAGGCTTGTTAATATTCTATTTTGCTAGAGGAATAATCTGTTGCTTGGCGACGTTGTCCTTCAGATCCGTTCCCGTATCTCACCATTCAAGCCTTCTCGCTGGGAATTGGAGGCGCTGGACGGGAAGGAGTATAATTGAGTGCATTGGGAGGATATGGGATAAAATGACGGTCACGTTGGCGGTGCTCGCTGGGGGAAAAAGTACCCGTATGGGACGCAACAAGGCGCTCCTTCCAATCCGCGGACAGCCTCTTATTGTCCACATTATTGAACGCCTGAACCCCCTGGCGGATGAGGTCCTAATCGTGGCCCGAACTCCTGAAACGTACGCGTTTTTAGGGGTGCCAGTGGTTCTGGATCGCTATGAGGGTGTGGGGCCGCTGGCTGGTTTGCAGGCTGCATTTGCTGCTGCTCAGGGCGATCTGATAATGGTTGTGGCCTGTGATATGCCTCTGGTTCAACAGGAGACATTTGCTTACTTGCTCTCTTTAGCCAATGATGTGGATGTGGTTATGCCCCGCATTGGCGGTCGCGAGGAGCCGTTACACGCTGTGTACCGTCCGGCTACTTGTCTCCCCGCGGTGGAAAAGGCTATCCGCGAGGGGCGAAAGCGTCTTATCTCCTTTCTGCCCGATGTGCGGGTGCGGTATGTGGATGAGAACGCGTTACGTCGGGTGGACCCTGAATTGATCTCTTTTGTGAACGTGAACACTCCAGAAGAGTGGAAGCGTTGGGTAGGGACACCCCTTCCCGAAGAACTTAGAAAGGAGTGATTGAGGATATCAATGACACGAGAGATTACCATTGCCTTAATTCAGATGGCTCCAGAATTAAACAATCCGACCGAGAATGTCCGCCGCATGGCGGATATGATAGAACAGGTGTGCACAGAAGAGAAAGTGGACCTCATTGTGTTCCCCGAACTGGTGACTACAGGGTATGAGTGTGGATTGCGCTTCGCCGATTTCGCGGAATACGTCCCAGGTCCAACTATTAATCTCCTCTCTAAAGATGCCGCGGATTTTGGCGTTTACCTGGTCTTTGGGATGGCCACCAAGGCCCGAGTGGAGACAGTGTTGTACAATTCTGTTGTGATTTTGGGGCCGGACGGGGATTTGGTAGGGACTTACAATAAAGTGCATTTGCGTGGGGAGGAACGGATTATTTTCCGAGGTGGATACCGATTCCCTGTATTTGAAACCTCCTTCGGCTTGATTGGGGTCCTGGCCGGTTGGGATCAGGCATTTCCGGAATCGGCTCGTTCCTTAGTGCTGGATGGGGCGGAGATTGTGGTGGTCGCAGGGGCGTGGGAATCTGAGTACGCGTCCATGTGGAATGTCTTCAACACATCTCGGGCTGCTGAGAACTCTGTGTTCGTGGCTGCAGCTAACCGTGTTGGAGAGGAGCCCACGTATCGGTTTGCCGGGGGGAGTTTGGTGGTAGGACCCTACGGTGAAATTCACACCTCTATCAGCGGTGAAGCCGAAGGGTACGCGTTGGCTACCATTAACCTGGATGAAGTGCGGGCCGCTCGGGAGAAGCTGCAATTGATTCAGCACCGAGAGCCACCGGCTTACAGGGCAATTGTACGAAAGTATTAGGGGAGGTCATGGGATGGGCATTATTGATTTACGCTCGGATACAGTGACGAAACCTACTCCGGCCATGCGTAAGGCCATGATGGAAGCAGAAGTGGGCGACGATGTGTTCGGAGAAGACCCTACGGTAAATCGTTTGGAGGCGATGGCTGCCGAAATCATGGGCAAAGAGGCCGCTTTATTTGTAACCTCCGGCACCCAGGGGAATTTGGTCTCTATTCTGGCACATTGCGGTCGTGGAGATGAAGCCATCGTGGGGGATCGGTCTCATACGTATTTGTACGAGCAAGGAGGGATGGCTCAAATCGGTGGCGTGCATCCCCGTGTTCTGCCCAATCGGGATGACGGCACCTTGGATTTGGATATGGTGGAGGCAGCTATTCGTCCCCCAAATGTTCATTTTCCGCGCTCACGTTTGATTGTGCTCGAGAACACCCACAACGCGTGTTACGGTTCTCCTATTCCACCAGATTACATTCAGGATGTTGCCGAAATAGCCCACCGACATGGTCTGCGCCTTCACATCGATGGAGCACGCATCTTCAACGCAGCCATTGCTTTGGGAGTTGATGTCAAGGATCTGGTTCAACCTGCCGATTCTGTGATGTTTTGCTTGAGCAAAGGTCTTAGCGCACCAGTGGGCTCCTTAGTGTGTGGCTCTCGGGAGTTCATCGAACAAGCCCGACGGGTTCGTAAAGTGTTGGGTGGTGGCATGCGTCAGGCAGGTGTGATCGCTGCCGCAGGGATTGTGGCCCTTACGGAGATGGTCGATCGCTTAGCCGAAGATCATGAGAACGCCCAGCGTTTGGCTCGCGGTTTAGCCCAAATTCCCGGCATCGTTATTGATGTGAGTAAAGTGCGCACGAACATTGTGTATTTCGACGTGGCCAATGGGAAAACTGCCCCCCAGTTGGTGGAATGTGCCAAGCAGCAGGGGGTATTATTCCTGGCTCGCGATTTGCGAAGCATTCGTGTGGTAACACATTACGGGATTGAAGCCACAGACGTGGATCGAGCGCTCGAGGTCATTGATTCGTGCATGCGCGCGTAGGTGAATGTTCTCTTAAGGCGAAACTTTAGCCTGTAGGCATGGTGTTAGATTCAGGAGAAGCGTCTATGTCCCAAATGAAGGAAGTACCAGATATTCACCCTGCTCAGCCCCGGGAGACTGTCCAGGTGACATTTCCTGACGGCCGGGTATTTGAAGGCCCTCCGGGTAAGCCCTTGGAGTCCTTTATCCGAGCCGCTTATCCGGATGTGCAGGTGCCTATTGTCGCGGCACTGGTTGACGGTCGGTTGCGGGAACTGACGTATGTGCCGGAACGGGATTGCACAGTGGAACCCGTAGATTTAACCACCGCGGATGGGATGCGCGTTTACCGACGTTCGCTTCTGCTTCTTCTGTTAGCCGCGTTTGAAGACCTGTTTCCCGATGCGGGGTTGGTGGTGGAACATTCCCTCACGTTTGGGGGGTATTATTGCGAGGTGGAAAAACGGCCTCAACTGAGTGAAGAAGAGATTGCTCGTTTGGAAGCACGAATGCGGGAACTTGTGGAAAAGGACATCCCCATTGTGGAGAAGGAGGTCCCCCTGGATGAAGCGATAGCCTTTTTTGAGCAGCGTGGGGCTGAGGATAAGGTACGGTTGTTTAAGTTCAGGGAGAAAGAGTACGTAACTTTATACTGGCTTGATGATACGGTGGATTACTTGCACGGGTACATGGTGCCATCCACCGGTTATTTGCAGATTTTTGGTCTTGCCCCCTATCCGCCGGGTTTTGTCCTTCGTTTCCCCCGTCGGTTTGACCCTTTGCATTTACAACCTGTGACCCATTTGCCTCGTTTGGTTTCTGTATTCCGACAGCATAGTCGGTGGATGGAGTTGATGAATGTGACAGATGTCGGCGCGTTGAACCAGGTTATTTCCGAGGGACGTTTACGGGAATTGGTTCTTATTGCTGAAGCGCTGCACAGCCAACAATTGGCCGCGATTGCGCAGGAAATTGCTCGGCGTCAGGGGGTGCGCATTGTGTTGGTAGCCGGCCCATCCTCTTCAGGTAAAACCACGTTCAGTAAGCGACTTTCTGTGGAATTGTTGGCTCAGGGAATTCGGCCTTTTGCTTTGGGTATGGATGATTACTTTGTCAATCGTGAGGAAACTCCGCGCGATGAGGAGGGAAACTATGATTTTGATTCTCCCCACGCGCTGGATTTGGACCTATTGAATCGACACTTGCACGCGCTGTTAAATGGCGAGGAAGTTACATTGCCCCGCTTTAACTTTGTCACCGGCCACCGGGAAATCGGTCCTACCGTGCGATTACACCCTGACCAGATTATTATCATGGAAGGAATTCATGGGTTGAATCCTCTAATTGCTCAATCCATTCCCGTAGAACGCACTTTTCGCGTGTATGTATCCGCGCTTACCGTGCTCAATTTGGATAAGCATAACCGCATTTCCACCACCGATACGCGGTTAATCCGACGTATTGTTCGCGATGCGCGTTCACGGGGGCGCAATGCAGAAGGGACTATTGAGATGTGGGAGCGTGTGCGACGGGCAGAAAAGCGGTATATCTTTCCGTACCAGGAACATGCGGATATGATGTTCAACTCGGCTTTGATATACGAGATGGCAGTGTTGCGACCTTTGGCAGAACCGTTGTTGTTGCAAGTGGAACCGACATCCCCGGCTTATGTGGAAGCGCGTCGTTTGGTGAGTTTCTTGCGGTGGTTTTTGCCTTGCAAGAACGGTTCTTTGGTGCCCGACAATTCTATTCTCCGGGAGTTCATAGGTGGCTCCATTCTGGAGGAATTTGATGTGGGGGTTGAGATGGCACGTACTCGGGCTGCCCATGAAGTCCCTCGTGTGGTCGATCCGTGAGGCAAACCATGACTACAACGTTGCAGTGGGATATCAATCCGGATGTGTTCGCGCCGAATTTGCGACGCAGTGTGTACGCGGATGTGTTGCGCGAAGCGTTGGCCGCGGTAGACCCTTACCAGTGTGTGCGTCGGGTATTGCAACGCTCCGGTGCCCGGATTCGCGCGGGCGGAGCCATGGTGAACTTAGAGCGCATGGCCCATGTGTGGGTTTTGGGGTTTGGCAAGGCTGCGGCTGTCATGGCCCAAGCCGCAGAGGATGTGTTGGCTGAACATGTGGATGGCGGAGTGGTGATTGTTAAGGATGGATACGCGGTCCCCACCCGTCGTGTTCAGGTTCTGGAAGCGGCGCATCCGGTGCCAGATGAGCGGAGCGTACAGGGGGCTCGGGCTGTTTTGGAATTGGCCCAACGCGCTGATGAGGATGATTTTGTTTTAGTGCTTATATCCGGTGGCGGTTCCGCACTGCTGACAATGCCTGCCCCTGGCCTGACGTTGGAGGATATCCGGGTAACTACAGATGTGCTCTTGCGGGCTGGGGCTACTATTAATGAGTTGAACGCTGTGCGTAAGCATCTCTCGGCAGTAAAAGGAGGCCAATTAGCCCGTGCACTGGCCCCCGCTCGAGTGATTGGTTTGGTGCTCTCGGATGTGATCGGTAATCCGTTGGATGTTATTGCGTCGGGGCCTCTCTCCCCAGATCCCACGACCTTTGCCGACGCTTGGGCCGTTTTGGAGAAGTATGGGGTTCTTGACCAGGTGCCCCCTCGTGTGCGGGAACACTTACAGGCCGGCATGTCAGGGGCCGTGCGGGAAACGCCTAAGCCAGGGGATCCAGTCTTTGACCGGGTACATATGGTGATTGTGGGGGATAATGCTCACGCGGCAGCCGCGGCGGCGCGGGCTGCCGCGAGTAAAGGATATCGGACGTTGATTCTGACCACATTTCTGGAAGGGGAAGCGCGAGAGGTGGCCAAGGCAGTCGCTGCCTTGGGTAAGGAGGTGGTACGCTATCGACGTCCGGTTCCTCCCCCGGCTTGTTTAGTGCTGGGCGGTGAAACCACCGTTACGGTGCGTGGAAATGGACTAGGGGGACGCAACCAGGAACTGGCTTTGGCCGCGGCATTGGCTCTGGAAGGTTGGTCGAATATTACGGTGATTGCCCTGGGCACAGATGGTACAGATGGCCCCACTGACGCGGCTGGCGGTATGGTGGATGGTGGAACGGTACAACGTGCTCGAGAAGCCGGCCTGGATCCTCTACGGTATTTGCAGAACAATGACGCGTATCCTGTGCTATCTGCTACTCAAGATCTTATTCGTACAGGGCCCACACGGACTAATGTCAACGACTTGGTGTTGGTGTTTGTGGAACGTTCCTAACGTGGTTATCGGCTAGCCAAAGGAGGGCATTGTGGTTCTTGGGGGGATACTCTCTGCTCTTATTGTGCTTATTGCTCTTGGTGTTTATGTCAAACTCATTTGGTGGGCTGATCGGTACGAGAAGGAACCGCGCGAGTTGCTCGCTACCGCGATTCTTTTAGGTGCAATTCCGGCGACATTTTTCTCCTTCTTTCTGGAAACTTTTATCCACCTGCCGTCTACCTTTTGGGGGCGGTTGGTGGATGCCAGTTTGGTGACGCCCTTGATTGAAGAAGGTATCAAGGGGCTTATGTTGGTATTGATTTGTTGGCTTGGTTTTATGGAATTTGACGGGTTATTAGATGGGTTGGTATACGCTGCGTTAATTGGGTTTGGTTTTGGTATGACGGAGAATTTCTTTTACTTTCTTCGGGTTTTGCACACGTACGGGTGGGCCACCTGGGTGTTCATTGTGGTTTTACGACAGGGGATATTTGGTTTAAACCACGCGTTTTACACAGCGTTTACTGGCGTAGGGTGTGGACTAGCCCGGGAGCGCATTTCATCTCCACGAGCGTGGGTGTATCCGGTTTTAGGGTACGCGTTTGCCGTGCTTACACATGCGTTGCATAATGGGACTTTAACTCTTGCAGAGCGTTCCGGTGGGGAGATAATACTCACCTTTTTGTTCGACGCCGCAGGCCTGTTGCTAGTTGTTTTGATTTTAATCCTTGCCATTCTACGGCAACAACGTCTCATTCAGCAGGAGTTGGCTGAGGAGGTGGGGGCAACGTTCTCTGAGGGGGAGTACCAACTTATTTTGGCTTCGATTGGGCTGCGTTCTCATGTAGATATTTCTCGGCCAAAGGTGTGGACTCAGCGGCGCCAGTTACGACAATTGGCTGCGGAGTTGGCTTTGAAGAAACGCCAATTACGTAAAGAGGGGGAGAGTCGCGCTTTGCGGTTGCGGATTGCTCAGCTACGCGCGGAGTTGGCGACACTTTTCCGGTCGAGTGAAACGTCGGAGATTTAGAGGGATTTTGCCCACTGTCCATGCCCGGTCTTCGCGTGGTGGAGTACATGCTGCACTTCTTCAGAGGGGAATACGATGGCTCAACGTTCTGTCAAATCTGCGCGACGGAAACGGGTGCACCATGCGATTTTTGTTCCCGTACGTTCGGGAAACACATTTGAAGAGACTGTTAGCCGAGTAGCCGGGGCCATTAAAGCCCGATTGTTGAGTCCAGGGGATCAATTGCCTCCGGAACGGGAATTGGCCCGACAACTGGGGGTCAGCCGGGCCACTTTGCGTGAGGCACTTCGGGTGTTGGTGGAGGCCGGCTATTTGGAGGTCCGTCCGGGGCGGGCTGGGGGGACGTTTGTTGCCCGGTGGCCGGAAGAGCCCCGAGAACCGCGTCGCGCTGCCATTATCGAACGAGTACGTGACCAGTTGCCAGGATTGTTGGATTATCGGCGCGCGGTGGAACCTACGGCCGCGGAGTTGGCCGCTTCACGTGCGACTGAGGAGGATGTTCGGGATTTGGAAATGATTCTTCAGGGCATGGAGGGCATGGAGGAGTCCTTTGAACTGTATCGGGCTAGTGATGCTCGATTTCATGTAGGCATTGCCCGTGTGGCCCGAAGCCCGCTGATTCTCCAGGCAGTTATTGATGTTCAGACGGCTTTGACGGAAATCTTAGACCTCATCATTTATCACTCACGGCGGGTGTTGGAACATTCCACAGAGTACCACTGGCGCATATTTGAAGCCATTCGCGATCATCGGCCACAGGATGCATTCCGCTTTATGCGTGATCACATAGCGGCAACGGAGAACATTATTCACGGTCTGGTTCCTGAAGCGGATTGGCCCGGGGAAGAGGGAAAGTAATTTTATTTCACCGGGGATGAAGGTGATCGCCTTTTATCCCCGGTTCAACGTGGCGGACTCACTTCACACTGGGGCACTGAGAACACAGGGATATTTCTTACCCCATTAGCCGTTTTCGACCGCAGGCCGTGTCAGATTCCAGCGCCTCTCGGTCGCCTTCCTACCTGAGGCTGGAAGCCAACAGACCAAGTAAAAGGGATGGCCTCAAGGCGACCTAATGCGTTAAGTCCTGGAAAGGAGGGTTCTTTTGACACACCACAGAGGCTTGAGTCATGTGTGGAGTTCAAATGGATACCCTTTACTACCTACAGACTGGCGCAGTTAGATCATATTGCGTATTCAAATCAACTTCTAGCGCTCTGGTTAGTCAATTGTTTCTCGCTCAGGTTTTTCTTCTCAAAACAATCAGATAAACAGCAAGTGCCACTGACCCCCACGGATTTGACAATAGAGGACGTCTCTGTATAATAGGGACACTTATGAAATCGTTCCCATAATGTCCAGGATCACTCAACCCATGAAACACAGGCCTACTATCTGGGATGTAGCCCGTTACGCGGGTGTTTCAAAAACAACAGTATCTCGAGTGCTCAACGGGGATATTGAGCACGTGCGCGAGACAACTCGGCAAAAAGTGCTTGCCGCTATTGAAGCCCTTGGCTATGAGCGTAATGAACTTGCGCGTGGACTACGTACCCGTAGTACTCAGATTATTATGCTCGCCATCCCTGACATTACTAATCCCTTCTGGCCCGAAGTGGCTCGGGGCGTGCAGGACCGCATGGAGGAGGAAGGGTATTCTGTAGTCTTCGCGAATAGCGACTGGCAAGGACACCGAGAACGGGAGTTCTTGCGCATGGCTCGACGACAGCATTTCGACGGTATTCTTATCAATCCCATCCAAGTCTCCCAGGACGATCTGCTCTCCACTGGAATTCCTACGGTCATCCTGGGATTGCGGGAGGCGTACACGAATTTTGACATGGTGGGGTCAGATACAGTTGGGGCAACTATATCCGCATTGGAATATCTTGCCTCTTTGGGTCATGAACACATTGGACTGCTGTTAGGCAAACATGCAAACCGGATATCCACTTCTCGATTGGATGGGTACAAGCAATTTTTGCGCTCCCAGGGTCTTCCCTTCGATCCTGCTTTAGTTATTGAGGTGCCTTTTTCCCAAGCTGGAGGTCGGGAGGGAGTGCGACGTTTGCTGGATTTATCTCCTCGTCCCACTGCTGTGCTGGCAGCTAACGATATTATTGCTATCGGCGTACTCCAGGCATTACACGAAGCCAATATTCGAGTCCCTGAGGAGATATCGGTTATGGGTATGGACGATATTCCCGCAGCCGCGATGACCATTCCTCCCCTGACGACCATTGCTAAACAGAAATATCGCTTGGGGTACCGGGCTGCATCACTTCTATTAGAACGGATAGGGGCAGGCTCCGGGTTAATTTCGCGTCGGGAAGTAATCCCGTGCAATATTATTATTCGAAAATCTACGGGACCGGTAAGATATAGATAAGAAAGTACAAATATTTTTATGGGACCTTATGGAAACGTTACCAAAACAAAACAATAGGTATTACGTAAAGCATCATAATTTAAGAGGCTTATATGCGTACACGAGATGAATTATTGGCGGACCGGGAATTGTTCCAAAGCCGAGCAACCGCCACCTTGCTTGGTCTGGCTATAGGTGATGCTCTAGGTGACTTGGGCCGGAAGGATACGTACCGCCAAAAGTACGGCATCATCACAAATCTCTATGACGACGCGATGGGCACCGATGACACAGAGTTTGCCCTGCTTACTGCCCGAGCTCTTATTGACGCCCGCGGGCATCTCACTTCTGACGCGGTAACAGATGCGTGGAAACGTTACATTCTCGCTCAAGGTGGCGTTTTTCAGCGTGCGGGGCGACCCTTATACGGTGCGGTGGAGAACTTGCGGCGGGGATTGCGCCCTCCGCTATCCGGTACCGATAACGTGCTTAATATCGATGATGGAGCAGCTATGCGTGTGACTCCTATTGGCATCTACTGTGCGGGAGATCCCGATACAGCCGCTCGATTGGCTGCCATTGATGCTCGCATCAGCCATGATCGGGACGGGGTGTGGGCAGCCCAAGCTGTCGCGGCCAGTATATCTATGGCCTTGGTAGACGCTCCCCCGGAGAAGGTAGTAGCTATTGGACAAACGTATATTCCCCAGGACAGTTGGCTTGGGCGCGCGATGGGCCGTGCTTTAGCCATTTGTCAGAATACAGGAACTATTGAGCGTGCATGGGAGCAACTACACACGGAGTTATGGACTCCCGTTCATTCGGTGAGTCCAGAGGCCATCCCCCAAATGTACGCTATCTACCTCCTTACCCAGGGCGACTTTCGTAAAGGACTCTTCTGGGCAGCAAATTTTGGCCGCGATGCGGATACAATCGCTGCATTGGTAGGCGCTTTGAGCGCAGCAGGTCAGGGAATGAAAGTGATTCCTTCCCAATGGGTGGAAAAGGTCCGCACTCCTGCGGGAATTAGCTTAAAGTTCGCGGCGGATATCGATATTCCTACTCTAGCTGCGGAGTTGATAGCCTTAGTGTATGGGGAAGGGGAAAAAGATGACGGACCTGCATAAACATCTGCGTGGAGAACGACTCCGGGAAGCAGTAACCGGCTACGTGTTTATCCTTCCCTGGGTACTGGGGTTCACTGTGTTCTTTGCCGGTCCCATCATCGCGTCCTTTGTGCTTAGTTTTACCCAGTGGAGTATTGTAGATACCCCTCAATGGATAGGGATGGCCAATTACCGTCGTATCTTCACTAGAGATCCTGACTTTTATCAAGCCTTAAAGGTGACCCTGAAGTATTCAACTGTCTACTTGCCTTTGGAGATTATCTTAGGTATCACGATGGCTCTGGTGATGAATATCAAGGCTCGGGGTATTGGATTATACCGTACCCTGCTATATCTTCCTTACGTAGTACCTGCGGTAGCCGCAGTCATTGTGTGGATATGGGTACTAAGTCCCTACTTTGGGTTGCTTAATTATCTGTTGGCTAAGGTGGGTATTCATGGCCCAGATTGGTTTGGCAATCCTCGGTACGCGCTGTGGGGCATTGTTATGATCAGTCTATGGACCGTCGGCGGGAGCGCGGTCATTTACCTTGCAGGGCTACAAAACATCCCACCGCAACTGTACGAAGCTGCAGAAATCGATGGAGCAAGTGGTTGGCAGCAGTTCTGGCATATTACTTTGCCCATGCTTAGTCCTACTATCTTCTTTAAATTGGTACTGGGCTTGATTGGTACCTTTCAAACTTTCACCTCCGCGTTTGTAGCTACTCGGGGAGGTCCCATGAAGTCTACCTTATTCTATATGCTTTACATTTATAACAAGGGCTTTGTCTCCTTGCAGATGGGGTACGCAGCTGCACTCTCGTGGATTTTGACATTGATTATTCTGATTATTACAGTACTCGTATTTAAGAGTTCTCCTTATTGGGTACATTACGAGGCTGAGAGGAAATGACATATGGTGGTGCGATCAAGATATAGTTACCTGACGATCTTCTGGAGTTTGTGTATTTCAGAGTATATATCACGGACACATCCATAATGAACACGCAAAACCAAACTCATGTTCATTGGCTTAATCTATACCGAATACGACACCATATTTTGGTGGGATGGCGGTATCTTATACTAACTCTTATTGTGGTTATCTTGCTTACTCCCTTATATTGGATGGTCGCAACATCTCTTAAGTCATCAGAGCAAACTTTCGCACTGCCTCCGGCGTGGATTCCCCACCCACTCCGCTGGCGAAACTATGTAGACATTTTTATTCAAGTCCCTTTTGGCCGATTTCTTATCAACACCCTAATTCTAGAATGCTGGATCATATTAGGCCAACTCTTTTCTTCCGCAGTTGTGGGGTATGGCTTTGCTCGGTTGCGTTTTCCTGGCCGTAACGTGCTTTTCCTCCTTCTCTTAAGTACACTCATGATTCCTTATCAAGTCACCTTGGTTCCCCGCTTCATCCTGTTTACTAAACTGGGATGGATAAACACGTATCTTCCTTTTATCGTTCCAGCGTTTATGGGGAATGCATTTCTCATCTTCCTGGTACGTCAGTACATGATGTCTATCCCCTTCGACTTGGATGAAGCTGCAACTATCGATGGTGCTAATCGTTTTCAGATCTTCTGGCACATTGTTTTGCCCATTGCCAAACCTGCACTAGTGCTGGTGGTGGTGTTCACTTTCGTAGACGTGTGGAATGATTTTTTAGGGCCTCTTATTTATCTGAACGATACTGAGAAATTCACGGTTGCCTTAGGTCTAAACTTCTTCCGTGGCGCTCGAGAGACCAGTTGGGAATTGCTAATGGCCGCGGCTACCTTGGCCACTGTTCCCCCTACACTACTCTTTTTTTTCATGCAGAAGCAGCTTATAGGAGGAATCGCATCTGTAGGATTAAAAGGTTAGGTTTTTGTTGTTTGCAAGGGTTATTTTTTAGGCCCATTTTGGGAACGTTACCATATATAGCACCTTATGTTAACAGAAAGGAGGTAGTATAATGTCTCGTCAATGGTTTGTCGTTCTCACGTTATTAATCGTATCCTCTTTCCTGGTTGGAGCCTGTGCCCAACCCACGCCAGAAGTCAAAGTAGTCACCAAGGAGGTAGAAAGGGTTGTCACTAAAGAGGTGGAGAAGATTGTTAAGGAAACGGTAGTGATTACCAAGGAAGTGGAAAAAGTAGTTGTCGCCACTCCCACCCCCATATCCCAGACTAAGAGCGAGGTGGTCACTGTGAACTGGTGGGCCACGGAGAAGGGGCGGGATACCGCAGCTACGCGCGAGATGCATTTTCAACTTGCCCGTGCATTTGAAAAGAAACATCCCAACATTAAAGTTGCACTCTCTCTCTTCCCTAGCCGTGGATTTGGAACCCGTGTAGCTACAGCTATTGCTGCAGGACAAGGACCAGATGTGTGGTATCACTATTATGCACCTGAAATCGCGGATCTGGGCTTTCTCGAGGACCTAACCCCTTACATGGAACAGGATGGTATCACCCCAGAAGAACTTTGGTTCCCCATTGGTCGCATTCGTGCTCGCTTCAAAGGGCACTACTATGGTGTGCCTCGGGACGCGACCGCGGGCTTCATTGTATATAATAAGGATATTTTCGATGCTGCAGGTGTGTCCTATCCCGAATCTGGGTGGACTTTTGAGGACTTCCGCCAAAAAGCTTTAGCGCTCACAGATTCTGATAAAGGCGTCTGGGGCGCGGGCGCCATCATAGGCAGTATGGGAGGACTAGAGTGGTCCCCCTTCTCTTTCAATCTTGGGGCGGACTTTGTAAGTCCTGATGGGCATCAAGTGGTGGGTTACATGGATACACCTGAGGCTATTCACGCATTTAAGATATTCATGGACTTAACCCGAGAGGACAAGGTGACCGCTCCAGCCGGGCTACAGCAGCAGTTTGGCGAATTAGTCTTCCTTTCTGGCAAGATAGCGATGCAGTCCGTGTCCACCTGGGAGATACCGGCTCTGACTGAGAAAGCTAACTTCAATTGGGGAGTCGTAGAGCCTCCACGCTTTAATGAGAGCAGCAATGGTATCCCATGGACAGACGCGTACGTTTACTATGTATGGAGTGGCAGCAAAGTCAAGGACGCTGCTTGGGAACTAGTGAAGTTTCTCAGTGGTCCTGAAGCCGCCGAGATTATTGCTGAAAGTCGAGTCTGGACGCCTAACTCGCCGCAAATTTGGAAAGAGACAGGTCTGGATAAGGATCCCGTGTGGGGCGTGGCCTGGAAAGAATTGCAGAAACCCAATGCCAAAGTGCCTAATTACCTGCGTTCACGTTATCAATGGGATTGCATCCAACCCGCGTTTGACAACATTTGGACTCGATACGTGGTTAACGGCGAGAATGACCTGGAATCTATTGTCAAAGAAGAAACTGTTAAGGCTCAAAAATGTCTGGACGAGAACTATGGTGCACAAAAATAAATAAAGACGACTCTAGGGGAACTGTCCCGGAGTATGGTGCTAGCCCCATACTCCGGGGCTCCTCTGAAACACTGTGAGCGTCTCATGTCAAACATATATATCGAACAACATCCGCAGGATTACCAAAATCGCGTCTATGCAGGTTGGCTTGGCAAATTGATTGGAGTTCGATTGGGAGCCCCTGTTGAGGGGTGGACCTATGAGCACATTCAAGGTGTATTGGGTGAAATTCGCACTTATCTTCCTTTGCCCCCCCACACGGTTTTTAAGCCGGATGATGACACAGCTTTTCCTATGATTCTTATTCGCGCACTCGCGGATGAGGGCCCCCCCCTTACGCCTACAAAGGTGGCCCAGGCCTGGCTCAACTATTTGGGCGATGAGCGCGGCACCCTTTGGTGGGGAGGATACGGCGTGTCCACCGAACACACAGCTTACATTAACCTGAAATCCGGTATTCCTCCCGTCCTTTCAGGCTCTACGCAACTCAACGGACGTGCCTTGGCCGAGCAAATCGGCGGCCAGATATTCAGCGATATTTGGGGATTGATCGCGCCCGCGGACCCTATGCGGGCTGCACACATGGCTGAAATTGCGGCTCGGGTGTCTCATGATGGAGAAGCCCTCTACGGCGCTCGCTATATTGCCGCGTTAGTTAGCCTCGCTTTTGTTGAATCTCATCCGGAGACCCTAGTAGCAAAGGGACTAGCCTATATACCTGAGCATAGCGAATATGCACGCGTGGTTCGCGCGGTTCAGATGTTCTATCAGCAGTATCCCGATAACTGGCGCGCGGCTTTCCATCTCCTGGCCCAAAATTTTGGATATGAACGCTATCCGGGTAAAGTGCCCATCATTCCTAACGCAGGAGTTGTGGTCTTAGCATTGCTTTATAGCGAAGGGAATTTCTCTAAAGGCGTACAAGTGGCCACCATGTGCGGATGGGATACTGACTGCAATGCAGGTAACGTGGGAACAATCATGGGTGTAGCTGTGGGCTTGGAAGGCATCGATGAAGAAACGTGGCGATACCCTCTCAACGACGAATTCATCGCCGCCAGCCTCGTTGGTGCTTGTAATATCTGGGATGTCCCAGCAGCAGTAGACTTGTTCATACATCAGGGATATTCTCTAGCTGGAAAAAAGCCCCCTCCCCCAAGACCCCGTTATCATTTCACGTACCCTGGCTCTACTCATGGGTTCCGTGCTAAGGTTGCAGGCAATGGAGCCATCGTGGACGTACGAAATCGGAACAATGCGCTGAGCGTGGTGGTACGTAAATTGAAGAAGCAGGGAGAGGTCAAGGCGTTTGTACGCACGTATTATCGCGCTGGTGAGCTAGCATCCAACTACTATGGTGCCAGTTTCTCTCCCAAGATTTACCCGGGACAACGTATATGGGCGCGCGTACGAGTACCTAAAGAAGCCTCCCCACTTTTGCGAGCAGGGCTTTATGTCTGGGACGACAATGCCGGTCAGGCTCACTATAGCCCCGCAACACCTCTGTCCCCAGGTGATTGGATAGACCTGGAATACCCACTTCCTGAAATGCATGGAGTATGCTTAAGTGAAGTAGGAGTATACTTGCGTAACGTGGGGGGGGAACCCTGGACTGGAACATTGGATATAGACGTGCTAGACTGGAACGGGGTCCCTCATTTCGCTTATGATTTCGCTCGAGAGCAATCAGAGTATGGGGCGATTAGCCAATGGACTGTTCTGCGAGGGTACTGGCGTCTAGAAGATGGTGCATATCATGGTAGCGGTGTAGGAATCAACGAAACGTACAGCGGTGCCCCAGAATGGGAGAACTATGCCTTCACTGTCCGCTTGGTACCTCTGTTAGGTGAATATCACAATGTGAACGTACGTGTTCAGGGCGCGCTACGTTCCTATGCTGCAGGCTTGGCTCCTGGCCGTTTAGTTTTGTATAAGAACCAAGGGAAATATATGCCCGTAGCCAGCATAGCTTTCACATGGGAATATGGCCGTGCGTACGAGTTTACCATCACCGTTTGGAGGAACCGTCTTACTCTATCCGTGGGTGGACGCCCTTTGCTCACCTGGGAAGACCATGATAACCCCTATCTTCGGGGTCAAATCGGCTTTTCTAATTTCGCGGGTTGTCATACTCGGTATGAGAAAGCGACGATAAAGGGCGTGGACGACATTGCGACCGAAACCTAGGAGGTTAATGCACAGTGAAGAAGATGATAAACAATTCACGCCTTATCCCCTTTTTTCATCCCCGGCGTGTCGCAATTGTTGGGGCGTCAGAACAAGGTATGTACCCAGCCGGGATCATTCGTAATTTGCTAGAACATGGGTTTAAGGGGGAGATTTATCCCGTCAATCCCCGACGTAAGCAAGTGTTTGGTCTGACATGTTACTCAGATATTACTCAAGTACCCATACCTCCGGACCTAGCCATCGTCATCGTTCCTCGAACAGCCGTATTACCTATCCTTCAACAGGTAGCACAGGTAGGCACCCCCGCAGCTATAGTCATCACCGCCGGGTTCGCCGAGGCCGATGAAGAAGGACGTCGTCTGCAGAAAGAGATGGCCAGGCTATCTAGGGAAACTAATTTAGCTATCGTAGGGCCCAATTGTGCAGGGGTGGCCAATGTGCCCGAACATTTTATCGCTACTCGCCTACCTATCTCCCCGCGAACGGGAAGCGTTACCCTTCTCTCCCAGAGTGGTGCGTTAATGATGGCCCTTTACGGCGTGTTTGCGGACTATCACGTGGGCGTAAACAAATTACTTTCTCTAGGTAATCAGGTAGACGTCACTATCAGCGAGGCTCTGGAATACAGCGTCATGGATCCTCGAACTCGGGTGATTGCCATGTTTGTGGAAGGCGTACGAAATGGGCCTCGGTTTGTACAAGCTCTTCGCGCGGCCAGAGAGGCGAAAAAACCCGTAGTCTTAGTGAAGAGTGGACGCACTGAACAAGGACGAAGAGCTGCAGCTACCCATACTGCGGCCTTAGCTAGCTCTGGCCAAGGCTTTGATGCAGTGTGTCAACAATTTGGCGCGATACGCGTGGACGATGTCATGGAATTAGTTCACAGTGTTCGTATGTTCAATCAAATAGGCCAGAATATTGCCCGAGGACGATTGGCCGTAGTCACCCAATCCGGAGGGCTAGGTTCTTTAACCGCAGATTTAGCAGATCTGGCAGGACTCTCCTTGCCACCCCTCTCCTCTCAAGTGGAAAAACGCCTGCGACAACTTCCTTATATTGCCTCGGTGGGGGTTCTAGGCAACCCCACGGATGTGCGAGGTGCGGCCGTCATCGGGTCAGCCACCAGAAAAACTCTCGCACCCTTTATGGAGGATCCTGAGACTGATGTGGTGCTCCTACTGTTGGCCAAGCCCGCAGTACGGGAGGAGGATGTGACAACCGCACAGGCTATTATACATGTGGCAAAAACTTACACTAAGCCTCTCATAGTTGTGTGGGTAGGCCTGCGCTATCCTCCGAGTGCGCCTGATCGGCCCCTGGCTCATAGAATGTTGGTTGAAGCAGGTGTTCCTTTGTTCGAACAACCCGGTGATGCGATTCGCTCACTGGCTCGAGTAGTGCACTATTACCGTCGTTATCCAGAAGAATCACAACATAATATAACGGCTCATACCACCTTTATGGATTCTTTCCGCCATAGGGGTGCGCGAGCAAGAAGGGACCCCTCCCATCCGATACCTTTTGTAAAGGCCGCTCGCATCTTAGAACGTTATAACATCCCTTTAGCGGCCTATCAGTGGGCACCTCGTCCTGAGGATGTCCCTCATGCGGCCGAGGTTTTGGGCTTCCCCGTAGCACTTAAACTGATTAGTCCGACTTTGACTCATAAATCAGACGCAGGTTTAGTCCGATTAGGCTTGAAGACTGTAGAAGAAGTACGAAAAACCGCAACCTATATGTGGGCGCAAGCTAGAGGACATTCTGTAGAAGGATTTCTAGTACAACGAATGGTGGAACCTGGTGTAGAGACTCTAGTCGGAGTATTTCAAGACCCCCAATTTGGGCCGATGGTGATGTTAGGTCCAGGGGGGACATTGGTAGAATTAATAAACGACACGGTTATACGTTTACCTCCTCTGACGCATCAACAAGCCCGGGCTATGATTGAGGAGGTACGCATTTTAAGTCGGCTCTTACACGGTTATCGGAATTATCCACCTAGCAATTTGGATGCGCTGGCGGATTTATTGGTGCGCGTGAGTCACTTAGCCGTAGCCGAGGAGATTGTTTCTCTAGATTTAAACCCGGTTATCGTGAATGCCCAGGAAGCTGTGGTAGTAGATGTACGTATGTTCTTTTAAGAAAGGAGAAAGTCGATGCCCATCAAAACCGCTATCTCACAAATCCTTCCCGGTAAGATTCTCATACGCGGGTACAATCTGGCCGAGTTTATCGGCCGCCGTTCTTTTGGCGATATAGTGTATCTGCTCTTTACCGGGGAGCTGCCTCAAGAGAGAGAAGGTGAAATGATAGAAGCGATTTTGGTGAGTTCTGCAGATCATGGTTTAACACCTCCTTCCACACATACCGCTCGTGCAGTGGCCAATGTGGGGAACCCATTTCAGGCTGCAATGGCCGCGGGAATTCTCGCCATTGGGGAACATCATGGTGGCGCAGGGGAAGCATGCGCGTATCTTCTACAAGAATCTGTGCGTGCTTATCCAGATGACTTACCCGATGCTCTGGCTACGCGTGTGGTCGCAGAAGCTCGAGCACAAAAGCGTCGCCTTCCGGGTTTTGGACATCGCTTCCACAACCCGGATCCTCGTGCGGAGCAATTACTTGCGCTGGCAAACGAGTTAGGTATCAGTGGTAAACACGTAGCACTGGCCCAAGCCATTGCTAAAGAACTTGAACGAACCACTGGCCGTGCACTTCCCTTGAACGTAGACGGTGCAATCGCGGCCATTCTTTCCGATATGGGTTTGGACTGGCGATACGGTAAAGCTCTGTTCATCATCGGTCGAGCCGCAGGTATGGCTGCACACGTTTATGAAGAGATGGCAACGGGTACGCCTTTCAAGTTCATTGCGCCTTTGGATGTAGAATACGTAGGCGTAAAGGAACGCGAACTCTAATGAGTTCATTTGAATGTGTCTTTTAAGGCTCAAGGAAAATGGCGGAGGGGGGGTATGAGCGTGGCCAAAATCGTGGTTATTGGCAGTCTGAACATGGATCTTATCATTCAGGCGCCTTATTTCCCTGCACCCGGGGAGACAGTCATTGGTGGAATGTTTCACACCGCTGCCGGAGGGAAGGGGGCTAATCAGGCTGTGGCTGCGGCTCGCCTAGGAGGACGGGTGTTCATGGTGGGCCGTGTGGGAATGGATGCCTACGGCGAAGACCTCCTCACGGGCTTGGCTCATGACGGGGTAGATATTTCCTGGGTGACCCGTGACGAGAGCGCACACACGGGGATCGCGCTTATCGTTGTGGATGATAGGGGGCAGAACAGCATTGTCGTCAGTTCAGGAGCGAACTGGCGTCTCTCCCCTTCGGACGTAGACCGCGCGGTCCAGGTAATACGGGACGCGGATTTGGTTGTCATGCAGTTGGAGATCCCCCTGGAAACAGTCACTCACGCGGTTGCTCTGGCAGCACGTTACCAGGTTCCCGTACTGCTGAACCCCGCGCCTGCTCGCGCTTTATCTGAAGAGGTGCTTTGTAACCTTCAGTATCTTGTTCTCAATGAAAACGAAGCTCAATTGTTGACAGGAATTTCAGTAGGGGATGTAAAGAGCGCGCGGGATGCGGCTCGTATTTTGCGAGACCTGGGCGTCCCGGTAGTGGTAGTCACCCTTGGGGAACGAGGCGCGTATGTTCTCGCCTCTCATGTAGACACGCATGTGCCCGCCTTTTCTGTGCACGCTGTGGATACGACCGCTGCGGGGGACGCGTTTGTCGGTGCGTTCGCCGTAGCCATCGCGCAAAACATGCCTCTCGAAGAAGCGGTGCGTTTCGGCGCGGCCGCAGGCGCCTTGGCTGCGACGAAGATAGGCGCCCAACCCTCACTTCCCACCTTACCCGACGTGGAGCGCTTGCTAAAATCTGCCCTGTAAAGGGGACCCCCAAGACATTTTCGATTGCACGTCAAATGTCTTCACCCCGACGCAGTCGTTCCACAAGCCATTCGGTCTGCGGGGAGGGGGCCACACCCAACTCCCGTTGGAGTGCGGTTTGGGCTTCTTCGTATACCACCAAGGCCTGAGCCCGATACCCCTGTCGTGCCAGCGCGCGCATTTTCACTTGATACGCACTCTCCAGCCAAGGTGCTTCTTTCAGTGCCTTATCTGCCCATTCGATGGCCAAGTGAAATGCTCGGCGCATGAGATAGGCCTGGGCCACGTACACACAGCTGTTCACGTACAGTTCCCGCCAGTATTCCACTCGCTTAATCCACCAGTCTTCATACATGGCTGCGCTTACAGGAGGAGCCCATTTTTGTAATGTGGCGAGAAACGTCTCTGGCAAAGGTGGTACTGATTCGGTGTCGCCAGCAGCTAATACAGCCTGGACCTCTTGTTCGAATGTTTCCACATCCACGCGTACTTGATTATGAGGATCGAAAGTGTAGACATCCCATGCTGTGGAGAGATAACGAAATGGGCCCTTTGGTGGCATGTACGGCTCCAACACCTGGCGTAGCCAACTGAGAAGGCGCCGCAAGGTCGTGCGGGCCTGTCCCGGATCCTGTCCTGGCCACAGGTCCTCCAAAAGGCGATCGCGAGGAATGGCTTGTCCCCTGTGGATTACAAAGTACTGGAACAGCCGCACAACCGCGGGGCGGGGCCAAGCGCTTTCAGGAATCTCCTGTTCTCCTCTCCACACTCGAAACGCCCCTAAGAATTGAACCCGAATTTCAGGTGGGGGAAGTGATTCCAGAAAGGTTAAGGCTTCTTGTTCACATTCACCCACAGAGTGATCGGCCTCACGTTGTAACGCTCGCTGGAGAATAGGCATGGCCTCTTCGCGTCGGGTGGCAGCCAGGGCACGAGCAGCCCGGCAGCGCGCTTCTGGCTCGACAGAGGAAAGCATCTCAGCCAGGGTATCTAGAGGCGCCAACCGGCCCATTGCCCGCACCGCCAGTTCTTCCGCCTCGCCCAGGAGTAGCGCAACCCGCCAGACCTGGACGTTTAATTCTGGATCTCGTTCGACCACAATGGATTCCAGATCAGGGAAGCGGCGGATTATGGCGGCCAGGCGGCGAAGGTGACGTCGTGCTTGTTCTGTTCGTCCCTGCTGATAGCAACGCCAGACGAGGAGTCCACGCAGACGAAGGAGGTATGTGACCGCCCGGTGCTTAATCAAGGCGAGGGTATCCGAATGCAGAGGAGGGGGATTGGGTTGGCTCAAGGTCAGAGTGATGTCACGTTCTAAAGCCAGGATCGCCTGTCCCGCAGATTGGAATTCACTCCTTGCCAGGGCCGTTTCTGCAGTGCGGATGGCCTCTTCAAAGCGCCCCTGGCGACGGGCAAACCAAGCCTGGACTACGGCGAAGTACGTGGATTCGTAGGGGTAGTGGGATAAAGAACGGGCGAGATCCGTCAGGTGAGATTGGGCCTTTTCCCATTGCTCGGTGGCTACGTTATACATGGCCCACGCCCAGTGACGCCAGAAGTTAAACAACCACTCCACGGCTTCTCCGTGTTGGATGTAGGTCTCCATTTCTTCCAGGTCGTTACGGGCCGCTTCCCACTGTCCTAAAGCAATGTGGACAGTGGCCCGTTGTTGTAAGTGAGCCGCATAAGGCGCAGGCCATTGGCGAAGCACAGGACGGCTTTGTTCCAGCAAGGCCCAAGATTGACGGAAAAATCCCATGGAGGTTAACACAGAAGCGGCCAAACTGTCTCGAATGTGTGTCTCCAAGAGGGGAGGCGTTTTAGAACTGGTCAGGGCCAGGGCTTTTCGATAGTAAGTGCGCGCCTGAGGCAGGGTCCCCCATCGGGCGTGCATATGTCCCAGGATCAACAGCGCATGTTGTTGGTATAATTCGTTAGTAGCCACCTGTAGTAGACGCTGTGCGTAAAAGTGTGTGTTCTCGAAATCCCACAAACGTAAGAACCCCCATGCTAAGGCCTGATACGTTTGGCAAAGGGTTTCCTGATCCGCACTCGCCTGGATTAGAGTGACCCCTCGTTGTATGAGCGAGAGGCCTTCGCTTTTCTGGTCAAAGGCGCACAGGTCAGAACCCAAGCGGATGAGGAGAGTGGGGTGGGCGTCTTGGACTGTGGGAGGGAGAGTTTGCACCCATCGTCGAAAGGTGTAAATGCGGTTAGTCTCGTGGACAATGCGATCTGGTAGTGTTTCCAGCAAATTGGCGGCCTCATCCCAAAGTTCGTCGGCTAAGGCTTGTTCAATGGCTTCTGGATATTGTCCCTGTTGGCGATACCACTGCACAATGGTGTGGGCGACCTGCGACCTATCCTGGGCGTGACGACGCAGAAAGGAGCGAAATAGGTCGTGATATCGCCAGGTTCCTGGATAAAGACCGGGTTCCAAAAAGAGGCGCCGTTGGACGACTTCTTGCCAAACCTGCTGGGCTGGAGGGTAGGTTGCAGGGGCGTGTTCAGTCCAGAGGTATTGGGCTAGTGCTGTTGAGAACATCAAAGCAACCCCTGTTAACGTGAGAAAGCGTCGAAGTGGGGGAGAGAGTTCTTGCCAGAGATGAGCAAAGACAACGGTCTCCAGGAACTCCTCCAGGTTGGTTTCGATGTAGGAAGGGGCCCTATGTCGCGCGGAGAGACGAGCCAAAACAGCCACGGCCAGGGGCCACCCTCCGGTCCGTGAGTGCCACGCGGCGATAGTTTCCTTGTCGTATCCCAGGGGTTGAAGCCACATCTCCATTTCGTCCAGGGAGAAAGCCAAATCCTGTTCGGTGATGTGCAGTGTGGGTAGGGTTTGTAGCACATGAACCAACGGGGCTGGGATCCAACGGCCACTAATTGCCCACCCCTGGGGGCGTTGTTTAATTGCCTTACTTAACCCGTGTAACGCCTGGGGTGATTCTTCTAATACGTGGACATCGTCCAAAAGGATAACGGCTTCATCTAAGTGGGGCATCAATCGGGATTCCAGAAGGACAACATCTCGGTCTGCAATGGTAAGAGGAAGCCAGACGCTGTGGGGGACTTCTCGAGCCAGTAGGTGGAGTAAAGTAGTTTTACCGTATCCGGCGGCGGCCGCGATGACCAAAACGCCCTTATTCAGATGAGGACGAGCACGGAGCAAAAGATTTATGCGTTCGATGGGTATGACCAGGAGATCTAAAACATCGGCGGTATGAAACATGGATACGATTTCTGGGTTATTGAAATGGTGGACTCAATCAACAGCCGGGTTCTTGTACGGGTAACCTACGGACTTTGTGGGTTTACAATTGCTGTTTAAAGTATACCCTCAACATAGGTCATCCGACAAATCGTGCTCTCCTTTCCCTGGGCTCTGGGGAGATTCCTGTGTTGGGGGCTTTTTTGACAGTTTTTGTTCTTGTGCTATAATGGGAGCGCTCCCAAAATTGGGTAGGTAGCAGAAGGTGAGACAAACCGTGGACTACACCCTGGAAGATATCGCTCGACTGGCCGGCGTTTCCCGATCCACTGTGTCACGGGTGGTGAACAATCACCCCAACGTGCGCCCCGAAGTGCGTGAACGCGTCTGGCAGGTGATTCACCAGGTCGGATACCAGCCCCATGCCGCGGCCCGGAGCCTGGCCACTAATCGCACGAATGTCATTGGCCTAGTCATCCCGGAAGCCGTCTCCACCCTGTTTACCGATCCCTTTTTCTCCCTTCTTATCCGGGGCATTACAGATGGGTGCTACGCACGCAATTATCATCTGATGCTTGCTCTCTTTAGTACTCCCGCGCAGGAAGAGGATCTCTACAACCGCTTGTTGCGTTCCCGCTACCTGGACGGGGTAATCCTTGCGTCTACCCGGCTAGACGACCCCCTGGTAGGGCGGTTGCTCGCTGATGGCATCCCCTTTGTTTCCATTGGGCGTCACCCGGACCCGCGCGTGAGTTATGTGGACGTGGACAACGTGGCGGGCGCGCGCATGGCCGTAGACCACTTAGTCCGCCTGGGGCACACTCGCATTGGTACGGTTACCGGCCCTTTGAACATGTCCGCAGGACGAGACCGCCTGGAGGGTTACAAGCAGGCTCTCCAGGCCCATCACATTCCTGTGGATGAGGACTTGATAGTGGAGGGCGATTTCACTGAGGGGGGAGGTATGGCGAGCATGGCCCGACTTCTTGGCTTGAATCCGCGGCCCACGGCGGTGTTTGTGGCCAGTGATACCATGGCCATGGGCGCGTTGCGCGCGGTGCGGCAAGCGGGGCTTCGCGTACCCCAGGACATCTCCCTTATTGGATATGACGATGTCCCCCAAGCATCCTTCCTGGATCCCCCTCTGTCTACGGTGCGCCAACCCATCCAGCAACTAGGGGAGACCGCGGCCCACGTGCTGGTGGATCTCATCGCACACGGACAGGAACATGCACAGCGTTTGGTTCTGATGCCTGAATTGGTTTTGCGGCAAACCACGGCACGTCCACAAAAGGAGGTGTAAGGCGGCGGAGCACTTTATTTCATAACCGTGGGGGGCTTTTATTCCCCTACTTGGGAGCGCTCCCACTTGGGGAAGAACAAACACCTAAGGTCCCCCTCCCAATAGTTTCACCCATATCCCTGTGCACCCACCATGTGGTGGACCCACCTAAAGAAAGGAGGAGATGTTATGAATCGCAAGGTTTGGTTCGTTCTGTCCCTGTGGGTCATTGCAGCCATGCTCCTGGGCGCTTGTGCCCAACCCACACCTAAGGTGGTTAAGGAGACGGTGGTTGTCACCAAGGAAGTGGAGAAAGTGGTCACCAAAGAGGTGGAAAAAGTGGTGACCAAGGAAGTAGAAAAGGTCGTGACCAAGGAGGTGGTGGTTACCCCGACCCCCAAGCCCGCAGAGCCTATCACCTTGAAGGTCTGGATCATGCCCAACGGGCCCGATCCCCTGGGCGCGATGCAGGAAGAGGCCAAGGAATTCCAGAAACTGCACCCCAATGTGACCGTAGAAGTCGAGGTGCTGGACTGGGGCGCGGCCTGGCCAAAGATTACCACCGCAGCCACCAGCGGCGAAGGCCCCGACATCTCCCAGTTGGGCACCACGTGGACCGCGTCCATCGCGGCCATGGGCGCGCTCCGACCCTTCACCAAGGATGAAATCGCGGCCATGGGGGGCGCGGAGAACTTCGTAGAGGCTTCCTGGCAGACGTGTAATCCCGTTGGGAGCGGTTTCACCGTGGCCGTCCCCTGGTTCGTGGATACCCGCGCGGTCCTTTATCGCTCGGATGTCTACGAGAAGGTGGGCATTGACCCGGATCAGGCTTTCCAAACCTGGGAAACTTTTGACGCCGCACTGGCAAAGATCAAGGAAGCCAAGGAGCAGGGCCTTGTAAACACATATCCCATCGGCTTCCCCGGCAAGAACGACTGGAACGTGCTCCACAACTTTGCTCCCTGGGTCTGGGGCGCGGGCGGCGATATGCTGAACCCCGGCAACACGGCCGCGGTCTTCAACAGCCCCGAGGCTATTGAGGGCGTCAAGTTCTACGCCAGTCTCTACACCAAGGGCTACACCCCGCCCGATGTGCTGGAGTTGAACTCCGCCCAGGTGGAAGGGCTCTTCACCAGTGGTGAAATCGCTACTGTGATCGCCGGCCCCTGGATGGTCAAGGGCGCGCGCACGCCCAACGACAAGGGCGGCTGGGCTGACAGCGAGGCCGCGAAATACCTGGCCGCGCACGAGATTCCGGCTGGCCCCGCGGGTCGCTTCACCTTCGTGGGCGGCTCCAACCTGACGGTGTGGAATTCGAGCAAGCATCCCGAGATGGCTGTGGAATTCGTCAAGTTCCTGGCCAGCAAAGAATCCCAGATCCGCTACAGCAGCAACATCGGTATGCTGCCGGCAGTGAAGGCTGCCCTGGAGGATCCCACATTTAGCGAGGACCCGCTCTACAGCGTGTTTGTCAGCGCGGTCCAGCACGGCAAGTCCTATCCTGCCATCCCCGCCTGGGGCGCCATCGAGAACGTGATGGTCAAGGCCCTGGGCGCGCTGTGGGACGATGTCGCGGGCGTCAACGGACCTTTTGACCCCGATAAGATGATCCCTGCCCGCCTGAACCAAGCCAAGCAGGAAGTGGATGCCCTGCTGGCCGTGGGCGGTGGTCAGTAAGATGTATCCCCGGGAGGTGGGGTGTACCCCCCACCTCCCGGCCCCCAATTTCAGAGGATTTGGAGGAGAAAGGGGCTTCTGGCGCGCTTGTGGGGGTTCCGCGACTATGAGCACGGGAAAGCGCCACTGTGTTTCCCTTTTCCTTTCCCTGAAGGGCGGGGGTGGGTAATATTAGGGGTATCCGGAACGCAGGAGGCATCCACCATGTTAAACGCACGCATATCTCGCAGGTTGATGTGGGTTTCTTTCATCGCCCTCGTTGTCGTGATTATTGCAGGTACACCCATCGCCGAGGGAGCCCCCCTCAGCCACGTGATCCACCATCTGTACGATGCTGGACAAACGGATACCCATAACGGCGCGGAACCCCAACAAGGGACCATGCACTCTTACAAGGCCCTGGAAGGGGGCACATGCCAGGTGAACTACGTCATTCGCAATGACTGGGGTACCGGCGCCACCATCGACATCACCATCACCAACAACGACTCCTCCGACATCAACGGCTGGACACTGACCTGGTCCTTCCCGGGCAACCAGCACATCACCACCGGCTGGAACGCCACTTACAGCCAGACTGGCCAGGACGTTTCTGCCACCAACGCCGCCTGGAACGCCCACATCCCAGCCAACGGCGGCTCCGTGACCATCGGCTTCAACATCGCCTACTCCGGCAGCAACGACCAGCCCACCGCCTTCGCACTCAACGGTATCCCGTGCAACAGCACTGCCCCC
>CAYOAZ010000043.1:0-105495 GCA_964402285.1 uncultured Anaerolineae bacterium | reverse complement strand
GCGGCGCCTTCGGCGACGTGCTGGACGGTTTCGGTGACTTGGGAGGCGGAGGTATTGACTTCTTCGGTCATGGTGGAGAGTTCTTCGGAGGAGGAGGCGAGTTGGGTGGAGACCGACGATACGTTGCTCGTGATCTCCCGCAAGTTTATTAGCATGTGATGAAAGGCATTCCCTAAGATATCTCCGGCCGACCTGGGGGTAACGCTTTGTTGTAGGTTTCCTTGAGCGATGTTTTCAGCATACTGCGCCATTTGTCGCAGGTATTCCATCATGTCGCGATAAGCATCTGCTAATTGTCCAATTTCGTTTTTGGCTTCGTAAGTGACTTCTCCTCTTAGTTGGCCTTGTGATATGTGTTGTGCTATGCGGGTGAGATCTCTAATGGGGTTAATAATCTGTTTGTAAATAATCCACGTTACTGCGGCAATGCTAAAAGCGCCAAAGGTGAATCCTGGGATAAGCGTTTCCACACGAACTCCAAGCCGTCCAATATTGTACGCTGTGTTTGCAATAAGTTCGATAAGGAGCGCGACCCAAAACATTTGAGTAACCATAATGCTGGGTCCCAGACGCCAGCGTAGAATAACTAACATGACCGCGAGGATAATCGCTCCCAACAAAGCCGGTAGCCACATTTCATATATACCAGCGCTCATACGTCCTCCTTTTGGTGCATAGAATTTGGGCTCTTCTTTCGGTAAATGTGCTCCCGTCGGTTTATCGTTTCAAAGAGGGAAGCAAAGTGAATGGGGATGATTTCGGTTTTACCCAGAATCAAGTACCCGCCCGGATAAAGGGCTTTATGGAAATTTTGCAGAATATAGTTTTGTTGTGGGCGCTGAAAGTAGATGAGTACATTTCGGCACAAGATGATATCGAACCGGCGTGGTGGTTCTTCGTGAAGGAGATCATGGTGTTGAAAACGGACCAACCGTTTTAGATCCGGCCGAACACGACGTTTCTCTCCTTCTCGGAGGAAATAACGTTCCAGGTGGGGCCACTTGGTTCCTCGAAAACTGAGGGGACCATATATCCCCTCGCGGGCTTGGGCGAGTTTGTTTTCGTCAATATCCGTGCCCAAAATGCGGATGTTCCAGTGGGAAAGGCGCGATCCGAGCACTTGACTGACAAGAATGGCTAACGAGTACGTTTCTTCGCCGCTCGCGCATCCTGCACTCCACATAACCAGCCTGCGCACGCCCCGTTGTTCCCGTTCTCGTATGAGGGGGCGAAGAATTTGATCTCTAAGGGCCTGAAAGGTGGATGTATCTCGGAAAAAGGATGTGTAGTTAATGGTCAACGTGTCGAAAAGTTGCAGGTATTCTTCTTCATCCAGTAGGTACATGTAGGCACGATAACTGGTCACGCCCCGAGCCCGCAAGCGAGCAGCAATACGTCGCTGGATGAAGGAGGGTTTGTACCGGGTCAAGTCCACTTTGCGCTCTCGTTGAATTTTGCGAAGAAGTGCTTGAAAATCTGCATCGCTTCCGTACATGATCGTCTTTACCCCCCAGGCGCGCGACAAGCCACTGCTCTCACCTTGTCCAGGTCAATGAAAGACTGCACAATATCATCTTAATGTTTTGGGTACATGATGCAATAGACCGAAAGTACCACTACGCCGGTATTCCCTTTACACTTACACTGACGGTGGGACACATCAAGGGTAACGTTTCTCCTTTTCAGACGTCTTAATTGGCGAGTAGTTTAAGGTACATCAAAACTTGAATAAGGACGGGGGCAGCGCGTATAGGTGAACCTGCATCGTAGCCAACAATGTTTACACACCCTACAAGTGCACTGTCATCCCCACCAACGGTGGGGGAGGTGGGCGCGTTTAGTATTCGTGCTCATTTTTCTAGGTGCCTTATCTTCATCTCTCCACACTTCAGGCGCGGAATCTCCGCTGACGCCTGAGGTGGTGCTCATCCGCTCTGATGAACAGGGCGTCGCCTTAGAGTTACGCATTCCTGATCCCGTGGTGGATGTGGTACACACGCAGCATGGCCGCCGAACGCGTGTTGAATTGCCTGAGTTCGGCCGTCTTCGTGTTTTTGGCCGTCCAGATTTGCCCCAAAAAACGGTGTTGGTTGCTATTCCTCCAGGTGTTCGGGTGACATTGGATGTCCTTGAAGAGGATGTATCCTCTGTGGCGCTCTCGGCACCGGTTTTACCATCCCCCATCCCTGTTTTGGATGCGCAATTTCACGAGGGTGATAACCTGGCTGTGGATACCCCTTTGCGCTATAAGGAGCATCTCAAATGGAGCCGGCCTCCGGTTCCTCTTGACGTGGTACGGAAACGGTATCCGCAATCCAGTGCCCACTTGGGGGAAATTGGGTATATTCGTAATCAGCGGTATGCGCGTGTTGTATTTACACCAGTTCAGGTGGAACCGCGCGGGCGGTCTCTCCGAGTTGTTCACAAGGTTAAGGTGGTGCTGCACTTTTCAGGGGCCATAGGACCCACGGTGCACGCGGATCCTCGAGATGCATTTGAAAATGTGTTGCGCGTAGCCCTTATTAACTATGCTCAGAGCCAACATTGGCGTACACCCATTACTCCCTCAACCGAATCACGTCCTGCTCTTTCCTATTTGTCCGACACGCCTCAGTACAAGATTCACATTAATAGGGATGGGTTTGTCCTTGTACGGGGCGCGGAATTAAAGGCAGCCGGCTTTCCGGTGAACCATGTCCAATCCCGTTACCTGCACGTCCGTGAGCGGGAACAAGAGATTGCTATTTGGGTGAACGATGGGGGGGATGGTCATTTCGATGAAGAGGATACGCTGGTGTTTTATGGGCGCAAGACGCGCACGCGGTATACAGATGAGAATATTTATTGGCTCTGGGTTGATAATACTCCTGGATTGCGTATAGAAACAGTGTCGTCTCCCCCTGACCCGTCTGTGCCTTCAGTAGAGGTCTTCTCTTCGACGGTACACATGGAGGAAAATCACATTTACCTCAGCGATGTTCCTCGCGTTGAAGGCGCCGACCATTGGTATTGGATGTACTACAGTGCAGGACGTCCGACTAGCCGCTCTCGTCGAGAAGTGAGTTTTGCTTTGCCAGGTCTTGTGGCGGAGGGAACGGCTATTTTGACACCTGTCGTCCAGGGAGTGTCTTCGCATTTTGCTGTAAACCCTGACCATCATGTACGGTTCTTTGTGAACGGATCTCGGATCGGTGATGCATTCTGGGACGGGATTCGCGCGTGGGATACGCCGTTCACCTTTGACGCGTCAACGCTACGCCCCCTGGGCAATGTATTCCGTTTGGAGGATGTGTTAGATACGGGGGCCCCCGAGGATGTGGGATATTTGAATTGGTTTGAAGTTACTTATCCCCGGGCCTTCCGTGCTTATGAGGATGTGTTGGCATTTTCCCTCGGACGGACTCACGCGGTGCGGGTTGCTATTACTGGCTTTCACAATACACCAATATGGTTGTTCGATGTAACCGACCCACTTCACCCGCGACGCCTGGTAGGTGAGGAATCCCAGGCCGATGATGGCACGTACTCTCTGTCTGTGACCCTTCCATTGGATGGTATTCGCTCCTTTTGGGCCGGTACGTTGAACGGCATGGTACGGCCTACTCGTATTGAGGCAGATACTCCCTCAGCATGGAGAACCCCCGAACACCAGGCGGATTACATTATTATCGCGCACGACATTACTATGGCTGCGGCTCAACGCCTTGCCGAGCACCGTCGGGCCCAGGGGTATACGGTCGCGGTGGTGAATGTCCAGGACATTTATGATGAGTTTAATGGAGGGGTATTGTCCGCCGAAGCTATTCGTGATTTCCTGGCGTACGCATACGAACATTGGCAACGTCCTGCGCCTGCGTTCGTCCTTCTCTTTGGGGATGGGACGTATGATTTCAAGAATTATGAGGGGACGAATACGCCGACTGTTATTCCGCCGCTGTTACGGCTGGTAGACCCCTTCTTGGGGGAAACCGCGTCAGACAATCGATATGTGACCATAAGCGGGGATGATCCCATTCCGGACATGCACATAGGGCGGCTTCCTGCAAATACCTCCGCGGAAGCAGAGCAGATGGTCGATAAGATTATCACATATGAGACCAATCCTCCCGCTGGTGATTGGAGCGGCCGCATTGTGTTTGTGGCGGACAATGCTGACCAGGCGGGTGACTTTGCTGCACTGGCTAACCAGGTGGCCGATCATTTAGTGCCTTCTTCCTATGAGGTGGAGAAAATTTACTTGGGCGTTACTCACACGGACGTGCTTGAGACCCGCCAGGCCATCAAAGAGGCATATGATAAGGGGGCTTTGTTATTCAACTACGTTGGACATGCGACTATTCCCTGGTGGGCTGCTGAGGTTCTGTTCAGTACTCAGGTGGTGCCTCAATTACAGAATGACAACCGCACACCTATTGTACTCGCTATGACGTGTTTGGATGGTTACTTTCACGCCGCCGGTTATGATTCCTTGAGCGAGGCAGAGGTGCGGGCTGCCCACAAGGGGGCTGTGGCGGCTTGGGCTGCTACAGGGCTTGGTGTGGCCCATGGTCACGACTACTTGCATCGGGGATTTTATCGGGCAGTATTTCAACAGGGGACACGTGTTCTTGGAGAGGCCACACTGGTGGGTAAATTGACTCTCTATGAGGGAGATGCTGGTGGGTTCTTCCATGATCTCTTGGACACTTACGGCATTTTGGGAGACCCCGCGTTGCACATTCTTATGCCTGTTGCCGATGTGTCGGTTGAGGCACGCCCTGCTACACAGATAACAGACTTGGGGGACACCTTTGAGGTCCATCTTTTGGTGCGTAATGAGGGGGGGCTCCCCGCGCGTTCATCCGTAGTAACTTTAACGTTGCCGGCTAATGTCAAGTTTGTTTCCGCTCAGGTGAACGGGACCCCGGTTACACCTGTTCTTCAGCCCCACGTTGCGATTGCTTTGGGTACACTCCCCGCGAACACGGGCGTGGATGTTCGGGTACTCTTGCGGACATCTGCAAACGATCCTCCTCCTACAACAGACCTTGGAGTAGGAATAGAGGTCTCAACGACCAGCGAGGATAAAAACCTCACGAATAATCAGGCATCTTTTCGCATAAATTTGCGCCCCGCGGATTTGCAAGTTTCTTTGCAAGCCCAGGTGAATCGGCCTGTGTTCCCAGGTTCGTTAATCTACTTTACGGTTCGCTACACCAACGCGGGTCCCGGACGCTCTGGACCTGCTTATCTGGCATTACCTTTGCAGGGCTTCTCTGACACACACTTCACTGCTTCAGATGACCGTGTAACGCGTGTCGGCGGCGATCCATATACGTGGCTTCTGCCTCCACTGAATGTGGGGGAGGGCGGAACGATTGCCGTAACGGCTGCAGTGAGTCCGCACTTGTCTCCGAATACACCGGTCCTCTTCGTTGATGCCCGCTTATCGCCCTTCTTTGCCGATCCTAACGTGTCCAACAATGTAAGTTCTGAAATTCGTGTTGAGGTCATATTCCCGGATGCTTATGAGCCCGATGACACACGGGCCCAAGCAACAGAATTTGTACTCCCTGCATGTAGCCGTGGGCACACATATCATTATGTAGGCGATCAGGATTGGTTCCGTTGTACCTTAAACGCAGGGCAGGTGTACCTCTTTTACACTACTCATTTGGGTGATGAAGGAAACACTATCCTAACGTTGTACGATTCTGATGGACGGGTTCTGGTCAAAAATGATGATGCCGTACCAGGAGAACCCTGGTCGCTCCTGCGATGGCGGCCGGCCCGGTCTGGTGTGTACTATCTTCGGGTCTCTGGCTGGGATGATGCTCCCTATGGTTGGCATTATGATTTATGTGGGGCTCAGGCTATAGGGCGGAGTGTTCCTTTTGTTGCTGCTCGATACGTTGCTCCTTACATGACGCCAACCCCCACACCTACACTCACGCCCACCCCCACCTGGACTCCCACACCCACGCTTACACCGACTCCTACACCGACTCCAACCCGGACGCCCACCCCTACACCTACGCCTACTCGCACTCCAACTCCCACGTGGACATTAACATGGACGCCTACATTAACCCCTACATCCTCACCCACTCCGACCCTTGCTCCTACGCCTACACCCACGTTCTCCCCAACGCCTTATCCTACTGGTGCGGCTTGCCCTCCGCGTTATGTGGGGCGTGTGTATGTGGGAGAGCATCCCATTAATCTGGCTGCATGGGGAGATAAGGTATATGTGAGCCTTGTGGACACCGCGGATTTGGCGGTTGTGGACACGCGCTCTCTGGTACGTGAGGCTATCTGGGACAGTCCTGGGATGGGAGCCAATGCCGTGTTTGCTGATGCGCGTCGGGTCTACCTGGTGCATCGCGATTCTCGCCAGGTAGCCGTCTTCGACAGAACGTCAGGGCGTTTGTTGGATCTGTGGCCTACCGATGTGCTCCCCTGGGGAATTGTCGGTATGGATGGGCATCTTTATGTGAGCAACTATGGTAGTGACACTGTGTTGGTGTTCGATGCGAACACCGGAGATTTGCTGCGGAGGGTCCTGGTTGGAGATAAGCCGGCCCTGTTGACTCGTATGGGGCACAGTGTTTACGTACCGTTGGTTGGTGATGAAATGGTGCGCCTTAGCAGAGGAGGACAAGAAGTTGTTTATATAACACGGGTGGGGGCCGGAACGGTATTCGCCGCACCAGATGAGGACGCTGGAGTGGTTTATGTAAGCAATCGGGATCAACACATGATTGTGGTTGTCAGCGATGTGGAAGGTCGAGTGCGCGGGTATATTGGCTTGCCCGGTTCACCTGTGGGGCTTGCCCTTTCTCCCAACCGTCATTGGTTATACGCTGTTGATCCCTTTGCGAACACTCTTCACATCATTGATGTGCGCCGTAATCGTTGGGTGGCTAGCATTCCCATAGGAGATCAAGGCGGCGCTCATGGTGGGCAAGGTATCCTCATTGTGGGGGATAGAATGTACATTACTGATTACGGAAGTGGTACCCTTTCCATTTATACCTTACCCAGTTGTGCCCTTCACTAATATATCGGCCCCTTATAATTGCAGGCTTTGTTTATTAGGATTTCTGAATTAAGAAGGGATTGACAATGACGGAATTGTGAATTAGAATGGAGACGGAGTAGCGATGAATTCATCGCTGCTTTGAAGAGCGCTCCGAGGAATTGGACGTCAGCAACGCACTGTCGCTGTTGTGGCGATGGTGGTCCACTGCCAAGTCCTATTGAGGGGCGAATGGCGCGAGTGGATCTGACAGAAGGTTCCTTGGAGCCTCTTCTTTTTGGGGTTATAAGCGGTGGGGTTGAATCAATTCCGCTTTAGCAATACCCACCATAGGTAAGTTCCTAAAGCGTTCTCTGTAATCGAGCCCGTACCCAATCAGGTAGAAGTCAGGCACTTCAAATCCCACATATTTCAACGGTATGTCTATAAGCCTCCGCGATGTTTTATTCAGCAAAGTGCACACTTCTAAACTGGCCGGTTCTCGGGCTCGCAGCAATTTGAGCAAATATTGCAGTGTAAGCCCTGTATCCACAATATCTTCTACAAATAAAACGTGCCGTCCTTTGATGCATATATCCAAATCCTTCAGTACTCTGACTTGTCCCTTCTGACCCGGCCGATATCTTGAGATCGCGAGGAAATCTACCTCAACAGGGATGGTAATGGCCCTCAACAAATCGGCCATAAAGGGCACAACGCCTTTCAGTACGCCTACCAGCACAGGTCGTTTCTCCTCGTAGTCGTGGGAAATAAGTGCCCCCAACGTTTGGATCCGCTGGGCCAGCGTTCGTTTATCAATGAGCACACGCTGAACGCTTTGCACCAGGTCTTGGGCTGTACCTGCCGCGTAAGATTTCATGGCTCCTTATCCTGTTCACTAGGTGGCGAATCTCCGTATTTTTGGAAGATATACGCAATGTCCCTTCGACGGAACAGGCGGATGTTAATGTGGGGGTAGCGTTCCTTAAGTAAGCGGATTTTTCTGTTCTTCTGGCGGATTTGCCGTGGGTTCATTGTCGTAATTTCGATGTACAGATCCTGTTCTGGGAGGTAGAAGTCGGGGGTAAACGCCTCTAATACATGTCCCTTAGGGTCTGTCCGCAGGATAAAAGTGCGTGGTTCATATTCCCAAGGAATGCCATAAAAGTCCAGAAGGCGCGCAAAAGCCTCTTCTGCCGCGTTCATAAAATGCGGTGAGGTTTCCCTTGGGTTCGACTGTCCTTTACTTGATTCTGGAACTAGGCGGGATTTGGTGTTGTGTTCGTCCATTCACGTCAATGGTTTGGGTGTAATAATGGGCGCGGCACCAAATTTCGCGAGCAGGTATACTATTATAATGCACCATTATCTTCGTTCCCAAACTCGGAGAATGGCCTTACGAGACTGGATCCGTATGACTTCGGGCCTGCCAGCAGTTGGAAATCGTTGCCCTGAGACGCAAAGTTGTGAGGAGCGTCTGTTGCAGTCCCGCAGGGGCTTAGCCGTAGGGGCGCCACCTTCAGTGGTTGGGTGAGTGTGGCCGCTTTTGAGGCTATATTGCAACCATTCTATGTCCTCGGCAAGATCCTTGTCCCTTGCTATAAACTGGACGGCGGGTTTCCCGGGCGTGCTGTTCACACGTACTGTGGCCAGGAATGTGTTATACTGGAAGGGCTGAAGGTCGCGCATGGATTTCGCATTTGAGGAAGGGTGTTATGGCAAGTTATTGGTGGGCTTATCTTCCCGGACACTGGGGCACGATGCGTCCGGAATACGTTTCCCCCCGTGATGGGTTGAAACGAGTGGTGCAACATGTGCTAGGTCATTTGTCGATATACCGTTTGCAAAAGCGGCCTCTTCTAATATTTACTACCCGGCGGAGCGGATCCACGCTCTTGCTTCACATGTTGTACACCCAACCGCACACGGATTATGTCAATGAACCTCTTAACCTGTGGCTGCTGCATCCCCATTATACTTTGCTACCTCATCCTCCACTAGGGAAATTCGTTACCCTTAGTGACGAGGACGCGGCGCGGTTGCGCATGTATTTTTCCCGCGTGTTGGGCGGTCAATGGCGCGTTCGTAATCAATGGGCATTCTGGCGCCCTTATTACAGTTTGGTGGTCCACCGGTTGGTTGTGAAGATGTTGAACGCAAATGCACTTCTGGAGTGGTTTGTCCGCGAATTTAATGTGGATGTTATTTACCTGATACGACATCCGGTACCTGTGGCCGCCAGTATTATCCGTCAACAATGGGAGGGAATTGCTGAAGCCTATCTTCAAAATCAACAGTTCTGCGATGTGCATTTAGGGAGCGAGTTGTGTGCTTTTGCGCGTAGAGTGTGGCATACAGGTAGTCCCATTCAGCGTTTTGTATTGGAGTGGGCTTTAGAGAATATTATCCCCTTGCGCTTGCGGGATTCGTTGGCGTTGGACGTTGTGACTTATGAGGAGTTGGTGACTAAGCCACGCGAGGTGGCCCAGTGGCTTTCCGAGCGGTATGACTTCCCCGATCCGGAGCGGATGTATCAACGTATCCTGACCCCCTCTCCCACGACGGCTACACAATCGTCACATCTTATTCGCCAAGAGGGGCCTGCTACCTTAGTTCAACGTTCTTTGGCCCAGATCCCTCGCTCGGAGTTGGCCCTGGCTCAGGAGGTATTGGACGCGTTTGGGATTGATATATATCGGGCAGATGAGCCGTGGCCTTTACCTGCTTATTCAATTTTCTCGTCGGAGTGAATTACAAGTTGTGGTACACGCTGCCGGGCTTCCTCAATGTCCATGTCTGGTGTGACCCACATACGACAAAACGCACAAATCTCTCCGGCCGTGGTGGGCTGTCCGCACACGCGGCATGGGCGCAATATTACATCGCCTTCAGGTTCGTGGAATGTGATGTGGCCTTTGCGTCGCGCGCTGACGAACTGGGTGTAAAACTGAAATTTGCTCCCCGGTGAATGTTTTTCTAAGTCGTTCAGGAGTTCTTTGTAATAGATGGTAGTGGCACCTACACTGAAGGGACATTCTTCGTATTGGTATTCGATGCCGCGCACAATGGCATAAGCAGCGACTTCGCGCTCGTAGAACCGACAGAGTGGTTTTACTTTTTTAACGAGACCTGGGTATGTTGCTTCTAACACTGGAGATTGTCGCGCTAAATAGCCGGTCTGCCAACGTAGAGTGTTTTGGAGTAATACCGCGGCTTCATCGTCTAAATTATGACCAGTAGCCAGAACATCGTATTCACCTCGCCACGCCACTTCGTTCATTATGTGACGTTTGCTTAAACCACATACTGAACACGGTTTCCCTCGCCCGCGACGTACACGTCTTGCTAGTTCAGGAATCGTTTCGCCATATGTTTGCTTCATATCCACGACATGGAGTTTGAGGTGAGGACGTGTTTTAAGAAATGTCTGGATGGCTTCCAGGGATTTGTCGGAATAACGGATACCTTCATCAATACCCAATCCAATGTACAAGCCGTCTGCCCGGTATCCTAATTGGTCGAGAACATCCCATAAGGAAAGGCTATCCTTTCCCCCAGAAACCGCAACGAGGATGCGGTCTTCGTGGCGAAACATGTGGTACTTCTCAATAGTCCTTTGCGTGTAATTGATAAACCACTCGGTATAATGCTCCGCGCACAGGGCCAATCGGTGGTGTCTCATGTAAATAACAGCAGGTTGCCCGCACTTCTTACAACGCATAACTTTTCCACGCGTTTTCGGCATCTCAACCCCCAGATATTACTGCCAGCAACTTAATAGTATCTTCTTCCTCGATAACTGTTTCTTCGTGAATGAGTTTTCCTTCGCGTGTCGCCAACACGGATTCCGGGTTCAACCCCAACTCCTCAATGACTTCTCGAACTGTTTTTCCCCCGGGGACTTCCCATTCTTGGTCACGGTAAATTATTTTAGCCATCGCTTACCCTCCGCTTGTTCGACGTTCTCGTCGGGCCCGCCGTCGGGCGCGCCGTTCTGCTTCGCGGGTGTCCCCTGCCGGAGGTTCTATCTCTCGCATGAACTGTATCCAGCGCATGCAGTTCTCATCCCGTCCCATAAGCATATCTGCGGCTAAAATCGCTTTCTTCACCTCCGCGTCTAGGGGGTTAGCTATGGCAGATGTCAGGCCACTGGCAATGGCCATGGCCAAAAAGACAGCGTTTACAGTAGGACGGCCCGGTAATCCAAAGGAGATGTTGCTTGCCCCGCACACAGTGTTGCACCCAAGTTCTTCCTGGACCATCCGAACCACGTCGAATACCTGTTTCCCCGAGCCTGGGACAGCTCCGGCCGGGAGGACAAGGGGATCGATGAGCACATCTTCACGCGGGATGCCATATGATTCAGCGCGTTCCACAATTTTCTTCGCGACCAGGAAGCGTTCTTTTGGATCGTAGGAGATTCCGCGTTCGTCGTTACACAGTCCAATAACTACGGCCCCATGCTCGGCAACCAGCGGTAAGATGGCTTCTAGCCGTTCTTCCTCGCCAGTCACAGAGTTTACAATGGGCTTACCTTTGGCCACTTCTAAGCCGGCTTTTAGTGCTGGAATAACCGAGGAATCAATGCTAATTGGCACATCGACAACGGATTGGACGGCCAAGATGGCCTGAACCATAACGTGTGGTTCTATTTCATGGGGATTGGCCACTCCAAGGCCAGCGTTCACATCCAGAATTTGGGCTCCGGCTTGTACCTGGGCTATAGCATCCTTTTTCACGCGTTCAAAATTTCCCACGGCCATTTCGGCAGCCAGTTTTTTCCGGCCGCTGGGATTAATGCGTTCCCCAATGATTACAAATGGGCGTTGTGGACCAATGATGACCGTTTTGGTCTCTGAACGCACAATTGTCTCCATGGACCTTCCTCCTCGCTTTTAAGGTCACGCTACCAACGCACTCGGAACGTGCTGAATTCACCTGTACACGGTTCGTAGTTCACCTCGACCCGCTCTACATATGCCCGTGGCGAACCCCGATGGCACCATCGTACCATGTGCTCTACTGCGGACGGGGGGCCTTCAAATACGGCCTCCACGCGTCCATCCCACAAGTTTTGGACCCACCCTGTTACGCCCACTTTTTGGGCCTCGCGTCGTGTGTACTCGCGAAAGTACACACCTTGAACCCGGCCACTGACGAAAACATGGGCTCGAACACAGTCTTTCTTTCCCTCCATGGGGCCTACCTCGGTTACCCTTCGTATTTTCGGAAGACCACAACCGCGTTTTGTCCTCCAAATCCAAAGCCGTGCGCCAGGGCTACACGCGCATTTACTTCGCGCGCTACGTTAGGTACATAGTCCAAATCACACTCGGGATCGGGTTCTTCGAGGTTAATAGTAGGCGGCACTATCCCCGTGTAGAGGCTCATAACCGCTGCAAAAGCAGCTATCGCACCAGCGCCGCCCAAGAGGTGCCCTACCATCGATTTGGTCGCAGTAATGGCGACTTTATACGCGTGTTGGCCCAGGGCCCGTTTAATCGCTTGAGTCTCTGCCACATCATTCAGAGGTGTGGATGTTGCGTGGGCGCTAATAATATCCACTTCCTCTGGGTGTACACCACTGCGTTTCAAGGCCAGGGAGATAGCGCGCGCGGCGCCCTCTCCTCCAGGGCTGGGGGCAGTAATATGGTAGGCATCTCCTGTGACGGCTCCGCCTACTAACTCAGCATAAATGCGCGCACCGCGCTTCCGCGCGTGTTCTTCTGTTTCGATGACCATTGCTGCCCCACCCTCACCGAACACAAATCCATCGCGGTTCTTGTCAAACGGACGGCTGGCTTTTTGTGGTTCATCGTTCCGCCGCGAAAGTGCTCCCGCCCGTGCTAGAGAGGCGATTGCTACCGGGTTGATTCCTGATTCCACCCCGCCCACAATGGCCGCCTCTGCCTCTCCAAGCCACAACAGACGTGCAGCATCTATGAACGCCATATTTCCGCTGGCACAGGCAGCAGTTCCGGTAACGACTGGGCCTTTAATGCCTTCATGGATAGAGATCTGGCAGGCTACCGCGTTGGGCATTACATTTGGAATAACAAACGGACTTACCCCCCGAGGTCCCTTGTTCAGCAGATCCTGTGTTGCTGTAAAGATTTCAGAAATACCCCCACCGCCGGTGTTCATAACCACAGCAACACGCTCTGCGTTCTCCTCGGTAATTTCCAGCCCGGCATCTTCTAACACCATACGTCCCAATGCAATGGCGAAATGTATGGCCCGGGTGGTTCGTCTAGCCTCCTTGCGAGGCATGTACTGTGTCGGATCAAAGTCCTTAATCTCCGCGGCAATACGGACTGGATACTCGGAAGCATCGAATGATGAGATGTAATCCACCCCTGATACACCATTGACAAGGTTCTCCCAAGAAGTTTTCGCGTCCAGGCCTACCGGCGTCAGCGCGGAAATGCCGGTCACCACGAGGCGAGGGCGTTCCATGTTATCCTCCTTTTTAGGACGTTTTGTTATCTTGATGTCTTCCCCACTGTAGGATTATATCGACAATGCCAATCGGCATGTCTTATAATAGCAGCGGCTATTATACCATAGGCATTGACAAGGGACGCTAATCCCATTATCCTATAGCCGAACCTAAAAGAGCGGGAGGCTCCCATGGCTCGACAAAAAGCAAAGCGTACATCTCCATCCCGGCAGCAACAATCGGCCCAGGCCCTTTGGTTCATTCTCGGGTTGGCTGGTATTGCTGTTATTTTGTTGATCCTCATAGGCACAATGTCTCGGAACAACGAGGTTAAACCCGCAGACGCTTCCTTGGAAGGTATTCCTGTATCCGGAAAAACGTTGGGATATCCTGATGCCCCTGTAACCGTGTGGGATTTTTCCGATTTTCACTGTCCTCACTGTCGAGAGTTTGCCTTTGGCCCGGAACAGAAGTTGATTCAGGAGTATGTTAAGACGGGCAAAGTAAAGTTTGTGTTCAAACATTTCATCATATCAAGTGCTTCTTATCTTCCCGCCAACGCCGCGGAGTGCGCGAATGAACAAGGACAATTTTGGGCCTATCATAACTACTTATACGAGAAGCAGCCCACAGATACTCCTTTCACGGTAGAGAAGTTAAAGCGGTATGCTCGTGATTTGGGGTTAGACACAAAAGCGTTTGATGCTTGTATGGACTCCGGAAAGTACATGAATGAAATCATGCGGGAGATGGATGAAGGGCGAAGTTTAGGGGTGCGGGGGACCCCCTCGATATTTGTAAACGGCCAATATATTGAACGGGGCATGTTCTGGGATGTTCTGAAAGCGGCCGTTGATCGCGCGCTGAAGGAGGCGACTCCATGAACTGGCGATGTGTTGGGCTCTTCACCTTTAATCTCATTGGGATGGCTGCTGCTGCCTATTTAACGTACACTCACCTTTTCCACCTGGATCCCCAGTGTTATGGCTTGGGAGAGTGTGCTTTTGTGCAAGCCAGCCCATACGCTAAGATGTTTGGCATTCCTGTGGCTTTGCTAGGCTTGATTGATTATTTGGTGATGTTGGGAACAGGGGGGTACGCTTTCCTTGTCAAAGACAAGCGCCGGCGCATGTGGGCTTTGCAGATTCTTGTGGGGTTGACGTTTGCCAGTTGGTTGTACTCGGCCTACCTTACATACATCGAAGCTTTTGTACTGCACGGGTATTGCATCTATTGTCTTATTTCAGCATTTAGCATTACTATGATGTTTCTGTTTAGCATTTTGGAGTGGCGTGCGTTCACAAACCAGGCATTGTAGTGTGCAGATTCCGTTTTCAGCGAAGTCGACGGAGGTGACGCACGTCCAAAACATTGTTCTTTAACCGGGCTACTTCAGCGGATAAGGAGGCGAGAAGATGCCGAGAGTAAAGTGTCCGGCTACGACATGTGTGTATTGGGAGGATGGTTATTGCACTGCTGAGGAGATTGAACTCGATCCTGAAGAACTCTCCTGCATGACTTTTGAAGAATTGGGTGACATTGAATTGGAAGATGAGGAATTGGAGGAGGATTTTTGGGAAGAGGAGGAGGACGATTTGTCGTTAGAAGACTTGGCGGATGAGGAGGAAACATGGGAATAAATACGAGTTCTTCATCCGCCAAGGCTTCCACCGACGCCCCGGTGTGGATGCTCGCTCATGGGATTGTTGTTACAATGGATGCCCAACGGCGCATCCTATACGACGGCGCTGTTGCGGTTCGAGATTCGGAAATTGTAGCCGTTGGGCCCGTTGAAGATGTGCGTGCCCAATTTCCCGACGCTGAGGTGGTGGATGTTCGAGGGCATTTAGTCATACCCGGGCTTATTAATGCCCACACCCATGTTCCTATGTCCCTTCTCCGGGGCATTGTTGATGATCAACGTCTTGATGTGTGGCTCATGGGGTATATGATGCCCATTGAGCGCGAGTTTGTAGGTCCTGAGTTCGTGCGTTGGGGTACTTTACTCTCCTGTTTGGAAATGATTCGCGGGGGGACCACCACATTTTGTGACATGTACTACTTTGAGGATGAGGTGGCTACAGCAGCATCTGAGGCAGGGATGCGGGCCATTTGCGGCGAGACGATCCTGAAATTCCCCTCTCCGGACGCCCAATCCTACGATGAAAGCCTGGCTTATACACGAGATTTCATTGAAAAATGGCGCGGCCACGAACTCATAACCCCGGCCGTGGCTCCTCATGCCCCTTATACATCTACCGAGGATATGCTTCAGAAGTGCATTGATTTGGCCTTGGAATATGAAGTGCCCCTTCACATTCATCTCTCGGAAACGGCTAAGGAGGTACGGGATAACTATAAAACGCGTGGCGTTCCCCCTATTTTGTGGGCGGATTCGCAAGGTGTGTTTCGCGCTAAGACAATAGCGGCTCACTGTGTGCATGTTGAAGACCGGGAGATTCCCATCCTTGCTGAGAAGAAGGTAGGTGTTGTTCACAACCCAACGAGCAATTTGAAACTCGCTTCGGGCATCGCCCCTGTAGTTGAAATGCAGAAGCAGGGCGTTGCTGTGGCCGTTGGGACCGATGGCGCGGCTAGCAATAATGACCAAGATATGTTTGAAGAAATGCGCTTGGCCGCGCTATTGCCTAAAGGGGTGTCCGGTGATCCTACGGCTTTGCCTGCAGAGCAAGCGTTTGCTATGGTGACAATCGAAGGCGCGCGGGCGATTCACATGGATCACCTTATCGGCTCCCTGGAGGTGGGCAAAAAGGCCGACATCGTCGTTTTGCGGCTGGATACACCGCATGCTTACCCTCAATATCGGATGACCGATGCAAATGTATACGGATACCTAGTGTACACTGCCCACGCTAGTGATGTTCGAGATGTGTGGATTAACGGCCGGCAGGTGCTACGTGATGGAGTGGTGGTGACGATTAATGAGGCTGAAGTGTATGAGCGCGCTCAGGCTATTGCGGAGCAAATCGCGGACTTCCTCCAGAAACGCGAGACCAGTTTACTGGATAAATTAATCGCCATTGGCGGCTTGGAACGCAAGGAAACGTTTGAAATCCAGGTGAAGGCCCGCATCGCGGATCCGGCCCAGGTCGAGAATGTACTCCTTACAGACCCGGACATCGAAATTATCAAACACACTATTCGTCAACAGTACGATACGTACTTCCTGTTTAACGGGCGCGAACAGGGAGTGTTGCGCTATCGTGAGGATAATGTCATTCGGCAACGTGAAGATAAGGGTTTGCCGGTGACTTTAAATGTGGAACCTATTTACACGTTGACATTGTTAGGTCCTACTCATGAACGGGAGTTTGGTAACTCTGTTATCCTCTCCCGATCGCGCTTTACAGCGCCTGCCATGTATTCTCTACGGTTTTACCGCGAGTACTTCCAACCTAAGCGGATTAAGGAAGTCGTGAAATGGCGGAATCGTTATCGCATTCGGTACAAAGGCGTTGATTTCGCCATCAATATCGACAAATTGAGTAAACCCGAACAAGAGGAATATTTCTTGGAGATTAAAAGCCGTACCTGGTCCCAGGAAGACGCATTGAATAAGGCTACGTTGGCCGCCGAGTTATTGGAGAAATTCCACGTCCGCCCGGAGGAAATCGTCAGGGGCGAGTACCTGGATTTGTGAGATTACGTTATGTATGGCACACTGGAGACTGTCACATAACTCGAAAGGTGCCCAGCGTTTTGTAGGTTGATGTTCACCTCCCAGGCTGGGTGCCCACTGGATTCGCTATCCCAATAAGGAGGGAGGTGATGCCAATGGACAGTAAACGTAGCAGAATGAACCGTGCCGTGGCGTCACCTCGGAACCTCCGTTAGGCGCCACGGCACACGTGATAAGGGCCTACCTTTTGGGTAGGCCCTTACTCGTTCCCTCACCCGAGTATTTAACACAGTGATGCGCTATGCTGAGAATAAAGTCGTTTCTTCCCAGACGCACACAAGTTGTATTCATCCTTGTTTTACTGTTCGTCGCCTTTGCTCTGCGAGGGTGGACGCTGGATAGTATTCCCCCGGGGCTGGACTACGATGAGGCCGGCCAGGGGTTAGACGCCCGTGATGTCCTTCATGGGCACGTTCGTGTATTCTTCCCGCGTTCTATGGGGAAGGAGCCCTTGTACATTTATCTAACCGTCCCGGTGGTTGCGCTTGGAGACCGTTCCCCATGGGCTGTGCGGGCTGTGGCTGCTTTGTTAGGAACGTGGACGGTTTTGGGCCTTTATACCGTGGCACGCTCCTTATTCCCCTCGTCCCTGTCGACAGGTACTTTTGTGGGGTTAGTTGCCGCAGGATTGTGGGTTGTTAATTACTGGCCACAAAGTATCAACCGCTTGGGTTTTCGCGTGAACACATTACCCTTTGTGTTGCTCTGGGCCCTGGTCAGTTGGGAACGTTGGGTCCGTAATCCCTCCCCACGGCGGGCTTTGCTTTGGGGAATATGGGCTGGCCTCACATTGCTTACTTACCTGTCTGCGCGGGCTACTCTCCTGCTATGGCCTGTACTTTACGTGACTACGCTTTCCCCTGAGGAACGTCGACGGCTACGCCCGAGTATGCCGCTGGCCCTCTTGGCCGCATCTCTTGTTGCGGGGCCAATGTTTATTCATTTGGCCTTTCATCCGGAGGACGCGGTTTCTCGAGTCTCCTCTTTCCCACTGTGGCAGATTTTTCGACGTCCTTCCGCGGTGTTTCCCATGCTTCTTCAAAGTGCCTGGGATATTATAGGTGGCTTTGCAGGATGGACTGGCGATCGCATTCCGCGCCATAACATTCCCGGACGTCCGCCAATGTTTCCTCTTCTGGGACCGTTGTTCGTTGGTGGTTTTTTGTTGGCCCTTTATTATGCTTTCAGGGGAAAGGGAGAAGATCGTCGAAACGCACGCGTGCTTCTCTCTTGGTGGGTTGTGATGTGCTTGCCAGCCCTGTTGGCTGCCGCGGACAATCCCCACTTCTTACGTTTGTTTGGAGCATTGCCGGCTGCCTTTTTGCTTATCGGGTGGTTGATTTATCACTTATACCAGCGTCTTCCCCATTCCCGACGTTGGGTGGGAACTGTGGCGGTGTTCTTGTTGCTTCTGGTGGAGGGGGGACGTACTACGTACGCATATTTTGTAACCTGGGCCCAGCATACAGATTTATACGAGTGGTTTCAATTAGATATGTGGACGATTGGCCATCTTGTTCGCGATACACCGAACAGCGTAGGCCTGATTCCTTTGAACATCACTTACGATGAACGGTTACCCAATTACACGCTTGAGTATGCCTTTCCTGATGTGCCGTTGTTGCGATTCCGGGTTTTTGAGGATCGCATTGAATCATGGCTGACAGAGCACTTGGGTCCTCGGGGAGGCACTACTGTATTACTTGTGCAATGGTTAGGGGGATATCACGTAAACGCCGATCCGAAAGGCATTTTATCCATGTACTTAGGTCGTGAGGGGGTATTTGTAGAGCGAAAGCATTTCCGCACGTTTGATGTGTTGACCTATCGGTTGGGACCCCATCCTAACTTTAGTGCCCCTGGTCGTGAAGTTCGTCTTCATGTTCCCTTTCATCAAGGCGTTACCCTGGTCAACGCGCGTTGGGGTGGTGGATATCCCCTACAAACCCGCACTCACAACGTGAGCGCGGGGGCGCCTTTGTGGGCAATTCTCACTTGGCGGGTGGAACATCCCATGCCCGATATTAAAGTAACCCTGGATCTCGTTGATAGCCGGGGGCATCGGTTGGCCAGTGATGAACGTTTATTGTTAGATGCCCAGCGATTTCCTCCTTCCCAGTGGACTCAAGGACAGGTCGTTCGGTCCTATCACCTTCTTCACATCCCGGCCTCGCAACCCGCAGGAGAAGTGCACTTGGAATCGCGCGTCTACTTCGCCCAATCGTTCATCCCAATTCCCGCGGTTCACCCTTCACCCCGCGGCAGTGCAGTGTGGGATACGGTTCACGTACAGTGGCCTCCTTCACCTCCAGCGGAGAAGGAGGAGGTACCTGAGCCTTTAGGTTCCCCGATTGCAGTGGGTGATTTCCACCTGGTGGGGCACGATCCAATTCCTTCTGCGTTGATGTGTGGCGAGACAGTGGTTTTCCGGCTGTTTTGGGATGTCGAACGTCCGGATGCCATTACAAAGGTGGGGGTGTACCTTGAGGGGGTAGAATCCTCCTCGCAAGTGATTGTGAGGGGGAAGTGGCCTAATACCCGTGTTTACACGTTTGTGGATTTGCGCGTGCCACCAACGACTCGGGCTGGTGATTACAGAATCTTGTTGCGCCCCCTTAAGAAGTCGTCCATTCCCCTTGCTCAAGTGCACGTCAACTGCCGAGAACGCACATTTGTTCCTCCTGCAGTTGATGTTCCCGTGACAGGCACGTTTGGAGAGGCTGTGACTTTATTGGGAGTGCGGGATGTCCGTGTGGATTCGAAAACCCTTGCTTTTACTCTTATCTGGCGCGTTCAATCGCCCAGTGATCGTCCCCTCATCCGTTTTGTACACGTTCTGGACGGTTCTGGCCGATTACGCGGCCAGGTGGATAGTGTGCCCTGTCAGGGTGGGTGCCCTGCCTTCTCTTGGGTCGCGGGCGAAATCTTATTGGATCGGGTGACCATCGCCTTGCCTTCAGCGCCAGATGTGGGCAAAATGCAGTGGGTCGTAGGTTGGTATGATGCCGCGACCCTGCAACGGCTACCGGCCTATGATATCCGAGAGATGCGGTTGCCTGAGGATGTTCTCCCTTTGCCCCTGGTATTAAGCGACTAAGAAGCCGCCATCTACCGGAATCGCTGCGCCGTGGACATAACTGGCCAAATCACTGGCCAGAACGAGCACCATTCGGGCCACTTCGTCAGGTTGACCTAATCGGCCCAGGGGAAGGCGCTGTTTAAAAGCTACTCCGGCGCGGATTAATCCCCATTGGAAGCGTAGTACGCCCTTGGCTGCAGTTTTTGTCCCACGGGTGATGATACCCCCGGGCACTACCACGTTTATCCGGAATCCCTCTTTGCCATATTCTTTGGCCAAGGCTCTGGTTAGAGCCATCACTCCGGCTTTGCTTACGCTGTAGTGGACCAAATCCTCTTTGAAGGGAATGACCGCCTCTATTGAAGCCACATTAATGATGGTGCCCCCTTTGTGTTTCCGCGCACGAATCATGTGCTGGCACATCCAGTAAACCGCACTCAAGTTCACTTCCATTACCTTGTGGTAGAAGGAGGGATCCACTTTAAGGAAGCCCTTGAACGGGTAAATCCCTGCATTGTTTACAAGAATTTCCGGGGCTTGTACCTGAAGTTCCTCCCACAGGGCGTCAATAGCGGATTTGTTAGAAAGATCGACAACATGAGGCGTTACTGATATGTGGTAGTGGCTGTGAATATCTTCCTGTAATTTATGTAGGGCGCTTTCGTCTATATCCACTACATGTAATTGGGCACCGGCCTCTGCAAATCGATAAGCAATGGCCTTCCCTATACCTGCTCCGGCCCCTGTGATTAAAGCCCGTTTTCCTTCCAATGAGATCAACTGGTGAATGCTGTTTTGTGTTAGGTTCATGTCACGCCTCCTCGCGTGCTGCTGTTTTCGCCCTGATGTTTCATCTATCAACCAGCAGATGCATTACGCTCATTGATTTGTGGTGTTTGGCACCCCTGAAAGTAGGGGGTAATATAAAAGCCGTGTCCTGTCAAATTCGCATTAGGGAGTGGGGGCAATGAGCGTACGTCGTGTTCTAGTTACTGGAAGTAATCGAGGTATTGGGCTCGCCCTGACACGATATCTGTTGCAACGGGGCGATAGGGTGTTCGCGACCGCGCGAACTCCTGAGACGGCCCATGAGTTGCACACTCTTGCACAGCGGTATCCACGCACACTAACGATTTTGCCGCTGGACGTGGAGGATGAAGCAAGCATTCGCCAGGCCGCTCAGGAGGTGTCTAAGCATGTGGATGGGTTGGATTGGCTCATCAACAATGCGGGCATTATGTACGAGGGCGAGCACATCACAAACTTGTCGGGTGAGCACCTTGTTCACGCATTCCGTGTGAACTCCATTGGTCCTATGTTGATGGTCAAACACTTTCTCCCTTTGTTACGCCGAGGGCAACAGCCGAAAATATGCCAGATGACCTCCATCATGGGCTCCATCTCATTAACGGAGGGCGGGGGGTATTACAGTTACCGCGCGAGCAAGGCCGCGCTAAACATGCTGAGCAAAATTTTGTCCTATGAGGTTCGTGGGTGGGGAATTACAGTTATTATTATGCATCCCGGGTGGGTGCGAACCCGTATGGGGGGAATGGCTGCCCCGCTGAGTCCTGATGAGTCTGCTCAGGGTATCATTCGCGTTTTGGACACAACGACATTGGCAGACACAGGCAGATATCTGACTTGGGACGGAAAAGAACTGCCCTGGTAATACAGGGAGAAATATGGAGGCACTGCTATGACCATCATTATTGTAGGGCTGGGGCCAGGCCGCGTGGATCTGTTAACTCGTGAGGCTTGGGATGTGTTATCTCAAGCTGATGTGGTGTACGCGCGTACAGGTGAACATCCAGTACTCTCTTTGTTCGCTTCGAAGGTTCGAACTTTTGACCACGTTTACGCTCAAGCCTCCACCTTTGCGGAGGTATATGAGACCATTGTGCGGGAAATTTTAGATTTGGCCCGGGAAGGGCATGATGTAATTTACGCTGTACCCGGGCACCCGCGCGTGGGAGAGGCGACTACACAGCGCATTGAACATCTGGCGCGCGAGGCGAATATTCCGGTAAACATTGTGGAAGGAATTAGTTTTGTTGATGTGGTATGTAATGCTGTCGGTTTGGATCCCCTCGATGGACTGAGTGTATACGATGCGATGTTAGTTGCCCAGGAGTACTTTCCCACGGTGAATACAGACCGTCCTTTGGTGTTGGGTCAGTTGTACAGCCAGGACTTAGCCTCGGATGTGAAGTTAACACTGTTGGCTGCGTATCCCCCCGAACATCCCGTGACCCTGGTGTACCATGCGGGTACAGAACACGTGCGTGTGCGTACGTTCCCTCTCCACGAACTCGATCGCCAATCCGGCTTTGATCACATGACCAGTTTGGTTGTTCCACCGTGGAATCATCCTTCTGCGTATGAATCTTTGCAAAACATTGTCAATCACCTTCGGTCCCCAGAAGGATGTCCGTGGGACCGGAAACAGACGCACCAATCCCTGCGCCGTCACTTGTTGGCAGAGACGTATGAGGTTCTGGACGCGTTGGATAGGGATGACATGGTGGCTCTTCAAGAAGAGTTGGGAGACTTGTTGTTGCAAATCGCTTTGCATGTGGCTATTGCTACTGAAGGCGGGGAGTTTTTGCTCGGAGATGTCATAGGTCAGCACATTGATAAGTTGATTCGACGTCATCCCCACGTCTTCGGGGATGTTCATGTAGAGAGTGCTGAGGAAGTAGTACGAAATTGGGAAGCCATTAAGAAGGCAGAAAAAGCTGCCCGTGGCAATGGTGAAGATCCCTTTGCCAGTATTCCTAAGGCGTTGCCAGCCCTTATGCTAGCGGCAGCGGTAGCCTCCCGAGGACATTGGCAAGAGGAAGATCCTCCCCTGGGGGTGGATCCTGTAGGCGTCGAGCGGCTGACCCCTGATGAGTTCGGTCGGTTGTTGTTTTGGCTGACTGCGTGGGCTAAACAGAAGGGGTGGGATGCGGAAACGCTTTTGCGAGAAGCCACAAAACGCTGGATGCGGGCACACAGTCCTTAGAAGGAGGTTATTTGCGCGGCTTTTTCCGTTGTTTGAAAAGGGCAAGCCATTCTTCAATTTCCTCTTCTGTCAAATGCACATCCTCCTGTTCTGAGGGATAGGAGGGTGTGTGAAGGAGTTCGTGGGCGAAGATATTCGACGCAATTACTTTGCATCCCCGCGCTCTTGCTATCTGTTGGATGCTCCTATCAGAGGAAACTACACGCAAGGAAGCGGGATTACGGCTTCGGCGAATGCGGGCTTTAATAATGTCGTCGGCCGTCTGTCCGCTGCCTGCAAAGATGACCTCCACGCCACCTCCGGAGAGCGCGCGAGCCCGGCCACCCGGCAACCCACGGTCGAAAACAACCGTGATGCGGGTCCGGGCTCGCGGTTGATATTGTTTCAAGAGTTGGACTAGTTTAATTTCGTCGTCCTCATCGGCCAGCGTGATCCCTTGAAGTAATCCTGTGCCGATGAGATTGTGCCCGTCAATGAGATAAGGCATGGGTACTTAACCGGTTTCCTCTTGAGCGATGACCTGTTCCAGGCGCCGTTCCAGTACCTGGCTCTCGTCGAACTTATCCAGTTGGAGATACCATTTGGCAACATCGAGCATCGCTTTTAGCGGGGTGAGCCCCACCAACTCTGTGTGAGTAATAGTGCAACCGTACCGGGCAGCCTCACGTCGGATGAGTTCCACAACGCGGAAAATAGGCGTTTTCTTGAAGTTGGTCAAGTTCATGGAAACCTGTGCCTGCCCGCCAACCAGCATTCCTAACGCCTTCACGTACCTTAAGCCACCACTCGAATGACGTACTGCACGGGCAATACGCTTGGCAATTTGGACGTTGTCTGTGTTGAGGTATACATTAAAGGCGATTAGGAACTCTCGGGCCCCAATAACGGTGGCGCCTGCCGGACCTAACTCGCGAGGGCCAAAGTCCGGAATTCGGGACGGGTCTGTTTTAATGGCCTCTTTTAAGCCCTCGTATTCCCCTTTTCGGATATTGGCCAGGTTTTCACGCTCTGGCCGGGTTGCTGCGGCTTCGTAAAGATAGACAGGAATGTGCAACTCCTCTCCCACGCGTGCACCCAATTCCCTGGCCAAATTTACACACTCTTCCATAGTGACCCCACGCAAGGGAACAAAGGGAACTACGTCTGTGGCTCCGATACGAGGGTGTTCTCCTTGGTGCTTGTTCAAATCGATTAATTCTGCGGCTTTGGCGATGGCGCGAAACATGGCTTCCAGGGCAGATTCTGGCGTACCCACACATGTGACCACAGAACGGTTGTGATCTGCGTCGCTCTCGACGTCGAGAATCCACACTTGAGGTACACTTTTAATCGCAGCGACAATAGCATCAATTACTTCCTGTCGCCGACCTTCACTGAAGTTGGGCACACATTCAACTAACCGTTCGGGCAATGTGGTCATTTCAGCCTCCTTCGTTCACCCCAGTGTCTTTTGGGGATTTCGTAGATGTACTCCTGTCGTCCTCAGCCAAATCTAATACCAATGCAATGCGTTCCTCCATAGGGGGGTGCGTGGCAAATATCCAAGTGTACCAGGCCGGTGGTGAAGGGTCAATGAGGTTCTGGTCGCTTAGACGCGCAAGCGCGCGAGCGTATACACGCGGCTTTTGAGTGAGAAGTACGGCAAAGAGATCGGCCATGATTTCTCGTGCGCGTAGCCAAATGTTGGTCAATGGAGCAACCACCATGCTATAGAGCGTGAGTACGAGGAATCCTAGGGGTAACATTTGCACAATCAATGGCGAGAATCCCTCTGGGTTTGTCCAGGAAATGGCTAAATGCACCAGGTAGAACGCGACAAAGAGGGTGATCGCTTGCAAGCCGAAACCCAGCAAGAGGTCTTTATGAACGTAGTGTCCCAGTTCGTGGGCGAGGATTGTTTCTGCTTCCTCTGGCGGAAACGTGTCGAGCAAGGTGTCGGCGACGACAATGCGTTGGGTAGGCCCTATTCCCAATACGGCGGCATTGGCTCCCTCAGTACGTTTGGACATATCGAATCGGAATACATCCACTACTTTTATCCCAGCCTGTTGGGTTAACTTCATAATTCGCTCGCGAATGTCTTTGTCATCAAGGGGCTCGAAGTGAAAAAACAAGGGGGCAATGAGAATAGGGGTGATAATTTGCAATCCCAACATGACCAAGGTGCCGATTACTGCCATCCAGAACCACCATAATGAAGGGGTTATCCGTAGTAACCCGTATGCGAGCAGAACAGCCCACATCCCCAAGCCTCCCGTGATTAATCCGGCTTTAAGCCGTTCTGTAATCCACTGTTCCCAGTTTTGGGTGCTGAGTTCGTAACGGCGTGCTAGATATTCTCGTGGAATCGCGAGAAGTGTCTGGAGGAGCCAATAGCCAGCCCCCAATACAAGGAAGGTGGCGGCAACTTGCATACCCCACGGGTGCAGAGTGGCGATGATGTGTTCTTGAAGCCACTGGCGAGCAAGGGGATGAAGCCAAAGAGCAAAGTACAGTGGAGAGAAAAGCCAATTCGCAATAATCCAGAGTCGTTGTTGGCGGGAATAGGCGCGTGCTTGATTTAAACGGTGGCTCTCGAATAATGCTTCAACCTCTTTTCGCATCACCTCTTCCTGCTGCCTCTAAATCTTTGGCCAATGTACAAATGCCGCCCCTTTTGGGTGGCAAGGTTTCTTACCGTCCCATCATTATATCCCTTCCCAGGAGATATGATAGAATGCGCATGCTGGAAAGGTTGGTGTGTGATTCCATAACGGGGGAGGATGCGGGGTGATAACTGTTCTATTCACGCCATGGGGCCCTATTATGTTACTGTTGTTAGGGGCTGTTGTTCTATGGCCGTTGAACGTGCGGCGCACTCCGCAGATCGTACGAGGTGGTGTTGTTTTCATATTTGCCCTGGCATGTGTGTGGGTATTTGCTTGGCGCCTTTCACCCGTTCCTATCGAGCACATGTTATCCGTTTATGGTCCTCTCGGTGTTCCTTTCTTCATTACCTTGCGTGTTTCATCCCTTGCTTGGTCCTTTGCTGCTTTGATTGTCTCGCTTGGCCTTCTTGGTGGTCTTCTGGGTATGCGTTCTACGTTGCCTTCTGGTTACGTTTCGGGGCCTGGCGTTGGGCTTGTTCTTTTGGCCGGTGCGTTGCTCATGGTCTTGGCCGATAATCTACCGGCTTTGTTTCTAGGGTGGTTAATTATGGATGCTGCTTATATGGTTCTTTTGCTGGATGTGCAACGTATGGCTTCCCGTTTGGTGGTTCTTATTTTAGGTGGTCTATTAATTTTGTGGATGGTTATGATTATCTCTCCCCGCGAAATGGTCGTTTCCTCCTGGTCGGAGATGGTGTATTCTCGGGGACTTTTGGGCTTGTTGGCATTAAGTGTGTGGTGGCGTTTAGGCATATATCCTTTAAGCCGTTTGCATGTGTTGGATGTGCCTGAGTTTCCCGTAGCCTGGCTGGGGATTGAGATCGTTGCTGGTACCAGTTGGTTGCTTCGTTGGCTTTCGTTGCCTGGTGCTGGTGAGTTTTGGTCTAATCCCGCATGGTGGGGGATAGGGAGTTTTGCTTTTTTTGGTAGTGCATTGGCTGCTTGGTTGGCAGGGGATCGGGACGATCGCTTGCGGTGGGTAATGATTCAACGGGCTAGTGTGTTGGTTCTGTTGGTGGGGATGTTTGGGGAGAGTGTGGTTCGCGTAGCGTGGTTGCTATCCACCGCCATTATTCTTATACCCTTCATCCTTCAACTCCTCGCCAAGTTGCCATCATCGCCCCTTGCCAAGGGAAGTCGAATTTTGGCGATACTCATACTTTGGGGGTTGCCCTGGACTTTAGGGGGGGGAGTTCGTTTTGTTCTTTACCAACTTTGGGAATGGCATTCGTGGATTGGCTTTGTGCTCGTTTGGGGGGATGCTCTGGTTCTGGCCACTTTACTGTTGAGTGTGGAGGAAGGAGATGAAGAACAGATTAGCGGGCGATGGGGGTATGAGGGTTTATTTGTGGGCGTGATTGTGGGATTATTGGTAGTTTGGGGGGTAATGGAGTGGGGGAGGGGAGTGCGCGTAGCCAATTTGCTATCCCCCACGACATCCTACATATACACAACACTACTCCCCCTAACACTCGGAGGCTTCCTCGCGTGGCAACACAAACGCATTCTTATCAATATCCAGGAGTGGTACCATACTCTACAACATCTCATCTATTTAACCCCTGAGGAAAAAGTGCTGAATAACCTACTCCGTTGGACATACACAGGCTTAGGCGGCATTTTATACTTATTAGAGGGCCCTGGTTGGTTAGGCTGGTTAGTATTAGGATTACTTATCATTACTGAAATAAGGTGGGTGGTGTAAGGGATCGCGATGAATCCTTTAAACGCTTATCACATAACTATCTTCACGTCACAACACAGTACGCTTCTCCTCCTCTTAATGCTTTTCAGCGCCCTCTTTGTCGTTCTGTGGGACGACTGGCGACTTTCGCTCCTGGGTTGGGCAGGAATGAGCATGTGTAGCGGATTGCTATTACTTATTGTTTGGCCATTACCCTGGGCGTTAAGTCGTACTATCGCTATGGCTTTGGAAGGAGCGATAATGTGGTTTGGGGCCCATAGATGGCCTAAAAACGTGCACCGTCTCGCTCCGTACAGTCTGACAATAAGGGTACCGCTATTGATTATTGTGGCGCTGGTGATTTGGCAATCATATACATACTTTTCCTTCATCTCTATTCCAACGCCAATGCTTCACGCGGTTCTTATTTTTCTCGGAAGCGGATTCGTTCTCCTGACAACCGGTGGCGATATTCTTCACGGAACTTTGGGTCTGTTATCTGTATTCAACGCGGCCCTTTTTATTTTGGCCGCTTTACCTGTGCCGACAGATTGGTTTATCTTGTTCACAATTCTGGATTTATCCGTGGGATTAATCGGTGGTATGGGCGTAGCGAGCCATAGTGCGTATGTGTACTCTATCCTCAGAATTGGAGAAAGAAGGTAATGGGGAGTTTTGTTTTTCTACTCCTGATTCTATTTTTATTATTTGTCACCGTGAGCATAACTGGACATTTCCGTCGCGCCAGATCTATCTTGTGGTTCGCTGGAGTAGTGGTTGTTATATGGATAGTGCATAGGTGGCCGGTAAATGGACCAGTAATATTATTTCGTCACATTGTGATTTACATGGACAAACAAACAACTATCGGTCGTCTTGTCTTCCATGTGGATACGGCTGCGCGTATGGGGATGCACTTGGCCCTGGTCAACGCATTAGTCGGAAGTATAATCATCCTTGCACTTCCAACTTTGGATGAGACGATTCCTTGGTGGGGGATAGGTTTAATAACAACGTTTTTGGCGGTAAGTGTTACATCGCCGTGGGCGTGGGGCTGGGGTGTTGCGATTTGGGCTATCGGTGTCCTGGCGGTTGCCTATGGGGGATGGCCGACCCTTAGCCGCAGGGCATGGACCTGGCTTCTCTTGCCGTTACTCAGTACGCTGCTTTTGTTCATGTTGCTCGCAGAGGAAACGCTGGCCATCACACACGTTGCTTCGTGGCGCGTTCATCTTATCGCGCTATTCTTGTTGGGATTCAGTAGTTTGGCACCGTTCCACATTGGCAGTGTCTGCTTGGCTGAGGAGGGCCAACCTTTCGGGATGATGTGGGGGTTGTGGACCCATACGGTTGTGTTCCTCGTTATTCTATCCCGTGTTGAAGGTGTTCCCGCGTATCGGGAAGCCCTTTGGACTTCTGCTCCTTTTCTCAAGGTTATGGCTTATATGACGCTTATCTGGGCCGGGCTGGGGGGATTAAGCCAGCAACACGTGGGACGGTTAACGGGATATGCCTTAATCTTTAACTGGGCTCTGACCCTGCTCCTCTGGCTTATGTACCCCAACAACTTGGATGTCATCCGTTGGACCATGGCTGTCCGCCTTATAGGTATCGTAAGTGTGAGTATCGGTTTGATATCGCTGCTGTCCGGCACTCAATCGGCCGCATTGTCGTCTATAAAAGGGTGGGCACGTCGTCGTACCTGGGGGGTTCTGCTTTGGACGTTAGGAATTGCAACCCTGGCTGGCCTGCCTTTTACTGCCGGCGGGTGGCTCCTCTGGATCATGCCGCCCATGAAGGTTCACGATGCCTCCTTGTGGCTTATGTTGCTGGGCAGTGTGGGGCTCCTTGTAGGCCTGGGACGTGCGTTAACTGTTTTGTGGGGCCCGTTGGAAACACCACTGTTACCACGTGAGGAGGGCGTTGCTCGCTGGGCGCTCTGGTTGTTGAGTATGGCACTTATTGTCTCAGGACTGATTCCATCATTCGTGTTGCATTTGGGTAAGTGGTTGGTAGGGTGAATGCATGAAACGCATTCGACGCATAGGGCGTTTTATTTTCATCCTTGGTCTGTTATTTTTGCCCGGAATTTATCTGATCGCGTATTTGCTTCCGCCACCAGAACTCCATTTCCCCGTAGCCCCGTCTAACCTTATTTTAGACCGCAACGGGCGGCTCCTGTATGAATGGACCGATCCCCAGGGGGCACAGATGCGTCCTGTTGCTTTAGCGGATATCGCTCCCGCGTGTATTCAGGCGACAATTGCTACAGAAGACGCTCGGTTTTATGCCCACTGGGGTGTAGACCCGATAGCCATATTCCGTAGCGTGTACCATCATGTCGTACATGGCACCCCTCTTACCGGCGCGAGTACACTTACTCAACAGTTAATACGCATTGCTGTACTTTCTCCTGAAGAGCGGTATGAACGCACGCTACGCCGGAAGATGAAGGAAGCCTGGCTCGCTTTTCGATTGGAACGCCACCTTTCCAAAGACGACATCCTTACGCTTTACCTTAACCATGCTTACTACGGTCATTTTGCCGTGGGTATTGAAGCAGCAGCCCACGCGTATTTTGATACCTCGGCTCGGAATTTGGATATCGCTCAGTGTGCCATGCTTGCCGGTTTACCACAAGCCCCTGCAGTGTGGGATCCAACCGTCCACCCTCAACAAGCCCAGCAGCGTCAGCGCCTTGTCCTGCGTCGTATGTACGCGGAGGGTATGATCTCAGAGGAGGAGTACACCAGATCTCTAGCAGAACCTTTAGCCTTCGCAGCCACCCCTTTCCCTATTCAAGCGCCCCACTTTGTTATGATGGTTCAGAATCAACTGGAGGAGCAGTTTGGTGAAGCAGCTATTCGGACTGGAGGTTGGGTCATCACCACGACCCTTGACCTGGACCTCCAACGGCAAGCGGAACACATGGTGAACGCCCACTTGTACCGTCTTAACCACGATCCACATGCACCACCGGAACGTCGTGTTACAAGCGCGGGTGTTGTTGTCTTAGATGTGGACACTGGGGATGTCTTGGCGCTTGTAGGGAGTCCCAATTACTTTGATAGGACGAATGCCGGTGCAGTTAATACAACTCTCGCCCTGCGACAGCCAGGATCGGCCATTAAGCCGATTGTCTACGCGGCCGCGTTTGATCCCGCACTACCACATCCGTGGGCGCCGCCCACACTGGTTCTGGACGGGCCTACCCAATTTGCCGATACCCATCAGCGCTATGTGCCCCAGAACTATGACTTGAAGTGGCATGGCATTGTCACTGTGCGGGAAGCCCTGGCTGCCTCCTACAACGTTCCCGCGGTTAAGGCCCTTGATTACGTCGGACTGCGACGGTTCCTCGCTCTCTGCCGAGATATGGGACTTCACTCTTTGGCTGAGCATCCTCATCCTGGGCTCTCGTTGGCCCTGGGGGCAGGAGAAGTTACGCTTCTTGACCTGACCAACGCGTATGCGGTGTTTGCTCGCGGGGGCATTTATGTACCGCCTCGTTTCATATTATCCGTATCTCGCCATGCCCCACACAAACCATTTCTAACGGCTTACCATGGGAACCGTGACCCGAACTCGCGACCTGTTTTGGATGCGCGAGTTGCCTATCTAATCACAGATATCCTGAGCGACCGATATGCACGGATACCCACCTTTGGACTTAACACTCCTCTGGAATTAGAGCGCCCGGCAGCGGTTAAGACAGGTACAACAACCGACTGGCGGGATGCGTGGACGTTGGGGTACACACCTCAACGTGTGACAGGCGTTTGGGTGGGGAATTGGGATGGCACGCCCATGATTCACTTGAGTGGCCTTACCGGCGCGGCGCCCATATGGCACGCTGTAATGAATGCGGCTCACAAGGGGATGCCTATTCAACCATTCGCACCTCCCCCTGGGATTCAACAGATTCGTGTGTGTCCTCATCCTCCCTCCCAGAACACCCGTTGTGCGCATCCCTTTGAGGACATCGTCATCGCGGGGACTTCTTACCTCCGTGCAGAGCCTTCAGCGCGTTCGCTTACACTCCTATCAATAACGCCCACAACGTCGCCGGAGAAACGGCCATCTCCCACGCCACACCTTGAGACTGACCTCAAGAGTAAAACCTCGCAAGCCATTCACTTTTTGCAATCTCCGGAAGATGGTGCAACATATCGTCTAGATAAAGATATTCCAGCCAAGGAACAAAAATTACCATTAGAGGTTCAGGCCCCCGAAGGAAGTAGGGTGGACTTCTATGTGGATGGCCGGTCCTTGGGGAGCCGGAAAGTACAACCTTTCCTGATATGGTGGCCTCTTACTGAAGGTCATCATACGCTTTACGTCCAAATACACTTACCTACCGGTATTACCGTAACGGAAACCGTGGAATTCACCGTGGTTCCATAGGGGAGGCACAATTATGGCACGCAAACGTGTCGCTGTGGTGTTAGGCGGGGGTGGAGCACGAGGTGCTTTGCAAGTGGGCGCGCTACGCGCTCTATTAGAAGCCAACATACAGCCCGATATGTTAATCGGCACCTCGGTAGGGGCGTTAAATGCGGGGGCTCTGGCTACGTATGGGTTAAACAAAGTGGGGCTGGCTCGCCTGGAGGATGCATGGCGTGATGCGAAAGATGCGGATATCTTGCCCTCCCAATCCTGGTGGGCTCTTATGCGTTCTCTCTTCCGACGGACTTCACAAGTTCATCAGGCGCATTTACGTGAGTTTCTCCTCCAGCATGGCCTTCCCCCTGAACTACGTTTTCGGGATCTGCCTGTTCGCGTGGGAATGGTGGCTGCAGATATGTACACGTACGATATGGTTGTCTACGGTGAGAATCCAGAAGATAGAGTACTGGAGGGAATTCTGGCTTCCACCGCCCTTGTTCCCTGGCTTCCTCCCTTGGACATTAACGGACGTTCTTTAATTGATGGTGGTTCTGTGAGTAATGTCCCCATTCAAGTAGCCCTTGAGTGGGGGGCTAAAGAAATTTACGCCTTAGCCCTGGACGACGACCGCGTCATTGGAACACAAATTCGAGGCTTAACCGGAACGTTTATGCGCCTGATGTACCTGATGTCTTACCGCCAAACCGAGTTAGAACTCATCCTGGCACGTGAAAAGGGCATTCCAGTTCATTTCATCCACCTATTACCCGCGGAACCTGTAGCTATCTGGGATTTCAGTCGAACCGAAGCCCTTTTCCAGGAAGGATATGAAATCACGAAAGCTTTCCTGGAAACACAAAGTGATCAGGGGGATTCCCGGTTTAAGGTGTGGAAGCGTTTATGGACTCGATAGGGGGTAGAACCGCGTTTGGGGTATTTGTCCGGTGCGGGATAGTGCATCTGCCATGCGTAAAGGTTCTGGCACTCTGTAATGTGCCAAGTGAACAACAATGTCGACGGCTTCGTCCAGAGTTATTCGATGCCCTACTGATACGTACACCGGTCTTACATGAGCGCGTGTACGTACTACGGCTCCGATAACTTCACCGCGATCAAGGAGGGGGGCAACAGCCCCCTGGGATTCCGGTAAATCTGCGAAGGTGCCCACCAGGCGGGTCTTCGCACACCCAATAGTGGGATGATTTAGAATCACTCCCAAATGGGAAGCCAACCCCAAACGTCGCGGGTGGGCTCGTCCTTGAGCATCGCACAGGAGAACGTCGGGAAGGAAGCCCAACTGTTCTACCACGGCCAGCATAAGGGGTAGTTCGCGCCAGGCAAGTAACCCTGGCGTGTAAGGTGCAAATGTAGTGGTCTCATAAGTAGCATGTGCTACGATTTCCTGAGTGTGATAAGTCATCACAACGATTGCCGCACGCGCGCGAGGGCCATAGTAACTCACATCAAGGCCGCCCACCAAGGACGGAGGGCGGAGTAAAGGTTCTTCCTGAACAAGCGAGGCCAAATGTTCCTGAAGGGTAAACGCGACAGGACGGTAGGAAGCCCGAACCACCTCCAATGGAATTGTGCGTATGTATTTGGACATTATCGTTTGCTGTGTGAAATCATGAGGACCTCGATGGTTCCATCATCTTGGCGAACACCGGAAACAGCCACCCGTTCCCCTACACGGAAGTCCGTTATCGGTTGTTCCGAGATGGTTGTTGGACGTACTCGAATTTGGATTTCTTTTTCGGTCCCGTTATCCGTGTTGTTTACGAACAGTGTCCACGGATACGCAAATCGATCCTCTGGAATGTAGATAAGTGTGCCGGTCACATAAGCGTGCCGTGGCTCTAAAACCCGAGCAAAGGTTGCCTGCACTACTCCTGTAGGATTTTCACGTCCTAAAATCTCGACACGGGCCCCAGGCTGGACTAAGCCATTGCGTTCATCCACAGGGGTGTCCGGAGCGAGAAGAACCTGAACAGAACGGATGGCGTTGCCTTCATGCACAAGGACCTGCCATTCATAATGTTCAGGTTGAACATCGGTAATCCAGCCGTCCAGGGATATGTGGGGAGCAACATCGACGGCCACATGGTTTGCCAATACATGAGTACCGGATAAATGCCCCTGTATGCCGACCAGACTGCCTATTGGTGGTGCCTTAACATGAGGTGGCACCCGCACCTTTAGGCCGTTCACTGTCCACGTGGTTCCATCTACTTCCTCAAGTTTACCCAAGAATTCGACATCACGCTCTTCATCTTCGGGCATACGCAGGGTAATTCGTTCTGCCACAATAATGTTGCCATCTAGATAACCTGCCACTGAAGCGACAACCCCTGCTCGCGGCGAAACACTCCCTTCAATAGAAGTAGTGGGGGATATACGCACTTGATGGCCCGACACAAGCCATATCTGGCCGGTTACTTTTTGAACAATACCGTGGATATCCACAGTTTGGGGGATGTCGTTATCAGAAAGTACGACAATAAGACTTGCGTATAGCCGATTGTCCTGCTGATAACCACGTACTCGCACCCAACGATGGATGGCTATAGGGGAGGCGGTGGTGTCCAGGTGAGTTTTTGATGTCACCTCCACCGGTGTCGTGCCAATAATCCATTGACCTAAGGTACCAGGGGGCAATACTTCAATAGGACCATAAAACTCAATGGGGGGGAGGTTCTTTTCCGCGAGCACTTCCTGATCGCCGTGCCGCGTTACAACTTGCCCTACCAGGAGGCTCAGGGCAAGTAAAAACGTGCTCAGAATCAGTCGAATGTGTACATTCATGGTTGCCTCGATGTAGGCTACGATGTTATTTATCACGTCCTACTTTCCGTTATCATTATACCACGTAAGATCAATAGGTCAAAAGTCCTATGGAGCGCCTTTGAAAGGCTTGCCATTTTATCGGTGAACACGTGAACATCCGTCGCACTTCAAACTTGGGCTCCTTTTTCCAAATGTACTACAATATTATGTAGACATAACCTGACTGCAATATGAGGGAAGATGAGCGAAAGAACTCGACTGTTACCAACACAAAATCCGCAAGAGCGAGCCGTCTTGGTGGGTGTTGAGGTAAAACGGCGTCGCAGACGTTCGCCTTTTACCCTGTCTGAAAGCATGGCTGAACTCGCGCGGCTGGCCGAAACTGCAGGCTTAGAGGTGGTGGGGGAAATCACCCAGCAATTGGATCGTCCTCATCCTGCTACGCTGATCGGAAAGGGCAAACTCGAAGAACTGAAACGACTCATCGAGGCTACAGATGCCAATGTGGTGATTTTTGATGAGGAGTTATCGCCTCGCCAACAGCGAGAACTAGAAGAGGCTTTGGGAGAAGATATCAAGGTCCTGGACCGTACGGCCCTTATTTTAGACATATTCGCACAGCGGGCCCAAACAAAGGAAGGCGTGCTTCAGGTCGAATTGGCACAATATGTATACCGTTTGCCCCGCTTAACGCGGGCCTGGACCCATCTGGCTCGTCAGGCTGGAGGTTCAGCAGGACGTGGGGGAATCGGCGGTGTAGGCCTTCGAGGTCCTGGCGAAACCCAGTTGGAGGTTGACCGCCGCGAGATTAAGAAGCGCATTGCCCAGTTACGTAAAGAATTAGAAGAGGTTCGAGCCCATCGGGAACTCTATCGTAAACGCCGAAGAGAGGCTGAAATTCCTGTAGTTTCTTTAGTGGGATATACCAACGCGGGAAAGTCCACTCTCTTGAACGCTCTCACAGATTCCCAGGTATATGCGGATGATAAACTCTTCGCTACTTTGGACCCTACCACACGACGCGTTGTCCTGCCCGGAGGGCAGGAGATCCTCGTGACAGATACGGTGGGATTTATTCAGAAATTACCCACCCAATTGGTTGCTGCATTTCGAGCCACATTAGAGGAGATTCGTGAAGCGGATGTGCTCATTCATGTGGTAGACATTACACATTCTGCAGCGCATAGTCAAATTGCAACCGTCCAGCAAGTATTGAAGGAACTAGAAGCCGACCACATTCCGACCGTCATGGCATTAAATAAAATCGACCTCCTTCCGCCAGAAGAACGCGAAGCACGCGTGCGGGAATTTCCGGGGGGAATTCCTATTTCCGCCACCCATCGATGGGGGCTTGAAGAACTCCTCAGCAGAGTGGAGGAAGCCTTACAAGAACAGTTGGTGCCTATAAGCGTACACATTCCCTACGACCGTAATGATTTGGTCGCCTTATTTCACCGTACGGGTATTGTGGAGGATGAACGCTTTACCGACCGGGGAACTTGGTTGCGCGGTCGGGTGCCTCCCCACGTAGCAGCCCTGTTACAACCCTATCATTCCGGGTCGCCTGTAGAGCCGTCTCCTGTGAGGGCAGTAGAAGCGTAATGCTTTTAGCAAATGTAAGACGGTTGGCGGGGAGAAATTTCGGGTGAGATTGTGGTTTACACTAGTATTCTTATGTCAACTTACGTGTGTGGGTAAACCTGGCATCCACTTTAGGAATATAGCCTCAGGGTTCTGGAACTAAACGTAAAAGATCGTCCAGGGAAGTGATGTCCCGCACCGCGCGAAGAAAGTCACGTAGAGTTGGACTTTCTTCGCGCAATTTGCGCAGACGTGGGCCTATGGGGTCCTCCTTGGGGGCTGCCGGACCTGTGCGGTACGTCCCGTGGAAGGCAAAGTACGCCTGATTCAACTTGCGGATATAGTATCCATGCTTCAGGAAAAAACGACGTCTTTCCTCCATGTACGCCTCGGCCTCTTCTACTTTACCCTGGGCCAGCAACTCGTCTACGTGTTCACGTGTAATCCGCATCTCGCGTGTAAAGTCAAATGTGGGGGTTGGTTGCGGTGTTGGCGTTGGCAAGGGGCGAATTTGGGTGTGAACAGGTGTGGGAGTCGGTGTGGGAGGCACTTTTTCAGGGTAAAAGCGCTTCAGAGCCTTGTGTCCGACTTCGTTCCCAACTAAATCAGCAACCGTCTCGTTGATAGCGGATACATCTGGACTATCGTAATAGTGGCGTCCCAGAGGGAATGCGATGAGATAAGTGTGAGTCCATTCGTGTGCGATTGTGCTTAAGACCCACTCCAAACTCGCTCGGTCAATAATCATGGTTGGCCACGTTGAAAAACCCCCGATACCCTCCACCAAGGCACTTGTATTGGGGAGTTCTCGTTCTGCCCGGTTTTCCAGGTCTTCCCGGGTTTTGAGGGAAAGTTGGGGTTTCAAGTGTATGCCTACGCGCAGCACTATCCTATCCCGTGGTGACAGGATGAAGTAATAAGGTGGTTCAGTAAATTGGAAGGCAATAGGCGGCCAATCCTTCCCCAGCCAGCCCAAATGTTCTTCAGCCAAAATGGTAGACACTTGCTTTTCCAGTATCCGTTCTACTACGGGGCGACGTTCTTTTTGAAGCAAACGCAATCTATCCACTTCTTCCTGGAGTTCTTGAATACGCGCCTGCGTGGAGGGATCATCACCACTTTCAGCAGCCAATCGTTCTATTTCGCCTTCTAGCCCTCCTATCTCGCGCGCGACAGCCAAGTAATCTATCACCAAATCGTGGGCCTCGGGCGTATTCAAGTCCGGGACTTCAGTCAAAATTCGCTCCGAGGCTTCAGAGAGTAAGGCTTTAGTTTCCCACCGGGGAATGCTGAAACGGTAAGGACGGGCAATGCGATAGGCTGCGGCTTTATACGGGTCGGAAGGGTGTTTATGACTATACCAAAACACCCCACCCCCTACACACACCGCTATAAGGGTCAAGATGACCAACCAACGACGGAGCCCACGCATGAATTCACACCTCCTGCAAAAGCGCAAAAGCCGGGCTCGCGTCCACCACACGAGCCCGGCCTACAGGTGGCCCATAGGGGGTTCGAACCCCTGTTACCGGCTTGAGAGGCCGGCGTCCTAGTCCACTAGACGAATGGGCCGTAGTACCCACAACCGAGGGCTATTATAAGGGGAAGATATGCGGGTGTCAAATTGCACTTTTACTGGGGGGATGGCGGCTGTCTGTGAGGTCAATTTGGCATCCTGTTAAGGAGTGGATATGATACTTAGCAGATGCGTCATTTTTCCCCCATAAGGAAATGCGTTATGAAAGCATTAGTGCTTACCGAGCAGTTGACATTTCGGCCAGATTATCCAGACCCTGTTCCTACAGATGGGGAAGCTTTGATTCGCGTTCGCCTTGCTGGTATTTGCAATACAGACCTGGAGATTGTGCGCGGTTACAAGGGATTTCATGGAGTTTTAGGCCATGAATTTGTGGGGGACGTGGTCGCGGCTCCTGCCGCGGAATGGGTGGGACAACGGGTTGTGGGCGAGATCAACATCACCTGTGGCACTTGCTATTACTGTACACATGGGATGCCCACCCATTGTGAGCATCGTTCTGCCTTGGGAATTTTCGGCCATGACGGCGCGTTTGCTGAATATCTGACTTTGCCTGTGCAAAACTTGCACCTCGTTCCGGCGAGTTTGCCCGATGAAGTGGCTGTGTTCACGGAACCGCTGGCAGCCGCGTTGGAGATTCGGGAGCAAATTCACTTACGTCCCACAGATTACGTGGCCGTGGTGGGGGATGGAAAGTTAGGGCTTTTGGTGGCCCAAGTGCTTCATTTAACTGGTGCTGATGTAACAGTCATTGGACATCACCCTCAACGTTTGGAATTAGTACAACGGTGGGGGATGCGGGGCATTTATTTGTCTTCTGATAGAGATGGGGGGGTGTCACTGCCTTCCCCTCATGGGAAAGCCGACGTTGTAGTGGATTGCACAGGGACTCCAGAAGGGTTCGCGACGGCTCGCGCGTTAGTTCGTCCTCGGGGTACATTTGTGGTGAAAAGTACCTATCATGGAACGTTGAATGTGGACATGACGTCCCTTGTAGTAGATGAGGTGCAGGTAATAGGCTCTCGATGCGGTCCTTTTGCACCGGCGCTTCGTTTGCTTGAAGAAGGACGCATTGATGTGGTTTCGCTCATTGAGACCGAATTCCCCCTAGAGCAAGGCGTTGAAGCGTTTACATATGCTCAGGGGCGCTTAAAAGTGCTTTTGCGCCCCTGAATACTGGGAGCAATAATGAACGTTGATATATCTGTACTTATCCCAAAATTGAACGAAATGCCCCACCTGACTCGTGCGGCTGAAACCGCCGGGTTTGATGCTCTGTGGAGTAGCGAAACCAAGCATTCTCCATTTTTGCCGTTAGTGTTGGCAGCAGAGCATTCCCAACGCATCGCACTGGGAACGGCTGTAGCCATCGCCTTTCCTCGTAGTCCCATGGTGACCGCTCAGGTCGCTTGGGATCTCCAAGCCTACTCTCAGGGTCGGCTTTTGCTGGGCTTAGGGACACAGGTCAAGGCGCATATCGAACGTCGTTTTGGGATGACCTGGGAGGCTCCTGTGGCCAAATTACGGGAGTACATTCTTGCCCTGCGAGCCATTTGGGATGCATGGCAAAACCGGACTCGGTTGAACTTCCGTGGGCGATTCTATAAAATTACCTTGATGACAGATTTCTTTGATCCCGGCCCTATATCACATCCCCATATCCCCATTTACATTGCTGGTGTGAACCCGGGCCTTATTCGTCTTGCTGGAGAACTTTGCGAAGGTTTCCATGTGCATCCTTTCCACTCTGTGTTGTACATGAAAAATGTCTTTTTGCCTGCCCTCGAGGAGGGATTGCGTTCAGCAGGGCGTCAGCGCTCGGATATCCAACTTGCCTCCACGGTGTTTGTTATCACCGGTCGTAATGAGCGAGAAATGGATGCCATGCGAGAGATGGTACGTCAGCAGGTTGCTTTTTACGCTAGCACGCCCTCATATCGGGTAGTATTAGATGTGCATGGTTGGGGAGATGTAGGTGAACGTCTTTCATATCTGGCTGCCCGCAAGCGGTGGCAGGAAATGCCTGCACTTATTACCGATGAAATGCTGGCAGTGTACGCTGTTGAGGCGCCATGGGAACGGTTAGGTGTGGCTTTACGTGAACGTTATGAGGGAATCCTGGACCGAATAGCCTTGTATTATCCCTTCCGCAGCGACGAAGTCGACATGTGGCATAACTTAATAAACCAAGTGAAGCGCGTGAACGAGCCATGAGTGAGGGGAAAAAGCATATACCTGCCCATCGTGTGACGTTGCCTCCAGAACTGACCTGGTCTCCGGAGACTAAACGTTATGTGATAACTCTGGGGCTTATTGTTCTGGTAGGGCTAATTTACTTGGCTCGTGGTGTTTTACCGTTATTAGTGTGGTCTGTGATTATCGCGTTTTTGCTTAATCCCTTTGTTAATCTGCTGACGCGACTGCGTTTGCCTCGATTTATTGCTACAGTTATTGTGTACATTTTCTTCCTCCTCGGTTTACTCTTAGTCCCTGCGGTGGCCATACCGCTAATTATCCAACAAATTATGGCTATTCCCATTGATCCCCAAGCATGGGCCCTAAGCATCTACTTGTGGTTGACGCACCTTCTGGAACATTACATGCAGGGGAGTATCTTAGGCTATACATACGACCTAACCCCCTATTTAGGCTTGTGGCTGGAATGGCTACAAAGTGGCGCTTGGATTCAGGCGATTCCAAACATGAACCAAATTATCACAGCGCTGCAAGGCATTTTGATGACAACTACCTCTTTCATTGTTGGAGCAACTGGCTTTGCTGGGGCCCTTATCCTGCAAATGATATCTGGACTCTTTGCCTTTTTCCTAACGCTCCTTTACACCTTCTACCTACTTTTGGTAGCGCCACGTCTGCGCATTGGCTTGTATGAACTGTTTCCAGAAACACATCACCAGGAGATTGCCTGTCTCATCGACCGCATCGTTCAGACGTGGCGTCGCTATTTGCGGGGGCAGGTTTTTCTCTGCATTGTCATCTTCTTTATGACCTGGATTGGGCTTTCGTTGGTGGGTATGCCAGGAGCCTTCACGTTGGCGTTGGTAGCCGGTGCATTGGAGGTCATCCCGAACTTAGGGCCTATTCTCGCCACTATCCCCGCGGTTGTTGTCGCTTTGCTTCAGGGATCTACTCGCCTGCACGTGAACCACTTCGAATTCATGCTCATTACTATGGGACTTTATGCGCTTATCCAGCAGTTGGAGAACAATTTGCTTGTGCCGCGTATTGTGGGAAGTGCAGTGCACTTACACCCATTTATTGTGCTTGTGGGAATTGTGGTCGGTGCACAAGTGGGCGGTGTCTTAGGCGCCTTTCTTGCCGCCCCAACCTTAGCAACACTGCGTCATATTGCCCAGTATGTCCACGCCCACCTTCTGGATAGACCGCCTTACCCGCATCTTATCAAACCCCAACATCCCCTTCCGCAAGAGACCCTGCCTCCTGCGGCTCGCGGCCCGGCCCAGGACAAAGAGCCTTCTACATCGTAGGAAATCCTCCTGATCACGACCCTACTGGTTGATCACTTCTCCTTGTGTCGGGAAATAAGTTTTGCCTTTCCCCAATCAGGTGGGGTATTATGGGCATTACAAACGTGTGCAAAACTCTCGTGGTACACACATTGTATCCTAAAAAGTGGCGAGGTGACTCATGGCGACACCGCTGGATGCATTCAACCTAAAGGGCAAAGTCATTGTTGCCACCGGAGGTGGCGGCGTATTGGTGGGTACGATGTCTAGAGCGTTGGGTCAAATGGGAGCACGGCTGGCAATTTTGGACATTGTAGAGGAGGCGGCTCAACGTGTGGCTGATGACATCGTCGAGCAAGGGGGGGAGGCTATTGGTGTTAAAACGGATGTATTAGATTTATCCAGTGTGGAACACGCTCGCGATGTCATTTTGGACCGGTTTGGAACAGTGGACGTCTTGATTAATGGCGCGGGGGGAAATAAACCTCAAGCAACCACATCTCCCGATCTCCCTTTCTTCGACTTGCCCGCTGATGCAGTGCGCTGGGTTTTTGATTTGAATTTCTTGGGCACTTTTATTCCCTCTCAGGTGTTCGGCAAGGTTATGGCTGAAAAAGGTGAGGGGGTGATTTTGAACATCTCTTCCATGAACGCCTTTCGCCCATTAACGCGCATCCCCGCCTATTCTGCCGCAAAGGCTGCCGTGAGTAACTTTACTCAGTGGTTGGCAGTACATATGGCTCAAGAGTATTCGCCGCGCATTCGGGTGAACGCGATAGCCCCAGGTTTCTTTTTAACGCACCAAAATCGCTTCTTACTCATTGATGAGGAAACTGGCGAACTAACTCCTCGGGGGAAAACCATTATCGAGCATACACCTATGGGCCGTTTTGGCGATCCAGAGGATTTAGTAGGAGCAGTTGTCTGGCTTCTGTCTGACGCGTCCTCGTTTGTAACAGGTGTAGTAGTACCTATTGATGGTGGATTCTCTGCATTTAGTGGTGTGTAACTGCACACCATATCCCAACACGGTCTACCAAAAGGAGGAATAATGACCGTTGGAATTGGCTACACAGACCGTCTGTTAACTGAGGATGAAGTACGGACGGTTTTGGAGAAAGGGTTAGGGGAACTCGATTTGGCGGGTAAGCGTGTCATCTTTATCATCCCCGATGGCACGCGCAGTGGTCCCATAGATATGTTCTTCCGCCTTTTCCACGAGTTATTGTGGGGTAAGGTGAAAGCATTGGATTACCTTATTGCTTTGGGCACGCACCAACCAATGTCCGAGGAGGCCATTCATAAGCGATTAGGGGTCACACCGGAGGAGATGACGACTACGTACGCGGGCGTCCGTGTTTTTAATCACGCGTGGTATGAAGAAGGGACTTTTACCCGTATAGGTACAATTCCTCGCTTTGAAGTCGAAGAGTTAAGTCAAGGTATGCTTTCCCTAGACGTGCCCGTAGATATTAACCGCATGATTTTTGATTATGACCAGGTAATCATCTGCGGTCCTGTGTTCCCCCATGAAGTCGTGGGGTTTTCCGGTGGAAATAAGTATTTCTTCCCTGGCATCTCCGGTTGGGACATTATTAACGTAACCCACTGGCTGGGTGCTTTAATCACCAGTTATGAAATTATCGGGCGCAAGTATACCCCCGTACGCGCCATGATCGATCGGGCTGCGGAGTTTATACGAATGCCCAAAGCCGCGGTGACCTTTGTTGTGCGCGGGGAGGACGCGGTGGGCGTGTGGGTTGGTTCACCGGAAGAAGCATGGTCTGAAGCAGCAGATTTGTCCGCTCAAGTGGATATTGAGTATTTGGACCACCCAGTTAAAACTGTGCTCTCAATTATGCCCGAAATGTACGACGACATCTGGACAGCCGCAAAGGGTATGTACAAGGTGGAACCGGTTGTGGCTGACGGGGGCGAAGTTATCATCTATGCACCGCACATTACAGAGATCTCATACACACATGGTAAACTCATCGATGAGGTGGGGTACCACGTGCGCGATTACTTTGTAAAACAATGGGATAAATTTAAGCACTATCCGTGGGGTATCCTTGCCCACTCCACTCATTTGCGAGGTATTGGCACGTATGAGAACGGGGTAGAGAAGCCTCGTGTGAAGGTGACTCTGGCCACGGGGATCCCGAAAGAGCGATGCGAGAAGGTGAATTTGGGCTATCGCGACCCCAAGACCATCAACGTACAGGAATGGATGGAACGGGCCAAACACGATCCCGACCTTTTAGTGGTTCCCCGGGCGGGCGAGGTTCTCTATCGTCTCAAGGATCAGAAATGAATACCCAGGAGCATGGAGGACAGTGGTGGCAACTTTGGCTGTCCTTCATGCTCCTCATTACAGGCTTCCTCGTTATCCTTGTTCACCTACACCACGTCACCCATCCCACCTGGGAGCCTCCCCTCACTCCTCGCCTGGCTTTGCGTCCTCGTGCGGGGCTTAACCTCCCCCCAGAGGCGTTGGATACCCCTCGATTCTTACGTGACGTAGCCGAATCCGGTGTCCTCTGGATACGGGTGGAAATTCCGTGGTCGGAAATAGAACCGATACCTGGACAATATCGTTGGGCAGAATGGGACCGGCGGGTACAGAATGTTGAGCAAGCCGGCCTATACTTCATTGCCCTTTTGAACACAAGCCCTTCCTGGGCACGCTCTCAAGAGGATGCGGATAACCCTCTTGCTCCCCCTAGCGATCCCCAAACCATGGCACATTTTGCACGTGCCTTTGCGAGTCGCTACAGGGAACACGTGCGTTATTATCAAGTTTGGGACGAACCAAACATATCTCCCCATTGGGGACATCGGGAGACGGACCCTTTGGGATATGTGTATTTGCTGAAATCTGTCTCCACTGCTATTCGGGCTGTGGATGAAGACGCGGTGATTCTCAGCGCCGGTCTGGCCCCAACACTAGATCCTGGGCGTATAAACCGAAATGATCTGGCCTATTTGCGGGAGTTGTACACCCTTGGGGCAAACATGTGGTTCGATGTTCTTGCCTGGGAACCGTACGGCTTTGATTATCCTCCGGAGGAGCCCCCTGATGAGAATCGCTTGAATTTCCGACGTTATGAATTGGCACGGGCTATTATGCAGGAATTCGGCGACGACGAGACACCTATATGGTTTGTTGCTTTTGGATGGAACGCGTCTTCCCAAGGTACACCCTGGAAGGAAGTCTCGCGTGCCCAGCAGGCGGAATACTTGCGTCGTGCTTATCAGTGGGTTAAAGCACATGCCCCCTATGTCGGTCCCATGCTGTGGACACACGCTCGGCCCGCTTTACCCTCAACTGCCCCTGAGTGGGGTTTTGCCTTATGGTCACCCAACGGACGGCCGCAACCGGCATGGGCATCCCTGCAATCCATTGCAGAACTTCCGTCAATGGATGTTGGAACACACAAGTTGCAACACAACTTTCCTCCTATAACCCTCTCCTTTTGGGGATCTGCTGTGGCATTGGAGGTTCAGGCTGGTCCGCGGTGGGACATTGTGTGGGTATCTATCGATGGGCAGCCAGCGCCTCTTTTGCCCAAGGATGCGCAAGGACGGGCTTATTTGAACTTATACCGTCCACATCCCACCACATTGGTGGTTCCCCTAGCCTATAACCTGACCAGACGTTCTCACGTTCTCACTGTACTTCAAGGTCCGGGTGATCCCATCTGGCCATTGAAGGCTCTAATTGTGCCTTTGCCGGGACATGGCGATAAGAGACAGGTGTTCTTCTTGGTTTTAGGCTTTGTATTGATGAGCGTGGCTTTATATCGAATTCGATTCGGATACATCAGGTTTCCGCTCATTGTACCCTGTAGTCCTCCAACCAAGTTTTTCATGTACAGTGTGGGAAGCATCATAATACTTGCCCCCTTTGCGAGTCAGTATGTAAGGATAGGACCGTGGGTTGTAGCACCGCCTGTATTGGGAGGATTGGCCGCAGGAGTTGCCTTTGTGACGGCTTGGTTTAAGAGTGGAGTGTGCCTGAAGTGGCATTGGGGGCGATGGGACTGGATGGTGGGTTTGGGGGTATTTATTAGTGTGCTGGGTGTGGCAGTAATGTTTGGAGAGACTTCATGGGGAATTTTTTGGACACGGGTGGGGGTGCCTTTTGTGGTTTTTGTGATTGTGATTTTGTTTGGAATTTGGGGTGAGGGTAGTCAATGGGCTACGCGAATACCCTCCCTACTCACCACCACATTCACCGTCAGTGGCACCCTCCTAGCACTTACCAACCTCATATACCTCTTTGACGGACAACCCCCTTTCCGCCTGCGCGGATTCTTTGGCTCCCCAAATCATCTAGCGCTTATACTTGTACGTATCTTACCGCTCGCCTTAATACACGCACGCGCAGGCACGGGACATATTAAGGCAAAAATCAGCGTGTTGCTCATAGGTGTCACCCTGGTCCTTACCGGGTCTCGAAGTGTGTGGCTTTTGGGAATTCCGGCGCTCATACTTGCATTGGGCTTTACCTCGGCAGGTAAAACCAAGGGGCTGAGTTTGGCCTTTCTGGTGGGCGGAATATTTATGATCTGGCGTGGAGGGACCACCCTACAGCACAGATGGCTCATCTGGCGAGGAACGTGGACGCTGATCAAGCATCATCCCTGGCTAGGTGTGGGGGTAGGGAACTTCCCGCAGATGTACCCTATGTACGCCCTTCCCTCTGCGTGGAGGGAGCCGCTGCTTTACCATGCACATAACGTACTACTCCACACTGCCGCGGAAATAGGCATTCCCGGCACTCTCGCCTTCGCTTACCTGCTGTTCCAAGCATTACGACGGCCTTCATCCACCCGGATATCCCAAGCCGCAAAGGCCTCTTTACTAGCCGGTCTTGCTTGCGGACTCGTAGATGCATTTTGGGCCCTAGATGACCTGGCATATCTTACCGCCTTAACCTGGGCATTCCTGTACCTACCCAAGGAGTCTACCGCTTCACCCCAGAAGGAATAATCGACGTACAATTAGGTGAGACAACTTCAAATTTACCAGGGGTAAAGAGATCGGGGAAGAGGACATGAACATCGGTTTTGTATCAACGCGGTTGGCAGGTACAGATGGAGTCTCTCTAGAAACCGGAAAATGGGCCACCATTTTCCGACGTTTAGGCCACCATGTGTACTACTGTGCTGGCGAATTGGAACCCGATGGCCCGGCAGGTCTATTGGTACCGCGAATGCACTTTGCTCATCCTGAAGTGCGTTGGATTCACGACCACGCGTTTGGCACAACGACTCCGGTTGCGGACTTGTACCCGCGCATACAAACTCTGGCCCAAGAACTCAAGGAGTACCTTCATCGATTTATCGACGCGTTTCGTCTTGACGTACTCATCGCGGAAAATGTTTTAGCTATTCCCATGAACATCCCCCTGGGCGTAGCGCTCACCGAAATTATAGAAGAAACGGGAATTCCCACCATTGGCCACCACCATGACTTTTATTGGGAGCGCGAGCGATTTGCCGTAAATTGCATCTCCGACATTCTTGAATACGCCTTCCCTCCCAACCTCCCAAACATTCATCATGTTGTCATCAACACACCAGCCCAGAAAAGTCTTAAAGAGCGTCGCGGGGTGGAAAGTGTAGTTATCCCGAACATTTTTGACTTCGCTCGTGCAGCACCTGGATTGTCCGCCTTTGCGAGGGATTTAAGGGGATCGTTGGGCCTTGACGATGATGACCTGTTTATTCTGCAACCCACGCGTGTGGTACGTCGGAAAGGTATCGAACTTTCCATTGAACTCGTTCGTCGGTTGCGGGAACCACAAAACATGAGGCGACTCCTAAACAAACATCCAGTATTGGTTATTACCCACCACGCGGGTGACGAAGGGTTCGATTATCTGGAGGAACTGGAGCGTAAAGCCCAAGAGAGTGGGGTCCCCCTCATTTACGCGGCCACTCGTTTTGCCCCCCGCCCCCGCCGTGAAGGACCGGAAAAGATTTACTCCCTGTGGGATGCATACATCCACGCGGATTTTGTCACATATCCCAGTCGGTACGAAGGGTTCGGCAATGCCCTTTTGGAAAGTATATACTTTAGATTACCCACCCTGGTAAATCGATATAGCGTTTATGTATCCGATATCGCCCCCCTGGGGTTTGACCTTATCGAAATAGAGGGCGCCATTACTGACGAAACCGTAGAAGCCACTATAGAAGCCATCATCGACCCGGTTCGCCGTCGTCGCATGGTGGAGTACAACTACTACCTGGCATTACATCACTTCTCCTACGAGGCGATCACCCCCTACCTACAACGTCTATTGCAAGCGTGTACAATCTCTTGAGGACGGAGAAACGACCGAAGGGGAAGATTGAGGGCTGTTTGACGTTTAGCGAGGCCTGTCGTAACATGTTCAGGGAACACTCAGGGAGGATATACGCCAATGCACGTACACGTTCCCAAAACTGCATTGCGGTCACGGATTGGTTTCGTCTCCACACGGCTGGCCGGCACGGACGGGGTGTCCCTGGAAACACAAAAATGGGACGCCGTGCTTGCAGATATGGGGCATCAACGTTTCTACTTTGCCGGCGAATTGGACTGGCCGGCAGAGCGAAGTTATCTCGTTCCGGAGGCCCACTTCAAGCACCCGGATATCGTCTCACTTACTGCAGACTTATTTGACGATTATATTAGGACCCCAGACACCTCGGAGCGAGTGCGTAAACTCAAAGACCACCTGAAGTACCACCTTCACCAATTCCGCAAACGCTTCGACATCAACCTGCTCATCGTAGAAAACGCGTTGTCCTTGCCCATGAACGTTCCATTAGGCCTTGCTCTCACCGAGTTCATTGCCGAGACAGAGATTCCGGCCATTGGGCACCACCACGATTTTTACTGGGAACGCGTTCGCTATGCGGTCAACGCGGCGGCTGATTATCTCCGGGCAGCATTTCCTCCGGTCTTACCCTCACTGCAGCACGTGGTGATAAATTCCTTTGCCCGGGCCCAATTAGCCTTACGCACCGGAGCCAGTTCCACATTAATTCCAAATGTCATGGATTTCGAACATCCCCCGGCCCCACCCGATGCGTATGCCAGCGATCTCCGCGAAGCACTGGACATCCCTCCGGGAACGTACTTCATCCTCCAACCCACGCGCATAGTACCACGTAAGCGTATAGAGCACGCTATAGAGTTAGTGCGACGCTTAGAACTCCCCGCGGTGCTTGTCATCTCTCACGCTTCCGGGGATGAAGGGGATGCCTATGCGCACTACCTGCTAGAATATGCCTCTTTAATGGGAGTGGATGTCCGTTTAGCAGCAGACCGCATTTCCTACCACCGCGGCCGGGATGAAAAAGGGCGTAAAATCTACTCTCTGGCCGACGCGTATCAACATGCGGATCTGGTCACCTACCCTTCTGCCTTAGAAGGATTCGGAAATGCATTCCTGGAAACTATCTACTACAAACGGCCAATAGTAATGAGTGCTTATGAGATATTTCGCGTGGACATACAACCCAAAGGTTTTAAGGTAATTACCTTTTCCGAGTTCGTAGACGACGACACCGTGCGCAAAGCCCGGCATTTGCTACACGATCCAGAATTAGCCCGAGCAATGGGTGAGCACAACTACGAACTTGGACGGCGTTATTATTCCTATCGCACGTTGGAAAAAAGGCTTATCGCCTTAATGAGCGAATGCTGCGGAGATTAAAGGATGACCCAACCCATCGTAATGTTACATTATGCAGGACCGCCAACAATTGGAGGAGTAGAGATTACCATCTTTCACCACGCGCGCTGGTTAGCCGAACACGGCTATCCTGTGCACGTCATCGTCGGACGAGGGGAGCCCTTTCACCCGAAGGTAAAGGTGAGCGTGATTCCTGAAATAAACTCCCGTCATCCGGATATCCTGAGCATCACCCAATCTCTTGCCAAAGGGCACATACCCGCTAAATTTCATGCGCTTCGAGAACATTTACGTGAACGTTTGCGGCCGCACATTGGGGAGGCTCAAGCCGTCATCGTTCACAACGCGATGACATTACACAAAAATATGGCATTGACGGCCGCCCTCTACGACCTGGTTCAGGAACGCATTACTCACTTTATCGCGTGGGCACATGACTTTGCCTGGCGTGATGAGTTATACATACCGGAAATGCATCCCGGATATCCGTGGGATCTTTTGCGCACCCCGTGGCCTCATGTTGTTTACGTCGCTGTCTCACAACACCGCCGACAACTTCTGGCCGACCTCTTGGGTGTGCCTGAATCATCCATACATGTTGTCCCGCCTGGTGTTGATGTGTCCCAGTTCCTGAAATTGGAAAAGGAAACGCAACGCCTAGTAAGTCGTCTTCATCTCCTGGACGCCGCCCCTTTGATTCTATTACCGGCGCGTATTACGCGACGGAAGAACATAGAGTTCGCCATTGAAATTATGGGAGCATTAGTCCAAGAGATGCCATTAGCGCGCCTTGTTGTCACTGGGCCACCAGGGCCGCACAACCCATCAAATATCGCCTATTTGAATTATTTAAGGGAGCGCCGCGCTCAACTAGGATTAGAAGAGCACGTTCACTTCCTGTACGAATACGGGGACGGGGACACCCCCCTCCACGTTACCGACGCGATGATGAGCGATCTATACCAATTAGCGGATGTGCTAATCTTCCCCAGCAAACGCGAAGGCTTTGGCATTCCCATTTTAGAAGCAGGCCTTGCTCGACTGCTGGTCTTTGCATCGGATATCCCCCCGGTACAAGAAAGTGCAGGGCCGTGGGCCATACGTTTCGCTTTAGATGCTTCCCCTCAGTCTGTCGCCCGTCAAATCGTGCAGCATTTAGAGACGAATTCCACGTACCACTTACGAAAACGCGTACTGACAAACTACACATGGGATAATATCCTGGAAAAGAAAGTTTTACCGCTTATCCAAAAGGAGAAGAAATAATGCGAACTGAAGTACGTCGAACTAAAGCGCGCCACACCTGGGAAATCCAGCCCAGACACGGATATCGCATTTTGCTCCCTTTGGGGAGTCGTGAAGAAGCCGAAATCCTGCTCCCCGTAGCAAGGACGCTGGCCAAAACCTACCAAGGGCAAGTTATTCTCCTCCACGTCGTTGCAGTACCGGAAGGACGGCCATTAAGCGAAGGCGCAGCAGAGGCCAGCCGTGTACGGCAACAAATAGACGAATTCCTGTCCCAGAAAGGAATGAGCGACGTGCCGGTTCGCACCGTTGTGCGTGTGGCCCATGAAATTTGGGAGGGAATCTGGGAGACTGTCCGCCAGGAAAACATTGACATGCTTATCCTGGGCTGGTCTAGCGACACCCTGTCCCCGGTCTTGGGGCCCCTGGAAGACCCGCGGTTGGCCAATCCGCCTTGTGATGTTGTCATTGTTCGCCCGGGTGAGCAATTACGACAGGAGCAGGATTGGAGCAATATCAAACGCATTCTCCTCCCTATCCGTGGAGGGCCTCATGCCTCTCTTTCCCTGGCGGTGGCTGACGCGTTGGCCGACGCATTGCAGGCTGACATCACTATATTACACGTGTCGGAACCGCCACGGTACGAAGATGCCGAACAGTTTCAATCTACATGGGCACCGGCCTTGCACCAACTGGACAGCGTAACCCGTACCATTACTGCTGTAGGTGACGTGGCCACGGCCATTCTCCGCGAAGCTTCTGATCACGAATTAATTGTCATGGGCGCATCAGTACGCCGGGTTGATCCCGACGGTTGGATTGGCCCGATTCTCCGAGAAGTAACACGCAACACGCGGGCGTCCGTTATAGTTACCAAGGAACGAGCCCCGGAAGTAACAACATATATCACAAAAGAACAAGAAGAAAGAGCCCATATCGAAAAACCTCTGACCGTTATTGTCAATAAATGGTTTGCGGAGAATACCTTCCACAGTCGCGAATTCGAGGAAATTGAGCGTCTGGTCGAGTTAAAGGAAGAGCAAGGACTAACCATCAGTCTTGGGTTACCTGCCTTAAACGAAGAAGAAACCGTTGGGAATGTCATTCAGACAGTTAAAAGCGCCCTTATGGAACGCTTTCCCTTGCTGGATGAGATAGTGCTTATAGATTCCGGTTCAGTGGATTACACCCGTGAAATTGCTGCGGACCTTGGAATTCCCGTTTACATTCACCAAGAGGTACTTACCCAATACGGGGCCTACCACGGAAAAGGCGAGGCCCTCTGGAAGAGCCTTTACATCCTCAACGGCGATATTATCGCCTGGATTGACACAGATATTAAGAACATACACCCGCGCTTCGTGTACGGAATTTTGGGACCTCTTCTGAAGAATCCACGCATTATGTACGTTAAGGGCTTTTATCGTCGCCCCCTGCGGCAGGGTAACAAATTAGTCGCCGGAGGCGGGGGCCGGGTAACTGAATTAACTGCACGCCCATTGCTTAACCTCTTTTTCCCTGAACTTTCCGGGCTCATCCAACCGCTTTCAGGGGAATATGCGGGTCGACGGAGTGCCCTGGAACGACTACCTTTCTTCACAGGGTATGGTGTAGAAACCGGTTTGCTTATTGATATGTTAGAGGGATTTGGGCTCCACGCGATTGCGCAAGTTGACCTGTTAGAACGAGTTCATCACAACCAGCCTCTTCAGGCCCTGTCCAAGATGGCTTTTGCCATTATCCAGGTTGTTATCCGGCGACTAGAAGACCGTCATAAAATCCGATTACTGGCAGATATTAACAAAACCATGAACCTCATCCGCTATGAGCCCAACCGATATTACCTCGAGACTGTAGAGATTATAGAGAGAGAGCGACCGCCAATGATAACTCTTCCGGAATACCGCCAGAAACGGGGACTCCCCGATGACGTAGAAGACTGTGTGCCACGGGCCTCTACCACCTAATGAACTCGACGCAGGGTAAAGACCACGCGCAGGCCCGTGCCGGGCCCTTCACTTTCGGCCCAAATGCGACCGTTGTGGCGTTCGACGATTTCCTTGCATAAAGCCAGACCCAATCCTAGCCCACTGGTAGGGTACCGCTCTGGGCGCTCAACCTGGTAAAAACGTTCAAAAATGCGGGGTAACATGTCGGGTGGAACTCCAATGCCTTGATCCTGGATAGCAATGAAGACTTCATCACCCTCAACCCATGCATTTAGTGTTGTGGTAGATCCAGGTGGACTGTACTTGCGAGCATTGTCGAGCAGGTTATTGAGGACCCGCATGAGAAGATCCGTGTGTCCTTGAACCTTACCCACATCCGGAGCGATCTCAACCTGTAAATGTTGTCCGGCTTTCTCAAACACAAGATACCAGGAGGAAACAACATTTTCCAAAAGGCGACGCACATCAACTTCTCGCAAAACCATTTCCATCTCTTCCACTTTGTGGAAGGATAGGAATTCATTGACAAGATAACTCACATGACGAGCCTGTTGGACGATAGTCCGGATAAGTTCTTGGTCGCGTTCCGGCAAATCATTGGCATGGCGTTCTGCCAGCAACTCCGCTGACCCGACGACAAGCGTTAAGGGAGTCCGTAACTCGTGAGAAACTGTTCGGACAATCTCACTACGCACGTTTAGTGCACGGCGTAACTCTTCGTTTGCTTTCAATGCCGCCTCATAGTAGAACGTACGCTCCAAAGCCAACGCCAGTGCATCGGCCACATCCTGCAAAAAGTGGATGAGATCCTCAGAAAACGTTTGCTCTGTTGGCCAGGCAAGGTTAAGAGAACCAAGCACTCGCCCCTGCACCTTCAGAGGAATGTTCACTCGAGCACGATGTCCCGCTTGATACAATGCTTGCTCCGCGGGTTTTTGCAGTTCTTGAGCCAGACTCGGGGTCAGGTGAACTCGCCCTGCCAGGACGTCATCGGCAACCGAGGTATCCTCAACAGCCAGGCGGACGCCCTGGTTTAACTCGACTCGCGGCTGATCCAAAGCCACAACACGGAACCAACGTGGGTCATCCTCAAGCAGCGTCAGGCTAACCCGATCACATCCGGATAGGCGGCGTACGCCGGCTACGACCGTGGGGAAGGCATCCGTTACTTGGGGGGAGGCATTGAGCGCTTTGATAATATCCCCCACAATGGCGAGTGCATCAGCATGACGTAGGGCCTGTTCCTCAACCCGGTGCCGCTGCAGGGCGGCCGCCAGAATGTTGGCAGCCGCCCTCAAAGCATTCACCTCCGCAGGAGACCACTCACGCTCATAACGACAGGCATCGAACCCAATAAATCCCCACCACTCGCCTTGAACAAAAATAGGGACTGAGAGAGTGCTCACAACGCCTTTGGACTCCAATATGTATCGCTCTGCCTCCGGAAAAGTCCGCACCGCGCCACAGATAATTCCGCCTCGTGCCATGGATTCAGCCCAGCGGCCAAAGCCCAGTTCGGACCAAGACTTTAACTCATCTTCCGGATCGAGGGGGCCACGTGGGGCCACTCCCGGAGCCGTCCATTCATAAGCAAGGTGCAAGTACACACGTTCAGAGTGCGGACGACGGGCAAAGACCACGACCCGATCCACTCGCGCGGCCGTTCCCAGTTCAGCCAACGCGCGCCGGACAACGCGATCCCAATCCGCTCCCCACTCGGAGCGCAAAAACCACTCGGCCACATTAGCAACGGCTCGCAGGATATTCGCTTCAATGGTGTTCTCTTGATCTATCATCTTGTGTTACTACGCTTTCTCCTCATCTAAACCTAACATGTCGGCCACCCACCCCAAACTCACACTCTCCAAGGCCGCTCGTGTAGGAGTGCCACTCTGTAGGTCCCATCCATTCATAGCATAGTAAAGGTCCTTGGCCTGTTCCAACTCCGCTTCATCCAGTACAATCCCATCTGAACGTCCCCCTTGCAGAGCTTCCTTAAAGAAACGACGTGGCAATCGGTCCTGTTCACGGCCGATACCTTCCCGTGCATTAAAGGCCCGGAGCATGTTCAAACGGCGTCGTCCTACCTCCAACAACTCGTACAAACTTACGTTCCACCCAGTAACTGCTCGGACAACGTCCACCAATTGATTCACATCGTACAACTGCCAGGAGGGACCGTATACAAAATGGCACACATTAATCGTGTCCATAAGGCTGTAATACCATTGAGTACGGACAGCGAATTTTACCTTCTCCCCATTTAACACCATACGTCCTACAGGGTCTTTTAGATCGAGGGTAGCCATACGTTCCGGGTATGCTTTATAGGCAGGATCGTGTTCGCTGGACTCATGATCCGCGCCAAAGGGATTAACCGCGTAAATCAACCCCAATGACCGTTTGACGTGGGGCATATGGGCCGGCATCTCTTGCCCTTTCACCGTGCTTAAACGCTCTTCTGTACCACGGCCAATGATTTGGGCTGCACGCGCAGAGCCTTCGGCCAAAATATCCCCAAATCCCTCCCGTTTGGCAATCATCTCTGTCATCTGAACCATGGCCTCCGCGTTACCAAACCGCAGTTCAATGCCGCCCGTATCTTCTGTGGTAATAAGCCCCCGTTCAAAACAATCCATGGCCCAAGCAATTGTGGCCCCAGTGGAAATCGTATCTAGACCGTACATGTTGCATATCTGATTGGCGTACGCAACGGCCTCCAAATCGTCAACCCCACAGTATGACCCAAAGGTTGCTAAGGTTTCGTACTCAGGGCCACCATAGCGAGGATCCACAGGATAGCGTTCACTTTCTACTTTAACGACACGCTTGCACCGAATAACGCATCCATAGCACGTATCGCGCTCCTGAAGGATCGTTTCGGCCATGCGTTGGCCGGAAATTTGAGCCGCTGTTTCAAAATACCCGGCCTGCCAATTGCGGGTCGGAAGCCCGCCCCCCTTATTTTGAGAGAGGACAATTCCAGCCGTACCGAAAATTCCTAACCCGGCGACATCGGAGGTGTCTAAATGCTGTGCACCCCAACGTGCTAAAGCGCGCAGCGCCTCTGGGTCGGCAATTTGAGGACGCCATTTATTGGAGCCTCGCACCACAACAGCCTTCAAGTTCTTGCTGCCCATGACCGCGCCCATACCCGTGCGTCCATTAGCGCGGTTGGCCATGTTAATGAGTGCGGCTATGCGCACCCCCTTTTCGCCTGCCGGCCCTACCTGGAGTATTTGCAATTTCCGTTCGCCCAATTCCTCGGCAATTAAATCTTCTACCTCGCCCGTCACCTTGCCCCACAAGTGGGAGGCATCGCGAATCTCAGCCTCTCCGTCATGTATCCAAAGGTATACAGGCTTGGTCGACTTCCCTTTGATTACAATGGCATCAAAACCGGCGAACTTGAGTTCTGCCGGGAAATACCCACCCGCCTGGGAATCTCCGATGGCTCCAGTTAAGGGGGATTTTGCTGTGGCTGTCACGCGAGAAAGGCCAGAAATTGGTGCGCCGGTAATGACACTCGTAGAAAGAATCAACACGTTCTCGGGCCCCAAAGGATCTATCCCCGGAGGAATAAGGCGTAACGCGTAGTACATACCTAGTGCACTTCCCCCCATGTACTTGCGGTAAAAATGCTCATCCGGTGTCTCCACTTCCAAGGAACCATTGGTCAAATCCACGTGTAAAATACGACCGTGATATCCGTAGGGCATAAGAGCACCTCCTTCGTTAGAAAGATACGCTGGGCCCGAGAAATTTAAAACAACGTTTCTGGGGTACACCTCACAACATCTACGGAAGTCGCCATAGTATAACGCGAATGCAATAACAGGCGCAATTGTAAACCCCTCTCCAATGTGGGTATAATAAGCACACTTGGAAGATAGCCCGAGTTTTTACAGCGTACCCGGCCGCAAGGAAACACAGCAAGCCGCAACGCAAAGGAGGCGCCCATGCCCAACGTATACGCTGGCCGATATTTGCACATCGACTTAACGCGCCGCACATGGAATGTCGTTCCCATCTCCGAGAAAGATGTCCAACGTTTTGGCCTGGGAAGTGGATATGCGGCATGGTTATTTTGGCAACGATTCGACCCCTCGATTGCTCCCTTTGATCCACAGAATGCCCTTTATGTATTTAACGGCCTTTTCAGTGGTACATTTGCGCCAACAGGGTGTCGTTCCGCATGGTGTTCTCGCTCCCCATTAACCGGCATTTGGGGAGAATCCAATATGGGAGGGCATTGGGGAGCAGAACTTCGATTTAGCGGTTACGACGGATTAGTCATCGAAGGCAAAGCCGATGAGCCGGTGTACATATGGATTGATGGGCGGGCGGGTACGGTGGAAATACGTTCGGCTGGGCACGTGTGGGGGAAGAATCACTTTGAAACGTTTGAGACACTGCGGGCAGAGACCGATCCGAAAGCCCAAATAGCCTGTATTGGTGTGGCCGGAGAACGTCGCGTTTTATATGCGGCCGTTATGCAAGGAGGAATAGAGCACCCACGCGCCGCCGGGCGGACTGGCATGGGAGCCATTATGGGGAGTAAGAACTTGAAAGCGATTGTGGTGCGAGGCAACCAGCGCCCCCAATATGCCGATGCCAACGCCTTTCGAGCCTGGGTGCGAGCAGCCAATGCCGCAATCAAGGAATATGGCGCGGGACTCAGCGCTCTGGGAACGGCTGGTGGTGTGCCGGCCGCCGAAGAATACGGTGACTTGCCACTGCGTAATTGGCGGGATGGCACGTGGGGACGTTCTGAATACATTTCAGGCCAGAAAATCGTGGAAACGATGTTCTATAAGCACACATTTTGCTTTGCATGCCCTATAGGGTGTGGCAAAGCAGTTACCTTGTCCCGGGACAACGAGCCAATTCACACACATGGCCCAGAATACGAAACGCTGGCCGGGTTTGGGGGAATGTTACTTAACGATGATTTGGAGAGTATCGCTCACATCAATGCCCTTTGTAATGATTATGGCCTGGACACCATCTCCACGTCCGCGTCCATTGCATTTGCCATCGAAGCCTTCGAACGCGGGCTTCTCACAACAAATGACACAGATGGACTCACATTACGGTGGGGGGACCCGGAAACCACCATCCACTTAGTCAAGAAAATTGCCCATCGGGAAGGATTTGGGGATTTCCTTGCTAATGGTGTTCGCCGGATGAGCGAAGCACTCGGTCGTGAAAGTGAGAAATTTGCCGTCCACGTCAAAGGACTTGAGGTCCCCTACCACGACCCACGGGCTTTTGTGGATATGGCGGCCAATTACGCAACGGCCAACCGTGGAGCATGTCACATGGAATCTGCCAGTTATTGGCAGGGGTACGGGGTGAAAATCCCCGACCTTTACTATGAACCACATGAAGACCGGCTGGCCAGCAAAGAAGCGGGCAGGATGGCCAAGCGTTACCAAGACTATCTTGGACTTTACAACGCTTTGGGGTTGTGCCGATTTATCGTTAAAGCACGGACGGGGCCAGGTCAAATTGCAGAACTTGTCCGTAAGGCCCTGGGATGGGATTGGGACATCGAAGAAGTTTTCCGAACCGGTGAACGCATATTTAACCTCAAACGCCTGATAAACGTACGTTTGGGGATCACACCCGCTGAAGACAAATTGCCCTATCGATTGGCTCACGAACCGCGCCCTGATGGCTCAGCCGCGGGAAACCTGCCCGACATGGAGCAAATTTTAGCGGAATACTATGAAGCCCGGGGTTGGGATCCGGTCACAGGAGCCCCAACGCCAGAAACACTTAAACGATTAAATTTGGATGAAGTGATAAAGTGAACACCGCGATGTTCAAAGCCCACACTAAGGAGGAATGACACAATGAACGAGCCCATTCGTATCGGAGTTATCGGTGGTAGTGGGGTATACCAGATGGAAGCCCTACAAGATGTACAAGAAATCTCCATTGACACACCGTTCGGACCGCCATCGGATAACTATATTGTTGGCACAATTGAAGGAGTACGCGTCGCCTTTTTGGCCCGGCATGGGCGAGGCCACCGTATTATGCCCCACGAATTGAACAGTCGGGCCAACATTTGGGGATTTAAATCCCTGGGCGTGGAATACCTAATCGCCATCTCTGCTTGCGGGTCCATGAAGGAAGAGATAGAACCGGGACACATCGTCATCCCCGACCAACTTTTTGACCGCACCCGCCGCTCTCCACAAACCTTCTTTGGCGATGGGTTAGTGGTGCACGTTAGCGTCGCCGATCCCCTGTGCCCTTACTTAAGCGACATTCTCTACGAATCCGTTAAGGAAACCGGGGCCACAGTCCACAAAGGAGGGACATTCATCATCATCGAAGGACCGCGTTTTAGCACGAAGGGAGAAAGTCGTATCTTTCGTCAGTGGGGTGTTGACATCATTGGCATGACAGCCATCCCTGAAGCGTTCCTGGCCCGGGAAGCAGAGATGAGTTACGCTATTATGGCTCACGTCACCGATTACGACGTTTGGCATGAAGAGGAAGAACCTGTAACCGTGGAAATGGTTATTCAGCGGTTGCAACAAAACGCAGAGATTGCCAAACAAGCCGTTATTAATGCCGTACGTCGCCTCAAAGATGCACCACCAAGCCCTTACAGCAATGCGCTTAAAGATGCTATAATTACCGCGCGGGATAAGATCCCACCAGAAACCAAAGAGCGCCTACACTTATTAGTAGGCAAATATCTGGACGAATCATAAAAGGAGTGAGGCCATGTCCCTGCGAAAACTTGCTTTTTGGCTGGGCGTTGTCATAGGCGCTGGAGTGGGATACGCTATCGGCATATCGCTACCGGAGGAGGAACAGCAGCACCTTCGGGAAGAACTGCGTCAACGCGGCCAGCACCTTGTAACTAAAGCCAAGGAAGTAGGTGAACAACAAGCCCGAGATTGGGCAAAGGAAGCTCGAACACGCGCAGCAGAGTGGTTTGCCCAGGCCGAAAGTCACATTCCTTACACGCGTGACCGCAATAACGGCCACGCTCACTAAAACCTCATGGGGATGGGCGTCCGCTTACAGAGACGCTCATCCCCATATATTTGTCCTCCTTTGTGGGTTATGAGTCAAGACAAGATTGAATTTCCTCCCAAACAGCCTCCACAAGCACATCAAGGCGTTCTCTAACTGCCGGCGACAAATCGGGCCCCATGGAGAGAGACTCGGGTACCAGCCCTAGAGCCACAACATGGGGCGGACGAAGGCCCAGCACTTCGGCCAAAGAAAGCACCTCGGAAAGCGCCAGTTCGTGGAGGGAAACGCGAGCAGTAAACATGTGAGGGACCTCCGTCCCTTCCAGGCGAATCAATGTACCAGGGGGCGCGTCAGCCCGAATAGCATCGACCACAATAAGGTGCTGGACATTCTCGAATTCCGAGAGAAGGTGCACCCCTAGAACCGCCCCAACGCGAACACGAACCTCTTCTGGAAGATCATAGCGTTGCTGAAGGCGCTCAACAGCCCGAACCCCCAATCCATCATCGCGACGAAACGTATTTCCAAGCCCCAAGACAAGCACATTTGCACTCACGTACCTCTCCTCTGGAACACCCATTAAGTTCTAGAGCAACCTGGCAACTTACGAGATATATTAGCAAAAATAGGGACTTGTAAGGTAAAATCTTCTGGGTAACGGATAAAAATACCACGTAACTCTAAGGAATCGCCACATGACATCCAATACACGGGCCTGCCCATATTTAGGCTCTTTGGCAGGTGCAGACACCTACGTCACATACCCAAGTTTCCAAAATCGTTGCTTTGCCACAGGGCATGGCGAGCCCGTTTCTCGTGCAGAACAAAACCAATACTGTCTCTCAGAAAATCACATTCACTGCCCACGTTACATCAAAGCCCATACCTCCCCCTCGTCTGATCCTGAAACGGTTGACACAGAGAGAAACGAAACGAATGCGCGGGTTATCACGCTTGCACAGCCAGCCGCGACGACATATAGACGTTCTAAGAAATTTGGCTCTTTGGTGTTCTTGATAGGAGGTTTTAGTCTTATTTTTGTTTGCTTGGCTATCGCGGCCCTGTACGCGACATTGCGCTTACTTTCGCAGCCGGTGTTGGTTGGAGAGAAGACCGTGGAGGTTTCTACTCGGGGCATAGGTTTAATGGCTACGCGCACCCCACCCCGCTCCCCACTTGTTCCCCCCACACAATCACCTACTACAACACCTCCCCCTTCCCCAACACCACCCCTCATGTCCACACCCTCTACTCCCTCACCTCCACCCCTCCCCCGATTAACACCTTCGCCTACCCCTATGCCGCCCACGCCCCCTATTTTCTCGCCCTTGCCTACCCCCACCCCTCGTCCATCACCGACCCCCACCCCGACGTGGACCATCTACATTTACCCCACAGCCACGCCCCGTCTCACCATTCGCTCCTTTGTAGCACAACCGTTCACAGTGAATTACGGCGAATGCAGTACATTAACGTGGGACGTACGCGGAGCATGGTACGTTTATCTAAATGGAGAAGCCGTGCCGACATACGGATCTAAACGAGTCTGTCCTACCCAGGCCACCTCTTATACCCTAGAAGCCGTAGCGGACAATCGCACAGAACGTCGAACATTGACCATCCACGTCCGGGGAACGCCAACCCCCACTGCCACACCGACCCGAACCCCCACTCCGACTTACACATGGACCCCGACCCGGTTTCCCACGCCCACGTGGACCCCCACGCCAACCCCAACCATAACCCCTACGCCAACATATACCCCTACCCCTTCGCCTACGCCCTTCATAGTGCTCACCCCATTGCCTACCGCGACTCCCACCCCTACCCCCCCACCACCGGTATACACGTTTACGCTCCTGGGCAAAAATGCAACACTCACGGGGAAAGCCGGAGAAGAGGTCGCGACCCTGGTGCGCTTGTTGAACACGGGTAATCGCCCAGACGCTTATGAAGTATGGGTCGTGCAAACCAGTGGTCCCACCTGGGAAATCAACCTCTGCGTTGTCCAGTGCTACCACACGGGCCCACTGTACACCCCCACCATTAAAGCAGGGCAAGAATTTCGATTCAGTTTAAGAGTACAAATTCCTGCTCAAGCCCAGCCAGGAGAGCATATCACACTCTCGGTGATGGCTCGTTCCCGAACCCAACCGAACCTCATGCACTCATGGGAAGTGGAAGTTCGAGTAGAAGAATAGGCCGGAGGCTTTCCTCCGGCCTGTTAAAAAGCACAGTTCACGGCAAGGGCGGGAAAACCAAAATCCGGTGGTTATCAGCATCGGCCACGTAAATAAAGCCCTTCTGATCTAGCGCAATCCCATTGGGCAAGGCAAAAGATGTCATGTCCATGCCATACTGACCAAAGACCACCAACACATTCCCCTGAGCATCGAACACTACGACACGATAATTCTCAGGGTCAGTAACATATACCCTGTTCTGGGCATCCACGGCAATATAAGGTTTATTTACAACGGATTCTGAATACCAGCCGTCAATAGGCCACTCGCGCAAAAACGTGAATTGAGCATCAAATACTTGCACCCGCTGATTCCACGTATCCGCCACGTATATAGAACCATCTGGACCTATCGCGATCCCGACAGGCTCATCGAATTGTCCTGGATCTACGCCGGCCCCGCCGTATTGGGCCACAAATTGTCCATCCCGAGTAAATTTCTGTACCCGCTTATTCCCCGTGTCAGTCACGTACACAAAACCTTTCTTATCAATAGCAATGGCGCGGGGGCCGAAAAAGCCTCCCGGCTCTGTCAACTGTCCCCCTGTCATCACCGCGTGGCCCCATTGCGTAATAAAATTCCCATCCCCATCGAACTTCTGAATGCGGTGGTTCCAGGTATCCGCTACGTAAACAAAGCCGTCCGAATCAACAGCCAGCCCCCAGGGCTCGTTGAACTGTCCGGGCCCATCACCTTTTTCGCCCCACATTTTTACTGGTCGGCCATCTGCGGAGAACTTCACGATGCGATGATTGCCGGAATCGGCCACATAGATACTTCCATCGGGGCCGATGGCCACATTTCTCGGAAATTGCAATTGGCCAAGAGCCGTACCCGGACCACCCAACCGACGAGTTGCAGTAATTGTCCGAAAAGCCCGCTCATATGCAGATTGAGAGGGGGCCACACTCTCCTTCTCTTGGGCGCCAGTGCCGATAGGAATGCCAAAATCCCACATCTTTTGGGCGACATCTGCTCGTACGAAGAAATAGAAATCGTGTCGGAAAGGCCAATCCGTTGTCGGGTATTGATACTTCCGCCACAACACAGCATCTATCAACCGCTTTCGCGCCTCCGGATCTTGCAAAAGTTCGCGAACTTTGTTGAGCAATCCTCCTTTATAGGACTCCAAAGGCCACCAAATGAGCCGATAGCGGAACTTATAGAATCCTCCTTCATCTTTCCAGGCAACCCTTAAGAGATTTTCCACCTTATCCACATTTTTAGATCCGGCTATAGCGACCGGAGCATCCTTAAACGTCTCCTTGGTTGGAGTGGCAGCATAATAGCGCTTATTAGGATAGTTGCGTAGATACCACTCCAAAGGCCAGGTTGAATCGTCATCGTAAGGCACTACAACGCTTAAATCCCCATACATGCGCCGGGAGATATCCTCAATCTGTCGCATTACTAACTTAACATCTGGGGAACCATGAGCGTAAACCATCTGTTCAATAGGATAATCATAATTAATGTAATTAAAGTACCAACTCACTCGTAAAGTCCATAACGTCAAAAAAGCAGTTATCGAGAGAAAAACGAGGCGTACAAAAGTACTGGAACCCAATGCTATCCACCGTGTGTACAACCAGCCTATTAAGAATAGAAGTAAACCCAAAGCAAAGAGCCACCCAACTGTGGCCTGAAGGTCAGTTAATTGCTTACTGGCAAACGGTCGAGTTCGTACAACGCGCAGGAAAAAGTATAAGGCCAGGGGCACGACCAACAGAGTCCAAAGCGCCGCGTGTTCGCGAATACTGCGCCAATCGAGCAAGGACAACAATCGGCCGATAAACCACCCGCCCAGGATGCTGAACGGGACCGCAAAGTGTACGGCAAGCCACGGCATCTTTTCCCCTGCCCACGTGTACATTAACCACGTCATCCAGAACCACCACACAAGAAATGTGACAAACGTGTAGCGCTCATCACGGGAATACGCCGGATCTGGACCTTCCTCATCTGGCCGGGGACGGCCTCGCGCCCACGCCAAAATCCCGCCCAAACTCAGCAAAAGGGGCAAAAATTCATATTCCGGAATAAGGAGCAAGTAATAATACCAGGGCTGCCCACCTCGTTTCACACCCTGTTGTTCCAGCCAATACCCCAGGGAGCCCACATACCCTGTTCCGAGTCCCTTGTAATTCGTAAAAAATGTGGTAAAGAAAACAGTGTCAATAGCGTAAAACAAGCCAGCCGCAATAAACCACCGCTGCCCAAAGCGCCAATACCCGAGAAAACTGCTCAGAATGAGCAGAACAAAGAACACAATCGCAGAGCGCATTATCCCTGCGCTGGAATAATCTGTGGGATTGGCCCCCAAAAGGAATTTAACTGGAAAAGGAGTGGCAAAGGGCAACACAAGAGCGAACAAGAGAATCGCCAAGTCCAACGCCGGATGAGGACCCAACTTGCGCGCCACAGGGTCCCCTTTCACGACATCGGCAACCCACATTAACACCAAAAAGCCCCCCACTATCACCCCGTAAATGAACGATACTTCCTTTGTAATTTGCAAGAAAGCAAAGGACACGGCACTCAGGTATAACCATCGATTCTCTTGGCGGTGTAAATAGCGGAACACAAAATAGAATAAAACAACAGCCCCAAATGCAGCATAAATGTCGTGGCGGATGTAGCGTGAATGATACGAAATAGCCGGGGACAAGAGCATCAGAACGGAAGCACAGATAGCCCCTAGCCGCCCTATCCAGGGTCGCAAGAGCACAGGAAACAACACCAGTGCGATTCCGAATAGAGCAGGCCCCAGACGTGCCGTCGCATCCGTATCTCCAAAAAGAAAGTAAATAAACGCGTTCAAGTGAAACAGAAATGGCCCATGCATCATGGGCGAATGCTCAAACCCCTTGCCCGCAAACAAATTCCATGAATATACCACGTGTAAACTCTCATCATGGCTCATAGTGCGGGCACCAAGCATCCACAACCGGCTAATAAAAGCCAGCACGCCAATTGTCACATACGCGATAATTTCGCTATTCCACACGAGCCAGCGATCCCAAAGTGCCCTTGCTCGTTTCTCCTGCGCACCATGTGGTACCATAGGACATAACCTCCATCCATGCGGGGTAAAATCAGGAGTTGAGTAACGCCTTACTGCTCAGATGTCACCCATAGGATTACCCGCTCCTCTTGTGGGAGTGATTTCGCTTCACGGTACAACCACCAATGATAAAAACTCCCGTCCAAGTCTGTTGGCAAGCCTTGAATTTCCACGACCCAATCCATCCCTGTATATCCAGAAAGTTCTGCAATCCCGGGATGGGTAATTGCTACTGGGGATGTAATGCTCTTGACGCTGGGAACTTCCCTTAGATGTTTGAATTCGCGCAAATACCACCGCAACACATCGTCCTGCGGTGTCAACACAGCATCTACAGCAACTTCGTGCCAGTCAGTGACCTTTTCAGCCGAAATACGCTCAAGAGTGTCAACCATCAACCGAACATCCCAATACGTCACAGAGCGCTCAATACCCGGAAACACATCCAAAGCTGCAGCCCTATCCACGTGGAGATTCTGTACCCACATCGCCATCCAGGACCACACAACCAATGTAATTAAGAGAGCAAAAAGCCCGACCCGAAGGGTAGCCTTTTTGCCCAACCAAAAACTGTACAATCCCAAAAGGGCCGCAAATAGGAAAGGAATAACAATCAAAGCCGGTATGTAACGATCCTCACCACTGTACAGATAGCCGGCCACCATCATGGACCAAAACACCAGAATCACGAAGAACGCCCCAGCCAAGACGCCTTCCTCGCGCCACGTGGACGAAGGCTCTCGCAGAAGGCGTAATACATCCCACAACGTATCGGCGGCCAGGAACACAAGGGGAACCACAAGTAAGGCCACATCTGCAGAGGTGCGGCCAGGCCGAAAACTGAACACCAGCCCTACCACAAACCACCACAGCCAGAGTCGTTTCCACACTGACGAAGAGCGCCAGGCCCGCCAAGCGCCCCAAATTCCCAGAACTACCAATAAAGGTTCATCTGCTATAAGCCGAAATACAACCCAATACCAGGGATATCCGGCCCCTCTCCAGAAAGACATGACCCATTGACCCAACAGATCGCCAGCATTGCCCAGAACAAACACGTCAGTAAGAAAGGCCGAACCAGCAAGGAGGAAGGTCAACAGAAACACCCCCACCCCGCGATGCCGTGCTTGACTGCCCACATCATGCCAAGCACGGACGATAGTATCACGTAAAGGCCACAATCCTACTATGATGCCTACCAGAGCCGTATACACAGCAGCATCGGAGAGGAGAGTCAGAGCCAACATCACGAAGACCAGGTTCAGACGACGACGCAAAAGAAACAATTCATCTGCTGAAAGTGGTTGAGCGTGGGGTTTGTTCGCGAGCACAGAAATCCACGCGAGAACAGCCAGCACAAGTCCTAAAGACGTCACAACAGCAAACATGACCCCCGACGCATGGCGACTCCAGTACACCCCGTGTGTTGAAAACGCGAGGAGGAGTGCGGCCAACAAAGCCCGTTCTCGGCCAATTTGCTCGCGTAGGAAATAGGGGAACACAACTATAACAGCCCCCACTAATGCAGGCCAAAAGCGGGCCAACGCGTCACTCCCCCCGGTAACGAGGAACCAGACCCATTGAACAGAATACGCCAATGGACTCACGGCTTGAACAAGCATGTGGGGCAAAGGCTGCACATTGTGCCAAGCCAGCCACGATAGGTGGGCCTCCAAACGGGAGAGTGGACGAGCGCCTAGCCACAAAAAACGCACAAATAACGCAGCGAACAACAGGAGACCATACGCGTAATGTTCCAGGGTCCACCATGTCGGCCATACCCGCACTGTTTCTAAAGGCGGTTCAGATACCACCACGCCACCCGTTTGGGTTCGTCGAATATTCCGTGTCATGGTCTCCACATACCTCCATGTTTGCCACAAAGTGCCTTAAGGAGCCCGTAGGCTATCACCCTCATAAGAACAAATCCCACACCCAATCCACCAACGCGTGTAGCAAGGCAGCCGAAGCAATGCGACCAGTCCGTAAGTAAGTGTCCCCGTAGAACCAGCCAGCAATACTCGCGAGGACAAAATAAACACCCACCATGGGGGGATTATTAAGGTGGGCAGATCCAAAAATGAGAGACGAAAGCGCCAGGGCCCACCTGGGTTCCCCAATGTAATCGATGAAAGAGCGGAAAATTACCCCCCGAAATAGAATCTCCTCAGGCAAACCCGTAAAAAAGAAAATCAACACCCCTCGCAATAACATATCAACACCGGAAACAGTCGGCCAATGGGGATGCAGGAAATGAGTGACAAGTCCTATACCCAAAGCAATGGGCAAGAAAAGCATAAAATTCCGCAGGACCGGACCGAAATCCTGCCTCCGTAACAGAATGCCCAACCCCACCTCTGAACTCTTCCCCACCAGGATCAAAATGTAGACAGCCAGGGCCAAAGCATATAAGTGAAAAAGTGAAAACATGGGGAAGCCCACATCAGGAGTAGCCCATTCAACACTGTACCAGAGGTACGAAAAAGCAAGTAACAACCGCACATGTTGCCATTGTTCTCGCGCCAGCCAAATATAGAGAGCCGGTAAAAGAAACGCCCCCACCCGCAACCCCACATCCAATGCCAAGGGAATTCTGTGTCCAAAAGGCGGGTTCATCAATGGGATAAGCAAAGCCAACCATCCCCATATTAAGTCCTTTGATTGCATGGGGCGTGTCTCGCGACGGGCTATTTCAACGGGAATAAGGGCCAATGCCAATCCCAAAATTCCCACCTCATCGGTAAGGAAACCACTCAATTTAGCATACACCAACGACAGCACCCACAGGGAAACAGGGATAACAAAGACCCGTCCCGGGCCGGCAAGGACCCATTGGCGAAGAAAAGTCACGCCCTGTTGCCACCCCATCATTAAATACAAAAAGAGAGTAAAAGCCACAATGACAACTGCAAGAATACCCTGAACTGTGAACCCCGTGGCCAAAACGCGCTGAGCAAAGAGCCCTGTCAAAAGGACGACCCAGGCTAACACATACCAGATAGGATCACCGCGAACGATTCGTGCTGCCATTTCGTGCTCCCATTTTCAAACGTCAGATCCCCCCAAGTTGCCAGATGACACCCATATACTGAAGCCTATTCTCGTTTTGTGCCACACATAACACAGTACTTATCATTCGGGCCAAAGGGATGTCCGCAATTAGGACAATACTTAGGCAGAGGACGCTTTAAAGAGCGTTGAGTCTGAGTGTGAGTCGTACGTTTGCGACGTTGGCCACGGACGTTTGGAGATGGAGACGGGGGAGTAGAACGTACAGTGCCCCCTTGGGAGCGCATCCACCAAAAGGCAGTTCCCCCCAGAACAAGTGCCAAAACAACCCCAAGACCAATGGGTAACCACGGCCGGCCGGAAGGGCTAGAGGGGGGCGGTGGCGTTGGAACACCCTCTGAAGATGTGGGCATGGGAGTTACTGGCGCCCTAGGTGTCGTAGACAGTCCAGGTTCAAGGCGTATGTAACGAACCTCCTGCTCTAAAACCGCGCCGGGAGACAATGAGCCTAATGTCCGAGACGCGTACATAAGCCCTCCAAACCCCTCCTTTGGAGGACCTAAAGGGGGCATCGCCTGAAACCCCTTCGTGTTCAGCGGCTGCTGAACCTCCAGGACAGCTTCGCGAATTTCCAACTGGGGCAGAGGAATCCGAACACGTACAACCGTCTCTTCACCCTCTTGACGAACAGCATCTAGGTAGTATTCCACGTGAAAACGGGTCGTAGGCACTTGTAGGCGCAAGAGGTGTTCACCGTGTTCCTCCTGCAGGGAATATTGGGCGCGCAGCAACCGCCCTTCCTCCCCCATATAAGCCACTGCGTTCAGTTCAGAACCAGCAGGCACAGGGAGGACAACCTCCTGTTGAGGTTCGGACAACGTGCCTGAAATAATGACCAAAACGCGCGGATCATCGTACTCAGGCCACAAAGCCACATACAACGACGCGATGTACGGATCACTCTGCGCCCAAACGGAGAACGTAAGGGAAAGAAGGAAGAAAAAGGTTAGTAATCCTCCGACGGAGATCCGCCTATACCATGTTTTGAATTGCGGAAGGGATGTCATGGGTGTTTATAACTCCATTGCGAAGATTTCGTCCGTGCAGAACGTATCACTCATTGTACACCGAGCCCAAAGTGATTCCAAAAATACGGCCCTTCTACATGATGAACACACCGGATAATCGCAAAACCAGTCTTAGAACAAAAGGACTGACCTGGTCGGATTCGATATCAGCGGGTTTTCATTTTCAGGCACGCGTACAAGGCATCCTCTTCGCGGCGGTCTACGAACACCGTAAGACGATCCCCAGCCTGAAGTACCGTGCGGCCATGGGGAATAATCACCTCCCGCCCTCGTTCTATCGCCACCACCACACAATCAGGGGGCCAATTCACATCCGCGATGCGTTTACCCACCACTGGCGAAGTAGGGGCCAGAGTGATGTTGACAAACTCCGTGTGATCAAGTCGCCCCAACTGCAATCGTTCTCGTTCCCGTTGTAATTCGGCCTTGCGAATAATACCTAGTTGATAGGCCCGAATAATATCGCTCCGTCGAACCAATCCCACCAAACGTCGTGGATTATGACGGTCAACAACAGGAATACGCCCAACGTCACGAACTCCCATCCGTTTCAACGCGACCCACATTGGATCGTCGGGAAACACAGTTAACACATCCCTGGTAGCAATGTCACCGGCAGTAAGTTTATGAGCATCTTTACGTTCAAGGGCATTGCGCAAATCCTGCAACGTCACAATGCCAAATAAAAGTCCGTTTTCATCCAGAACAGGAAAACCGTGATGCCCTGTTCTCTGAAATTCCTTGGCGAGTTCTGGCAGAGGCATCTGTGCGGGGACCGTATCCACATCGCGAGTCATTACTTCCTGGACTAAAACACCTTGCATAACATCGATGTCATGCCCACGCTCCAAGTGCACACCACGCCGAGCCAATTTCAACGTGTAAATAGATTCTCCCCCCAGAAAGTAGTAAGCCAAGATGGTGCTCATCGCTGTAGCCAACATCAAAGGCAGAATGATGCGGTAATCCCCAGTCATCTCAAAGAGAATTGTCACGGCGGTAATGGGCGCGTGAGCAGCCCCAGAGAAAACCGCGGCCATCCCCACCAGGGCATAGGCCCCTGGAGCCGCGGTTGAAGTCGGCCATAACGTATGAACCACCGTGCCAAACGCACCACCTAACATCGCCCCAATGAACAGAGAGGGAGCAAAGATCCCGCCAGAGCCTCCAGAGCCCAGAGTTACAGAAGTGGCCAGGATTTTGGCGAACAACAATATCAAGGCTAGTTTGAAGGAAAAGTAACTCAAAAGGACCTGTTCAATGGTTTTATACCCTACGCCAAATACCTGAGGGTATACAAGGCCGATAACGCCTACGACAAGCCCCCCAATGGCCGGTTTAACATACTCTGGTAACGGCCATCGCTCAAAAAGGTCCTCTGTTCCGTAGAGCAGGCGCACAAAAAGGACCGCAGCAAAAGCGGCTAATACCCCTAAAAGGAGATAAAGACCAAATTCGCTCACCCGAACGAGGGTATATGGGGGAACAGGAAAGGCGGGCATATTACCCAGAAAAATCCGCCCAATAACACTGGCGGCTACAGCCGCGATAACCACACTGCTAAAATGACGTACGCTAAATTCTCCGATAATAATTTCCAGGGCGAAGAACACACCGGCAATGGGCGTATTAAACGTAGCGGCAATTCCGCCGGCCGCGCCACACGCGACAAGAGTGCGGATTCGGTCATCGGAAAATCCCAGCACCTGCCCCAGAGTAGACCCAAACCCTGAACCAATTTGGACAATAGGCCCCTCCCGTCCTACGGACCCCCCTGTGCCGATATTTATCGAAGAGGCCAACGCTTTAACGATGGCAACGACGGGTCGAATGCGCCCACCACGAAGAGCCATCGCCTCCATTACCTCGGGGACGCCATGCCCTTTCGCCTCTCGAGCCCAGAAATAAGTCATCGGGCCCACAATGAAGCCCCCCAAGGCAGGAACCACCACCACATAATAACGGCCCAGGAAGTGAGCCCACTGACCAAAATCGTGGAAAGCAATGCGTTGCACGAAGGAGATAAGCCATCGGAATAACACAGCACCGAAGCCTGCCCATATACCCACAGCCAGTGCGGTTAAGAGCGCAACCGCTTGCCCCGGGGGTTGATAGCGGTTGAGCAATGCAATAACATATTTTCGCAAACCACTAAACCAGTGTGGACACGTTGCTGATGGTGGTGACATGACAGAGCTCCCCACGCGCATTCGGGTACTTGCATATGTATGATATAATAAAAGGGAACAGACTTCAAGCGAGATCCTCTGTATTCAGGAGCCTGTACATGGAAGTAGTTGTCTCCCTATACGGCCCCATTGCGCGAGCGTGCGGGGGTAAGCATTTAGCTACGACACGCGTATCTCTACCTGACAACGCGCTCGTAAAAGACCTTTTGGAACACCTTGGCTTATCCCCTGACGAAGTGGGGCTTGTGTTTATCAACTCAGTATTACATGACCTCCCCGGCCTACATCTTTCCCTGGAGGACGAATTGCATCACGGGGACCGGATAGGACTCTTTGCGGCATTTTACGTTTGGCCTTACCACTACCGTGGTGGCGCGGTCATGTCCAAACGGCTTAAAGAGTATACAATGACGCACGAGTACCTGCGTCATCAACCTCGGACGGAATCCACGTGACTCAACGGGTTTAGGAAGTTCTAGGGAGGATTCTTTCACCTCTCAAGAATATAACACACCAATTTCAGTAAAAGAGGAGGGCTCTATGACACGGAAAATCCTACGCATCAACATGACGGACCTCTCAGCCACGTATGAAGACATTCCGGAGAAGTGGGCCAAGTGGGCCGGTCGTGGGTTGACCTCGGCCATCGTGTACGACGAAGTCGATCCAACGTGCCATCCCTTGGGGCCCAACAACAAATTGGTCATCGCACCAGGGTGGGTATCCGGCACACCAGCTGCCCCCAGCAGCGGACGAACGTCCTTTGGTGGCAAAAGTCCTCTAACCGGCACGATTAAGGAATCCAACTCAGGAGGTCTTTCGAGCCAGAAGATCGCCCGCCTTGGCATTGCCGCCATCATTCTGGAAGGCCAACCCAAAGATGGGAAGTGGTATTACATCCACATTGACAAGGACGGCGTGACCTTCCACGATGCCAGCGACCTCCTGGGTAAGGGCATGGAAGAAGTAGACCGTATCATGTGGGAACGCCACCCCAACAAGCCAGCGGTCATCGGTATTGGCCCGGTGGGAGAACGGTTGGCTGCAAACGCGGGTATTTCTGTGAATGACCCCGAGAACAACCCTGGCCGATATGCCGGACGCGGTGGTCTTGGCGCAGTTATGGGTGCCCGTCATGTCAAGGCCATTGTGGTGGACGATAAGGGTGGCCCGGGTGTAGAAATCAAGAACAAAGACCTCTTCACTCAGGGACGCCGCAAGTTAACCAAGGCGATTATGGCCCATGATATTACCAAGCCCGGCGGCGGGTTGAACCTGTACGGCACAGATGTGCTTATGAACATCATCAACGAAGCCGGCGGGTTACCCACGCGAAACTTCTCCAGCGGTTACTTCGAAGGGGCCGCCAAAATCTCCGGTGAAATGATCGCGGAGATGGTGGAAAAACGCAAGGCCGGTATGACCGGGCACGCTTGCCACCCAGGATGTATCATCCAGTGCTCCAACATTTACCCGGGGCCGGACGGCACCATCATAGCGTCACCGATTGAGTACGAAACAGCCTTTGCATTAGGCGCCAACTGTGGTATTGACGACCTGGACTTCGTTGCCCGCATGACAAAAGAGTGCAACGACCTGGGCCTGGATACCATTGAAATGGGCAACACCATCGCGATCGCCATGGAAGCCGGGCTGCTGGACTTCGGTGACAAGGAAAAGGCTCTAGCGCTCTTCGATGAGATCCGCAAGGGCACACCTTTGGGACGCATCTTGTCCAACGGGGTTGCGGCCACTGCTAAGATTTTTGGCGTCCACCGCGTTCCTGTTGTCAAAGGACAATCCATGCCAGCATACGAACCTCGCGCCATTAAGGGCATTGGCTTCACCTACGCCACCAGCACGATGGGGGCGGATCACACCTCCGGGTACACCATTGCGCCGGAAATTCTGGGCACGGGTCAGAAGGTGGACCAATTCACATACGAAGGAAAGGCAGAACTCTCCCTCGCGTTCCAGGCCACAACCGCGTTCATCGACAGCACCGGATACTGCCTGTTCATCGCGTTCCCCATCCTGGATATCCAGGAAGGCTTTGAGGGAATGGTTGAAACAGTCGCCGGTGTAATGGGTTGGGACATTGGCCCAGATGACGTGGTCGAAATCGGCAAGGAGATCTTGAAGAAAGAACGTCTCTTCAACGAGCGGGCTGGTTTCACCAACGTAGATGACCGACTGCCCGAGTTCATGCGCTACGAACCCTTGCCGCCACACAATGTGGTCTGGGACGTGCCCGACGAGGAACTGGACAAGGTGTACGCTTGGGTACACGAAGGCTAGACCACTGTATCCCCCTTAATAGAGGTCTTGGGATATTCTGGGAACTAAGCATGAATATGTTAGAATTCGCTGCACCTCACCACATGGGGTGCAGCGAATTCTGTACATAGGAGGGGAGGACGAAACACGTATGGCCATCGAAGTGCGACTGTTCGCCACATTACGCCGCTACGCGCCTGACTTAGGGATTGGAGAACCTTTGCAAATAGAGATTACAAAGAACACAACGGCTCGAGACGTACTCCGCCAACTGGGTATTCCGGAGGAAGACGTAAAAATCGTCATGCGAAACAACCGCCAGGTTGAACTGGATACTGTCCTTGAGGATGGCGATAGGGTGGCCTTTATACCCGCGGTAGGGGGAGGGTAAAATGCCTACATTCGTCCATCCCCTATGGGGATACGCTCTAGACTATCCCGAAGGGTGGGTGTGGAAAGAAGAGGGTGAAGTTACAGCATTCGCCCCCCATGAGGCCGCGCTCTCCCTTCAATACGAAGGGGAACGCATGGGGCATTTAGCCATTCGTCCAGAATTGAACCCCTACCTGCGACCTATCGAGCCTCTGTGGACACATTACATCACCCGAATCAGCATTATGCGTGGCGCTAAAAAACTAGGGGCTTCACCGTTGAAGGTAGGCAACTTACAAGGCTATGAAGCCGAATTACTCCTTCCTGTCAAACAGAACAAACGCCTGTGGATTGGGCTGCTGGCAGCCGGCGGCGTAGTGTTACATCTCGTTGTCACTCACCGAAAGGACGAAAAAGCATATTTTCAGCCTTTAGTATCTGCCATGGTAAGCAGTTTGCGCTTTGTAGACCACACGGATTCATACCAATTAACAGCAGCGGGCATTCCCATCCCCCCTCGCTACATGCCTGCAGCACCCGAAGACATTGTAGAGGATCTCCCAGCCCATAAAGTGTGGGACGCTTATACGGGAAACGCGCCGATCGGTGCATTACAAGTATTCTACCTGCGTGAACTTCCCCACCAAGGATGGCACATAGAGACCTATTACCCATACCCGAATCGTAACTCAGAAATCCGCTTCGCGAGTTTTCTCGTTCACAATGCTGACCGTACCGCGGTGATTGCCTTAATTCCGCGGGGAAACAAACCAACGGTGGCAGACATAGTTATCATGGAACATGAGGGTTGACATCATGGCACATGTACAAATTAACGTCTACGGCAAACTCCGCACCAAATTCAACCTTACAAAAGAAATTGGCACACGGGGTATTATCGAGGTCGACATTCAAGAAGGCGAGACTTTAGAATCTGTTTTTAACCGGGTAGGCATCCGAGCAGAAGAATTATATACCATCTTTCTGAACAACCAACTCCTTACAACTAAGAACTCCATGGCGCAGCATCTTGGCTATCAGCAATATTGTGAAGACTGCCATAATTGGGATTTGTGTGTCCAACTGAAAGACGGGGACACAATCGCTATTTTCGGCTTTGATATGGCCACGCTAGTCATCTAATGTTCACAAACATGCAAGCACACGTGAGGGATCCGCATGTCCGCGCGCGAGGAACTCTCGGCAACCGTCACACCACAACACGCTAACCCTCCATACATTTTAGCGTTGGATATCGGGACTTCATCTATTCGCGCGATTCTCTTTGACCGGCTAGGACGTTCCATCGCGGGAATGAGCAGTCGCGCCCATTATACCTTGCATACCGCGGCAGATGGCACGGTTGAAGCCGATGCCCAGGAAATGCTTAACGCACTTTGGGAGTGTATTGACACCGTTACCGCTCGCATGGGTGCTCTAGCGGATCAAGTAATAGGCGTCACCTCTTGTTCCCTGGTCAGCAATGTCCTCGGTGTAGACCAGGATGGACAAGCCATCACCCCTGTATACACTTACGCGGATACACGTCCTGCTCCCGATGTGGAAGTCCTCCGCAAGCGTTTTGATGAACGCGAAGTTCACCGTCGAACCGGAACGCTGTTTCACACAAGTTACCTGCCGGCTCGCTTTCTCTGGCTAGCCCGCACTCAGCCCACGCTCCTTAAACGTGTGTGGCGCTGGATGTCTATTGGGGAGTACATGGAGTTCCAATTATTTGGGGACGCCGCTGTTTCCTACTCCGTAGCCTCCTGGACAGGCCTGTTGAACCGTCACCTGTTGCAATGGGATAAAGAATTGCTGGAGTTTCTCCCCATCAACGAAAGCCACCTTTCCCCGCTGACAGATATTCAGCACCCTCGGCGTGGATTACGATCCCCTTATCGGCAACGTTGGCCCATGTTGGCCGAAATCCCCTGGTTCCCTACGATTGGAGACGGAGCCGCAGCCAACGTGGGGAGCGGTTGTGTAACCCCACATCGAGTCGCCCTTACAATGGGAACCAGTTCAGCCATTCGGGTTATCACCGCCGAACAAGTGCAGGATGTTCCCTGGGGATTGTGGTGTTATCGCGTGGATGCCCAGCGCTCTCTTCCAGGAGGAGCCCTCAGCGAAGGGGGGAATGTGTTCGCTTGGCTCCGAGAACATCTTCGTCTGGACGGTGATGAGCGTGAGTTAGAGATGAAACTGGCAAGTATGCCCCCAGATGGACATGGGCTGACTATCCTGCCTTTCTGGGCGGGCGAACGCAGTCCGGGCTGGAGAGGAGATGCACGTGCAACTGTCCACGGGCTCACCTTGGCCCACACGCCAGAGGAAATCCTCCGGGCGGGAATGGAAAGCGTGGCCTATCGTTTAGGTCGGGTGTTTGAATTACTACAGCCAATTTTACCCCCCCAGGTAGAGATTATAGCCAGTGGCGGTGCTTTAGTGCGCTCCTCGGTATGGACACAAATCATTGCCGACGTACTAGGTCATCCCGTATCCGTATCCCAAGTTCCAGAAGCCTCAGCCCGAGGAACCGCTTTGCTGGCTCTGGAGGCTTTGGGTATTATCTCCAACATCGAAAATGTCCCTGCGTTTACGGGGAAGACATTCACACCGCATGGGGAACATCATAAAATATATCAGGCTGCCATGAAACGCCAACAAGAACTCTACAAACGCTTGTGGGGCTAGTCTCCCCTACCGTAACGACGGTATATCCACGTTTGCAGAACGCGTCCCACACGTTCCAAACTTCGCGGACACACTTTATCCGTAGTGTCCGCGACAGTATGCCAATACGGGTACTCGAAATCAATAATGTCCACGGCGGGGATACCCTTTTTTGCAAAAGGTACGTGATCGTCAATCACGGTCAAACGCTCCTGCGGAATGAAAACATCGCCAAACCCCAACGCGCGGGCGACTTCCCAAATCTCAGCCCGCAATTGTGGATCAGAATTCCCCTCCCAGTAGAAACGTTGTTCACAGTCCCCCACCATGTCCACAAGAACCATCGCCTTCACGCGCTCAGAAGATAACTTCTCGGCCGCGTGACGAGCACCTATCGCCCAATCCCAGCCCCGTATATGACCACTATCCTCACCGTCAAAGAAATACAGCCAAATCTGAAAATCCTTTTCAGCCCATTGCAACACTCGGGAAAGTTCCAGCAAAACAGAAACGCCACTAGCCCCGTCATTAGCCCCCGGCACTGGCGTTAAACGATGTTGGGGCACGGGATCCTGATCCGCTAACGGGCGAGAATCATAATGTGCTCCCAGAATCACAATGGGACCTTGACCACGTTTGGCCACCACGTTTACTAAAGGTGTATCCCGATAGGTGAATTCCTCTTCCCCAACTCGCCAGTGCGAACGTTCTAATACACCTTTCATATAAGCCCGAGCCATACGCGAGGATTCGCTCCCGGGCACACGCGGGCCAAAGGAGACCTGCATGAGCACGTGTTGGTATGCCCGATCCCCACTAAATAATGACAAAGTCGGCGTGGAGGTCGGTCTTATCGTAGCGGTAGGAGTGGGAGAATTCAATGGGGATTGGGTTGGAGTGAGAGAAGGCGTTGGTGTATATGTCGGTGAGGGCAACGGTGTGGGAGTCGGTGGATGCTGCATGGACCACCCTACACGAGCCAGGTAAACGAATGTTAGTCCTAAGAACCCTAATAAGAGCAGTTGGAGCCAAAGTGCGCGGTGTGGTATCCGCACATTATCCCCCCTGACGCAAGTACAACTCCCACAATTGCTCACCCAAGTGGACTACATAGTCCCGTCCTTTGACACCATTTTCAAGCGCATCCCACCAGCGTTGAGGTACAGCACTCACTCCGTGAAATGCGCCCGCGATGGCTCCCGTCATCGCTGCCAGAGTATCTGTGTCGCCTCCCAAACTCACTGCGTATACAAGCGCTTCTTCAAAAGACTGCCAAAAAGTAATGAAGGAAAAAATGGCTGTGGGTACCGAACGATGGGCTGAAGACCGATTCCCTAACTTGCGAACTATGAGATCCCGATCCTCCCAGCGATCGCGCAGATCCCAGGCCAACATAAGCGCACGACGATATGTCTCCGCGCTGGGAGGAAGAGCCGCTTCCAACTCTTCAATAAACGTCTCCGGGGCAAAGTGTTCGGGCTCGGATTGAACCGCTAACGCGACCGCTAATGCTTGTAAGGCCGCCCCCTCTTGCCCCAGTGGATGGGCGTGCGTCACAGAAGCCTGAAGGCGGGCCGCCTCGTACACGTGCGTCAAATCACTATGATAAAGAACTCCTACAGGTGCTACACGCATTGCCCCGCCATTTCCATAAGAGCCTCCGTCAAACAAAGAGCGGGCTGCCTCACGCCAGGGAATGCCTAAATCCCAGAGACGTACCAGCCGATGCATGCCTGCCCCAAAACCGCGCCGTGGATCATAAGCAGCCCGAAACCGGACTTGCAGATCCTCCGGATCCAAGTGTCCCTCACGGGCGATTAAGGATTCGGCCAAGGCAATCATCAACACCGTGTCATCTGTGTACGTGCCCGCGCCCAACCGTGCAGGAAGCATCTCGCGTATCTCACCAAACTGACGGCGGATATCGCGCCACGACCACCCCTCAACGGGCATCCCTAAAGCGTCACCTACAAACGTACCGATAAGAGCCCCCACAAAGCGGGCCCGACCTTGTACGTTCATCACCGGAATCCTTTCTAAACCAGCCAAAACCTGCCAATCAACCCGGGCAGGGGGAATGAGGGTACTTATCAACCACGTTCCCCTGCCCGGGGAGACCTCTGATATGTGCTACCGGTTAGCCACATTTGCAGCCACAAGAATCGGATCCCACACTGGTGAGAAGGGAGGAGCATAGGCCAAATCCAACTCAGCCAATTGGTATGTGGTCCATCCTGCATGAAGGGCAGTGGCAATCACGTCGATGCGTTTCGCCACACCTTCAGGGCCGATCATTTGCCCCCCCAGAAGCCGGTGGGACCCTTTTTCAAAAACTAACTTGACAAACAACGGGGCATGGCCTGGCATGTAATGGGCCTTAGTGGAGGACTTAATCTTAACAGAGGCCACATCAAAACCTTCCTGCCGGGCTTGGGCTTCGGTCAAGCCAGTACGTGCCACCTGTAAATCAAACACCTTAGCGACTGCGGTCCCAACCACCCCCTTGAATACAGCATCGCCACCCGCTGCATTCGTCCCGGCTACGCGGCCCTGCTTATTAGCTGTAGTCCCCAGAGGAATGTAAGCCGGCTTGTTGAGCACTAAATGATGGACCTCGGCCACATCACCGGCTGCCCACACATTAGGCACATTGGTCCGCATATGTTCATCCACTGCCACGGCCCCTGTAGGGCCTAAGGCAATCCCCGCGTCCACGGCTAGTTTCACGTTAGGTTTTACCCCCACGCTGAAGATAACGATGTCCGCTGGGAAGCGTTCCCCGCCAGCCACGACAGCCCGAACCTGGTCATCGCCTTCAAAAGCTTCTACAGCGTGTTCGAGTTGCAAATGAACGCCTTGACGTTCAAGTTCCTCTTGGACATGTTCGGCCATATCAGCATCCATATTTGGCATAACCTGGGGCAGCATTTCCACAATTGTAACCTCTATTCCGTGAGCCGAAAGCGCTTCGGCCATTTCCAGACCAATATAACCCGCCCCAACAATAACGCCTTTACGAGGTTTTCGTTCCGCAATCCACTGGCGTATGGCCACCCCATCTTCAGGAATGCGAACCGTAAAAATTCCTGGAAGATCTAGCCCTGGGAGAGGAAGACGAGCAGCAGAACCTCCGGTTGTCAGAACAAGTTTATCCCAATGGTCAGTAAACTCCTCGCCGGTCTCCAAATTGCGGACCCGTATAGTGTGAGCGTTCACATCGATAGATGTAACCTCGTGGTGGACATGAGCATAAATGCGCTGCTTGGCAAATTGCTCAACTGTTCGAGCTACCAAATCCTCCACACGGGGAACCTCACCCGCGATAAAATACGGCAAACCACATGCACCATAACTGATAAAACCCGACTTCTCATACACCTCAATTTCCAACTCTGGATTAACGCGACGCGCCTTCGCGGCCGCACTCATTCCGGCTGCCACGCCACCGATGACAAGCATTCGTTCAGCCATCTTAGCGCCCCCCTTATAATGCCTAAATATTGGGATATAAAAAGCGGTCGTTGCATTTCACAACGACCGCTCTCTTAAACATCCCCCTGTGCCTGCTTACGCAGGAACCGGCAATTTCTTCACCTTCATCAACTCACGGACAAACATGGGTTCTGGTACTGCGCCCTCGATGTGAATATCCTCATTGATAACCGAGCGAGGCACACCCATTACCTGATACCGCATGGCCAGATGCGGGAACTCGGTCGCCTCAATCATATCCGCTCGGATTAACGGGCTAGCAAATGCCAGTTGATGTGAAAGCATTACCGCCCGCGGGCAATACGGGCACGTGGGTGTAATAAATACTTGAATGTGAACAGGACGATCCAGCGTCTTAATCTGCTCTAATGTCGCCGGACTCAAGGACAACTTACCCGTGCTCACAAGTTTAATGGCCTCTAATAAGGACATGAACTCATAACCGCTCGGAATGCCGAAAAAGCGAATTCCGTAATCCTCCTCACTGCCATCTTCTTTCACACGAGTGACCACAATAGCCGGAATCTTGTCCACGCCAAATTTCTCAGCCTCGTCCTGAGAATCGACAAAATCATGGACAACCACCTCCACCTTATCGGAAAGGGCGGCCACCTCCTCACAAATCTGGCGCGTTTCCCGGCAATACATGCACTCAAAATCCTGGGTGAACACGTGCAGGCGCACGGGGTGCACCAATGTCTTCTCAAAATCCTGGCGGATATATTCCGCATCCTGCTGCGACAGCAACGGCATCTTGTCACCTCCTTAATATCACGTCCCTGAGAATTCTTTTACCTCTATACCGTTAAAGCCCCGGTCATTCCACTTTTAGACCGTAGGTATCTTAAACGTTTGCGCCTAAAGAGCAAACCTTATCAGCCGGCTAGTTTATTGTATACGCCGCGCTAACGCACTTCGCTCATTGCGCTGGCCTTTAGATGCAAGGGGGGCAGAGAAGGTTACATGAATAACACAGGAAAACGCGCAACGGGCTACGCCCAAACATGGACGTAACCCGTTGGGGGGGATGTGCCACGTAATTATCCACACAGTTACGCATTCACTTCGCTAATGAGTCACCCGTGTGTCAGCCACCCATGTCCACATGAGCAAAGCCACCAAACCCACAAAGATAAGTCCCTCCATGATAGTGCCTCCTCTGTCACTGGGACGTTGTATGCTGCCATATAGTTACATACGAGACGGCCAGACCAATAAGCAGGTTCCCGGCCCGTGTGTGTTTTTACAATTTTGGTATATCACAGTAAGATGAAAATCAGGTGAACAAGGGAATTGCTCGTGATGAAAACTTGTTCATTATGCAAAACGAACGGGGGAAGAAAGTGCACATTCTATTTGACGCCCGCACACTAGATGACCACTTTCCAGGCATTGGACGTTATACATTTCACCTGCTTGCTGCCTTACATCACCGAAAAGATGTCACCCTAACCTTGCTCATTAACCCCCGTGCTCGCAACAGTCGTTTTCCTCCCCCCCAACAAGCCTTCCCTCGCGCTCGGCATGTGTTAGTGCCCTATTCACCATTTGATTGGCGTGTTCAACTTATAGTCTTACGGGCTACGCGCAATTTAACGGCCAACCTCTACCACAGCCCATATTACCTGATGGCATATACACTTACGCTCCCCACAGTCGTTACATTCCACGATGTCATACCCTCCCTGTTTCCGGCCTACTTCTCGCCCCCTAAACGTCTTCTTATCCGTCTCTTAAAAACATTGACGATCAAAAAGGCCAAAGCGTTACTTGCAGATTCCCAAGCCACGGCTGAAGACATTGCACACTTCTACAAAGTCCCTCGGCATCGTTTAACCGTAGCCCCCCTCGCCGCGGATCCTCAGTTCAGTCCTCCCTCACCAACTGCACTAACCGCATTCCAGACGCATTATGGCCTTCCTCCACGCTATATGCTCTACGTGGGAAGTGATAAACCCCATAAGAACCTGCCGTTTCTTTTAGATTTATGGAAAATATTAGCCCAACGGTTCCCCTCTCCCCCTACGCTGGTGTTGGCTGGCCCAATCCAACGCTCAATAAATAATCAGACTCCTTACATCCGAAAGTTGGGATTTATTCCAGAAAAAGAACTTCCTTTGTTGTATGGCGGCGCTGTAGCCTTATTGTTTCCATCTCTATATGAAGGGTTTGGGCTACCGGCCCTGGAGGCGATGGCATGTGGTACACCTGTCATCTATCACGACGTTCCAGCATTGAGGGAAGTTGTTGCTTCGGCAGGTTGGCCCCTCTCACTAAACGACAGAGAAACGTGGATCCAAACACTGATCCAGGTATGGGAGGATGCTGAATATCGGGAGGTATACGCAAGACGAGCCCTGGCTCGAGCAAAGATGTTCACATGGGAAAAGACCGCGGACATCACAGTGCGAGTGTATCGAGAGGTGCTCGGCCAATAAAAAAAGCGTGGCGTAAGAATACGCCACGCGCTTCGTGTGGGCCCCCTCGGATTCGAACCGAGAACCGACCGGTTATGAGCCGGTTGCTCTGCCGTTGAGCTAGAGGCCCGTAGGAGCGGGTGAGGGGAATCGAACCCCCACCACCGGCTTGGAAGGCCGGGGCTCTACCATTAAGCTACACCCGCTCAACAGGTCGGGGCGAGAGGATTTGAACCTCCGACACCGGCGTCCCAAACGCCGTGCGCTAACCGGACTGCGCCACGCCCCGACATCTGAGCCCTATTATACATAGAGCGGGCAAGAACGTCAAAGCCTGCGCTAAGTTGAGAATACTCGCAGCAGCATTGCCCAAACTTATCTCCCACTATCAGGTTCAGGTATAATGCGTGTACAAGCGTCCAATCTATTATACGTGGGGAGAAAGTGGTTCATGGACATAGAACTTGCTATTCAACCCAATGATCCTGCTCTAATTCCCATCGCGGAGAAGATATATGCTGGCCAACGACTTACATTCGAGGACGGACTAACGCTCTTCCATTCTTATGACCTCCTGACCATTGGTCAACTTGCGGACTACGTGAACCGACGGCTCAACGGTGGGAAATACGTTTACTTCAACCACAATCGACACGTCAACCCAACTAACATCTGTGCCTTTCACTGTAACTTTTGCTCCTTCCGGCGAGACCCAGGAGATCCAGATGCGTATGCATGGATGCCTGAAGAGATTGTTGAACGCATCCGCCCTACTGTAACCCCCCAGATCACAGAATTCCACATCGTTGGAGGCCTGCACCCGCATTATGGGTTTGAATACTATTTGAATGTACTTCGGGCCTTGAAAAAGGCTTATCCATGGGTTCACCTAAAAGCATTTACCGCAGTTGAAATCGACTTTTTTGCTCAAATGACAGGGCTGAGCCACGAGGAAATTCTGCGCCAACTCATTGACGCCGGTCTGGATTCCATGCCGGGCGGGGGAGCAGAAATCTTTCACCCAGAAATCCGTCGCAAAATTTGTCCGGAGAAAGCCGATGCAGACACATGGCTAGCCGTACATCGTACAGCCCACCAATTAGGGTTGCGCACTAATGCAACAATGCTCTATGGCCACATTGAAAAATATGAGCACCGCGTGGATCATTTACTGCGTTTGCGAGCCCTTCAAGACGAAACAGGAGGGTTCCAGACATTTATTCCCCTTCGATATCATCCGGAAAATAACCAACTAGGCCGTCGCGCCACATGGACTACTGCTCACGACACTCTCAAAACCATCGCCATTAGTCGCCTCCTATTGGATAACTTCCCTCACATTAAAGCATACTGGATTATGCTCACCCCACCTATCGCCCAGATAGCCCTTCATTTTGGAGCCGACGACATCGATGGCACGGTGATGGAGGAAAAGGTTTACCACGAAGCCGGGGCTACTACAGAGCAGTACCTGGACAAACTGGACCTTATTCGTCTTATCCGGGCAGCAGGCAAAATCCCGGTCGAACGGGACACCCTGTACCACATTCTGCGTGTGTACGACGAACCGCTGGAAGAGATCGAGGCCGAAATCATCGCACGGCGCAGACGGCGCATCGCGGAACAGGCACGAAAGAAAAGGGAATTACAGCATGCCCAAGTATCTTCAAGGTGAAGGAAGGACTATGAGCGAACACGATGTGTGCATGGTCATTACTACCACACCCAACCGTGAAGAAGCGAGAAGACTAGCGCGAGGGCTTGTTCAAGAACGATTAGCCGCATGTGTCCAAATGCTGGACATCGAAAGCGTGTATTGGTGGGAAGACGCAATTCAACAGGATCCAGAAACCCTATTGCTCATTAAAACACTGTGCTCACGCTTTGCAGATGTCGAAAATTACATTAGAACACACCACCCCTACGAAGTACCTGAAATCCTGCAAATACCCACCAACGCAGGAGCCACCAACTATGTGGAGTGGCTTAAGGAATATGTAGGCTCACAAAAGAAACAAGCGCGTGAAGGATAATGCCATGACCGTGAGAATCGGGGTTATCGATTACCTCAATGTCCAACCCTTATATTACCGCATTCAAGAACGACTCCAGGGAAGGAACGTTGAGTACATCTACGGCGTCCCCACCACCCTAAACCGCGCTCTTATCCAGGGGGATATTGACATTGCTCCTATTTCCGCCATAGAGAGTGCCCGCCACGCGAAAGATTTAGTCATTATACCGCACTTAGGCATCGCTACATGGGGAGCAGTAAAAACAGTCCTGCTCTTTTCTTGGTTTCCCGATCCCGCGGAACTGGACGGAATGAGCATCGCTTTGACCGACCACTCGGCCACCAGCGTCGCCTTGCTGAAAATTCTGTGCCATGATTACTATGGCATTCAGCCACGATATGTGGTACGCCCTCAGCATCTGGAAGAAATGCTGAGAGAACACGCGGCAGCCCTACTTATTGGCGATGACGCCCTTATAGAAGGGACCCTGCGACGTGCGGTAGCACGCCGCGGTGTACCCTATGTTTTCGACCTAGGCGATGAGTGGTTGAAATGGACCGGCCTTCCCTTCGTATTTGCCCTGTGGAGCGCCCGACGGGACCGGCTAGAAGAAATTGCCCGTAGTGGCGTTATCGAAGCGTTATATGAAAGTAAGACCGAAGGGCTGCTACACCTCGATCTCATCGCCCAGGCCTATGCCCCTCGTTTAGGATTAGAACCCGGAGTATGTCTTAAGTACCTGCGCGATTTACGATATGACTTAACACCGGAGGACCAAGCTGGATTAGTCCGTTTTCTCACCCTGGCATTGCCCGATTTTCGACCTGAAGATTTGCACGTATGGCAGCCGGGATGGGAAATAAGTGTACCGTTAGTGGAGATGATCGCTTAAGGAACATCATCCAATGTACTAATCTGACGAACTGTCTGACGCGCATTCCCAAACTTGGGTTACCAGTGCCAGGCACTTTTCCAAAAGTTCGAGTGCCTCCACGTCCAAAGATGCAAGGCGGGTTGACAAGTACCGGTGCAAAGCGGTTTCAATTTTTGTCTGAATGGCAACACCCGCTTCTGTGGTCTTTAAACGAATACGCCGTCTGTCAAGGGGGTCAGGAGTTCGTTCTAACCAACCCCGCTCAACAAGAGCATCTACTAACCGAGTGGCTGTTGGTCGCGTAACACGCAGTGCCACAGCCACATCAGATAACGTTGGCTTCTGCACCCGGGCCAAATGCAACACCCGCAATTGCGGCATGGTCACGCGGATGTCCGACGGTTGCTGCCGCAAAAACTGGTGCATGTCACGTACGATTAAAGTGGCCACGCGAAGTAAACGTTCTGCCACAACAGTCGATTGTTCTTGATGATCGGTGGGATGTGATTTCGTATTCATTTCGCCTTACTCGCCTTCCGAAGTGGTGTTTTACATCCAGGCCAAATGGACGACACCGTAGTCGCCCAAACGTTCTCAGTGAGTGCGGGGCAACATGCGACTAAAGGCAAAGAAAAGTATATCTTTTACAACGGGATGCGTCAAATGATAAATGCTTTAATGTTATATGAGACTCTAGACAGGTTTCCCGTCTCCCACATGAGCACACCCATTAGACGTCGTTAGGAGGCAAACGGTTATGCCCAACATCACAATTCAAAACGAAGAACTGTATTACACCATCCACCCAGGCACGTCGGCCGCTCCCCCGTTGGTGCTCATCCACGGAGCCGGAGGCACACATTTACACTGGCCCCCTCAATTGCGTCGTAATACACCCCACACAGTGTACGCGCTGGACTTACCAGGACATGGACGCTCCAAGGGCCAAGGCCGGACACGTATCGAAGATTATCGTGACGTCATTTTGGCCTGGGCTGACGCCATCGGCCTGGGGAAATTCGTCATCGCCGGGCATTCCATGGGTGGAGCCATCGCTCAGGAACTGGCCCTCACACATCCTGAACGTCTCGCAGGCCTGGTGTTAGTGGCCACAGGGGCGCGCTTGCGTGTACATCCACGCATCTTACAAGGCCTCCAAGAAAACCCAGAAGATACGGTGCGTGTCATTGCCGAATGGGCATACGGGGAAAATCCTGAACCGGACATGCTGCACCTATACGTTCAACGAATGCTAGAAATCCCCCCCTCAATAACTTATGGAGACTTCGCTGCCTGCAACCTGTGGGATAGAATGCAAGACGTCCATCGGATACCCCACCCCACCCTCATTATCGCCGGTGAGGCAGATAAACTCACCCCCCTCAAATACTTGCAATACTTGGCCGACCAAATACCCAACGCGCGGCTGGTTATTGTTCCCCGTGCGGGACACATGGTGATGCTCGAAGCACCGGACATTGTCACGGCAGAAATAGACGCCTTTTTACGGTCCCTCGAAACGCCACAATAAGGAGGGAGGCTGATCATGCGTCGCTTATCATTGCTACTAAGCGTCCTCTTTCTCCTCTTGTGGGGCGCCTGTAACATCCCTCAAGTGGAAATCGTATCTCACCCTCAGCCCACACCAACAACCAAGGCTGATGGACAATGTACGGGAGGAACCCTTCCTTTACCCCCGGTCATTTCCACACCAGCCCCCACGCCCGTGGCAACCAAGGTCATGTCCCCTACCCCCAAAGTAGAGGCAGGATCTACTCCTGCTTTGGCCTGCCCGGACGTAGGGGAGCAACGGATTGTACAAGTGTACAAGGATGTGGGACCTGCGGTCGTCCACATCACTACTCGTGTCCTGGAATACTCCTTCTTTTACGGGCCCATACCGGCAGAAGGAGCAGGGTCCGGCTTCCTGTGGGACAGAAAGGGGCATATTGTAACCAACTACCACGTTATTGAAGGTGCACAGAGCATCGAAGTAAGTTTCGGTGAAGAAGAAGTATTGGAAGCCCAGGTCGTGGGAACAGATCCGCCCAATGATTTGGCTGTGCTCCAAGTGAATCACGTTCCCCCACAGATCACACCTTTATCCGAACGATTAGGCGATTCAGACACGCTTCAAGTAGGTCAACGCGCCATTGCCATTGGGAATCCCTTCGGCCGATTCGACCGCACGTTAACCGCCGGGGTCATCTCCGCACTGAACCGGACTCTGGAAGTAGAAGAACATCGCCGGTTACGGAAAGCCATCCAAACCGACGCGGCTATTAACCGCGGGAATTCAGGGGGGCCACTTTTAGATGGCAATGGGCGACTTATTGGCGTGAACACCGCCATTTTCAGCCCGACCGGCACGTCAGCAGGTATTGGATTTGCCATTCCTGTCAATACAGTGAAACGCGTGGTGCCGGTACTTATCCAATTAGGACACTATCCTCATCCCTGGTTAGGAGCCGAAGGTTACGACATCACCCCTTACTTGGCCCATGTTCTCCATCTGCCGGTCACGCGAGGCCTTTTAGTAGTGCGCGTTTACCGCGCAGGACCAGCGTACAAAGCCGGATTGCGGGGGGCTCAAAGACAGGTGATTATCGGGAATTCCCTCATTTTAGTAGGTGGCGATATCATTACACAGGTAGATGGACATCCAGTACGCACATGGGATGAACTCAACGATTACTTAGAATTGGAAAAACGGGTGGGGGACACAATAGAATTGACTATCATTCGCGATAATACAACCATGCACTTGCGTGTACAACTCGAAGAGGCACCATAGGAATGCGCGATACGCAACTTATTGTCCGAGAAGGACGAGCCTCAGATAGCGACGAAATTCTCAACTTCTTCCAACATGTAAGGCGCCGGTGCATCACCTTTGGGGCAGAGGATTTACCTGACCTGCTCCGGAGAGAATTCGTGTTCGTTGCCGAAGTGCCACCACTCCTTTATGGTGCCTTAGTCATCTCCCGCCAAAGTCCTGGATGGGGGCAAATACGCGCGGTAGGTATTATTGATGGTTGGTCGGCCAGTGAGGGAGTAAGGCGATTGCTGGACACTGCCCAACCCGTCTTGCAAGCGCAAGGAGTGCACGCGTTATATTGCATTCTCGCGGAATCCTGGTTGCACGCTCCGCTGGAATCCGCAGGATTCGAAATCGTCACGCGTATTGTTACATACATCCGCCATGCTCACTCTCTGCCCCCAGTACCCGATGGTCCTGCTTGCCTCCGGCCGGTATTTCCACACGAATTGCGCGACCTCGAGGAGATAGATGGCCTTGCCTTTGCCCCCTTGTGGCATTATACATGGCGCGATCTGGCACGTATGTTAATAACAGGGTGCCGCATTGCAGTTGCAGTCATGGATGATCTCGTTGTGGGCTACTCATGCGTGGACATCTCTGGCGAGATCGGTCACATTGTACGTCTCGTGGTAGATCCCACATGGCAAGGGCAAGGAATAGGTCGCCAACTGATGTTGGACGCGATGCATTACTTACGCAAAATAGGCGCTACACGTTTTACATTGAACACCACCCACAGCAATCACACCGCCATTCACCTATACGAATCCCTGCGATTTCGACGTTTCGGCCGGGTCATACCAGTTATGGAAAAACATATCGAACCGTGATTGAGGGACACGAATGACTGCTTCACTTGTACGCCGTTTTGGACGCATTGTGGCCATTGGGGTCTTACTCTTTATTGTCAGCACGTTGGGGTACATGTGGATTGAAGGATTCCCCTTCTTGGACGCGGTGTACATGACAGTCATTACGTTGTCCACTGTCGGGTTTGGTGAAATTCATCCCCTATCACACGTTGGCCGTCTCTTCACCATAGGTGTCATTATCGTGGGAGTCGGAGTAGCCACGTATCTATTTACATCGCTGGCAGATTACATTGTCGCAGGAGAACTTGCAGGAACTCTGAAGCAGAGGAGAATGATGCAATTGGTTAATCGATTACGCGAGCATTACATCGTGTGCGGATACGGCCGCATGGGCATGCAGGTAGCAGCAGAATTACACGAGTTAGGTCTTCCCCTGGTGGTTGTGGACAAAAACCCAAGCGTGGGAGAGCAATGCGATAGGCATAACATTCCATATGTCATCGGGGATGCCACAGAAGATGAAACACTGTATCAAGCCGGTATCACCCGAGCACGCGGGTTGGTTTCCGTGCTTAATTCCGATGCAGATAACGTATTCGTTGTACTGAGTGCACGTACCCTAAACCCCGATTTGATGATTGTGGCCCGGGCCACAAATGAAGACGCGGAAAAGAAACTAATGAAAGCGGGGGCGGACCGGGTTGTTTCCCCGTATTCCATGGCCGGGTATCGCATTGTAAGCCTTCTCCTTCGTCCCAATGTGGTTCACTTTTTAGATACCGCGTTACGTTCGCGCGATTTAGAATTGTGGCTGGAAGAAATAGAAATCGCGGAGAATTCCCCTTTGGTGGGGAAAACGTTAGAAGAAGCAGCCATTCGCACTCGTACCGGAGCTAACATCCTGGCCATTATTCGAGCCCAAGAACATCGCCTGGTGGATTGGTCGCCATCGTTGCGCCTTCAGAGTGGTGACATTCTTATTGTGTTAGGACGCCAAGAACAAATCGCCGCGCTGGCGGAACTGGCCGGCGACAATCGCATTGTTCGACCTGCGCGCTGGCGTGAAATTATGAGCAGTTTACGGTAAAGGAGAGGTGAAGAATGCGGAAAGGACTGACCTTTGACGACGTATTACTGGTGCCCAAACGCTCGGCGGTCATCTCCCGAAGTCATGTCAGCACTGCCACTTGGCTTACACAGCACATTCGACTGAACATCCCCATTATCAGTGCCAACATGGATACAGTGACGGAAAGCCGTATGGCCATCGCGATGGCACGGGCAGGCGGCATAGGCATCATTCACCGCTTTATGCCCATCGAACGGCAAGCCCTAGAAGTCCAACGCGTCAAACGATCCGAGAGTTACGTTGTTGAACACCCTTACACGGTCTCACCAGACACCAAAATCCACTCTGTACGCGCCCTAATGGAGGAATGGGATACCGGAGGTATTCTGGTAGTAGACGAGAATAACAAACTTCTGGGCATCATTACCACCCGTGACCTGCTCTTCCTGGAGGACAACGACAAAACGGTCGCAGAAGTAATGACCCCTCGTGAGCGACTGGTCACCGCACCACCGGGAACAACAATGGAGGAAGCAAAGCGCATTCTGTGGGAGCACCGCATTGAAAAACTCCCTCTTGTACATGAAGACGGTACAGTGGCAGGACTCATCACGGCACGTGATATTGTGAACCGCGAGAAATATCCCCTGGCCACAAAAGACGAAAAAGGTCGACTCCGAGTAGGGGCAGCAATTGGCGTCAGGCCCGGATATTTGCGGCGGGCCGAGGCTTTGCTCGAAGCCGGCGCGGATGTTCTGGTTGTGGACATTGCCCACGGACACTCGGATAATTGCATTAACGCGGTAAAGGAGTTACGACGGGAATTTGGTGACGAAGTGGAGATTATAGCGGGCAATGTGGCCACCGCAGAAGGCACTGCCGACCTTATCGAAGCCGGAGTAAACGCGGTGAAGGTGGGCATTGGCCCGGGATCTATTTGCGTCACGCGGGTGGTGACAGGCTTTGGTGTTCCCCAAATTACGGCCATTCAAGAATGTGCAAAGGTCGCTCGTGAAGCAGGGATTCCGATTATCGCGGATGGTGGGATCCGAAATTCAGGGGATCTGGTAAAAGCACTGGCCGCGGGCGCATCCAGTGTCATGCTGGGGAGCTTGCTGGCAGGCACAACGGAAAGTCCGGGCCGAATCGTGATTCGCAACGGACGGCGTTACAAGATTGTCCGGGGCATGGCCAGCCTAACCGCTAATATTGACCGGCAACAAGTTGCCGATGAGGTGCGGGAGACAGGTCAGGAGATAGATTGGGAAAAAGTGGTTCCCGAAGGCGTCGAAGCAGTGGTCCCGTATCGCGGCAACGTCGCCGAAGTTTTGGACCAATTGATCGGCGGGTTGCGCTCTGGGTTAAGTTATGGCGGTGCCTTTACCATAGAAGAACTATGGGACAACGCAGAATTTATCCAAATTACACCGGCCGGTTTATTCGAAAGCAAACCGCACGATGTGGAGATTTTATGAACCCCGCAGGAAGGTATTCGTGTGTTCCGGACGATTCTGCTCGCTTCGGAACACACGAATACCCCCCCATCGCATGTGCCCCTTGAGAGATCCGCGCGCGTTTAATGTCCGGGAGTTGTCTCAATCATAATAGTTGGATCCTTCAGCGATTTGAGTAAGGCCTCGGCCTGATGACGACCGACATCGTCCTTTGCTAATTTAAGGTAAATGGCTAAATCCGCGGCGGCTTTATCTTTCTCATTTAATTCCATGTACGCAATAGCACGGTTAAAGTAGGGGGCAGGGACCGCGGGATCAATTTCGATACATTTGGTGAAATCCTCAATCGCGCGGTCGACGTCACGCTTTTGAAAGTAGGCTACCCCACGATTAAAGTACGCGGCTAGCGAATTCGGATCCAGTTCCAGGGCATGGTTCAAATCCTTTAACGCCAAATCTACCATGTCCAAACTCAAATAGGCCTGACCACGGTTCACATAATTGGCTGCGTGAGAGGGATCAAGTTCAATGGCCTTGGAAAAATCCTTAATCGCGGTAGCAGGGCGGTCCAACGTCAAATACAAACTACCACGTGCCGCATAAGCGGCAGCCATATGAGGATTCGCGTCAATAGCCTTTGTTAAGTCCTCTACGGCCGTGTTGATCTGCCCTTGCTCAGCGTGAATGAGTCCTCGATAATAATAGGCTTCGTATGCCTCACCAGGATTCGCGGCGATAGCCACATCTAAGGCCTTCAAAGCCTCATCCACATCCCCACGACGAGCCGCCTCCAGCGCAGCGCGCACGAATTCGTTCTCTATCTCCTGGCGGGTAGTAGGCTCGGAGTTGTCGCTTTTGGCTGCCGCATCTGCCTCTGAGGAAAACAAGTAGCCTTGAGTTTGTGCCCACCACAAGCCCACGAGTACCAACACAAATACCACTCCCCCTACGAGTACAGGGATACCATAGCGCCGCCACAATGTATTCATATCCTCACATGCCTCCTTACCAATGACCCACGATGGGACGCGGCGGAAAGTGACTTTCCACCACGTCCCACCCAGGTCATTTAATGTAGTTACTTCTACTAAGTCCTTACGCTCTACGAATGCCAAAAGCCACACCCACGCCGACAACTAAGCCGGCGATTAAGGCGATCAGGATGTGGACCCATGGCATACCCGGAGATTCAGATGGTGTCGGAGTTGCAGGGGTCTCCGCGGTGGTTTTGCCGGATTCTGAGGCCTTCTTTGCGGCCATTTCAGCTTCGGCCAGTTTACTCTCTAGTTCAGACACCTTGGCCTTAGCCATTTCCGCTTCCGAGATGGCCTGCTTGCCGGCCACCGCGTCATGGACCAGTTGGTTCATCACCTTGATGTGTTCCTCACTGGTGGTGACCCGACCGTACATGGCCACGACCTGATCCGTCCAGAACGATGGATCGGCCATGTTCTGATGACACCCCATACAAACTCCAACCCGCTCCATTCGGTCACGCTGATCCGCGTTTAGGGGACCAGATTTCGGCCAGTGCGATCCGACCGTCATCATCTGCTTCCCCGTCTTGGGATCAACGATCTGGCTCCAGTCCATGGGCAAGTCTGGAATAGCTTCCATCTGATTTTGCACTTTCTGAGGTATGACTTCCCCTGTAGCCGTCTGCAAATCCACAACACGTGCTTCGGTGTATCCCTGCAAGAACTTGCCACCCTGTTCCCCGTACCCTAGTGCCTTGGGGTCACTGTGGCAGGATTCGCACGTGCGGGCTTGGCGTCCGGCCGTGTGGGGCTGCACTGGAGCCATGTCCAGACCACGCTGGCCTTCTTCACCGGCCCCCTCCTCATTGGGAGGCGTATGGCCGATTACATTGTGGGCTAAATTCTGCCCATCAGGACCGATGACCGTATACACAACCTGGCAACCAGGGATGAGAGGTGTGACACGTCCCTCACCATTAATCCCCAGAATGGGATCTTCCCAGCGCAGGTAACCGCGGCCTTCCTTAACCTTACCCGGCAGGACCAACGTGCGGTCCATTTCGCCGGTGTCCTTGTACTTATGGCCAATGGCCAACCAATCCGTTCCACTTTTACCTTCAGAATAGTCCACGGTTACGTGGCAACCATAGCACTGGGGAGCCCAATCGGAGTGACACGAATAGCACTCCATGTTCTCCATGTGGACACTGACTTTGTCCATCGCGACCTCGGCATCTTTGGACTTCCACGTGCCTTCCTCCTTGATGGTCTTCAACAAAGGCACTTTGAAGTCCAAACCAGAGGCGGAGTGCAGAATGACCTCGTCACCCCGACGAACCACGTTCCCAAAGGGATTGCCGCGGGCTGTCAGGAGATAACCATCCTCCGGATCGTACACAGTACCGTACGTGAGGTTACTGGGCAGCAAGTTCGTGGTGCCACGTGGACCTTGAGCAAGGTCACCCATTTCCTCAGGAGTGAGAAGTTCATCCCCATACCCTAAAGGCAATTCCCAGGGATACGCGTCGGGAGTTCCGTGGCAATCCGCGCATTCAATTTCAACTTGCCCCAGTGTTGTGCCAAAGAGTGTACCGTCACCATGCATATCGATGCTGGTGTGACAATCCTGGCACAACATGCCTCCTTCAGGATTCTCCGGACGACTTTGTACTTCGTGATGGAGATCTTCCTTGATAAAGAGGTACTTCTTTGTGTGCAGCTTGGGCTGCATTCCTCCGCTTTCAGTGAACGGAGTCCCGTAAGGGAACTCCATGATGCCCTCATAACTCACACCGATGCGTTTACCGCGATTATGACAGGAATTGCACGTTTCCACAGGAATACCGCTGTATTCTGTGTCGTGCACCTTCACCTTTGCATCCCGGGTGGCTTGGATGCGGTGGACTAACATGTGGCCGGGTTCATCCTTGGGGATGGTCGGATCATTACCCTCGTAGAAGCCCTCGTTGGAATACGGAATGTGGCACGCAGAGCAGCCCGTGCCGCGATAATCCCCTCGTTTGAGGCGCGGAGGGCCACCAACATGACAGCGTTGGCACTGATTACGCTGATATGTAAATGCGGCCAAAGAGGGATCCTGGACGATCTCCTCAACTGTGGGTAACGGCATGGCCTCTACGTGGGTGGGGAACTGATCTGGATATGCCTCAATTAACTTCTCCATGTAGTCCTTGTACACTTCAGTCCCGAAGGCCGGCCTAGGACCATCTTCATCATCGAGTGTGTAGTTGGCGAACTTTGTCTGACGCCCCTCGCCGTACTTCCCTTTCACTCCCCAGGCCCACAGGTTACCCTGGATTTTACCGGCTTCCGTGTTCATCAAAGAGAGACGCACACTATAGCCGTACCCTACGTGACATTTACCGCATGTCTTGTCGACAATCCAGGGGTTCCCGGGGTCGGGATAAAAAGAGTCTTTGGGGCTATGAGCCTCTTCGGCTGTGGTTGCGTTGGGGTTTCCCCCATGACATGCTGTACACTCTCCGATGGCTTTAATCTGCCGCATCATGTCACTGTTGGGATCACGAATATCTTCAATCCCCTGGTGACATCCGGCAGACGTACAATTCTCCTGTGGCCCCTGTTGCGCAGACACGTGAGAAACCGCATCTGCGGGCGGGGCTGCCTGGGCATGGCCACCCGTTCCCAAAGCAATAGCCACCGCCAGGGCCACCAAAACTGTAAGTGCGAGTAGCGCCTTCCTCATAAACCACCTCCTCTGGGTGTGAAAAACAACAAGGGCAACAATGCGCGGAGAGACCACCACTCCCAGTGTCATCTTATCAAGAGAGGCTGAAGAAGGCATCCCCCCCGTGTGTGATTTTCCATCACCCCCGGGGGTGATCTTGAGGGCAGGAAGGGGTTATTTATCTAAGCCATGACGCACGGCCCATACTGCGGCCTGCGTTCGATCTGAGACGCCTAATTTTTGAAAAATGTGGCGAATATGCGTTTTGACAGTGTTCACAGTAATCGAAAGTGCACGCCCGATGTCCTCATTACTTAACCCTGCTACAATGAGGCGCAAAATTACTTTCTCCTGTTCGGTCAAGGGCACAATAAGGTCATCATCCATAGGTGAAACTTCGACAACTTGCGCGGCCACGTTGCGCAATGCCAACTGTAAGAGTTCATAATCCAGGAGTTGTTCACCAGAAACGGCCGCTTGAACGGCCTTAACTATTTGGGCGGGATCAGCCTCCTTGGTCAGGTAACCCGCAGCGCCAGAAGTCACAGCGCGCGCCAAATATCCGGGATTGGCATAGGTTGTTAACATGATAACCCGTACTTCCGGAAATGATGTTTTAATGGCCTCCAAAGTCTGAAGACCATCCCCATCGGGCATGCGGATATCCAGCAATACCACGTCTGGTCTGTGTCGAGTCACCTGCTCTACGGTTTCACGACCGGTTGCAGCTTCTCCTACAACCTCAAAACCCGCGCGCTCCAAAACCGCACGCACGCCCTCCCGTACAATTTGATGGTCGTCGGCCACTAACACTCGAATACTTCTCATGGCTACCTCACTCCTTCTATTACGTACGCCTTATGCGCCCTTTGGTGAAGTCGAAAGTCCGGACATGTCTGAATTTTGATGCTGGGCACCGCCAAGGGGCAGGAATACCCGTACCGTCGTCCCTTGTCCCGGAGTACTGTAAATCTCGCACCGCCCACCTATCAAATGAGCCCGTTCTTGCATTCCTACAATCCCAAAAACATGCCCCTGTGCTTCTAAATCATCTAAATCAAACCCTCGCCCATCATCCCGGATAAGCAATTCCACTCCGTCCTTTGTCAAATGGACATCAATCCACACGTGCTGGGCGGCAGCGTATTTTCGAATATTGTTCAATGCTTCCTGAACAATACGAAAAGCTGTCACCTCGACCACCGGTGGCAAGCGCGGGAAGGTAACGGGTGCATTAATGTGGATCTGCCATCCTGCATCATTACCTAACTCTTGGGCATAGAATTCTAGGGCTGGTACAAGCCCTAAATCGTCTAACAACCCAGGACGCAAACCTTCTATCACTCGACGCGCTTCAACAATGGCCGTTGTTAAGTGTGTAATCGCTTTTTCCAGCGCCTCACGGGTTTGAGGACACCAATCACTCTCCATATCTAACAGATTCATTAGTTGGAGACGCGTTCCCACCAACCGCTGGACTAACCCATCGTGAATATCATAGGCTACAATGCGTCGCTCTTCCTCCTGAGCGTTAATCAGCCGTTCCACCAAAGTCTGCAGACGAGCCCGGTGTTCGGCCAAGGTCGTGTACAGATGGGCATTTTCCAACGCAATGGACGTTTGAACCGCTAAGGCTGCCAATAAGTTACCAAAAGAGGGCAGAATCAACGCTGGGTCTGAGCCGTATAATTCAACAACGCCGGTCCCATGAGTGCGGCAGTCAATAAAGGCACAACACAGGTACACCGTCCGCCCATCTTCCAGGAGAATAGAATCTCCTTTCCAACCGTGTTGTGTTAGAACCATCTGGCGTATTGCCCGCACTTGAGAAATATGCCCTAGATGAGCCCATTGAGCATCCCCCTGTTGCAGGAGTACTTCACCATCCTGCTCTGTAAGACGTAATACGGAGTAGTTAATGGGAAAAAGGTCGTGTACGGCTTCAAGCAAAGTGTGGAGTACATGATCGTGATTTAATTGGGCCGCAATACGTTGTCCCCACAACGTTAGTCGTTCTAGTCGTTCCTTGTCACTTTCAATCTGACGGGCCATTTCATTAAACGCATGCGTCAACTCACCCACCTCATCGCGCGTGGTCACCGGCACTGGCTGATACGGTTCTCCCTCACCAAACCGACGCACCTGTTCTGTCAATAGCAAAACAGGTGCGGTAATGCTTCGGCCCAAGAAAGCGGCCATGGTAACCCCCGCGATAACCGCCATCAACAGGATGGTGGCAGCCGTCACCCGAAAAGAATGAACAGACGCGAAAAGCACCTGGGTGGGTATGGCTTGAATTAACACCCAATAAGGTTCAACATTTTCATTGTTGGGGAAAATGGGTTCGTGGATGACAATGTAACCTTCGTCCTTTACCATACCCGGTTTTGGAGAAAGGATGTGGGACCATTGGTGTGGAAAGTCTCGGTTCAACCGATATCCTGTGCCTAAATCGCGGGGGTGTCCCCATAGCCGGCTGGGATTCGGATGTACCAGGTAATATCCCTCCTGATCAACGAGGGCTCTATAACCCTGGTTCTGACCCAGGGAAGAAACGTACTGGAGAAATTGGCGCGCGAATAAGTTCACGATAACGATGCCCGCCCTCGAACCATCCTCGTAAAACACAGGGGTGGCATACCGAATGACAGGGGTATAGGGCTTTTCAATTTGACCGAACTCCCGATTCAAATCCAGAGGGGACATATAGATTTCCCCCTCTTTCAAACGCATTGCCTCCCGAAAATAATATCGGTGTCCCTTCTGTTGCAGCCGCTCCTGGGGAACGACTTCCACTATTCCGTTTCTAGAGTTTACACGAACAATTTCCTGGCCGAATTCATCAATATATCGAATCTGATAATATACAGAGTGAGTGGAGGCAAACGCCACGAATTCTTGAGCCAACAACTGGCGTGCTGAAGCAAATGCCCTTGCATCCTGAGTGTGCCGGGCTGATAAGAGAGCGGTTAATTCCGGAGTGCGGGCTAAGTAGAGGACGTTTCGACGAACTTCTGCAAGGTAGGTTTCGATTCGGCTAGCCCGTTGTTTTAAATCAAGCCGAATGCTCGCGACAGCCTGTTCGCGCAAAATGCGGCTGGTAATCCAGTTACCGTACAATCCTGTCCCCAGCAAGGGAACAAGAATGGCAATAAGAGAGGCGGCGATTAATTTCCGATCAATACGGCATAAAATGTGTCGCTCAAGGAAAGAACGCAAACGCCTCACAATATAAACACCTTATATTCCATGGCAAAGAGAGCGTGGCATGTTTTCCATCAACATGCCACGCATTCTATAACACACACAAAGGATGGCCCAAATTAATCTCACGGACGATGGAGGGATTTATACCCAAACGTCCGTATGTACATTAGAACGGCCCACCGTTCCTCCTCGGACAGTTGCGCCTCCCAAGGAGGCATGGTCCCCTTCCCCTTAGACACACTCGTAAACAAATCGACCAGTCGTGTTGTTGCCACAAACTCGGGTGAGGTCATGTCTGGCGTATCCTCTAATAAGCCCTTACCATCCTGACCGTGGCACACAACACAGTTCGTCGTGTATATGTCCTTTCCCTGTTTTAAGATTTGGTTGTCTACAGCAAAGTCGAGCGTGTAAAATACCGCATCCCAACGTTGCTGTTCATTCAAACTACTCTCCCAGGGGGGCATGGTGCCCTTCCCCTTACTGACGGAAATAAACAGCTCTGCAGGAGCAGCCCCTCGGAAGAGATCCGGCTGGGTAAAATCTGGCGTATCCGGGATGACGCCGGTACCGTCCTCACCATGACATACCGCACAATTTTGGGCAAAAACCGTTGCGCCTTGATGAGCGTCGGGTTGCTGTTCTGGAATGGGTAGAACCTGTTCCCCTTCCCCCGAGGTCGGAGAAACGGTTTCCACTGCTTGCAATGAAGCCTCCAACGTAGGATTCAAGGTTGCTGTGGGTTCAACACGAGGGGGAATAGGGGTAGGCGCGGCCAGGTGTGATATAGGCCTAGGATCACCGCATGCCCCAATAAACATCCCCAGGATGATGAGCAGGCTCACAATGCGTGTGTATCGGACAGCCATCCTTATCATCCTCCTTTTAATCCTGCGCCAAGGAGCGCAAATAATTTATCACGTCCCAGCGTTCGGAGACAGACAGATTTTCAATCATTCGGGGCATGCGCCCGAAACCGTCAGTCAAAACTGTAAACAGGAACGCGTCATTCAACGAATTCAGCAGATCTTTGTTCAAATCAGGAGGAGGTGGGTCAAAGTAGTCCCCTACCGGACCGCCACCAACACCTTTGTCGCCATGGCATACAGCGCAATGAATAGCGAAAAGGGCCTCCCCCCGTTCTATAGACATCGGATCATTGGGGTAAGGGTTAACAACGGTGCGGGCTACATAGGCTCCCTTCTTGAAAGGCACAGAACGCTCTGGGTAGGGAATGGACGGCCCTTCTTGGTTTTTGACCGAAACTTGGTCTTCCATAAGAGAACCAAACTCCACGTTCACAATCTCATATGTGAACAGTAGGCCCAATATAAGGGGCACAAATAAAATGAATAACACAATGACTGTGCGTCGAATCATGGCTCGCTCCTGTCCACATCTATAATCTCAAAAGCTCCCAGGTTATTCAGGCGTTCGAGTACTTGCCCTAAAGAGCGTTCTTCACATTGAAAAAGTACGCCAATGGCCCCATGCGAAATGGCCGGGTGATAAGCGACCTCACGCCATCGTGGCAATTCCGCCTGGGCGAGCAATCCCACGAGTGTGGCCAAAATAACACCCAACATGGTGAATTCGTAGATGATAACCATCGCGGGTGTAAGGCTCACAATAGGTTGCCCTCCCACTATGAGGGGATATAAGGTGGGAGTCACTAACGTAAAAAATACCCCAGCCCCTAACCCTAATATTGCTCCAGGCAATGCCCACCGAGCCATCAAGTTCGCTACTTTAGGGCGCCCCAGGATAGCCGGAGCTACAGGAAAGCCTGAGATAACGGCTATGTTGTTCTCAGGAATTCCTGCAGTCCGCAGAGATTCCAACGCTTCCACGGCCTGTTCAACATCGTCAAACAGTGCAAGATATCGTGCCCCCATTAATACCTCCTTCAATATCCCTATTCTGCCTTATGCCAATGAATAACACCGGGCACCAATGTCTGTCCTACACGCCGAATAACGTGCATGACCTGCCCTTCCTGAATTTCCCATACGGAGATAAGAGGTACTACACGGGAGAGCAAGACATATAGCAGAATGAACAGGGATAAGGATCCAATACTTATGAGAACTTCCACTGGAGACGGCACATAATGGCCCCACATGAAGGGAAAGCGATTGCGAGACAAGGTGACCGGGACGATGATGTATCGCTCTAAATACATGCCCACATTGATGGAAATTCCCGCTAAAGCCAAGGTCCACGGAGTTGTACGTCCAGCGCGAGACCACAACAATGAGATTGGAATGAGAATGTTGGTGACTAACATACCATAAAACAAGGGGGCAGCCCCACCACGGTATGTCATAAACTCTCGCAAAAAGTCTAACGCGGTCTCTGCACCGTACCACTCGGTCAAATAACCGTTGAACCAGAAATACGTCCAGAAAAACGTCATGGTCAACATAATCTTGCCGATATTGTCAAAGTGCTGGTCTCGCAAATAGTACTGAAATCCCATGAATTTTCGTACCAGTACCAACACAACTCCCAGGGCACCCACGCCAGAGTAAATTGCGCCAACAACAAAGTACGGACCAAAGATTGTGCTCTTCCACCCGGGTACGTTGCTCATTGCGAAATCCCAGGACACTATCGTGTGCACCGAAGCAGCCACGGGAATAATGATGAAGGTAAAAATGGTCATCGCCACGTGAAGGTGTTTCCATTCGGGTTCGGTGCCACGCCATCCCAGAGAAAGGACCTGGAAGAGCCGTTTGCGCAGTTTAGTTTTGGAGTGATCACGGACCATAGCCAAATCGGGGATCAGTGGCAGATAAAGGAAGATCATGCTACCCGTTAAATATGTAATGATGGCCATCATGTCCCACATCAATGGGGAACGAAAGTTAGGCCATATTACACGCTGGTTTGGCATGGGAAGCATCCAGTAAAAACGCCAAGTACGTCCCATGTGCAACAAAGGGTAAATGCCGGCCACAATCAGAGCGAATACAGTCATTGCTTCAGCGGCTCGAGTGATAGGCCGACGCCACTCCGCACCCACAGAGCGCAAAATAGCAGAAATGAGCGTTCCCGCATGGCTGATACCAATCCAGAATACGAAATTTGCGATGTAGACCCCCCAGAATACAGGACGGTTAATGCCCGCGACACCCAGGCCCCACTTGATTTGATAGGCCCACGCTAGACCTAATCCCAAAAATACCAGTCCCCCAAGGACAAAAGCGGCCAGTAGCCACCCCAAACTAATCCGCTCCATCGCGTGCATAACTTCGTAATTCATTTCCTCGCGGGACCGGCGATCGAGGAGCAAATCGCTCGCCTTGAGTTCCTGTTCCAAGTGGGCCAATTCCTGTACGTGTTTGCGATCAGACGACATGGGCGTCACCTCCCTTGAGGTAAATCACGGCGGGTTCGGTTCCCAAATCCTCCAATAAGCGGAATGCACGACGGCTTTGGGCAAGACGTGCCACCTTGCTGTTCGGATCGTTCAAATCGCCAAAGACAAGAGCCTCTGTGGGACACGCCTGCACGCACGCGGGTTGTACTTCACCATCCTCAATAGGGCGCCCTTCAGACTTCGCGTCCTCCTCGACCTGACGGATACGTTGGATGCAAAACGTGCATTTTTCCATAATACCCCGAGAACGGACAGTGACATCTGGGTTTAACTGTTCGTGTAAGGGTTCGGGGAAAACTGGATCATACCAATTGAAGACACGGGTGATATAAGGACAGTTGTTGGCGCAAAAGCGCGTGCCCACACATCGGTTGTATACCTGGATATTAATGTGCTCAGTAGCGCTGTGATATGTAGCAAATACGGGGCAGACAGGTTCACAGGGAGCTTCGCCACATTGCTGGCACATAATAGGTAGGAACCGAGCCCGAATATTGGGGTACTCCCCCTCCCAATAACGCTCGATGCGCACCCATCCCATATGGCGACCTTTCTGGATCTCCTCCTCGCCCACTATTGGGATGTTGTTTTCAGCATAGCATGCCGTAATGCACGCACCACAACCGGTGCACTTATCCACATCCACGACCATCACCCAACGATGTTCATTTACGCTTTCGTTGTGACTGCTCATTCCTGCGCCTCCATCTTCAATACCGCGGTGCGGGTATCTTCACCACATCCACCCCTTATCCAGGGAATCCAATCTCACGCGCCCGGTCCACGCCGGCATTATTCTCCAAGCGCGGAAGGGGTTGCCGTTGACCGGTGGGTTCAACACGAACACGCACACTTAACCACGCTAATTCCTTAGCCCCCTCGACCATAGAAATCCCTAACAAAGCGAGCGGATTGGCGCCACGCCCCTGAGCATAACGCCCATAATCGGTATGTCCCTGCCCAATAGGCATGGCCACCACATGGGGATGGATAGCTGGATACACATACACGATAGCCTCTACCGTGCCATAGGGAGACACAACCCGTACTACGTCATCCTGGCGGACTCCAAGCAAGCGTGCTGTTTCAGGGTTTAGTTCAACCCACGTACGCCACATGGCTGTAGTCATAGGGTCCGGTAACTCCTGGAGCCAAGGGCGATTTGCTCCGCGCCCATCAGTCAACGTGGGAGATTCATAGGGGTAGAGGACAAAAGGATACTCACTCCCTCCCGCGAATTCAGGGGTCAAATTAAATGCCTGAGATATAGTACCCTGCAGGGATGGCGCTTCCCACATGGGTGCCTTAGACCACCATCCCCCAAAGGCACGCCAATTCGCCCATGCTTCGGCGCTATTTTCTAAACTATAAGGACCCTCAATGCCGAGATCGCGAATCACTGACAAACGTGATTCAATAAAATCTATCACGTTACGCCACGGCAAAGCATCCTTAACGGGTTCAATGGCTTGGGCCAAGAAGAGAAAGATATCAGCCACATCGCGCGTATCGTAATAAGGCTGAACAACAGGCTGTTGACCGCTGATGACCAGGCGATCAGTGCCATTGTCTACGACCTGGTATCCCCAACTCTCTAGAGGGGTATGTCCAGGAAGAATGTAATCCGCCAAAACACTCGTCTCATCCACAAAACTACTAAAAGAAATAACCGTTTCCACATGCTGTACAGCATCAGCAAACCCCAACTCAGGTGGCAATCCGTACGCCACGTTGCTCCCGTCCAGCAATAAAAGATCTACATCTCCAGATTGCATGCGTTGAACGAGATCTACAACATCAGCAAATGTAGCCAACGGGGTTCGCGGGGAAAGCCCTTCTATGAACGTGTCGGGAGCAAGCCAAAGACCTCCCGGACGTCCCAGATTATCCATAAGTACATTTAGCATTTGCACGGCCATGGTTGCCTGATATCCGCCACGGTGGGCGGATACAGCACTGCCGGGAATAGCCAACGGCGCATCAGATTGACCGAAAATCTCTGCCAGATGATTCAGGTAATCAAAACTTACATCTGAGACTGCGGCAATCTCCTCCACATCTATTCCGGCAAAGAATGCGGCCACATCCTGATTACGGGCCCAGCCCCGATCTAAAAGCAAGCGCCCGATGGCCAGTGCCACCAAGCCCTCGGTTCCGGGGCGAACAGGAACCCAACGGTCAGCCGGAGCGCCGGTTTGCGAGAGACGTGGTTCAAAGTGCACCACTATCCCACGCGTTCCTCCCTGATCCTGGCGACCACGCATACGTCCATACGCCAAGTTATAATGAACAGGAGACCATTCAGTGCTTAAATATCCACCGCTAAAGGAGAACACTACATCCGCGTTGGCCAGGTCATAAACGGGAAGACGCTCTAATCCGAACAAGGCTTTATTTACTAAGCGAATTACACGCCGCCCTTCCCAAGCAGCATGAGGAGCGTACACAATCGGTGGCGGAGCCCCCAGAGATTGCAGGAATCTCTCGACAATCCACAACAGGTGGTGTGGAACTTCACCGCCTAGGAAGACAATGCGCTGGGGAATGGTTTGCGATACTTTTTCAAAAAGGGTATTTAAAGCCTCATTCCAATCGATAGATGTAAACTGACGACTTTGGCGTTTGGACTGCACAACCGGCCCCTGCAACCGATCAGGATTGTACAAAGCCTGTAAAGCAGATTGTCCACGGGCACATGTTTTACCTTCATTCACCGGATGAAGGGGATTACCTTCGACTTTCTTCGCTCGTCCCTGGTGCACTCGGACAATCAACCCACACGCAGCCGGACATTCTCGACATGTAGTGGCATACCACACACTTTCTCCAGGCAAAGCGAATTCCGGCATGTGAACATAAGGTTCTATGTACTCCTGTCGCTGCAGGGATAGGGTACATCCACTGATGGCAAGCGCTGCTCCTGCTGCCGCTGTTCCCTGTAAAAATTGACGACGCGTAAGCCTCTTGTTCAGCATTATCCTTTCTCCCTACTTATGGCAGGTTGCACAATCCATTAATTTGTCAACCTTGGCCGGATCCTGCTGTTGGTGACAATCAAGACAAAAACCCATGGTCATGTGAAAATCTTGATCCGGCATATCCACGCTCCCCACATCACCATGACAATCCTCACACTGTACGCCTGCTCGAATATGGGGGCCGTGGCTAAAGTAAACAAAGTCAGGTTGGTCCACCATTCTTGGCCATCGAAGCGGCTCGCCATTAGCCCAGGCGTTTCGAATCTTTTCAACTTCAGCCCGCGATTGAGGATCGGCAGGCGTAACCACTTGATGACACCCCATGCACTTTTCCACGCTCGGAATGGAAGCGACTTCACCTCGAGACGCGTTGGAATGACAGTACAAACAATCAATTCCTTTGTCTGCATGGGTCTTATGGGAAAAGGCCACAGAAAGAGAAGGGTCAGGCGTCGAAGATGTATGCCGGGGTGCCGCATATACCACCATGGCAAGAGTAAGGAGAAGTGCCACAGTCAGGCCCACCCAAGCCCAGCGGACCCACTTTACGTTGGCAAGACCTCTACGTCTGTATTTCATCTACCAAGCCTCCTGAGGTAGATCAACAACTGTATGGATAGCACACCTAGAATCATATCTTATAGAGTACGATAATTTATCACAATTGTCATCACCACAATGGGCGATTTTTTTCTCCTCCTCGGTATCACACCTTCGCATGAGCCCTCCCCCTTAAGAAGGCTGGCTGGCAGACAAACAAAAGGGGAGGCCACGTGAGTCCTTTGCCCCCGACACTGGTATTATGACCAACGAGGCTGCCCCTACTCAACTTGTGTCGTTTTGACAAATGGTATAACATTCATTATGGATATGTGGAACGAACTTCAGGCTTTGCTTAATATGAATTCGCAGGGGGAGCAGGAATTGAGCAAGTGTGGATACAACTTGACAGTCAAGCCTGTTGACCTCTGTTTGGCCACGTTAGAGGCGCCCCGACCGGCGCCCCAACTGGTGGGAGATGCGCCATGAAAAAACGCTGGCAGATGAGATATCTTGTTGGTGGATTGAGCCTACTGTTAGGTGGGATTGTTCTATGGGGATGTGCGACTCAATATTACCGGTCTACGCAGAGAGAACCTGAACTTCCTGTTAA
>CAYOAZ010000042.1:0-10412 GCA_964402285.1 uncultured Anaerolineae bacterium | reverse complement strand
CAAATTGGTTGCTTGAGCATACCATTTTTCCCAAGGCGCGTCAAGTTTTCCGCGAGTAAGGTTGGAGCCTCCTGCCCGGGAAAGCCGCGCGAGACGTTCTGTAACTGGGGGGATGATGTGGGCAAATTCTGGTTGTCTGGCCCTCACCCTTCATCCCTCGCTCCATCTCGCGGGCTTCGCTTGTCAAGCCTCCTCACGGGGGCTGGTGGGAACCGCCCTGGCGGTTTCGCAGGTGAAGGCCGCAGTTTCCAACTGCCGGCCGTTCCGGGCCCACCGCCCTTGGCCGCGGCCATCGCCCGTGGGTGAAAATCGCACAAAACGCCCGGCAACTAAAAGTTGCGGGCTTCGTTTGCCAAGCCCCCTGGCGGGGGCTGCGCCGAACCGCCCCGGCGATTTCGCCTCCACCGAAGGCCGCAGTTTCCAACTGCTGGCCGCCTCAGGGCCCAACGCCTTTGGCCGCACCCATCGTCCGGGGGTGGAAGCCGCACGAAACGCCCGGCAACTGGACGTTGCGGGCTTCGCTTGCCAAGCCCCTGGCGGGGGCTAGCCCCTAACCGCCCCGGCGGTTTCGCCTCCACCGAAGGCCGCAGTTTTCAACTGCCGGCCGCCCCAGGGCCCAACGCCCACAGTCCGTCACTCACCCAGGAGTTTCAGCGCCCGTCGAACTACCCGTTCCACCCCGGAGCCGATCTCCGGCCCTCCTAGCGCGTCCACCGGCACCCAGCGCACATCCGCAGCGTCGTCGGCCGCGCGAGGCTCCCCGCGCACGTAACGCAAAAGCACTTCCGCAATGACATAATGATAGCGCACCCGGCCTGCCTCGTCTCGCTCAATGACCTCGTACACATCCACCACATCCACGGGCTCCCCCACCACACCCGTCTCTTCCAGCAACTCCCGCCGCGCCGCGTCGAAAATGGACTCGCCCAAATCCACCAAACCGCCGGGGAACGTCCATATGCCCTGCCGCGGAGGCTGACCTCGCAACACCAACAACACCTGATGGTCCCGTATGACCACCGCGCCCACGCCCACCCGAGGATACATCGGATACCGCCGTCCGTCCTGTCCCATTCTCGCCCTCCTCTGTAGCGTTCCCTGCTTACCTTCAAAAACTCGGACCGGCATAACGCCCGGTTATCTCCTAAATTCAGAAGAAACTCCTGACCTCCCGTATAATCGTCGTAGAGCACGGGGCAACCCTCTACTTTCACACCATCCGCAATGCCCCGTCCGAGCCTTGACATGAGGAGGTCCATCCATGTCCCATATCATACCTACCCTGGCCCTGGACGGCCATTCCCTCACCATCGAGGATGTGGTGCGGGTGGCCTACGCACGGCCCGGGGAACTACGCGTCACCCTCACCGATGAGGCAGTGGCCAACGTACGCCGTGGTGAGGAAGCCGTGGCCCGCATGGTTCGAGAAGGCCGAGTTGTCTATGGCATCACCACGGGCTTTGGCGCGTTCAAGGACCGCATCATCCCCCCCGAGGACGTGGAAGCCCTGCAGCGGAACATCCTCTACAGCCATGCGGTGGGCACAGGCGACCCCTTCGAGCGCGCGGTTGTCCGCGCAATGATGCTCGTCCGGGCCAACACCCTGGCTACAGGTCATTCCGGCATCCGTTTAGACACCCTCAATCTCCTGCTCGAGATGCTCAACCGGGGCGTGACGCCCATCGTGCCTCGCCAGGGCTCCCTGGGCGCGTCCGGAGACCTGGCGCCCCTTGCGCACATGGGCTTGGTCCTCATTGGCCAAGGGGAAGCCGAAGTGGAAGGACATATCCTGCCCGGGAAAGAGGCCCTGGCTCGAGTAGGACTCCAGCCGGTCACTCTGGCCGCGAAGGAGGGCCTGGCCATTACCAACGGTACCGCGCTGATGACCGCGCTGGGGTGTCTCGCGGTGGTGGAAGCGGAAAACGCGGCCAAGGTGGCAGACATTGCCGCGGCCCTTTCCCTGGAAGCCCTGCACGGCATCATCACCGCGTTTGATCCTCGCATCCACGACGTGCGTCCCTTCCCACGGCAGAAGCGGGTGGCTGCCCACATGCGCCGCCTTCTCGCGGACTCCCAGTACTTGCGCCCACCAGATAGCCCTGACCCCCAGGACGCGTACAGTTTGCGCTGTGTGCCCCAAGTCCACGGCGCGTGCCTGGACGCAATCGACTACACCCGCTGGGTGGTGGAAATCGAATTGAACAGCGTCACGGACAACCCTCTCCTCTTCTGGGATGAGGAGACCGGAGAAGTGGAGGCCATCTCTGGTGGGAATTTCCACGGCGAACCCCTGGCCATCGCCTATGATTACCTGGCCCTGGCCCTTACTGAATTGGGCAACATCTCCGAACGGCGCCTGAACCGGCTTGTGGACGCGTGCGCGAACCGCCATCTCCTGCCCGACTTCCTCACCGAACATGGCGGCCTGAACTCAGGTTTCATGCTCACCCAGTACACCGCGGCCGCACTCGCGTCAGAAAACAAAGCCCTGGTCCACCCCGCGAGCGCGGACAGCATCCCCACCAGCGCGAACTGGGAGGACCACGTGAGCAATGGGCCGGTGGCCGCGCGGCAGGCCCGCCGCGTCCTCCGCAACCTGGAAGGCATCCTGGCCCTGGAACTCTTTGCCGCCGCGCAGGCCATTGACTTCCGCCGGCGCGATGTGGGCGAGCAAGCCCAGTTGGGGCAGGGAACCCGGGCCGCGTACGCGCTTATCCGCGAACATGTGCCTTTCATCCCGACAGACACACCCATGTACCCGCACATTGAACGGCTAAAAGACCTGGTACGCTCCGGAGAACTGCGAGAACACGTGGAGAAGGCCATCGAGGATATCCCATGAGCGAGAAGCCCCTGGTCTCGGTCGTCATCCCCAATTATAACGGTCTCCGTTTTTTGGAGACCTGCCTGACCGCGCTGGCAGGGCAAACCTACCCGCGCGAGCGCCTGGAGGTCATCCTGGTGGACGACGCGTCTACAGACAACTCGGTGGCCTTTGTGAGGGACCACTTCCCCTGGGTAAACGTGGTTCGCCTGGAACACAACAGCGGCCTGGCCATCGCGTGCAACCGGGGTGTGGCCCACGCGCGGGGGGAGATCATTGCACTGCTGAACAACGACACAGAAGTGGAGCCGCAATGGGTGGAGGCCCTGGTCCAAGCCCTGGAGGAACACCCGTGGGCTGGATCCGCGGCCAGCAAAATGCTCCTCTTCGACCGCCGCCACATTATCCACACCACCGGGGACATGATGGGCATCGATGGGATCCCCCGCAACCGCGGTGTGTGGGAGGAGGACCGGGGTCAGTACGATGACCAGCGGGAGGTCTTTGGCGGCTGCGGGGGGGCGGTCGCATACCGCCGCGAGGTCTGGGACGCTTTGGGCGGGTTTGATGAGGATCTGTTCATGTACCTGGAAGATGTGGACCTGGCCTGGCGGATGCAGTTACAGGGCTGGGGCACAGTGTTCGCTCCTGACGCGCGCGTGTACCATCACCTGTCCGCGACGGGTGGGGGACCGCTGGCCAGTTACTACACGGGCCGTAATACCATCTGGGTCATTGCCAAGAACATGCCCACGCCCTTTCTGCGCAAGTATTGGCGCTTCATCCTGGCCGCGCAACTGCGCATCGCCTGGGATGCGCTAAGAGCCTGGCGGGGAGAAGCCGCGCGGGCTCGTCTGCGGGGGCAGATTGCGGGACTCCTGGGGCTACCCCGGATCCTGCGCAAACGTCGGGCGGTTCAACAGGCCATCCGCACAGACCTGCAACGGCTGGAACGACTGCTGGTACCAATTGATGACACGAAATAACCCACAAAACCGTGAGCAACGGGGGCGATCCCCCCACAACAAGGTACAAATCAGGGGGAGGAATCCTATGCGTTTGCACCGATACATTCTCGTCATTCTCTTGCTCATCCTGCTGGCCGCGTGCAAGGCCCAGCCCACACCATCACCAACTCCTGTACCATCCCCCACCAAAGTGCCCTCATCGCCCACACCCGCGCCCACCCCAATCCCTCCCACACCTACACCTACCGAAACGCCCCTGTACGTCGCCATCCTCTGGCATCAACACCAACCCCTCTACTTCAAGGACCCAAACACAGGTGTCTACGAGAAACCCTGGGTACGCGTCCACGCGGCCAAGGATTACGTGGACATGGTGGCCATGTTGGAAGCATACCCTGACATTCACGTCACCTTCAACCTCACCCCCTCCCTGCTCCGTCAGATATTGGACATCAGCAACGGTGCCAGGGACCTGTACTGGGTCCACACAGAAATCCCCGCGGACCAACTCACATCTGAACAAAAAGCCTTCATCCAGGCCCGCTTCTTCGACATCAACCCGAAAATCATCGCCCGCTTTCCTCGATACCAGGAGATCGCGGACACCCGATCTCACTGGCAGGAATGGGACACCCAGACCTGGCGGGATTTACAGGTCCTCTTCAACCTGGCCTGGACAGACCCCGACTGGTTGGCCCAAGAGCCGTTGAAATCCCTGGTGGAGAAAGGGCGGAATTTCAGCGAAGCGGACAAAGAGGTTGTCCTCCAGGAACACCTGCGCCTGGTGCAGGAAGTCATTCCCGCGCACAAGCGCCTGTTGGAGCGCGGTCAGATTGATATCACCACCACCCCCTTTTACCACCCCATCCTCCCCCTGCTGGTGGACACGAACCTGGCTCGAGTGGCCGCCCCCGACGTGAACCTTCCCCCGCGCTTTACGTACGGCATTGACGCGATCGCGCAGTTGGAAAAGGGCATCGCCTTCTATCAGGACCTCTTCGGCAGAAAGCCCCAGGGACTTTGGCCAGCCGAGGGCGCGGTGGCCCAGGAGATTGTGGGCATGGTCGCACGCGCGGGCATCCTCTGGATGGCCAGCGACGAGGAAGTCCTGGCCCGCAGTTTGGGCAGGAAGGGATTTCCCAGGGATAGCCTGGGCGTGGTGCGTGACCCCTCGACCCTCTACCGACCGTACATTGCCCACGCGCGCAACCGACAGGTATACGTCATCTTTCGGGACAAAGTCCTCAGCGACAAGGTGGGATTCACTTACAGCGGAATGAGCGGTCAAGCCGCGGCCCGAGATTTCATCCAACGGTTGTTGCGCATTCGCAAGGCCTTGCAGTCCCAGGGAGAAAATGGCCCCTTCCTGGTGAGTGTCATTCTAGACGGGGAAAACGCGTGGGAACACTATCCAAACGACGGCAAGGAGTTCCTGCACAACATGTACGCCCTGCTGGAGGAAGAGCAGACCAAGGGCACATTGCGCACAGTCACCCCCACCGAGTTCCTTCGCCAGCACCCCGACCAGCCCAAATTGGACCGCCTCTGGCCGGGCAGTTGGGTCAGTCCTGATTTTCTGACGTGGATTGGCGAGGATGAGGAAAACCGGGCCTGGGATTATCTCAAGCGCGTGCGGGATTTCGTCGCGCGTCAACAGGGACGGGTGCCCGAGGAGCAACTGGCTCAGGCTTTGGAACACGTGTACGCGGCCGAGGGAAGTGACTGGTTCTGGTGGTACGGCGCGGACCAGAACAGCGGCGATGACCGTGCGTTCGACCGTCAATTCCGCGAAACCCTGGCCCAGGCATACCGCGCGCTGAACGTGCCCGTTCCCACATTTCTGGATGTGCCCATCATCCCCGAAACCCCGATTCCACCTGAAGTGGGGGCCACGGGCCTCATCACCCCCACCATCGACGGGGTCGGCCAGGAGGGAGAATGGAAAGCCGCGGGATTCTACACTATTGCTGGCGGTGCCCAGGCCACGCCTGACCAGGTGGTAGAGAAGTTCTGGTACGGGTTTGACGCCCAACACCTGTACATACGCGTGGACGCACGCCGATCCTGGACGGATGTGGGCCCAGACACGGTCATCGGTGTGTACATCCAGCAACCTGGAATCTCCCAGGCCGACTTCTTCACCCACGCATCAGAGAACGCGGACACGAAAAACCTCCTGGGATTTGGGGCTACCGCGCTGGTGGAAGTCACCCTGAGCCAGGACGGCCCTAAATCTACCCTCTACACAGTGGGCCCTACAGGGAGGTGGACTCCCGCCAAGGGCGATCTCCCCGCTGCAGTGAGCGGGCGCACCCTGGAAATAGCTATCCCCTACCAGGTCCTGGGCAAGCCCGAGGCTGGGACGCGCTACATGATGAGGGTGGTTATCAGTGAGGACATGCGGCGGGACATCCAGCAGGTGCCTGCACACCCCGCGTTGGTCACCGTACCTGACCTGGGATTAGTGAAACCTATCCTGCGGGTGGAGGACCCTCAAGGGGACGACCACGGGCCCGGCACATATGTTTACCCCCTGGACCCGGTATTTCCACCTGCCGCGTATGACCTGCGGGAGTTCTTCGTGGGAGAGGACGAGAAGAATCTGGTATTTCGTTTCACTTTCTACGGGAACTTGAACAACGATTGGGGAGCCCCTAATGGGATGGGCATCCACACGCTGGATGTGTACATCGACGCAAAGGATGGAGGCGCGCGCTTGCTGCTTCCCGGACGCAACGCGGCCCTGCCCCGGGGTGAAGGGTGGGATGTGGCCATTTGGGCAGAAGGGTGGACACCGGGCATCTTCACGCCTCCCACTGCCGCGGGAACAGAGCCCGTCAAGATAGGCGGAGTGGAGGCCCTGAACATTGTGACCGATCCCGGCCAGCATCGCATCACCATTCGCGTGCCAAAGGAGGTGGTGGCTCAGGCCCTGGGTGTTCCTGTGGCCGACCTGAATCCCAAGGCGTGGGGATACCTGGGCGTGGTTCTCAGCCAGGAAGGGTTCCCCAGCGCGGGCGTGTGGCGGGTGCGCGATGTGAACCCCAAGCCCGCGCAGTGGCGTCTAGGCGGCGCGCCCGATGACACGAACCACACCCGCATCATCGATGTGGCATACCCGCCAAACCACGTGCCGACCCAGGAGGAGGCCCTGAGCACTTACCCGCCCTCTCATCAGCCTGCGGATTCCCTGGGGCCAGATGACTTCCCTCAGGTGCCAATGATCCGAGGGGACGAAAATTGAGGTCCGGGGACGATGGGTCGTCTAAGGCGTTGGGCTTCGCGGCATCACCCAGGGGAAAGGGACCACGCCTGATGACGGCCCGCGTCCCACACCTCCTGAAAGTGGGAGCCTAACTGTTCGCGAGCCTGGGCCAGACTTTGGTCGTGGTAACGCCGTTCCAGGGGAGGTCTGGGAACGTGGTGTGTGTCGCGCAGGTGTTCAGCCTGCGCCAACAGGTGAACGCCCTTTTCCACGCGGCCCAGGGCTATGTGTGCGGCCCCCGCGCGCTCCAACGTTTCGGCCATATCCCCTACCGCGTCCAGTTCCTGGAACGTGATCCACGCGTCCTGGTACAAAGTCAATGCTTGCTGGGGATCGCCCAGCAAAGCAAGCGCGTGTCCCAGGTTGGCTAAACTCAGGGCCACCGCGTAGCGGTCCCCCAGGTCCTGCTGTAGGGCCAGGGCTTCCTTGTACAGGGAGACCGCGTGTTCCCACTCCCCCTGGTGGCGGGCCACATTCCCCAGGTTGCCCAATGCCCAGGAGATGCCCCGTCGTTGTCCCAGGTCACGGTAAAGGGCCAAACTCTCCTCCAGGTACGCGTGCGCGGCCTCGAAGTTCTGGCGCTGCATCGCGATGACTCCCATGTTGTTCAGGGCCAGTGCGATGTTCGGTGTGTCCCCTAGGCGACGGAATATGGCTAAACTCTCCGCGTACAAGGAGGAAGCCCACTCGGGATTGCCGCTGTCCAGCGCGATGAGGGCCAAATTGGCCAGGGCCCCTGCCATGCCCAGGTCATCCCCCATCTCCCGCATTAAGGCCAAACTGGCCTGCTGATAATGAGCCGCTGCCTCAAAATCGAACTGTCGCCAGGCCAGCACGCCTGCTCCCTTTAAGGCCTGGGCTGCAAGTTCAGGGGGAGGATGTGGGGTCATATCCAACATGGTGGTCAGCCACTGGCGACCCTCCCCCAGCGCGGCGACAATGTCCCAAAAGGGCCAAAGGGCTACGGCTAAACGCAAGCCCGCTTCCCCGCGACCACTTTCCCTGGCGAATCGAAGGGCCTCGGCCACGTCGGCCTCGCTCTCCTTCAGCCGCTTCACCCATGCCCCCTGATTGGGGCCCCGCAGGTGAGGTGCGACTTTTTGAACCCAGGCCAGAAAGTAGTCCAGATGACGAGCACGGGTGGACACGTCCTCGCCAGATTCGCGCAGATAGGCCGCGGCAAATGCCCGAATCATCCCGTGCATTCCGTACCGCGACGCCGCGGTTCGGTACAGCAGGGATTTATCTACCAGCGCGGCCAGGGTGGCAGGGGTAACCCGCGCGATCTCTTGGGCTTGCTGGTCGTCAAATTCTCCCTGAAAGACGGATAGCCGTCGCAAGGCCTCCTGCGCTTCCTGGTCAAGAAGTCGCCAGGCGTACACAAAGGTGGCTTGCAAACTCCGATGGCGTGGGGTCACATCGCGCATGGTGGTTGTCAATTCGCTGATCCCGTGCGCCAGGTCTGCGGCAAGGCGCTGGCTGGATACCTGTCCCATCCAGGACGCGGCCAACTCAATGGCGAGGGGCAAGCCCTCGGTCAGGCGACAAATGCGCGCGATGGCAGCATAATCCGCGGCCAGAGGGACAAAGTCGGGGTTGACGCGGCGGGCGTGATAGAGAAACAAGCGCACAGCATCGGACGCTTCCCCACCCTCGGAAGGCGTGGCATCCCTGGCAGGGCAAGGGAATCCCTGCAGGGGGAATCGGTTCTCCCAGCGTATCCGCAAGGGTTCTTGAGAGGTGACCAGGATCTTCACCAGGGGAGCCGATTTGAGGATGTTCGAGATCAGGGCCAATGCCTCGTCCAACGCGGGAGAGCGTTCGGCTAGCCAGTGTTCAAAGCCGTCCAGAATTATCAGCCGCTCCTCATCCTGCAGGGATTCGATGATTCGCTCTGCAGGGGAAAGGGGAGCACGTGAGGGCACGTTCATGGCTCTAAGGAGGGCGGAGGGTAAAAGGCGGGGCGATGCCAGGGACGCGAGGGAGAGGAAGAGGATGCCATCCAGGAAGGCGCGGCGGGTGTGCCAGGCCGCGGCCAGGGCAAGGCGGGTTTTTCCCACACCGCCAGGTCCCAGGATGGTAATCATGCGCTTTTCGGGCGAGGTGAGCCAGGTGTTCAATTGGGCCAACGTGTCGGCCCGGCCAATGAAGGGGGTTGGCTGCTGGGGCCAATCCTGGTGTGTTCCCCGCCGATTTTGCAGGCCGCGAATTTTGTGATAGAGCGCGGTGGTGCCCTGGGAGGGGGAAAGTCCCAATTCTTCTTTTAGGACCCGGCGGCATTTGTCATACTGGCGCAGGGCCGCGGTAAAGCGCCCCAGTCGGGCCAGGAGCACCATTCGCTGCCGATGGGCCTCCTCGTTCCACGGCTCCAGGCTCAACAGGCGGTCCAGGTAGACGAGAGCGAGATCGTACTCGCCCTGTTCGTGGTAGAGAAGGGCCAGTTGGTAGAACACGCGGACCGCGTGTTGGTGAAGCCGTTCCCGTTGAACGGTCGCCCACTCTTCAAACGCGGGCGCTCCATGAACGTATACCCCCCGCAGGAAATCGCCCTGGTAAAGGGCGGCCGCGTCCACGCCTGTGGCAGGAATCTGGTGAGCATAAAAGGCGCGGGCTAAGCGAACGAACTCTTGCACGTCCAGAAAATGGGGGACCTGCCTGTTGAAGGTCACTGTGTGACGGTCCACCTTGAGGGCATCGCCCACCAGACGTCGCAGGTTGGAGAGGGCTTGGCGCAGGCTGGTCATGGCCTTTTCCGCGGGCATCTCTCCCCACAAGAGCGCGGCCAACTCAGGACGACGGTGTACCCGTTGTTCCATCGCCAGATAGCACAATAATGCTCTGGCTTTGTCGGAAATGAACCCTTCCACAGGATGCTCATCCTGCGTCACCTGGAAACCGCCCAAAAAGGCAAATCGTAACGTCATCGCCCGCTTTCCACGTTCGCGACTCCTTCACGCTTACCACGCACACTGTCAAATGCAATATTAGTGCTCAAAAAGGAAAGGAACAAATCTCTACATGCACATTCCGAAATTCCCCCCGCACGGCTCACTTCCCTGCGCTACGCTAGGAGAAACCCTGGGAAGGGGGCTCGGAACGGCCGGCAGTTCAAAACTGCGGCCTTCGGTTGCGAAACCGCCAGGGCGGTTGGGTGCAGCCCCCGCGAGGGGGGTTGGCAAGCGAAGCCCGCAACGTCCAGTTGCCGGGCGAATTCGCGGCCGAGAGTGTGAAGGCAACTCGCGTCCTGGGCAGAACCAGAGAAGAGCCCTTCATTCTTCAGGTTGAGAACTTCCGATTATGGAGCATCATCACGATCTGTTATAAAAGAGCATGACTTATATCATACATGCTAATG
>CAYOAZ010000041.1:0-5888 GCA_964402285.1 uncultured Anaerolineae bacterium | reverse complement strand
TCGCAGGCGGGGATGGTGATGATTTCGCCGTCGAACACTGCGCCGTACCTGACGGATCCGGCGACGCATTCGCCTGGGTATTTCCGCACGGCACACAATGACAAGGTACAGGGTCGTGTAGCGGCAGAGTTTGCGTACAATGTGCTGGGTGTGCGGAAGGCGGCGACGATTCACGATGGGAGTGTGTATGCGGAGCAGTTGGCGAATGTGTTTGCTGAGGTGTTCAAGGAGTTAGGTGGTGAGGTTGTGGCGCAGGAAGCGGTGAACGTGGGTGACACGGATATGCATCCTGTGCTGACGACCATTGCAGCGTCGAAGCCCGAGATTATCTACTATCCGATTTTCATTGCTGAGGGTGCGTTGATTACGCGGCAGGCGAAGGAAGTGCCTGGGCTGGAGAACACCCACCTGATGGGTGCGGACGGCATGTTCTCGCCGGACTTTGTGGAGGCGGCGGGTGATGCGGCCAAGGGCATGTACCTGACCAGCCCGGACTTTGCAGCGTTCGGTGCGGCGTACAAGGACTTCTTGAAGAAGCACGAGGAGAAGTACGGCGAGAAGCCGCTGAGCGCCTTCCATGCCCATGCCTACGACGGCACCATGATGCTCTTCTACGCCATTACCAAGGTGGCTGTGGAAGATGCGAATGGTACCCTCTACATCCCGCGGCAGGCCCTGCGTGATGAGTTGGCTAAAATCAAGAACTTCAAGGGCCTGACCGGGAACCTGGCTTGCGACGCGAACGGCGACTGTGCGGACCCGCACATTGCGGTGTACCAGATTACAAATCCGGATGAGTGGAATCCGGATGACCCGAACAAGTCGCCTGTGAAGGTGTACCCGAAGTAAAGCGTCAGGCTGTAGAGGTAATGCCAATGTCGTAGTGTACTAGGGGGCGGGCAGGGGGGATTGCCTTGCCCGCCCCTTTGCCGTTGTTCAAAAGGTGAAGTTCGTTGCGCTTTCGACATTTCGGTGTCGAGAACGCAGCGAATTTCAACGAATCTACCCTAAAACGGGGGGACTTGTGCGATGTTGGAGCGGATACGTGTTCGCTTGCGACACCTTTCTGGTACGGACATTGCATTGTGGTTAATTAGTGTGGTCCTGGTTGTGCTTATCGTTGTGGGATCATACCGAAGTTTGACTTCTGGTCGGTACACTGTCCGCCAGTGGATGGACTTCGTGATTTTTGGTTTAGCCCAAGGAGGGGTGTACGCACTTATTGCTTTGGGGTACACCATGGTGTACGGTGTGCTTCAGATGATTAATTTTGCCCACAGTGAAGTGTTTATGAGCGGTCCCTTTACCGCTTACTTTGTAGCCAATGCCCTGGACAAAGCAGGGTACTTCGATTCCCATCCCATTATTAGTCTGGCCATTGTCTTTGTGGTGGCCATGACGGTCTCCATGTTTGTGGCCGTGGTGTTGGAAATGTTGGCTTATCGGCCGTTACGTGGTTCACCCCGTCTTGTGCCTTTGATTACGGCCATTGGTGCTTCCTTCTTCTTACAGTACACATTCCGCGGCCTGTACGGTTCCGGTGTTAAAGCGTATCCGGACATCGCTATGCTCCACGGCACGTGGAATATCGCGGGGTTGAACATTCAGAAGACATTGGTGGTGGTGTTTATCGCCGCCATTCTTCTGCTCGTGGGTCTTTACACCTTTGTGCAAAAGACAAAGGTAGGGATGGGGATCCGCTCAGTGGCTGAGGACCAGCAGGCGGCTGCACTGATGGGCGTGGATGTGGACCGGATGATCTCCATGACGTTTGCCGTCGGGGGCGCCGGTGCTGGTGCGGCAGGGGTGCTTTACGCGCTTATCTTCAAGCAGGTACACTTTTTCATGGGCTTTGTTCCCGGTATCAAGGCCTTTACCGCTGCTGTGTTGGGTGGTATCGGCAACATTCCCGGGGCTATGTTAGGGGGCTTGTTCTTGGGAGTTTTTGAGTCTCTTGGCCCTAGTCTTTTCCTCGAAGGGTTGGGTGTACCTGCTTCTTATCAATTGAAAGACGCGATCGCGTTCACCATGTTGGTCTTGGTGCTGATTTTCCGGCCTACGGGTATTTTGGGTGAACGCATTGCTAAACGGGCGTGATGAGGAGGACGTTCCATGCGAGGATTCCCGTGGCGTGAAACGATCCGAGCCGGATTGCTGGGGAGCGTGGTCGCGCTCCATGTGTCTCTCGTCGGCATGGTCGAAGCCTTTAGCCGACGTGAAATTGTCAAAGATGTAGTTACCCTGGGCCAGTTGCTCCTGTTGTTGGTTGTCTTAAGCGCAGGATATTGGGCAGCGAGTAAGGCGTCTAAGCGGAATAAGGTGTATGGGCTGCTGGCCGGTTTGATTGTGGGTGTGATTATTGGTCTGGTCTTGGCTGCCTTGGCATTGAGCATTAAACCTTTGCACATGCGCCAGGTGTTTGCCAACGCATCTCGTGGCTTAACTCGGGTGTTACTCTTCAACAAGAAGGGCTTGGCCGGCGTTGCTACATTGCTGGCGGTTATGGGCGGCGGCGGTTTGGTGGCCGGGCTCTTGGAGATATTGCCCTCTCGCGTGCGACGTCCCTTGTTGTACGCGTTGACTGCCGCGTTGACGTTGGGCCTTCTGCGGGATATATTTGCAGTGATTCTCCCTCGTTCTATATCCCGCTTTTTCTATACCTCTTCGGGCCTCACCGTAAAGGGGGCTGTTGTACTTGTTGTGGCATGGGCTTTGTACTTTACAGCTTCTGAGATGTGGGGACAGCGGGTCCGTTCTTCCTTGGAGGCTCTTCCCCCTTCACAACAGAAGACGTTACGGTGGGGCAGTTATCTTGTGGCTTTGATCATTCTCCTCATCCTGCCACCTCTGTTGGGCGAACGGGGTGGTTATGTGTTTGAGGTGTTGGATATTGTTGGGATCTACATTGTGATGGGGTTGGGTTTGAACATTGTGGTTGGTTTCGCTGGCCTGCTGGACTTGGGGTATGTGGCGTTCTTTGCTATCGGGGCGTACACAATGGCTGTGTTGACCACCCCGGAATTACCCGCGGTTCGGCAGTATATTCCTCCCCTGGATTTCTGGGAGGCTCTTCCCTTTGCCTTGCTTGCCTCCTTGCTTTCCGGGATTATCTTAGGTGTCCCAGTGTTGAAGACTCGCGGGGATTACCTGGCGATTATTACGTTGGGATTTGGTGAGATTATCCGGTTGTTGGTTATCTCCGACGCTTTGAAACCCATTTTAGGTGGTGCTCAGGGAATCACTGGCGTGGCCCGTCCTCACTTGTTGGGTTGGGCTGCGAAGACTCCGCAGGATTTCTTCTACTTCATCCTTGTTGCCATCGCGATTGGCTTTTTCATCTCCGTTCGTTTGAAAGATTCCCGTCTTGGGCGGGCGTGGAAAGCCATCCGTGAGGATGAGGATGTGGCTATTGCCATGGGTATTGATCACGTGGCAACTAAGTTGACGGCTTTCGCCACGGGCGCGACATTGGCCGGGCTTAGTGGGGCGATTTTCTCCTCCAAACTGTTCTCCATTGCCCCTCACTCCTTTAATATTCTGATCTCCATTTACGTGTTGAGTTTGCTCATTGTGGGTGGTATTGGTAGTTTGCCCGGTGTAGTTGTCGGCGCCTTTGCCCTGGTTGGTCTGCCCGAGTTGTTGCGAGAGTTCGCGGAGTACCGGATGTTAGTGTACGGCGCGGCTCTTGTTGTGATGATGATTTATCGCCCTGAGGGACTGTGGCCAGAGACCCTTCACGTGGCGGAGTACAAACACCATACGTCGTCCACAACGGAAGCCACAACCGCCTCCGCGGGCGCGGGGAAATAGTAGGAGGTGACCGGTGGGTGCTCTTGATATTATTAATGTGACAAAACGCTTTGGCGGCTTGGTGGCTGTCAATGATGTAACGATTATTGTGGAACCTCAGACTATCCATAGCATTATCGGACCTAACGGAGCAGGCAAAACAACGCTATTTAACTGCATTACGGGGTTCTACCGGGCGGATGAGGGGGAGATCATCTTTGACGGCGAGCCCATTCAATACCTTCCCCCAGACGAAATTGCCCGCATGGGCATTGCACGTACCTATCAGAACATCCGCCTTTTCTCCAACCTAACCGTGTTGGAGAACGTGCTTGTAGGCATGCACTCTCACCTGCATTCCTGGTTTATTGAGCCCATTTTGGGATTGGCGAGTTACAAGCGAGAGGAGGCAGAGGCCCGGGAAGAGGCCATGCGTTTGTTGGAGTTTGTGGAACTTGAGGATAAGGCCTTCTTCCTGTCCAAAAACCTCCCGTACGGCGAACAGCGACGTCTGGAAATCGCCCGTGCGTTAGCCTTAAAGCCCAAAGTGCTTTTGTTGGACGAGCCTACAGCAGGTATGAACCCGCGTGAGACCGAAGAGACAATGGCGTTGATTCGACGGTTGCGCGATGAGCGGGGTATTACTATTGTGCTCATCGAACACGATATGAAGGTCGTGATGAACATCTCGGATGTGATCAGTGTGCTGGATTACGGTCAGAAGATTGCGGAAGGTACACCTCTGGAAATTCGTACCAACCCGCGCGTGATAGAAGCGTACTTAGGCCGGGGCGCGGCTATGGGATTATCTGAGGCTGCTTAGAGTCCATCTGAACGCTTTGAAACCATGTAGAGGAGTGAAGGCCTATGGCTTTCTTTGAGATTGAGAACTTACACGTCTATTACGGCTTTATTCACGCGCTGAAGGGGATCTCCCTCTACGTGGATGAGGGGGAGATTGTGACGCTCATTGGCGCGAATGGGGCCGGTAAGACGACGACCCTGCGAACGATTAGTGGACTTCTTCGTCCCCAGGCAGGTGATGTGCGCTTTAATGGCGAGAGTCTTCTGAAATACCGTCCTCACGAAATCGTAAAATTGGGCATTATTCACGTGCCCGAGGGGCGTCGCGTGTTTGCTCGTATGACCGTCCAGGAGAACCTGGAAATGGGGGCGTACGTTCGTGAGGATAAGGATGGAATTGCTGAGGATTTGAAGCGCGTCTTCAAGTTATTCCCTCGGCTGGAAGAACGTCGCAACCAGCTGGCCGGAACCCTGTCCGGTGGCGAACAGCAGATGTTAGCAATTGGTCGGGCCTTGATGAGCAAGCCCAAAGTTTTGCTCATGGACGAGCCTTCTATGGGATTGGCGCCTGTTCTGGTGGAGGAAATTTTCGATACCATTAAGGAACTGAACGAAACCCAGAACCTGACCATCCTTCTGGTGGAGCAGAATGCTCACATGGCTCTTCAGATTGCTCATCGAGGGTATGTACTGGAGACAGGCGAAATTACCATACAAGGTTCTGCGCAAGAACTGGCGAAAAATCCCGAAGTCCAAAAAGCGTATCTGGGAATGTAGCCCAAATAGGGATTCACTTCTTCCTTTTCACACATCGCAGAGTCAGGCGTGTGATCGAAAGTCACTCATCCCATCCACCGTCTTCCACACACGGTGGATGGGATGAGTGTTTCTTCCTACGGAATTTGCTCAACTTTTGGAATTGAGTTATAAAGCGTTTGCGCGTGAGATCGGACACTTAGTACACGTTAGGTGAAGGGACAAAGAATGGGCGCCTCTAAACCATTGCGAAAACCAAAACCTCAGAATCACACTCCAGACGAAATGGAGGTCATTGCCCGGAAGGTTTTCTGGGAGGAAGCCCCGCGCCTGCAGAGGGAAATCTACGAGGGCGAAATCAAGAAACTTCGTGAATCCCTGGAAACACATCTTTCCCGTGTTTGGGAAGCCATAGAATCTTTGGCTAACGCCCAACGTCGCACCGAAGAACGTTTGAGCCGGTTAGAAAATGTAGTCGAGGAACTGGCGGAGGCGCAGAAGCGCACGGAGGAGCGTCTAACTCGGCTAGAGGGTGTAGT
>CAYOAZ010000040.1:0-24067 GCA_964402285.1 uncultured Anaerolineae bacterium | reverse complement strand
AATGGCGTGTAATCCGCCCACCCCTTCGTCGATAACACACGCGTAATCGCCGCCGTCAGCGTCGTCTTCCCATGATCAATGTGCCCTATCGTCCCCACATTCACATGGGGCTTCTTCCGCTCAAACTTCTGCTTGCTCATGGCCGTTTACCTCCTTTTCCTCACTCAGGCACGGCACCTGCGCTCTTTTGCCGTGCAAAGATGGATGCTTGAGTACGTGACACAACCCCTGTGATGCATAGAGTACACCTTACCGCACACTGCAAATCACGTAAAAACACGCTTGCAGGGCGCGCTTCGTCCTTGCCCCGCAAGCGTTTTCCGAAAGCCCACGACCGGATTTGAACCGGTGACCTACGCCTTACCAAGGCGTTGCTCTGCCTCCTGAGCTACGTGGGCATACAATGCCCGGCCGCTAGAGCGACCGGGCATCTGGTGGGCCGGGCTGGACTCGAACCAGCGAAGGCATACGCCAGCGGATTTACAGTCCGCCCCCTTTGCCGCTCGGGACACCGACCCACAATTCCAGGGCAATCACCCCCAACCAGAGCCGACGGTCGGACTCGAACCGACAACCGTCCGCTTACAAGGCGGATGCTCTGCCGATTGAGCTACGTCGGCACGTTCACCTATATATTATACGCAGGTTATGGGGCGCGTCAAACTTTGCCCCCGGTAGAGCACAAAACGCATCAACTTAGGGATGTGCCACGCTCATTACGAAAGCGCAAGGGAGTATATGCAACTCCGCGCGGCCTGTCAAGTTCACTCGCGAATTCGGTTCGACACCATGGCCGCGCGAAACAACGTCCCAAAAAACGCCTCGACCGTTGGAAGGGTAATCCATTCCCCCCAATCCACACGCTGAAGATGCGCTCGCGGCACCAAAAGTCCCAGACTATTGCTGTCCACCCCCCGCGTCGGAATGCGCTGGAACTCCCCGCGCCTCAAAAAGGACCGCAACGAAGACACAGGCGCCAAAAACGCCTCCTCACCCTTTTCTCCAATCACGTGACACCAATAATCGGCTCGCGTAACTTCAATGCCCGAAGCAACACGCTGCCGCGTGTTCATGACCTCAAAGTAAAGATTGCCGGTCTCCTCGGCCCGTTTGTCCCATTTAACCTCCACAGTAAACCGCCGACCCGTAGCATCAATGACACTTAGATCATAAGCATACCCGTTATACCCGAGCCGCACATGAGCCCCTTGCAACATGAAGTAAAGGGCTACACGCAATTCATTGAAATGCCCTTCACGCAACTGTTGAGCAAACTGCTCTGGCGTGTTAAACCACCTTCGGACCATGCACAGTCACTCCGACTGGGTTGCCGCGGCCACCCTCTGCCGCCGAACCTCGTACAATGCCAGCGCGCCGGCCGTTGCCGCATTCAAGGACGTGGTTCGTCCCCACATAGGGATACGGACCACACCGTCACTTCGTTCCCGCAGGAGACGACTGACGCCTTCCCCCTCACTCCCCACAACAATACCCACAGGGCCAGTCCAATCCACCTCCCAGAGAGTAGGGGCTTGGGGAAGCCCTTCCAAAGCGTAAACCCAGACGCCGGCCTCCTGGAGCATCTCCACCACCCGGGCCAGGTTGGTTACCAGGGATACAGAAAGGTACTCTACTGCGCCTGCAGACGCGTTCACCACAGCAGGGGTGATCAACGCGGCCCGGCGTTTAGGGATTACAGCCGCGGTCACCCCAGCAATCTCCGCGGTACGCAATAAATTACCCACATTCTGCGGATCTTGCAGGTGATCTAACACCAGAACCAACGCGTCCGAGCCTGCATCTTCCACCCGTTGAAGCAAATCCACCTCATCCAGATAGGGATATCCATCTGTTAACAGAGCCACACCCTGGTGACCACTGGATCCAGCCCGCCGGGCAATTTCGCTGCGCGGCACATAAACCACCTCACATCCTCGCTCTGTGGCCTCAACCACAATGTCACCAAGGATGCCTTTAACCACCGTCCCCTGGGCAATGTAAAGCGTGTGACAGGGCCGACGTGCAGCCCGCAACACAGCCAAGACCGCCTGGCGTCCATACACCCACTCTCGCGGCATTCGGATGCCCTCCCGTTAGCGGGCCCAACGCCATGTGGTTCCTTGAGGCGAATCCTCCAGAACCACGCCCAGTTGTGCCAATCGGTCACGAATCTGATCGGCCAGGGCCCACTGTTTCTGTTTGCGCAACTCCGATCGCACAGCCACCAGTGCTTCAATAAAGGGCTCGGCTTCTGCGGCCTTAACCTCCGCTTTCAATTCCAATCCCAGTGTATGGACGAGTTCCAAGAAAGTAGCCTGTGCTTGCGCAAAAGGTTGCCCCCCCACCCCTGCGTCTCGAGCCGTGTTAATGGCTCGCACAAGAGTGAAGATGTGGCCCAATGCACCCGCCGTGTTGAAATCATCATCCATCGCGGTCACGAAATCAGCGCGGGTTTGTTCAACGTGCTTTTGCAGCGCGACCACAGCATCTCCTTCCACCATCTGGCCCCGGGGCGGGCGCAATGCTCCTCGCAAGCGTTGTAAAGCCCGCTCTGCATCTGCAACAGCCTCATCGTCGAACCCCAAAGGTTTACGGTAATGGGAAGAGAGGACGAGCAAGCGTAATACATCCCCCTCATGTTCGGCCAAGAAATCGTCAATTGTCACTAAATTGCCCAGCGACTTGGACATCTTCTCCCCGCGCAATTGAAGCATACCGTTGTGTAACCAATAGCGAGCAAAGGGGGCTTTCCCTGTAAATGCTTCGGACTGAGCGATCTCGTTCTCGTGGTGAGGGAAAATAAGGTCACTCCCACCCCCATGAATATCTATCTGTTCACCCAGGAAGTAGTACACCATAGCCGAACACTCAATGTGCCAGCCAGGCCGTCCCTTACCCCATGGACTTTCCCACCACGGTTCACCAGGTTTAGCGGCTTTCCACAGGGCAAAGTCCAGGGGATCCTCCTTGCGCTCATCCACTTCGATGCGCGCGCCAGCCCGCATCTCATCAGGATGGCGGCCGGAGAGTTTGCCATAATCCTTGAACTTGCGCACCCGGTAGTACACATCTCCGTCAACAACGTACGCGTATCCCTTCTCAATAAGCGTCTGCACAATGTGGATAATCTGAGGAATCACCAAACTCACGCGTGGATAATAATGTGCAGGCAACAGGTTCAGCGCCCGCACGTGCTCAAACCACTCATCTATGTAAATTTGGGCCAAGTCAAAGGGATCCATGCCTAACTCACGCGAACGGTTGATGATTTTATCGTCCACGTCCGTGAAATTCATGACATGCACCACACGATAGCCACGAAACTGCAAGTAGCGCCGAATCACATCAAATACCAACGCGGACATGGCGTGGCCAATATGAGCTTTGTCGTACACTGTGGGACCACACACGTACATCCGCACCCACGGTGGATCCATAGGCTCAAATGGTTCTAATCGACGCGTTAAGGTGTTGTACACATGCAACGCCATTGATGCCCTCCTCATCTTAACGTTGATTATCTTTCCCTGTGTCAGAAGCACTTTGATCCGCCAACACCGCGAAGATCATACGCCCCGCGGATGTCTGGAGTACTTTCGTGACGGTCACGTGGACAGTTTCACCAATGTAATGCTTCCCATCCTGAACCACAACCATGGTACCATCATCCAGGTAACCAACGCCCTGCCCCGGCTCCTTCCCCTCCTGGATCAGGTGAATGTCCAGTGATTCCCCAGGCAGAAGAACTGTCTTGACCGCGTTGGCCAACTCGTTAATGTTCAGGACTTCCACATTTTGCAAGGTGGCAACCCGGTTCAAATTATAATCATTCGTCAGAATAGGACATCCCAAACGCCTGGCCAGCCGCAAAAGTTTCTCATCGACCTGCTTTACCTCATTCACATCATCTTCGATAATTTCCAGGGTGACCCACCGTCCCTCCTGGAGTTCGTGCAGAATTTCCAACCCACGTCGACCGCGATTTCGGCGCAGAGGGTCGCCAGAATCCGCGATGTACTGCAGTTCGTTTAACACAAAGCGGGGAACAAGGAGTGGGCCAGGGATAAAGCCGGTACGGACAATGTCCGCAATGCGCCCGTCGATGATAACGCTGGTGTCCAACAGTACCGGCATGGGGCCCCAGCGTTTGCTAAGCCCTTTAGGCGTCAAACGGAATCCCCGTTGCCGCCACAGTTCCAGCAAATCCCGATACCGTAATACCGCAGCGACCACCCCGAGATAGGCAAAAATGATAGCCCCCACCAAGGGGAGAAGAGAACCAAAAGGAGATGGCAAGCGACTAAGGGGAATAGCGAGGATGGCCGAGATGACCAAGCCCACAAGCAATCCTACGCTTCCCGCAATCAAATCGGTCAAAGGCACATTCCGCAACCAGGAAACCGCGGCTTGCGCGGGGCGAATAGTAATGTAGGGGAAGACAAAGTACCCTATCAGGGCCCCTAATGCCGTTAAAGGAATGCCCCAGCGCAAAAATTCCATATGTGTCCAAACCGGGGGTACGCCGGGAATCCAAAAAGCTACCTCCCAGCCCAGTACCCCACCAAGCAACAAACCCACCAACCGCGCTGCACGACGATACATGATAAGTCCTCCAATGAAAAATAATGGAATGAATCAAATAATAAATACGAACAAGCCGGTGCGCGACGGCTTCTACATAACCTCTCTAAGGATAACTTGTGCCTTGCAAAACGTGTAGAAAGTTACGGTGAATGGTCCATGGGCGCCTCCTCTGAATGGAGCGAAGGCTGGGCCAACGCCTGCTGGGCCCCAAACGCGTAAATCGTGTGGGGGGCTACCTCGAGCGCTGCTTCAAAGTGCCGGCGCGCTTCTCCATCCTCACCCTGACGACGAGCGATAATCCCCAAGTTGTAATGGATCGCGGCCTGGTGTTTTGGGGACAAGCCTAACCGCTCCCGCGCTGCGAGAAGTTGTTCCAAAGTTCGACGCGCCTTATCCACATGTCCCAGGCGGAAGAGCACAATAGCCCGATTCATCTCCGCAAGAGCGCGTGTCAACGCGTCAGGCCGCAAGCGTACAGCCAGGTCAAACGCGATAAGACTATCGCGATACCGGCGACGAGATGCCAGAAAGTTGCCTACATCAGTTAACCACCGTCCTCGTAAAGTAACCATGTACAGGATAAAAAAGAACAGAATGGGATTCACCAAGTACCCCATCTGAACGAGTCCAATGCCCAGGGCCGTAATAATCACCCCCTCAATGGCGAACTGCAGGGACAGGGGTTCCTGGCGAGTCTTGGACAGAAAACCGAACAGCCCAATAAACGCCAGCCCTACAAAGGCAATCAATTGAGATAACGATATAGATAGCCACATGGTTCCCAATCCTCAATTAAAACGTGTGCAATCCCCGCCAGAATTCCTCATCTTTAAGAAGAACGATTTTGCTTCTCTCCGTGGTTCATATACAATGAAGTAGAGTTAATCTCTCCCGGCTATAATCAGATTAAACGCGCGGACATCCACGAGTGAGTATATATTACCACATCCTCGTTGACCACCCTAGTTTAACGCTCAGGAGGACGGAGAAGGGACCATGCCCATCTACGAATACGTGTGTCTAGACTGTGGACGTCGAGTTAGTCTCTTTTTCCGCACCTTTAGCGAAGCAGAGAACGCAACACCCACGTGCCCTCGTTGTGGTTCCACACGTTTGATTCGGCGTATTTCCCGAGTGGCTGTAGTGCGTTCAGAGGAAAGCCGGTTGGAGTCCATGATGGACACCGATTTTCTGGGCGACTTGGACGAGAACGATCCCCGCTCTCTGGCCCGCTTCATGCGTCGCATGAGCAATGAACTGGGCGAAGACCTGGGCGATGAGTTTGAGGAGGTGGTAGAACGCCTGGAGGCCGGGGAAAGTCCTGAAGAAATCGAGAAGCACATGCCCGAACTCGCAGGGGAGGACCTGGGAGGGGCAGGCGAGAGCAGTACAGAGTCGTCAGAAAGTGGAGAAGTGTGACGCCCTTTCCAATTCAGGGACGCAGCCCCAGGCGACGTGCAACGCGCGTCCGAATGACCCGGTGTAACGTGGGAACCGGATGTTGCCCGTCCAGAATAACCCATCGCTTACGGTCTTCGGAGGCTAGGCGAAGGTACCCGGCACGCACCCGTTTGTGGTATTCTATTACCTCCTCCTCCATGCGATTCCAATCATCTTGCCCCTCTCCTGCTCGCTTGCGGGCCAACCCCACTTCTACAGGCACGTCGAGAAGAAATGTGAGATCAGGCACCAGCCCCCCCGTGGCAAACCGGGTCACCGTGCGCAACATTTCCATGTCCAGACCGCGACCATATCCCTGGTACGCATAGGTGGAATCCGCGTATCGGTCACATACGACCACTCCCCCCCGTTCCAGGTGGGGCTTAATGACCTGCCGTACCAGTTGGGCGCGGGACGCGGAAAAAAGCAGCACCTCGGCTTCTGGAACCATGTTCCGATGTTCAGGATCCAGCAGAATTTGACGGACCTGGTCCCCGATGGCAGTGCCGCCCGGCTCGCGGGTAAAGAGAACATCCACACCGCGTTGGCGCAACCACTCGACCAGCAACCGCGCTTGTGTGCTCTTACCACTACCCTCTGGCCCTTCAAATGTGATGAACAGACTCACCGGGTCTCCTCCTCTGTGTTGGTCAAGAAAGCCAAAAGAAAAAGATTCATTTCACTTCCAGCGTGTAAAGCACTGGAAGTGAAACGAATCTCCCCCGTTCACGATGGGTGCGCTTCCGCAACCGGCCACTTATTCCCGGTAAATGCGCACACGCCGTTGCGGCTCGCGACCGTAACTGTGGGAAATGAGGTTGTACGAACGCGCGAGTTCGTGTTGTAATTTACGAATTTCAGGAGATGCCGGCCGAAGTTCAACCACAGGCGCACCGGCCAGCACCTTCTGAATGGCTTCCTCAGCCTCGGCCAGAGCTTCCGCTACTGGATCATGATCCACACTTTGGGAAAGGGCAAAAAGATCCGCGAGGATGTTTTCCATCTGCGTGACAGTATTGGAACGAAGCACGTAGATGGGCACACCACGACGTTCAGCCTCAGCAATGGGCTGAGGTCGCTTACGGAAGTAGTTTTTCAGCGTCAGAACAATGTCTGCAAGGCGCAATTCATCCACCAATTCCACAGGAACACCCAGGTTCCGTGCGGCTTGGCGTAAACGGTTTTGGCCCACACCGTACGGGTACACGTGCAATGTGCGCGGTTCACGGCGAGATGGGGTAACGCCTTCGGTCTGCCCTCGACGCCCCTGACGCACATCCTGAGCGGTTACCGCGCTCTTTTCAACGTGAACTTTCCCCTCCTCGTCTCGATATCGAACTTCGGGGGTTAACGTGCGGCCGCGTAACAGCGCATCCACTGCCTCGGCCACATCGTGATGAACCACCATGTGATTCCGATCCTTAATCTCGATGAGCACGTCGAACGTGGGAGGAGCACGACGTTCCAGCACGGTCTTCTGCGTGCCGCGACGTCGGGCTTCTTCGTCACTCAGGGTCACGCTCTCCACCCCACCTACCAGGTCAGAAAGTGTGGGATTCATCAGGAGGTTTTCTAACGTGTTCCCGTGAGCCGTGCCAATGAGCTGCACTCCCCGCTCAGCAATGGTCCGCGCGGCAATAGCCTCCAACTCACGGCCAATCTCATCGATGATGATGACTTCGGGCATGTGATTTTCCACAGCCTCAATCATTACCTCGTGCTGAAGAGCCGGAGTTGCCACTTGCATACGTCGCGCGCGGCCAATAGCCGGGTGTGGAATGTCCCCGTCGCCGCCGATCTCATTGGAGGTGTCCACAATCACCACCCGTTTCTTCTCCGCCAGGACCCGTGCTGCCTCACGCAACAACGTGGTCTTGCCTACCCCAGGACGTCCCAGCAAAAGCACATTTTTACCGGATTCGATAATATCCTGGATGATATCAATGGTGCCGTACACGGCCCGTCCCACGCGGCACGTCAGGCCCACAATTTTCCCCTGGCGGTTACGGATGCAGGAAATGCGGTGCAGTGTGCGTTCAATGCCCGCGCGGTTATCCGCGGTGAACTCACCAATGCGGCTCACCACGTATTCAATGTCCTCCTGGGTAATCTCCCGGTCGCTCAGTTGGTATTCCCCATCCGTATACCGGGCTTCCGGGACTCGACCCAGGTCCATGACGATTTCCAACAAATCATCGGCTTTGTTGGCCTCACGCAAGGCCTGGGCAATATCGGGCGGTAACACCGCCAACAGAGCGTCCAGATCGTCGGTAATGCGTGTTGTTTCTGCCATCATATGCGTCTCGTATTCCGTGTTCAGGCGCACGGTCGCCATAGGCTCACTTTCCAATAACGTGTTAATTGTCAATATCTTATCCCTTATGTAGATACGAGGACAAGAACGAAAAAGTTCCTGTCACCCGGTTTCCTTACGCTTTTGAAATCGAGTAAACGCCGGTTTCCCTCCCACTTCCAGCAAAGGCACGGCCGTTTGCGGGGCCGGCGCATCCGCGCGCAGGGGCACAGCCAAGTGCCGCACAAGCCATAGGCTTTCGGCCACAGGCTGAGCACCACGTCGTATCAGGGGATCCCGCACGCCTCCCTGATACTCGGGTATGGCCACATAAATGGGACGTTTGCGGTCGGTTTGGGATGCCAACTGAAGACCATAAGATACAAACGCATCCGCGTTCTCGCGCACCTCAGGGGCCAGCAGGTAACGCACCCAGCGCCCTTTTCGTCCGACCCGTACGGACACAGCACCTTGCAGATCCCCGTTCCACTCCCACACAAACACGCGGCGCTGGGCGTGCGGCATCCACGCGTAGGGGATATCCGTCCCATTGTTCGTGGTCAACCCCTCTGCAGCCAGCACCACCTGGGGAATAACACGTCGCCAAAGGCGGCGGAATTCCCACTCATCGGCTGTTGTCCGCGGCCATATCCGCCCGGGAAGGCGTATTTCCTCGGACGCGGGGGGAGAAATTCGGAACACAACTTCCTTACAGTAGAGCCGAAACCCTTCCTGCTGTAACACATCGAGCAACACACTGTCAGGAGGAGGGGCAGCGTAGAGGCGATACACCCCTTGATGCATTGCATCGCGAACCGCAAAGCGAATCAACTCCTGCCAATGCGCGAGGGACTCCACCTCGTGCTGGGCTCGGGAAGCGGCGAACGCGATATCCCATTCCGGGCGTTCACGACGCCGGACCGTCTGCAGCAGGTATACGGCACCCAGCCGACTGTATCCCAGGTATGTGCGAGTTTCCCGTCCAAACCACGCCCTAACGGCCTGGCGTATAGGCGCGTAACCGGCAACCAAGTGTTCCTCCAGCACCAGAGGAACACCTCGGGATTGTAAGCGATATATGTCCACTAAGTTGCGTAATTTAAACGTGCGAATGGACAAGGTGTCCGTCGTCAATAGACCTCCACTCCACCGTTCATGGACCCATTGCCATGTTTTCTAAGGCCATTATAACACAAAAGCACAAAGCATCGAAATCACGTCCCCGTTGGATTTAGGGCTTTTCGATAATCCATCAGTGCGGGCTATACTAGGGGGGATCCAATTCACAACGTGGAGTACGTGCTATGTACGGGGCTGTCGAAGCAGGTGGAACCAAATTCGTGTGTGCGGTGGGCACAGGCCCGGATAACCTTCTAGAACGGGTCCAGTTCCCCACGCGAACACCGGAAGAGACCATGGCTCGCGTAATCGCCTTCTTCAAACCGCATCTCTCCCGCCTCGAGGCTATAGGCGTCGGCACGTTTGGTCCTGTGGACGTGCATCCGACCTCCCCTACCTATGGGACCATCACATCCACCCCCAAGCCGGGCTGGCAGTACTTCAACATCCGAGAAGCCTTAGAACGTGCCCTGCACGTACCGGTCTACGTGGAGACCGATGTGAACGCGGCAGCGCTAGGAGAACACCAATGGGGGGCGGGTCAAGGCCTGCACACTTTTGTGTACATCACTGTGGGTACGGGCATTGGAGGGGGCGCTTTAGTCGAAGGGCACTTATTGCACGGCCTAATGCATCCGGAAATGGGACACATGCGAGTGCCTCACTACCAGGATCAGGACCCTTTTCCGGGCATTTGTCCCTTTCACGGAGACTGTTTAGAGGGCCTGGCCTCAGGCCCAGCGATGGCTGAACGGTGGCACGCGGATCCGGCAACCCTTCCACCTGAGCACCCCGCGTGGGATCTGGAAGCCCACTATTTGGCTTGGGCCGTGGTGAACCTGGTGACTATATTAGCCCCGCAACGCGTTATCCTGGGCGGTGGAGTGATGCATCAAGAACACCTTTTCCCCCGCATTCGTGACAAAGCCTCACGCATCCTCGCTGACTACGTTGCCCCTCTGGCCTCGGAGGACGCGTGGGAAACGTACATCGTACCACCGGCCCTGGGTGATAACGCGGGTATCCTGGGAGCGTTAGCATTAGCCCTTCGCGAGAATGCGGGGTAAGGACTTGGAAGACCGCATCATCCCGCGCGGAGCACCCATGTGTGTTCCCCATCAAACAAGGATGGCCACACGCGGGCGCACAGGGTGTGTTTCTGCCAGGGTGGAGAACCCTTCGCACCGGAAGAAGGGGTTACAATCAACGCGGGGGTATGGGGCAAGGACTGGTCGCACTGACGCCAGGTCGGTCGTATGACCAGAGGCAAGTTGTCAAACAGAAGGTGAATGTGGGCAAAATACGTTAATCCCGTCTCCAGCCCCAGCACCTCCCGGTAAAAGCGCACGGCCGCGGGCACATCCCGCGCGTAGAGGGAGACTTCGAACATGCCCACCACTGGCGGCGGGGCACTGGGCTCTGAGGCGGGATCAGGGATGTGCGCGCCCCGCTCCCAAGTACCCACGTCCAAAGCCTGCACCAATTCCACAGGGTTCCCGTCTGGGTCCAGGAAAATAAAGCGCGCCAAGCCAGGAACCACCTCCTCGAAAACAATCGGACGCTTCAACTTTCTGAGCCACGCTTTAGCCTGGACAATATCCTCCACCTCCAGGGCGGGAACAATGCCGTGAGGACCTCGGGCCCGACACTCAGGGCGTGGAGCACACAACTGCCAGCGAAAGCCATCCGGCATGAGGAGGAAACTCCCCTCTGCGCGGATCCCCAGCGCGCGTCGGTAAAAAGCGGAGGCTTGGCGTACGTCATTCGTCCACAAGAGTAGGGTCTTCAGGTGCATGAGGAGCGCTCCTGTGTTAACAGGTCCATGTGCTGGTCAGGTAGAACACACTCAAGGTGATGAAAACCCCGCCCGCGGCACCGGCCAAGAGTTGGGCGGGGGTGTGTTTTTTGCGATATAGACGGGCCCAAGCGACCAAAGGCAGGAAAAGATAAGTCCACCCTGCTATCGGCCCAAACACCAGTACGAGCAGAGTGGCAAAGCCGCTCACTCCGACCATGTGCAGACTAATCTTCCAAAAGTTGGAAACAGTGAACATCACAACGCCTAACGTCGCGTAAATGAGGGCCAAAAGCCACACCAAACGAGGGGCTCCAACCGAACACAGAACAACCAGGGCCAAGATATCGCTGCTCAAACTCACCAAAATAAAGCGAGGCCGATCCGAACGACGGCTAAGTTCCCAGTCACTCACCCATCCCTTACGTACTCCCACCCAGATGTAGGCAAAGGGAATCCCCGTAAGGATGAGCAAAGCAACCAGCGCCCACCCCACCCCCTTCCACCGGGCGGAATGCCACCCGAGCAAAGGGAACACAAACAGCGAGAGTACAGAACTATCGAAAAGGACAGAGACCCACCGGGCCAACTGGGATTTAGACACTCACCTCCTCCGCGTGTTCCCCTGGATAAGACATGACGTTCTGCCAGGGAAGGAATTCAACCGGATGCTGTGGTCCTATTCTCCCACCACTTGCACGATAATTTCTCGACGACGGGGCCGATTATCAAAATCAATAAAGGTGATCTGCTGCCAAGTGCCCAGAAGCAGCCGCCCCTCGCGAATGGGGACAGTCAGAGATGGGCCAAGAAGGGCTGCACGCACGTGTGCGTACCCATTCCCATCGCCCCAGCGCAAGTTATGCTGATAATCTCGGTCCTCGGGAGCAATCTCATCAAAAAGGCGCTTGAGGTCGGCCAGGGCGCCGCTCTCGAATTCAATGGTAGTGATTCCGCTGGTGGAACTGGGAGAGAAAAGGGTGACAATCCCGTTGCGCAGACCCGATTCCCGCACGATATCCCGCACCTGTGGCGTGATGTCGTGCATATCGGTATGTCCTTTGGTGGAAAGGCGGATGGTCCCCGTGTAAATCATGGTGCCTCCTTTCCCTGCAATGCATCATTGGTAGCAATAGATTCTACCACGGCTTCCCATTCTTCCCACAGCGCATCTAAACGTTGTTGCACGGCCTCGTACTCCTCACTCAAACGGCGGACGCGGTCCAGGTCCTGGGATTCCCCGGCCCGACCAATCTCCTCGCCTAAAGTGTGTAACCGCTCCTCCAGCCGGGCAATACTCTCCTCGATCTCCTGGCGTCGTGCCTGTACCCGTTCCAAAGCCTTGCGCGCGCGACGTTCTGCCTTGCGTTGTTCCCATTCTTGGTGTCGCGAGCCTTCATCCACGTGATTGGATACTGCCTCTTGAGCACTTCGGGCATCTCGCCAGCGCACGTAAGCCTCCCACCCGCCCAGTAGAGGGTACACCTGTCCCCCCTCAACAGCCCAAATGTGGGTGGCCAACGCCTGAATGAGATAACGGTCATGGCTGACAAAGATGATAGTGCCGGGGAAATCTTGTAAGACCTGCTGTAACACTTCCTGCGAGGGGATATCAAGGTGGTTGGTGGGCTCATCCAGGAGGAGCGTGTTGGGCCTTCGCACGGAGAGGAGAGCAAGAACCACCCGAGTACGCTGACCGCCGCTAAGTTCTCGAATGCGCTTGAACACGTCATCCCCATGAAAGAGGAAACTGCCCAACAGGGTGCGGGCTTCCTCTACTTCCATGTGACGTCGGGCAGAGAGAAGAGTGTCCAAAACGGTTTTCTCCGGATCCAGGTCGGAGTGAGTTTGGGAAATGTACCCCACACGCACACCCGTACCCCGACGCACGGTACCAGATAACGGGTCCAACTCGCCCAACAGGGTGCGGAGAAGTGTGGTCTTGCCCGCTCCGTTCGGTCCGACAATGGCCACGCGCTCTCCCCGGCGAACCGTAAGATCCGGTACCTGCAGAAGAGGATGAACCGGATCGTAACCGACAACCAAGTTTCGGGTTTGATAAACAATGTCGCCGCTGGTAAAGCGTGGGATGATACGTACGCGGATATGACGGTGTTCCCGGGGGCGTTCGATAGCTTCGGTTTCCAGGAAACGTTGAAGTCGGGTTCGACGTCCTTGGGCTTCCTTGCTACGCTGGCCCGCGATGTGACGACGGATGAACTCTTCGGTACGACGGATGTATTCTTGCTGCTGTTCCCACAGCCTCATGCGCGCTCGAAAACGCTCCTCCCGTTGACGTACGTACGCACTGTAGTTGCCCCGATAGGTTTCAAGGCGCCCAAACCCCAGTTCCCAGATGCGATTAGTGACTTTATCCAGGAAGTAGCGATCGTGGGCAATGACGATAAGGCTACCGGTAAAATCATTAAGCCAGGTCTCCAGCCATTCAACAGCAGCGATGTCCAGGTGATTCGTAGGCTCATCCAAAAGCAAGAGATCAGGGTCCTCCAACAGAAGGCGAGCCAGGAGCGCGCGAGTGCGCTGGCCACCACTCAGGTGATCTGCAGGCATATCATATTGGTGGGCGTGGAACCCCAAACCGTTGAGCACAGCACGAATACGGGCTTCATACGTGTACCCGCCTCGCCGTTCAAACTCCTCCTGAAGTGTGCTGAACTCGCGCATCGCGTTCTCGTCGCCCTGGGCCATGCGTTCAGCCAGGCGGTTCAAGTCCGCTTCCATGTGGCGCAGGTCAGCCACCGCGTCCAGCATCATATCCCATAAAGTGTGGTGAGCAAGAGTGGGCGGATCCTGGGGAAGATAACCAATGCGCAGATCGCGGCGGCGCTCCACCTTGCCTGATGAAGGTTCTTCCACCCCGGCGATGATGCGGAGAAGGGTGGTTTTCCCCTCGCCGTTCGGTCCGACCAGGCCGATGCGGTCACCTGCCTCCACCCGGAAGGTAAGGCCTTCGAACACATCGTGACCGCCGTAATATTTGCCGATGTTATTGGCCACAATCAGAGACATGGGTCTGGAACAACTCGCGCTGGGTTATCGGATTAAAATGATTGGGACAAGGGGATCATTCCACAAACTTTGCATTCGGGGAAAATCGTGGGACAACCGGGAATAGGATTTGTGTGCATTGGATTTCTTCAGGAACGACGGTGAACAGCCAAAATCAACTGGCGCACCAAAATAGTGGTGAAAGCAGCCCAATAGGCCGGGAGGAGAAGCAACAAGATGGGCAACAGGAGGCTCATCCCGGTCAGAAGAAGCAGGAGAAGGGCCGCGCCCAAAGTGTGAAGCGGGTACAGCAGCACGATGTACACCGCGTTCCGGAACAAAATAAGCGCCCGAGATTCATCCTGGACAGCCATCACCGCCCACAAGTACACGTTCGTTAATCCCCAAACCAGCAGGAGCCAAATAAACGCCACACTCAGGTAACGCCATCCGCCGCCCAACCGTCCGTAAAAAATCACATTTGCCAACAGCACTCCACCCAAAAACCAGGACAGCCCGGCCAACTTCCAGGCGGTTAGAAACACCGAGCGCGCCTCGTCCTTCCACATTCCCACGTGAATGGCCCGACCATCAGCAGCCCGGCGAACAACCTCATGCAAAGCAGCCAGGGCCGGAGGAGCGGGGAGAATCAGCACCGTGGAAAGCCACGTCAACACCGAAATAGCGACTAGCGGGAACAAATCCTCATACACCACTTTGGCTGCCAACCAGGCAATGACCAGTGGATTGGTGCCCTCATACCGGTTTGCCATAGACGCCTTCCTTCGTGGGGAGATCTATGGAGTGCTCCCGTCCCTCCGGCTCGTCAGAAGCGTACCCCCTGTCTCATGCCAGCACCATTATACGGAAAATCCCCCAAAGCACCAGATAGGCTATGAGGTTCCGGAATTGAAGGCCCAGGTAGGGCTTAATAAATGCTTCACACAAGACCTCGACAAATTTGCACGCATACGATGTCTCATTATACTGTACGGCTCGGGCAGCGCTGTCCCAAATCTTTTGTAATTCCCCCAAACATGACCGACGCGTCCTGCTCGGCCACGAGAGGTTTTCAGGGCCATGAAGGCCCTCCTCGTACAATGACCGTCCCCTCTCCTTGAATGCTGGGCGCGTCCAGCAGGGCATTCAGCCCAAACATCAAGGAGGTGTTTTCCCATGCGCTTGTACGAGTATGAAGGGAAGAAATTGTTCGCTCAGGTTGGCATCCCGATCCCGCGCAGCGCGTACTTTACCAAGGCTGAAACCGGAGCCATCGGCGCGGATCCCCAATTAGAACGCATTTTCGACGACTTGGGGGGCCGAGGTGTGGTGGTGAAGGCCCAAGTCCTGGCGGGAAAGCGCGGCAAAGCGGGCGGAATTCGCTTTGCCCATTCTCCGGAGGAACTCCAGGAGTTGGTCGAAGGGATGATTGGCACGCAATTCCTGGGAGAAGAAATCACCGGGGTGCTCATCGAAGAGAAAGTGGAGTTTGTGTCCGAGCACTACATTAGTGTGACATATGACACAGTGCGCCGGCAACCTGTCCTGGCCATTGGGCGCGAGGGGGGCATTGATGTGGAGGAACTGGCCCGAGAACACCCGGAAAAGTTGGGCCTGCGACACTTCGGCCCCATTGTGGGCCTGCTCCCCTGGGTGGCACGGGACGCGGCAGCAGAGGTGGGTTTCACCGGCCGAGAATTGCACAAGTTGGCCGCGATCGCGGTCAAGATGTGGGAGTTAATGGTCCGTACCGACGCGCGGTTGGTGGAGATTAACCCCCTGGTGAAAACGCCCAACGGGGAATACATGGCCCTGGACGCGGCCATTATCCTGGATTCAGACGCGCAGATGCGCCACCCTGAATTGAACTTCCCGCCCCGCCAGGCCACCGGTCGCCCCCTCACTGAACGAGAACTTATTGCCCAGGCTATTGATGAGGGGGATTACCGAGGTGTCGCGGGGAAGTACGTGGAACTGGACGGGGATATTGCCATGCTCACGTCCGGTGGCGGGGGATCCATCACCCTCATGGATGCCATTGAGGCTTACGGCGGTCGCCCTGCCAATTACACAGAGTACGGTGGGAATCCCCCGGCAGAGAAGGTGTATCGCCTGACCAAAGTGGTTGCTACCAAACCCGGACTGCATGGGCTCCTCATCGCGGGAGGCATCGCTAACAACACACGAGTGGATGTGACATTTGAAGGGATTGCCCGCGCGCTGGAGGAAATTCGTCCTCCCTATCCTATTGTCATTCGCCGTGCAGGCCCAGGGGAGGAAGAAGGGCTACGCCTGATGCGAGAATTGGCAGAACGGCTGGGATTGGACATGGAGGTACACGGCGCGGAACTCCCCATGACCGAGGCCGCGCGCATTATTGTGGAAAAAGCTGCCGCGTACCGGCAACGAGTGGAGGGATAAACAATGGGCATTCTCATCAGTGAACACACACGCGTGTTAGTACAGGGCATCACTGGACGCGAAGCGTCCAAGGTGACCAGGGAGATGCTGGATTACGGCACGAAGGTGGTCGCGGGTGTCACGCCCGGCAAAGGTGGCCAGGAAGTCCATGGGGTTCCCGTGTACAACACCCTGAAAGAGGCGCTATCGGAACACCCTGAAATCAACGCGGTACTCACTTATGTGCCCCCGCTGGCCGTTAAGGACGCGGTGTTTGAAGCGCTGGAATACAACATTCCCTTCATCAACATCATCACCGAACGAGTTCCCCTCCTGGACGCAGCCCAAATTTACTCTTACGCGCGCACCAAACCGGCTACGCGCATTGTGGGGCCCACATCCGTGGGGGTTATCAACCCCGGGGCTCGGGTGAAAGTCGGCCCTATCGGGGGCGTGAACGTGGATCGGGTTTACCGTCCTGGCTGTGTGGGGGTCATCTCCAAGAGTGGCGGCATGACCACAGAAACGTCTTGGATTATCCGCCAGGCAGGGTTTGGCATCTCCACCGCGATGGGCATAGGCGGGGACTTTATCAAGGGCAGCGCGTTTGTGGACCTGGTCCCTCTCTTCTTCAACGACCCCCAAACTAAGGCCATTGTTATCTTTGGCGAGCCCGGAGGAGGAGATGAGGAAGCCCTGGCCGAATATCTGGAGAAATACGGGATGAGAAAGCCCATTATTGCTTTCATCGCGGGCCGCTTTGTGGATCACATGCCTCAGGGAGTGCAATTCGGACACGCGGGCGCGATTGTGGAGCGGGGCATGGGAAGTCCGGCGAAGAAAATCGGCGCGTTGCGTCGTGCGGGCGTGCTCATCGCCGAAGTTCAGCATGAGATTGGGGCCTTGCTGAAGGATGTGTTAGGTGCAGAACCTGCATAAGGGGAGTAGGATGAACTTCATCACATTTTCGACGTTCACCGCGCCGAAAATGTGATGAAGTTCTCTTCGCTTTCTTTGTGTGCTCTTACGCGGGCACGGGGAACGACCGACACAGGTCCATGACTTCCTGGTGCACCCGCTCTTGCAGGTCTTTGTTCCCAATGTCGTTGAGAATTGCCCCAATCCACGCCGCGATCTGGCGCATTTCCTCGGGCCCCATCCCCCGGGTGGTGACGGCTGGGGTGCCCAGGCGAATGCCGCTGGCCACCAAGGGAGGCTTCGGGTCATAGGGGATCATGTTCTTGTTTGTGTGAATGCCCGCTCGGTCCAGAGCCTTCTCGGCCTGCTTTCCGGTCACTCCCAGAGGACTGAGGTCCACTAAGAGCAGGTGATTGTCCGTACCTCCGGTAACGAGGCGCACACCGTACTTGAGGAGTTCTTCTCCTAGAACCTTGGCGTTCTCCACAATGCGGCGGGCGTACTCCTTGAATTCGGGCTTTAACGCTTCCTGGAAGGTGACCGCTTTGGCCGCGATGATGTGCTCCAGCGGTCCGCCCTGGAGGCCGGGGAAGACAGCCTTATCAATGCGCTCGGCCAAGTCTGCCTTGCAGAGAATCAGCCCACCACGGGTGCCACGCAGTGTCTTGTGGGTAGTGGAAGTGACCACATCACAATAGGGCACCGGATCGGGGTGAACGCCTGCGGCAATGAGACCGGCCACGTGTGCCATGTCGAACATGAGGTACGCGCCCACGGCATCCGCTATCTCCCGCAGTTTGGGGAAATCAAACCAACGGGGATACGCGCTGGCTCCCACCACAATGACTTTGGGTTTGTGCTGGTCTGCCAGGCGGTAGATTTCCTCGTAATCCAGCCGTTCGGTCTCCTTGTTCACTGTGTAGTGGACAAAACGGTAAAACTTCCCGGTAGCACTCAAACGGAAGCCGTGGGAAAGGTGCCCTCCGTGGTCTAACTTCATGGCCAGAGCCGTGTCACCGGGTTCCATAAGCGCGTAATACGCGGCCTGGTTAGCCTGGGTACCCGAATGAGGCTGCACGTTTGCGTGGTCCGCGCCAAAGAGCTTTTTGGCCCGTTCGATGGCTATACGCTCTACAACGTCAATCCACTCGCAGCCGCCATAGTACCGTTTGCCCGGATACCCTTCTGCGTACTTGTTGGTGAGCACGGATCCAGCCGCGGCTAACACGGCCGGGCTCACATAGTTTTCAGACGCGATGAGTTCCACACCCAGCCACTGCCGACGTCGCTCCCCTTCAATGGCCTCAAAAATTTCGGGGTCCACGTCGGCCAGCGCCTGACGAGGGTCCGGCAAATCAAGCCATGAAGGGATACCGGCATCATTGCCTTGGGAAGCAGCAGTCTTTGAGTCCGCCATCATTGGTTTGCCTCCTTTTTACTCGAGCATAAGCGTTATCTCGGACGTATTTCTGATTGCTCAAGTGTTCACACAAGTATAATCCAATTTGGCCGATAGAACACAACCACGCGGCTCCATTATCGCGCCCTGCTCTCCCCCCATTTTTATGATTTACATGATAACAATTGACCTTCCCATCCTCTGTGTGTTACAATGCGTGTGAACACGGGGAAGGGAAGTTGAGGGCGTCCACTATGCCGGCTATGCACGCTATTCGCCAGCGCATCCTGCAAGTTATTCGAGAACGGGGAAGAGCCACGGTGGCCGAATTGGCCGAAGTCCTGGGGATGGCCCCGGTCTCGGTGCGTCATCACCTGGACATTTTGCAAGGGGATGGACTTATACGGGTGGATGGTGTGCGCCGCAGAAGCGGAGCCGGACGTCCTCAACACGTGTACACGTTAACCGCGGAGGCCAGCCGCTTTTTCCCAAAGAATTACGAGGAAGTGCTTCACCACCTGCTGGACGAACTGAAGGCAACGCTTTCAGCCGAGGATGTAGACGCTCTTGTCCGGCGCATTGCTCACCGTATGACCGCGACGGTCTCGCCGGAGCCCGCAGAGGACCGTACAGACCTCATTATTCGCTTTCTCAGCGAACGGGGGTACATGCCGCACCTGGAGGAGAAAAACAACGGGTACGTATTGTGCGTGACGAATTGCCCTTACGCGGATGTGGTTACCGCGCATGAGGAACTGTGTCGACTGGATGCGTATTTGGTGGCCCATCTGCTGGATTTACCAGCCCCGCCGCAATGGGATCAGACCATCCGGGAAGGACATTTACGGTGCCGGATGAGGATTACATAGGGGGCTTTGAGTTCTCACGTTCTGGAGGCACTTGCATGTACGATAAGTACGGGCGACACATTCATTACCTGCGCATTTCCTTGACGGACGCGTGCAACCTGCGTTGTGTGTACTGCATGCCTGAAGATGTGACTTTCATGCCCCGGTCCATGCTCCTCGAGGATGAGGAGATTCTCCGCCTGGTGCGCATCTTTGCCCGCCTTGGGGTGGATAAAATTCGTCTGACCGGGGGCGAACCCACTATTCGGCCCCGCCTGGTGGAACTGGTACGCCACATCCGACACGTGCCGGGCATTCGGGAGTTAACCATGACCACTAACGGCTTGCTGCTCCCCGAATTAGCGCACCCCCTAAAACAGGCGGGGCTGGACCGGGTGAACATCAGTCTGGATACACTGGACCCCCAGAAGTATCACACTATTACCCGCTGGGGACACCTCGAGGATGTGTGGGCAGGAATCCACGCGGCAGAAGCCGCGGGCCTGGAGCCGATAAAGATTAACAGTGTGGTCACCCGCGGGTTCAATGAGGAAGATGTGGTGGACTTGGCTCGACTCACCCTGGATCATCCCTGGGATGTGCGTTTTATCGAGTTGATGCCTGTAGGGGGGGTCGCGGAATTTGCCCAAAGTGCAGTGGTGCCTTCCCGGGAAACGCGAGCCCGCATTGAAAAGGCGTTGGGGCCTCTTCAGGAGGTGGCCGGATATGATCCCCGCGATCCGGCCCGTCCCTACCGGCTGCCCGGTGCCAAGGGCCGCATCGGGTTCATCGACTCCATCTCTAACCCCTTCTGCGCGGGGTGTACTCGCATCCGATTGACCGCGGATGGCAAGTTGCGGCTCTGCCTGCTTCACGACATGGAGGTGGATTTGCTCACACCCATGCGAGAAGGAGCCGATGATGAAACACTGGCTCGGATCATCCGAGAAGCCGTGTGGGAGAAACCCTGGGGCCATGGTCTTGCCCACAATGTGATTCCTCGCTCCCGTCACATGTCCCAGATTGGGGGGTAGACGGGATTGGGCCGGTATCTTAACGGGTCGATTCTGAAGTACCGGGCGTAGAATGCAGTGACACGCGGTTTGACGATTACGGTGTGAGGTTTGTCCGCGAAGGAGAGGAGAGAGGCTATGGTGAGCAAAAGCGATCTGGTCCGAATCGAGCCCTATCTTTATGAGATTCCCAAATCCTACCGTAAAGATATGCGCGTGCCCGCGCGCTTTTACGCGGATCCTGTCTTGCTGGACAAGGCATTGCAGGATCGGTCTTTAGAACAATTGGTGAACACGGCAACGCTGCCCGGGGTGGTTCAGTGGGCTCTGGCCATGCCCGATATTCATCAGGGTTACGGCTTCCCCATTGGCGGCGTTGTGGCCACAAAACTTCCCCACGGGGTCATCTCCCCGGGCGGAGTGGGATATGACATCAATTGTGGTGTCCGCCTGCTGGCATCAGAACTCTCGGAAGAGGAGGTGCGCCCTTACCTGGAGGACTTAGCCACCGCGCTCTACCATTACGTGCCCAGCGGCGTGGGGGTCAAAGGGTTCCTGCGGCTTACGGACAAGGAATTGGACCGCATTATGGTGGAAGGCGCGCGCTGGGCCCTGGAGCGAGGATATGCCCGACCTGAGGACTTACGCCACACTGAAGAGGGCGGGTCCATGAAGGGGGCAGACCCAAGTAAGGTAAGCAAGAAGGCTCGAGAACGAGGGCGGGCACAGGTGGGAACACTGGGCGCGGGCAATCACTTTGCGGAATTGGACGTGGTAGATGAAATTTTCGATGAGGAGGTTGCGGCCGCGTTCGGCCTCTGGCCCGGTCAGGTGGTGCTGCAAATTCACTGTGGAAGTCGGGGGTTTGGTCACCAGATATGCACGGATTACGTTCAAAAGTTCCAAAAGGCCGTTCACAAGTACGGCATTTCCTTGCCGGACCGGGAATTGGTGTGCGCGCCCTTTGATTCCCCTGAGGGGCAGGACTACTTCGCGGCCATGGTGGCCGCGGCCAACTTCGCGTGGACAAACCGCCAACTCCTGGCCCACCAGGCCCGTCAGGCCTTTGAAGAGGTGCTTAAGGGCAAAGTGTCCAATTACGACCTGCGCCAGGTGTACGACGTTGCCCACAACATTGCCAAACGGGAGACGCACGAGATTGACGGTCGCCCCACCGAAGTCCTGGTCCACCGCAAGGGCGCGACGCGGGCCTTCCCTCCCGGACACCCGGATATTCCCGAGGATTACCGAGACTACGGCCAACCGGTTCTCGTGCCCGGGTCCATGGGCACCGCGTCCTGGGTGTTGGTGGGTACGCCCACCGCGATGGAGAAGACGTTTGGCTCTTCTTGTCACGGAGCGGGCCGCATGTTAAGCCGACGCGCGGCTACTCGACAGGTTCGGGGACAGGATCTTATCCGGGAGTTGGGAGAACATGGCATTGTGGTACGAGCAGGAAGCATGCGGGGGGTGGCCGAGGAAGCACCCATCGCGTACAAAGATGTGGATCGGGTGGTCGAAGTGGTTCAAGGGGCGGGCATTGCTCGCAAGGTGGCGCGTTTACGGCCCATCGCGGTGGTAAAGGGATAAGGGGGGAGCCAGGGGGGCACCGCCGATCCGGGGTGCCCCCCCTGTACATGCCGTGTCTTAGTGGTGATGGCTTCCGTCGTGCACGTGACCGTGTGCCAACTCCTCCGCGGTTGCCTCGCGCACTTCAACCACCTTAACCTTGAAGTGCAAGCGTTGACCAGCCAGGGGGTGATTGGGGTCCAGTCGAACCATTTCGTCCTTAATCTCCGTGACGAAATACGGGATCTGACGGCCATCAGGGGATTCCACCAGCAGGCCCATCCCCACCTCTGGGGTCAACCCAGGGGGGAATTCCTTCAAGGGAACCCACATGTCAAGCCCCTCAATGTACTGACCGTAGGCCTCTTCGGGTTCCACGGTGATTTCCCGTTCCTCCCCGACCTCCATACCTTCCATTTGGCGTTCCAGGCCGGGAATGATGTTCCCGTACCCGTGAAGATATGCCAGAGGTTCCTGACCTTCGCTGCTGTCTACGACGTCACCACTTTCCAGGGCGAGGACGTACTCGAACTTCACAACACGACCTTTGCCAACAGGTAAACTCATGGTAAACCTTCTCCTTCATGGTGGGTTCGAACCGGGGAAAGGCGGCGCGGAATCACCCATGCCGAGGTGTTTCACAGACCACACTTATCCGGTCTTCCACTGTTCGCTCAAATTCAACGCCCAGACTATATCACGGCCGGGGCAAATCCACAAGTCATGCTCACGCCCAGGCACTGCAAATCCGCGTCTAACGCTTCCCCTGTAATCGAAACCGCCCCCCACTTCCATGGGACCTTATTGGCCCAGCCCCTGGACGTTGCGAGCCATGCTAGCCAATTCCTGTCCATGTTCTTTATTTCCCTGTTGCATTCTGTTGTGTTATCATTGAGTAACGAACCGTGACAGTGACCCGGAATGGGTATTAAAGTGCCCGAGGAGATTGTACAAAGACCCACAAACGTGACTGCTTAACGCAGCATGCACCGTACATGCTCTTATGTGCCCGGGAGGTCCCCCCATGTCCGTATCACACGCCGAACAGGCCACCCTCACCTGCCCTGAGTGCGGCCACGAATTCACCGCCGACATCTGGCTCATCGTCCACGCCGGAGAACGCCCCGACCTGGTGGAGCGCGCCCGCGCCGGCACCCTGCACCGCATCACCTGCCCCCGGTGCGGCCACACCTGGGACCTGGACGTCCCTCTCCTCATCTTCACCCCGCCCGACATGGGAGCAAACCGCCCGCCTCTCCTCTTCTCCCCCGCGCAGCGCACCACCGCCGAGGAGGTCCGAGAACACGCGGACGCGCTGGTGGCCATGCTGCGGGAGCGACTGGGGGACGCGTGGCAAGATGCGTGGGGGGAGAACGTGCCCGGCATACCTCGCGACCTGCTTCCCCTGGCCCTCACCGAAGGTTGGGAAGCCGCCCACAAGGAAATGGAAAAACGGAGCGCGCCGTTGCGCGTCCTCGCCGAGGCCGGTGACCTGGGCAAAACTTTGGTTGAGTGTCTGAACGTGCATTCCTCTGATGAGCACAAGAAATTCCTCCAAGAACACCCCGAGATATACGGGCCGGAAGGGCTAGCTTTGCTGGAACGGCTGATAGAGGCTGAAACACGCCTAGAGGTACGACAACGACTGGAGTTCTTCCTGCACCTCCACCGCCGCTGCCG
>CAYOAZ010000039.1:0-21907 GCA_964402285.1 uncultured Anaerolineae bacterium | reverse complement strand
CCCCCTGCGGGGGCTGCGACCAACCGCCTCGGCGGTTTCGCACCCGAAGGCCGCAGTTTTCAACTGCCGGCCGCCTCCGAGCCACACTGCTCCCTGGCCGCGTCCATCGTCCATGGGTGGAAGCCGCACAGAACGCCCGGCAACTAAAAGTTGCGGGCTCCATTTGCAAAGCCCCCTGCGAGGCTGCGATTAACCGCCCCCGGCGGTTTCGCAACTGAAGGCCGCAGTTTTCAACTGCCGGCCGCCTCAGGGCCCAACGCCCCTTGGCCGCGTCATCCCTCACCCCCCAACCTTTACTCCCGTCCACATTATCGCTAGAATGAGGTCAAGGGAGGAAGATCATGGGCCTGTTTATGGCACCGGAAGCGTCCATCCGACGCGTGTTGAGGGAACACCAGGTGCAAGCCGGACGTGTAGTTGTCGGCGTGTCCGGTGGTGTGGATTCTGTGTGCCTGCTGCATCTCCTCGCGCGTGTTGCGCCGGAGTTTGACCTGGAGATTCACATCGTTCACATCCACCATCACATTCGCGGGGCAGACGCGGACGCGGACGCGGCCTTTGTCGAGGAAATGGGTCGCGGCTTGGGTCTTCCTGTCACCGTGCGACACGTGGACGTGCCCCGCCGCGCCCAGGAAGTTGGGGCCTCCTTAGAGGAAACCGCGCGCCAATGGCGATACGCCATTTTAGGTCGGGAAGCAGAAGCCCTGAACGCCCGTTGGGTGGCTGTCGCCCACAACGCGGATGACCAGGTGGAAACCGTACTCATGCACATTCTCCGTGGCACTGGGTTGGCTGGACTGCGCGGCATGCGTCCCCTCACCTGGTACTCATACCTCCGTCTCCCTCTTGTGCCTTCACCCCAGCGCCCACAGAGTGAAACCCTATGGCTGTTGCGCCCTCTCCTCTACACCTTGCGGCAGGACATCAACGCCTGGGTAGAGCAGCAGGGACTTACTTACCGCTTTGACCAGTCCAACCTGGATACCACCTACTTTCGTAATCGCTTGCGGCACGAGATCATCCCCATGCTCGAGACGGTCAACCCTCGGGTTAAGCAGGCTCTCTTCATCACCGCTGAACTTGCTGCCGCGGATTTTGACCTTTTACACCCTCTGGCCCAGGCCGCGTGGAAGGATGTCCTTGTGGAGGAAGGGGACGGGTGGGTGCGCTTTCACTTACAGAAGTGGCGAGCCCTGCCCCTGGCCTTGCGCCGGACAATCCTTCGGGATGCAGTCCTGCACTTGCGCCGGGAATTGCGGGATGTGGGATTTCTTCCGGTGGAACGGGCGCGCGCGCTGCTAGAGGATCCTCGGCCGCGCGCGGGCAGTGAGTGTTCCCTGCCCGCTGGGTTGGTTGTGCGGCGAGAGTACGAGACCTTCCTGGTGGCCGAGCAAGAGCCCGCCACAACCGCGTGGCACGCTCCCCAAGTGGAAGAGAGGGTTCTTGTTCCTGGCGAGGGAACCTATCCTCTGGGGGATGAGTGGTGGGCAGAAGTACGTGTCCTTCCTCGGACCGAGGTGGGTAATGCATGGCGCCAGAACCCAGACCGGTGGACAGCGTACTTTGACGCGGATGCCATTGCCTGGCCCCTCACATTCCGCTCGCGGCGGCCAGGAGATCGGATGGAACCCCTGGGTATGGCGGGTAAGTTCCCTCTGGTGAGCGAGATCATGATCAACCGTAAAATCCCTCGCTGGGCTCGCGCGCGCTGGCCTCTCCTCACAGACGCGCGGGATCGTATCCTGTGGATTGTCGGCGTGCGTCAGGGAGAGCCAGGCCGCATCACTGACACCACACAACGAATCGCCATTGTACGCATCCGGTCCAGCAACGAGGGGGACATTCCATGACCGAAGGCGTAGTCGTCCTCAAGCGTGGACGGGAAAAGTCCGTACTCCGGCGGCATCCCTGGATATTCTCCGGCGCGATCGCTCGCGTCCAGGGCGCCGTGCCCGGCGCCATCGTCAAGGTGGTATCCCGGGATGGCTCCTTCCTTGCTCGGGGATACTACAACCCCCATTCTCAAATCCGAGTGCGGCTGCTTACCTGGGATGAGAGCGAACGTGTGGACGAAGATTTCTGGCGGCGTCGCGTCGTCGCCGCGTGGGAGCGTCGCGCCTCCCCTCTGGTGCGGGGAGAAGGTACCGCCTGGCGAGCCGTCCACGCGGAGAGCGATGGCCTGCCCGGCCTCATCGTGGACGTGTACGGCCCCTGGCTTGTAGTGCAATCCCTCACCCTGGGCATGGACCAGGCCCTGCCACACGTACTTCCCGCGTTAGTAGACATCGCTCAACCCCAGGGCATCCTTGAACGCAGTGACGTGGATGTGCGCAAGCAGGAAGGACTTTTGCCCCGAGTGCGAGTCATCTGGGGCGAAGCCCCCCCTGAGCGGGTAGACATTTTAGAAGGCGGACTGCACTTCCTGGTGGATGTGTGGCGAGGGCATAAGACCGGTTTCTACCTGGATCAGCGGGAAAACCGTGCGCTGGTGGCCCGATGGGCTGGCGGGCGAACCGTCCTGAACGCGTTCTCCTACACGGGTGGGTTCGGCGTGTACGCGCTGGCCGGCGGCGCCTCTCACGTAACCAACGTGGACACATCAGCCAGCGCCCTGGCCCTGGCCGATGCCAACCTGCGCATCAACGGCTTCTCCCCCTCCCACTGGACAAACCAGGAGGGCGACGTGTTCCAGGTCCTGCGACAATACGCGGCCGAGGGTCGAACCTTCGACCTGATAATCCTCGACCCACCCAAGTTTGCCACCAGCAAGGCAACCGTGCAGCGGGCGGCCCGGGGGTACAAGGACATCAACCGCCTGGCCTTGAAAATTTTGCGTCCTGGGGGTATCTTAGTCACCTTCTCCTGTTCGGGACTTATCGACCCGGATTTGTTCCAGAAAATCGTCTTCAGCGCCAGCGAGGACGCGGGCATCAACGCCCAGATCCTGGCGTACCTGGGACAAGCCCCTGACCACCCGATCCTGCTCAGTTTCCCCGAAGGACGGTACCTGAAAGGCTTGCTCTTGCGCCGCGTATAAGACATCATATCCCTTGTCCTATCGCGTCCCGGGTCACTTCGGGCGCCATGGAGGGGAGGCAATGGTCCCCCTTCCTTCCCCTCTCCCCAGGAAGGATTCTTCGTAGGTGATGAGGCATTCGTTCTCCTTCTCTTGAAGGGACAACATGCGCCGCACGATAGCCTTGACAGATTTGTGGCAACTGTATCATTATTTGGCACACGTGAATTCAGGATGTTGTGTTTTAGCGCGAACACCATTGCGCACATTCCTTTAATCCCATTGGCCGGGGGGTAGATTCCATGACAGGGCTCGCGTACAAACACCACATACTTCACGTGGGTGACGTGGCGGTTCCGGATATCGTTCAAAGTACAGGAACTCCTGTCTACATATACGATCTGGCCGAAGTGACCCGTCGGGTATCCGCTTATCGGACAGCGTTTCCCGACGCGGTGATTGCCTACGCGTGCAAAGCCAATGCCAATCCCGGACTTCTAAGCCACCTGGCGACACTGGGTTGCGGCGCGGATGTGGTCAGCGGGTATGAACTCCAGCGCGCGCTGGCTGCGGGCATCCCCCCGGACAAGATCGTGATGAACGGCAACGCCAAGTCCGCCTGGGAGATCAACCTGGCCGTGCGTGTGGGCGTACGGGCCATCAACCTGGATGCTCGGGAGGAGATTCCTCGGGTGGGCGAAATCGCCGCGGCCCAGGACAAGCGTGTACCTGTGGCCCTGCGCATCAACCCCGGCCTGGACCCGGATACCCACCCTCACCTGCGTGTTGGGGCGCCGGGGAGTCACTTTGGTATCCCGCCCGAGGACGTTATCCCCGCGGCCCAGGAGGTCATTCACCATCCTCACCTCCGTCTTGTGGGCTTCCACATCCATGCGGGATCCCAATTTCTGCACCTGGAGGACCTGGAAGCCGTGGCCGCGGTCGCTGCGGAATGGGTGCGTCGCTTGCGGGCGCAGGGATTCCCTGTTCAGGAGATAAACCTGGGAGGAGGCCTGGGGATTGACTATGAAGGACATTCCAACCTGACCCCCAAGCACGTGGCTTCCCTGTGGAGACCTTATCTGACAGGGCTGGACGTGTCCCTGATCGTTGAGCCCGGGCGTTGGTTAGTGGCCCCTGCGGGCATACTCGTTGTGCGCGTGGTCCAGGTCAAGCGCGCATGGGGACGCATCTTTGTGGCCGTGGACGGAGGCATGAACGCGTTGCTGCGGCCAGCCCTCTACGCCGCGCGGCACCGCATCCTCCCCGTTGTGGAGGGCGAGCCTACCCTGGTGGTGGATGTGGTAGGGCCCAACTGTGAGAGCGCGGATGTCCTGGGCCGGGATTATTCATTGCCCCCAGTGCGGTCTGGGGACTTGCTCGCGATCCTGGATGTGGGCGCGTACGGCCGCAGCATGGCCAACACCTACAACGCTCGTCCCCTCCCACCGGAAGTGATTGTTCAGGGCGGAAGGTGGCGCGTGACGTGAATTAGATGACCACCTCGCGTCCCAATCCCTGCTGACGGGCCTGCTCCAGAACAGCCGCGGCCGTGGCCGCGTCCTGAACGGCCACCCCGACAGATTTGAAGAACGTGATCTCGTCCCGAGATGTGCGGCCCTGCGCCTCTCCTGCCAGTACCTGCCCGATTTCCACCACGTCCTCCCAGCGCAGGTGCCCTTCTTTCACGGCCTGGATGAGATCGCCTGCCTCCTCTTGAGCCGCGCTCAGGCTGTCCACGAATACCCGTAAGCGGGGCAACCCCACCACTTGCACCTCCCGCATTTGGGGCGTGAAGGAGCCGATACCGTTAATGTGCGTACCCGGTGCCACATCCTCGGGATCAAACACGGGCGTAGTGCTGGTCGTCGCACAGGAGATGATGTCGGCTCCCTGGACCGCGTCTCGCGGGGTGGACACAGGCCGGAAGAGAACACGCGGATGTCGTCGGCTCAAGTGGTCTGCCAGGCGCTCCGCGGATGTGCCAGACCGGGTGTAAATGCGCACTTCCTCGATGGGACGCACCGCGAGCACCGCTTCCACCTGGTCCGGCGCCTGACCGCCCGCGCCAAAGAGGGCCATTACATGGCTATCCGGACGAGCGAGCACCCGCGTGGCCGCGCCCGCGCCCGCTCCTGTGCGCAGCGCGGTTAACCGTGCGCCGTCCAACAATGCCACCGGCGCGCCCGTTTCCGGATCCAGGACCATGACCAGCGCGTGGATGGTTGGGAGATTGCGCTGGGGATTGTCAGGGAACACAGAAACGACTTTCAGCGCCAGGGACCGAGCACCGGGGACATATGCCGGCATGAACAGAGCAATTCCCGCGGGTGTTTGGATGGATACTCTTTGGGGAACCACGGCCTTTTCCTGGGAAAGTGCGACGTACGCTTGAGCGTTTACATCAATGGCCGCGGTCATAGGAAGAGCATGTTCAATGTCCTGGGCGGAAAGGAGCAGCACGTTCATGGTGTCACCTCGCGAGTTCCTGACGGAATTGGCGCCAAAATTCCATCCCCTCTTTAGCCATGCTATCATTGAATGGTCACAGAAGCAAAGTGGAATTGTTGAGGAGGCAAGGAAACAGGTATGAGTCAGCAACCCGAACAAAACGTTACGGAAGGTCTCACCTTATTGGGACGGGAGATCCGGCGCCCTGTGCGTAAGTTGGAGCGCTTTCCCAACCGTCATCCGGGCCGGGAGTACCTGGTGCGCCTGGAGACATCCGAGTTCACCACCCTGTGCCCTATGACAGGGCAACCGGATTTCGCAACCATTGTCATTGAGTACGTGCCTGACAAGTGGATTGTGGAGTCCAAGTCCCTCAAACTCTACTTTTGGTCCTTCCGGGATGAGGGACACTTCCACGAACATGTGACCAACCTCATCCTTGATGACCTGGTGAACCTCCTGGACCCTATCCGCTGTCGGGTGGTGGGGAAGTTTAACGTGCGGGGCGGTATCGCCATCACTGTGGAGGCCACATACGAACGGGGGAAGGACCCCAAACCAGGGCCAGGAACAGGAGCGGGGCTGGTCGATGACGAGAGCCATACCCCATAACACCACGGTTTACGCGACGTGCTGGATGACGTTGTTCTACCCCCAACTGGGGGAGCGCATCCGCGCCGCACTTCAACGATTGGGAATCCGTGCGCAGCCCTCCCCCCATCTTGCTTGCTGTGGCTGGCAATCGTACACCGCGGGGGATTGGGAGCAGGCTATCGCGGAGGCGGACGCGTGGGTACGTGCTCATTTATCCGATGAGGCCATTGTTGTTCCATCACCGGCCTGTACGACCTTATTGCGTCACCACGTTATGTACCTCTTCGCCGACTCACAGGTAGCTCTGGATCGGGCCCGGGACCTTCGGGAGCGCATCTGGGAATTGGGGGAGTTCCTGAACGCGCTTCGTGCCCCTGTGGTTGGGGCTGACAGGGAGACATGGGCTTACGTTGCTGGCTGTCGGGAAGGGGCACGGGCGGGGGAAGTGTGGCTTCGGCAGCACCTGGGGGAGCGCTTGGTCACCCTGGGGAACCTGTGTTGCGCGGATGGAGGGATTTTCCCCGTGGAAATGCCGGAACTGACCGGCGCCATGATTGCTCGGTTAGTTCACCGCCTTCGCGAATCCCAAGTCACGCGCGTTGTGACCGATGAGCCTGCATGTCACTTCCTCCTGAAACGGGCTCTCGCATCCACCTCCATTCACGTACACCACTTGATTGACGTAGTTCCCAGGGAGGTGTGACCATGGCCCGAGTGCTGTTCATCTCTGCCCCCTTACCCGGCCACATCGATTGGGGAGGGATGCACCGTACCGCGGTGGCCTTGCAGGCGCGGGGGCACCGTGTGTTATGGGTCACCGAGGCCGCGGGGACTCGTTACCTGGCCTCCTGGGGGATTCCCACACGAGTGGTTCCGGAAAGTGGGTGGTTGTGGCCACCTCCTCCCATGCCCCAGGGCCTCTCTCTCCAGGAGCGGGCCCGTGAACGGGAACGCCGCGCGGTGGCGGTCTGGTTGGAACCCAAACGTGTGATCCCTGCGACCCAGGCCTTTGAGGCGGTTATTCAGGAGTGGCAGCCGGATGTTATAGTGGCAGAGCCTTTTATGGCGGGTGCAGCCTTTGCCGCGGAGCGCGCTTCGCTTCCCTTAATTATCACTGGCTGGCCCGCCACTCAAATGCCGGAACGCGTTCCCCCTCACCAAGCCGAAGCGGCCCGTTTAGCGCAAAAGTGGTTCCGCACACTGTGCGAGCGACTATCTGTGCGCGCCCAGTACTGGGCGCCCGGCCCGCTTCCCTGGCTTCGTTCGCCCTACCTTCACCTGGTGTACTTCATCCCAGAATGGTACGCGACGTGGAAAGTCCTCTCGCCTCCCACAGTATTTGTAGGGGGGCAGGTTTCAGAACCCCAGGGACCGCCTCCCCCCTGGCTTCCCTTCTACCTTGAAGGGGAAGGGCCGCGAGTGTTTATTACTCTGGGGGGAACCTTTACCCAGGATGAATCCTTTTTCCTGCGCGCTGTAGAGGCGGCCTTGCACGTCGGGGCTCGCGTGTTGGTAGCGACCGGCAACGCGACCGTGGCCGAACGTCTTCGTATGCACGTGCCAGGCGAGGTAATTGTCCAACCATGGGTTCCCTTTGAACACGTTTTTCCCCACGTGGACGTCATCGTGCACCATGGGGGCATGGGCACGACACACAGCGCGCTGATTTACGGCATTCCCCAAATTGTTGTTCCCCACGCGGCAGATCAGTATTACCAGGCGGCTCGCGTCCATCGCCTGGGGTTGGGGTTGAGTTTCCGCGTGCATGAGGCCACAGAAACCACTTTGCGCGCGGGCGTCCGGGCCTTGCTCAGCGAAGAACGTTGGAAGCAGCGAGCCCGGGAGATCGCGAGCGCGATGGCCTCCCTGGGCGGTATCGCGCGCGCTGCGGATGAAGTGGAACGGGTCGTACACACTGCTACGACAGGCGCACGTCAATAACTCGTGTGTTGGAAAGAGCAGTAGATACCCAGGCATCCCAGGGTTGTTGGGCTTCAATGGCGTGCACCTCGTCCACTCGGGCCGCAGTCACAGGGTGTTTGGGTGTGAACAGAGTACACGCGTCCTCTCCGGGCAGGTTGGAAATCTCTAACGTGCCAATGCGTTCGGCCTGGGCCACAATTTCTTCCTTGTCCATGCCGATGAGGGGGCGGAGGACAGGCAGGCGGGCCACTTCGTTGATAACGAACAGGTTCTCCAGGGTCTGGGATGCCACCTGCCCCAGGCTTTCGCCGGTAACCAGAGCCAGCGCGCCTTCACGAGCAGCGATCTCCTGCGCGACCCGCATCATCAGCCGCCGGTAGAGGACCATGCGGTATTCCGGTGGTGCTGTTTCGGTTATGGCTTTTTGAATTCCACCGATGCCCACACTGTACAGTCGCGGGGAACCTCCCCACTCGGTTAGCACCTTTGTCAGGAGAATCGCCTTACGTTCCGACGCGTCGGAGACCAGAGGTTGGCCGTGGAAGTGGACATTGATAACGCGCGCGCCGCGGCGCAACATGCGCCACGCGGCCACCGGAGAATCGATCCCGCCGGATAGCAGGTTAATAACCGTGCCACTTACGCCGACGGGAAGGCCGCCAGGGCCCTGGATGCGGTTGAAGTAGAAGAAAATCTCCTTGTAGAGCACTTCCACGTGGATGGGCAAATCTGGGTTAGAGAGATTCACCTTCCACCCCGTGGCCTGCACCACAGCCGCGCCCAGCCGTCGGTTAATCTCCATGGAATTCAGGGGGAAGTCCTTGTTAGCACGGCGGGCGCGCACAGCAAAGGAAATCCCCTGCTCGCGTGGAAGGTGTTCTAACACCGCGGCTTCCAGCGCGTCCATGCTCAGCGGAACACGCCAGGCTCGAGCGAAGTAAGCAATACCGAACACTGTCTGCAAGCGCCTGGCCACTTCCTCCCATGCGCTTTCATCTGCCAGGCGGAAAAGAATGCGCCCGGACCGTCGTCGGTCCAGGCGTACGTCCAATCCTTCCAACCTCGTTTCGATGTTTTGTACCAGCGTCTGGATAAACTTGGGTCGATTTTGGCCTTTTAGCCCGACTTCTCCGTAGTGGATGAGCACATACGTATTGGCCATGAATGCTCCTCTGTTAGAGAGTTAAGTCCAGAATTTCCTTGGCTCGTTCCACATCTTCCATGTCAAAGGAGCGAGCGCCGCCTGTCAGGACAAACAGCGTGCGCGCAAAGGTCAGGAGTAAGCCACCCACAATGTTCGGTAAATCCGCTTCCAGTTCTGCCTCGAGCGGGTACTTCAACGCGGGTTGGGTTGCGAGGTAATCTAGAATGTACTGCAGGTTAATTTGCTCTTCCAATTCCAACTCCTGGAACTTCTGGATGGAAAGACGGAGTCCCTTAGTGATGGGCACGTCTGAGAGCCAGATCACCTCGCGATCATTGTAATGGGCGTTTCGTTCGCCAATGACCAGGAGATCGTGCAACTTCTTTTGCACAAAAGAGAGGATTTCCTTCGCCTTATTCTCGGTTAAATCCATTCCCACGGCCCGACGGAACAGCGCTTCCAGTTGGCCATATTGTACAATCATGCGCATAGTGCCCCCCTTATCTTCACCTTAGAGATGTGTTGAGCGATTCCCTGTAAGCACTCCTATTTTAGCCGATGCATCGTAAGCATGACGTTGGCATTTCGTTAGTCCTTTGTTGGAGTTAGGGGGTTCGTTTCCTCTGTTCTGCTTTGTGAGGAGCGGATTGGCCGTATCGGATAATGAGGTAGAGGTCGTAGACCCAGGCTCGTATGCGCGCCTTGGTGCGACGCCAGCGGATAAGCCCCAGCCCCACCAGCCATGCCAGGAAGAGGAGGGTAATCTCCGGCGCGTAGCGCAACGCGATGAGGCTGCTGGTTAAATCAATCGGCCGCATGAACACAATCATCACGGACTTGCGCTGGAAGTAGGCAACCACCACCATAGTAATAAGCGTGTAAAGCAGGGCCAGGGGCCAGGGAATAAACCCGGCCAACGTGAGGTAGGCGAAGGATGCCCATGTGAGTGCCACGTCAATAAGAAAATCAAATCGTCCCAAGCGCGTTCGTCCTTTGGCCCGACGTGCCAGGGGCCCATCTAACCCGTCAGTTACCCAGGCCAGGACAACCAACATCACCACGTGAGGAAAGGCTGTGGCTCCCTCTACAACCCCGAGGTAGACAATAACCAGGGCAATGCTAAACCGGATAATCGTGAGCGCATCGGCCAGTAAAGCGAAAATCATTGAGTTGTACTCCCCTTTTTCCCAAAATGTGCTTCAAATTCCTGTAGAAGACGTTCGGCCTGGGCCACGATGCTGCCCACCCGAACAGGACGGTATACTATGTGCACGCGCGGGGCGTGTAACACGCGGACTTCTGGGAGCGGATGCACCCGTGAGGCAATGACCAACCACGGTGCATCCTCTGTTATCGAGAACAAGTCCTCAATTGTGCGTGAGGATATATCCGGATCCTCCCCGATGTCCAGAATGACCAGGGCCGGGTGCACACGTGGACGGCGCACCAAATAGCCGATAGCCGCCACAATGCTTGGGAAGGCTCGCACCTCATATCCCCGCTCCTGGAGTTCTGCCAGGAGATAGGCTCGGTCCTTCCACGGTGCTGCAACGAGGAGAATGGGATGTTCTTCGTCCATGGTGATTACCGCAATTCTTTGCGCTTCGGAGCGTCGCGCTTGAGGTCGGTATATTCCAGGAGAAACGCGTTGGGTTCAGTCTCTTGGGTTTCGCGGATTTTCCGCAAATGTTCCAGGTTAAAACGGGCGGGTTCATAATCGGGTTGAATTTCCAGCGCTTTTTGCAACGCGGCCTCCGCGTCCTCGTATTCTCCCTTAAGTGCTAACGCGAGCCCCAGATTCCCCCAGGCCCTGGGGGTGTTAGGCAGAAGGGCAACTGCCCGCCTGAACGCCTGTACGGCCCGGTCATATTCCTTGGCCCGCAAGGCCTGGACTCCTTCCTGAAACGCGTGGAATCCTTCTCGCAAAAGGGTACGCCCTTCTTCCGTGGAAAGATCTATGCCCATATCCTCGGCCAGGCGTTTCAGGCCCTGTTGGAACGCGGCTTCTGTGAGTTCAAGTCCCCGGAGTGTTTCAGGGGGGCGTTTTTGCTCCTCGGCCAGTCGTCGGGCCATGTGGATGCTCTCTATCGCTTCCAGCAAATACCCCAGGGCATCGGCTGTTTGGGCCAGGGCATGCCATCCTTCCACCTGCTGCGGATCCAATTCCAAACTGCGGTGGAGCGCCTCATACCCTTCCTCCATCTGGCCCATACTGCTTAATGCTACTCCCACTCCCAACCATCCCTCGGCATGTTGCGGGTCTTCCTTGACCACTTGTTGGAACTTCCGCAAGGCGCGCCCAAATTGTCCCTGGGCAATGGCGTTCCAGCCTTGTTGCAGAAGGTGGTTCAGTTGCTTCTTGCGGGATTTTTGTCTCTTTTGGGATGGTCGGGCCATGGTATTCCGTCCTCAGCGCGTCTTGTAGTTACTCTCCCTGTAATAACTGGGCCCACGTTGGAGCGTCGCCATGTTGGCGGCGTTCCTCACGCAAGCGTCGGGCTTCATCCAAGCGTTGCTGTCGCAAAAGGTAGAGGCCGCGTACAAACGCGAAGAGCAACACCGCCAGAATAGCCAGTTCTACCAGAAGGGCCAGGAAATGTCCCAAACTGGCCTGGTTGACAATGCGGGTTCCCTCCGCGGTGATAATGAGAATGCGTCGCACCACGGATATGAGTCCGACAATGAGGAAGGGTTCGCTGGATAGCCGTCGTTGGCCAATGGAAATTTTGACCATTTGCAGGATTTCGGCCAGCATGGATATGAGGAGCAATTTGTCCAGCACTTCCAGCACATCCAGGGCACCGTGTCCACCTATCCAGGGGATAATTTGGAAGACCCATATCTCGCCCAGGGCGGCAAACGCTGCCACCACCAGGGTGATTCCCACACCAAAGTAAATGGGCAACTCAATGCGTTGCCACAGGACGAAGAGGGGCTTTAAATAGGTCCACCGCTCTGAGTCCATTGTGCGCCCTCCTTAATCTTCACACCAATGTGTGCAACGCTTACTCCCCACACGCATTATACCACACACCATGGGGAAGCGCGGCGAACGCCTGGCTCACAGTCTCAGGACCAGGTTCGGATTGTGCGGGGCGCGATGGCTCGCGCGTGGAGTGTGACCCTTGCAGGGACGTCGCCCCTCTTAATCCGCGGCCCAAGGAGGGCAATGGCTTGGGCCAGTGGATATCGTGTCCCCCTGGGTTTCTGTGTTGGGAACCCTGATTACTTGCGGGATCGTTTCCTGGTCGTGAAGGGGTTGAGGTGATTGCCCAGGAACAGAAAGGCCGAGACTACCAGCGCGCCTTCCAGCGCGGGCAGAAAACCGGCTATGGAAATACTGGCGCCGAATTTGCGGCTCAACCAGGTGGCCGACACGAAGAGGAGCCAGTTGACAACGAGGGAGAAGAGACCAAACGTGAGCAAGCGGATTGGGCAGGTGACCAGGCGTAAGATGGGACCTATCCACCCGTTGACCAGGGCCAGCACAATGCCCACGTACACAATGTCTTGGGAATGGATAACGGAAATGCCAGGTACCACCATCACGGCGAGCCACATGGCCACAATATTTAGCACTAGCCAGTACCCAGTACGCATGGTCCAGCGGGACATTACTCCCCCCTTCTCCTGTGTTTTGTTGCTGGGTGCAACGCCGCGTGTTGTGGGGAGACTCTGTCCCCCCACAACACGGACTCGTTTTTCCACCCTGCTCGGTTAGAACTCTATCGTGAATTCCCCGTTCTCGTAGAACAATTCACCGTCTGCGTACATGCGGCCACCCTGGCGCAAGTCGCACACCATGTCCCAGTGGATGGCGGATTCGTTCTTGCCGCCACTTTCGGGGTAGGCCTTGCCCAAGGCCATGTGAATGGTCCCGTGAATTTTCTCGTCGAACAGGATGTTTCGCGTGAATGTCTGAATTCCTCGGTTCAGCCCAATGGCAAATTCTCCTACCCGACGGGCACCTTCATCGGTGTCCAACATGCTCAGGAGGAATTCTTCCCCTTTGAGCGCTGTTGCTTTGACCACCTGTCCCTTTTCGAACCACAGTTGTACCCCTTCCACCTCGCGGCCGCGGTACACTGCGGGGTAGGAGAAGGTGATGTGGCCTTCTACCGAGTCCTCAATAGGGGCGGTAAACACCTCCCCGTCAGGGAAATTTTCATGGCCATCCGCGCTAATCCATGTTCGTCCTCCCACGCGCAGGCGCAGGTCTGTACCCGGCGCGACCACGTGGATTTCGTCCCTTTGGGAGAGCCAGCGCACCAGCCGTGCCTGTTGTTCACTTACCCGTTGCCAGTAACCAATGGGGTCATCGGGGTCTGGTAGGGCTGCATTGAACACGAACTCGGTGAATTCCGCCAGGGACATGTCCGCGTCTTGCGCGTAGGCCTGCGTGGGGAATAGGGTCAATGTCCAGTGCAAATCGCCCTGAGCGGCCCGTTCCAGGAAGCGTTGGGAGTAAGGGCGTCGTGTTTGTTGCCGCAGGGCGACTCGTTCCGGTGGGATGTGGGTGAGGGCTTTTGTGTTCTCTTCAGCGAGAATTGTCACAAACGCGTCCATGTTTTCCACGAACCACATTTCCCAGGGCCCCAACGTTTTGAGTTGCTCTTCACTGGCTTCCTTGTAGAAGACCTCTTCCTGGTCAGTGAACTGCAAGCGTACAAAGGGAATTCCGCCTGCCCGCAGCACCTCGCGGTACACCTCGCGGACCAACGGTTCTCCTGCGGGCCAGGAGCGAATGAGGACGTTCCACCCAGGTTGCACCCCTAACGAATAGCGAACCAACACTTGTGCAATTTGGCGAATACGGGGATCGTACAAGGGTCGCCTCCTTTCATCGTTCTCTGAGTATATGGTGTTCGCGCAGCCACGTAAGGGCCTCGCGAACGGCATCCTGCAGCGGACTGTACACCAAACCCAACTCCCGGCGGGACTTTTCATTGTTCACATAGAACCAGTACACCGACATGCGCAAAGTGCTCCCGCGAGTGGGGACTTTTATGCCCAATGAGCGGAGGAATTCCACCAGGGAAGCCAGCGGGGGCGCCATCCACGGGGGAAGTTCCCAGCGCGGTCCAGGCACTCCCAGCGCGTCGGCCAACATGCAGGCCAATTGCTTGTGCGTTAAGTTCTCCGCGCTGAGAATGTACCGCTCCCCGGTGCGCCCTACCTCTGCTGCGCGTAGATGTCCCAGGGCCACATCGCGCGCTGCTACCACCCCCGATCCCCCCCGGGGTGCGAGGGGGAATCCCCGGCTTCGTTGCAGGGTGATGAACATGCTTCCCGTAATCAAGTGCACATCACGGGGCCCAATGACAATGGATGGGTTGACGATAACCGCGTCCAGACCGCGTTCAATTCCCTTGCGCACCTCTTCTTCAGCCAGCCACTTACTGTGCCCGTATGGGAAAAGGTCTGGCGGGAGGTTGAACGTGTGCTGCTCATCCACTGGATGGTCTGGGTCGGGGGCAGGGCCGATGGCAGCAATTGAACTTGTGTACACCAGCCGTTGGACACCCGTTTCCAGTGCTGCTTCCACCACCGTGCGCGTGCCATCCACGTTTACCTGGTACAGGCGCTCGCGTGATGTTCGCCAGTGGTCGGCCGCGCCGGCCACGTGGAAGACCACATCTACCCCCTCCATGGCGCGCAGCAGGCTCTCCTTGTCCAGGATATCACCTACAGCATCCTCATACACAAGCCCTTCCAGCGCGTCCAGGCGGGATGTGGTGCGGCGTAGAATGCGCACATGCCATCCAGCCTCGTTTAAAACCTCCACCACATTGGCGCCTACCAGACCTGTTGATCCGGTCACCAGTGCTCGTGTCATCGTCCTCTCTCCAGCGCCCCGCGTTAAGTGGTCCGGGATGCGGGTTCGGATGCCGGTATTATACCCGGCCCAGGGTTCCCCTCCTAAACCCAGGTCACATGCGGACTTTTGCCTTTTGGCACAACGTCCACTCCTCAGTACAATTGTGCAGAACCGCATCACATGACCAACCCTGGGGAACGATTCTGGGGGTGGGTAGAGTTTGCCGGGGCTTCAGTGCACGGACCGGCCCTCGGAATTGGATAAGCGCATATTGGGGGAGAGAAAGGAGTGACCGAGCGCGCATGAGCGACAACAAGAAACAGACCACACCTTGTCCGGACAACGTACGGGTGCGCTTTGCGCCTAGTCCTACAGGATACTTGCACATTGGGGGAGCACGTACTGCCCTGTACGATTGGCTTTACGCCCGACACTGCAACGGGTCCTTTATCCTGCGCATCGAGGATACCGACCGCAAGCGCTACGTTCCCGATTCTGTCCAGGATTTAATGGACGGTCTGCGCTGGCTAGGGTTAGACTGGGATGAAGGGCCGGATGTGGGCGGAGAATACGGGCCGTATGTGCAGTCAGAGCGCTTGCACCTTTATCAAAAGTGGGCTCACTGGTTGGTAGAACAGGGCAAGGCGTATAAGTGTTTCTGCACGCCCGAAGAGTTGGAGCAGATGCGCAAGGAACAGCAGGCCCGGGGCGAGCCCACCCGCTATGACCGCCGTTGTCGCTACCTCACACCGGAAGAGGTGGCTGCCCGCGAGGCTGAAGGGCGCAGTTATGTCATTCGGTTTAAGACGCCATTAGAGGGCAGGGTAGTGGCTTACGACCTCTTGCGCGGCCCAGTGGAGGTGGATGTATCCACTCTGGATGATTTTGTGCTCCTGAAGTCGGACGGGTTCCCCACGTACCACCTGGCTGTGGTCATTGATGACCACTTTATGCGCATCAGTCATGTCCTGCGCGGAGAAGAGTGGATCCCCAGTCTTCCCCGCCACAAACTCCTTTACGACGCGTTTGGCTGGGAAATGCCCGTACACGTCCACTTGCCCGTTATCCTTGACCCCTCGGGCAAGGGGAAAATGAGCAAACGTCGGGCAGAGAAGAGCGGTTTGCCCATCCTGGTACGGGATTTCCGTGACCAGGGCTACTTACCTGAAGCCATGTTCAACTGGCTGGCCCGCATCGGCTGGTCCTATGATCCTGAAATTGAGGTCTTCTCCAGGGAGGAGGCCATTGCTCATTTTGACTTGAAGGACATTAACCCCAAGCCGGCCGCGGCTCCTTACTCCAAATTGGAGTGGTTGAACGGCGTGTACATTCGCAAATTGAGCGTGGATGAATTGCTGGAGCGGTTAATCCCCTTCTTGGAGCGGGATCTGGGTGTGCCCGGCGATGTCCTGCAAAAGGACGAACGGCTGCGTCGGATCTTGCCTGCAGTACAGGAACGCATTAAGCGGCTCACCGAGGCCTCGGAACTGGTGGACTTCTTGTACCGGGAGACCCTGGAGTATGAGCCCACCTTGCTCATCGCCAAGAAATTGGATGCGGCCCAGACGTTGGCTGTCCTCCAGGCGGCGAGGGAGATCATAGCAAAGACTCCCTTTGAGGAAGAGGCCTTAGAACAAGCATTGCGAGATCTGGCCGCGCAGATGGGCTTGAAGGCGGGGCAAGTGTTTATGCCCGTTCGGGTGGCGGTGAGTGGCAAAAAAGTAACCCCGCCCTTGTTCGACGTGCTCCTCGCCCTGGGACGCGAGGAAACCCTGCGGCGTCTGGACGACGCTGTCCAGCGACTGCAAGCACTGACGCAGCGTGAAAACAGCGCGCATACCTGATAACGAACGAGGATGAACGACCTTGGGAACTTTGGTGTACATCGTACCGCCCATTGATGCCCATGCCCAACGTGCTCGTGAGGTCCTAGCCCGCGAGGGGTTTGTCCTGCGGGAATTTGGCGAACCAGTTCCGGAGGATGCAACCTCCCTGGTTTTTGTCCTTAGCCTCATTGAACACCCGGAACACGTCCTCCACATGTTGGAGGCGTTTCCCTCAGCATCACAGCGGGATGAGTTGTACGTGGTGCTCGCCTCACAGGAGCACATCTCATACCTGCCGCGCGTGTTGGCCCGGGGACTGTGCGCGGTGTGGTTCCTTGACGAAGCCGAAGATGTGTTGCTTCAGCGACTCCGGGCCGTGTTAGCCACCCACGAGCGCATATATCGTATGCATCGCATGCGGGCCATGGTCCCCCTGTACATATTGGCCCAATCCTTCGCGGACATGGAAGACCTTAAAGTCCTCCTGCACCGCATTCTGGACACTGCTATTCGGGAAGTGGGCGCGGATCGGGGATCCATCATGTTGGTGGACGAAAGCCAGCAGGTGCTGTACGTTGCCGCGGCCATTGGCCTCCCCGAACAGGCCATGCAGCAACGGCAACGGGTGGGGGAGGGCATTGCCGGCTGGGTCGCCAAAACCCGTCGTCCGCTCATCCTCACCGAGGGCCAGATTCCGGATTTCGTGCACCCGTGGCTGCGACGTCGTAACGCGTACTCCTCTATCAGTATTCCGATTATCCACGCGGGCAACCTCTTGGGCGTATTGAACTTGACCAAACACCCTGGCCGGCAACCCTTTAAGGAGGGGGATGCGGAAATGGCCGGCATTCTCGCGGCCCAGGCCGCAGCGCTCATCCACAGCGCGCGGCTCTTCGTGGAACTCCAGCGCGCGTACAGGGATCTCCAACAACTGGATCGCCTCCGCACGCAGATAATCGACATCGCGGCGCATGAACTCCGCACCCCCGTTACCGTTATTAAGGGCTACCTGGAACTGATAGCCGAGATGGACATCCCGGACCTTCACCCGTATCTGGAGCCCATCATGCGTCACCTGGTGCGTCTGGAGACCCTGGCGCGAGATTTGTTCGACTTACACACCCTGCGCAGTTTGGAAAAGAAACCTCAGCCGCGGTTAATCAACGTCCCCCAGTGGCTTGAACGGGACGTGATTGCACCTTACAAGCACCTTATAGAGGAGAAACACATTCAGTTGGAGGTCAACGTTGCTCCCTCCGCGTTCCAACTGGTTTTAGATCCGGACCATGTAGCGGCCATCTTGCGCCATCTGCTTTCCAATGCTGTGAAATTCTCACCTTCAGGAGGGCGTATTGCCATCCAGGTGGAGCGGGAACAGGGGGAAGCCATCTTCTACGTAGACGATTCCGGGCCGGGCATCCCTGAGGAAGAGCGGGATCGGGTATTTCAGGGATTTTACCAGAGCGAGGATGTTAGCACACGCCAGCACGAGGGGCTGGGCATTGGCCTTACCCTGGCGCGAGCCCTGGCTGAGGCGCACGAAGGTACCATTACCATCGGCACCAGCCCCTGGGGTGGCGCGCGGATCATCCTCCGCATACCCACCTAACGCACCTCAACAATTGACAAATTGACAGCAAATTGTCAGTTAGGCCCCCTTCTTTTTCCCCTGCTTTCCTTTATAATGAAAGTGGTGGGAATGACATGAACTCCCGGCTTGATTCGCTTGTTCCCAACTGCGTGAGGGAGTTTCACTCGTTGAAATAAATCGTTGGTTTAAAGTCCAAACGCAAGTAATTGGACTTAAATTTGTAAATGTAACAGCATGGACCTGTGAGGAGGGGCCGATATGCGCCACTACCGAGTTCTCTTCGCCGTTGTGGTCGTCGCCTTGATTCTTGTCATGGTGACGCCCTATACCGGACGAGCCACATCGATTGAATCTGTCAACTTATCCGTCACCAAAGTGTTGCTCACAACGGGGACGTTAGCCCCGGGAGACACGGCTGTGTTCAGCATTACCATTGAGAACACCGGGGCTACGACCATTGACATCTTGCCGTTGGACGACACCTTTGACGCCACTCGTTTCCAGTACCAGTCCGCATCGCCTGTGCCCCCGGACTCCCAGGGCAATGGCACCTTACACTGGAACGATCTAACCCAATCCTTTGGAAACCTGGATTCAGGGGACACCATCAACATCACCGTGTCCTTCCTGGTGTTGGAAAACGCAGGAGAGGCGTGTAACACCGCGACTGTGGAAGGCGCCCAGGACACCCTGGGGAATCCCTTCCCAACGCGGAGCAGCACCGCGTGTGGGAACATTGAAATCACACCGACCCCCACACCAACGGCAACACCTACTAACACGCCTACACCGACGCCCACATGGACACCCACGTTCACCTGGACGCCGACACCCACGCCTACAAACACACCCACACCCTCGGCTACGCCCACGTGGACACCTACCCCCCCGCCCACCGACACACCTACACCTTCACCGACCCCGTCTGGGGATGTGGGCTGTGTAGATGGGTACAAGATCGACGATCAGCACGTTGGACTGCCCATGTGGACCATTCACGCCCGCCCTGCGGGGCAGACCGGTCCCATCTACACCCGGGTGACCGACGGCACAGGGTACTTCAAGTTTGATAACCTCCCTGCAGGCACCTACGTCTTCTGGGAGGAAATGCAGGACGGTTGGGAGCCTGTGACGGCACCTCTCTTCGACGTGGTGGTGGAACCGGGCGAATGCATCCACATCCGCTTTAAGAACCGCCAGAAGACACCTTGTCCAACCTGTCCGCCGAGCGCGACCAACACACCGACACCGACGCCAACACCAACGCCAACAGAACCTATGGTCACACCCTCGGGTGATACAGATACACCTACGCCAACGCCCACCCACACACCGACACCCAGTGTCACGCCTACGTGGACACCCACACCCACGTGGACGCCCACGGCTACACCGACGCCCATTGTTACGCCCACGCCAACCACGTGCTACACAGCCTTGGGTGGTCGTGTGTTCAACGACCTGGACGCGGACGGCTACTACGATTACGGCAGCGAGCCCGGCATTCCCGGCGTCCAGGTGCGGATCGATGGGCCTGTGCATCGGCTGGTGACCACAAACAACAACGGTTGGTGGCAAGTGGGTGGTCTCCCGCTGGGGAACTACACCGTGACCGTGCTTCCGCCCGCGGGTTACACCATCACCAGCGCGAACCCATTACACACATCCCTTATCAACCCGTGTCAGCGGAACCTGTACCTGCACTTTGGGCTCAACTCGTCCGTGACGCCATCGCCCACGCCGACCAGCACGCCGACAGCCACACCCACCTCGTCCTTGCACGAGGGACGTATCTGTGGCGACGTGTTCCTGGATGATAACGAGGACGGCATCTTCAACAACTCCGACAGTCCTCTGCCGAACATCCTGGTGCGCCTGCTGGATTCTGGGGACAACCTGATTATGGCGATGAACACGGATGCCACAGGGCGGTACTGCTTCTTCCACCTTCCCGCGGGCACGTACAAAGTAGAAGTGGACGAAAACGATTATGACCTGCCCGCGAACGCGGAGTTGGACACGCCTCCTAACCCGCGAACTGTTCACCTGCCGGAGAACGGCGTCGGTGAAGAGGACTTTGGATTCCGTGTGCCCACCGGCGGCACCACGCCTTCCCTGGACGTGGATAAGCGCATTGTATCCCCACAGGGGGACATCAAGCCCGGGGATACGGTGGTCTTTGAAGTGGAAGTTCGCAATGTTGGCAGCGTGACCCTGACAAAAATCCCCTTGGTCGATGAATACGACAAGGAGTGCCTGCAGTACATGCGCAAGACCGCATCGCCCGCGGAACAGCACAGCGAACCGGGACGCATTGAGTGGTTGGACCTGGTCCTTTCCTTCGGTCGTTACCTGGAACCGGGCCAGTCCTTTATCGTGCGCATCCCCTTCACCGTGCTGGACGACGCTAATGGTGAATGCGTGAACCGGGCCATTGTGGATGGCGCCGAATCGTATGGCCAACCCGTGCCCGGTGATGAGGATTCGGCTGGCTTTGTCATCGCCACCGCGACCGGTGTCATCGGCGACCAGGTGTGGCTGGATTGCAATGGGAACCGGGTGAAAGACGCGGATGAAGGCGGTATTGCTAACGTACGCATCCTCCTCTACCAGGATGACGGTGATCACGTCTTCGAACCCGGCACAGATGATGCCCTCATGGGCCAGACAACCACAGATGCCAACGGCACCTACACCTTCAGCCAACTTGAAGGTGGCACCTACTGGGTCCTGGTGGAGGAAGGAAGTTTGCCCGGCTTAGTGCGCACCACCGAAGAAAATCCCATCCTGGTGGTCCTGCCCGACGGCCTGACGTTCCTGGGCGCGGACTTTGGATACGCGTACCCGGTGACCATTACAGGGCTGGCATGGCTGGACAGCGATGGGGATGGCGTAAAGGATGACACAGAAACCCTGGGCATCGGCGGTATTCCTGTCACCGCGACGAACTCCTTCGGTGATACGTGGACCGAGTACACAGACTACGAAGGGCGGTACACCTTCAGCAACTTACCGCCAGGAACCTACACAGTTGAACTCGCCCCGATGGACGGTATGGGGAACTCCACCTCTCGGGTGCACCACGTGACTGTTACGTGCGGTCAGGTATCGGAGGGGAACGATACCGGATACACCTTGCCCACTGCGGTACGGGTGGTGGCTGTGAACGGGGAGAGTGGTTTGGACTTCGTCGAACTGCAGTGGCGTGTGCAGGATGCGAACGAGGTTACTGGCTTCTACGTCTACCGTTCACTGTTGCCCGACCGGCTGTACGAACTCATCACACCGTACCCGGTGGTGGCTCAGGCCGATGACCCCACCCTGTTCCGCTATCGGGATGAGAATGTCAAGCCCGGTCAAACTTACTATTACAAACTGATGTCCGTAGCCGACGGCACGGTTATTGGTCCGTTAGCCCAGCGCACCTTAAGCCGAGCGGACCTTCCGTTCCACATGTACATCACACTCATCCACCGCTAAACTAACCCAAGGCGAAGGGTACAAGGGAGTGGCGCACAGGGGCCCCGGGATTCCCGGGGCCCCG
>CAYOAZ010000038.1:0-49093 GCA_964402285.1 uncultured Anaerolineae bacterium | reverse complement strand
ATCGTCTCCGCCGTGGTGATCTGCCAGGCGCCGCCTGCCAGCGCCCGGGTCGCTACGCCCACCCCGTGCCTGTTTGCACCGACTGCATCCGCGTAAGAGAGGGCCAGGTGATCCGTTGTCGCGGCCAGCGCCGTCCATTCGCCCGAACCGGGCAGGGTCGCGACTTTTTGCTTTTGCCAGACCCCGCCCGCCTTCGTCGCCACGTAGAGGTCGGCCCCCTGCACAAAGGAGACGTAGGCCGCGCCGCCAGCATAAGCCAGCCCCGGATGTGCGTAGCCGCTGCCACTCTGCACCATCTCGCTGCTCCACCCACCATTGCTGCCCCGACCGTACAGACGCACGCCGGCATCGGAGGCGCAGACCACGTGGGGCGCGTCGCCATCCAGGGTCAGGGCGAAGCCCCCGGCCGGATCACATGCCCCTGCCGCAGCGATGGTCGCGGTCGCAGACCAGCCCGATCCCTCGTTCCGCAAGTAGTACAGGGCCTGGTCATAGGCATACACCAGATGTGCGACCCCGTCATCCCCAAGCGCCAGGTCCAGACCCGTCAGGCGGGCGTCGTCGTTCACCTGCGCGACCTGGGCCACATTCCAGGCGTGCGCATCCGTTGTGGCCGTAGCACACGCGGTCGCGGTCGCGGGCGTGCTCTGCTGTGCCAGCCAGATGACGCCCTTGCCGGCATCGCCTGGGGACAAGAACGTGATCTGGGGGCTGCCGTCGGCGTCCAGGACGATAGCCGCGGCTCGCGCCGAGTTGATGGTGGTGACCACCTCAGTGCTCCAGCCCAAGGCTGTCCAGCGCCCGTACATCACCCCCTTCCCCGCGTAGGCCAGATGCGCGGTGCCGGCCGCGTCCACAGCAATGCCATGCGGACCGGCCAGGTTCTGGGCGAAGGACGGCGGCCAGGCCACCCATTCCATCTCGCCCCACTCGGACAGAGGCGCGCTGGTGGCGCTGACGCTCTCGCCCGACTGAACATTTTGCAGGGTGGCTGTGTTATAGATGGGATCGTCGGTCTGGAGTCTGGCCACGTAGTGCACCTGGGCCGCTCTCCGGGCCGCGAGCGCACCTTCCCAGCGGATGGTGCGGGCGTTGGCGTCGTAGGCCACCTGACCCGCGCTGGCCTGGAGCGTGCCGTCCACCAGGTTCAGTCCGGTGGGCAATACATCGGTCATCACCATCTGGGCCGCGGCCCTGTAAGAGGTGTTGGTCATCAGTACCGTGTAAGTAATGGTGTCCCCGTTCTTGGGGAAGAAATCGCTGGGGAGGATGTCCAGGGCCAGGCTATCAGAAGCCAGGGCGGCTTTGGAATCCTGGAATGTCCCAGCCGACGCCATAAAAACGGTCAAGCCCAATATGCCGACGGCAAAAACAAGGAACGCGAGCAATGTGGTTGATGTTCTCATGGTGTTGTGTACTCCCTTCCACTGTGTGTCAGAAATGTATCGGTAGTGGCAGCATATGCGACACCACTACTCCTGATGTGTCTCCTCCAACCGCTGTTTCAGGTAGGCTATGAGGACTTCTAGCGAGGCGAATCCATGCCTTTCCCCTCCGGCCACTTCTTCTAGGGTGTACCGCCACGTCCCCGGGCCGGATGGGTCCAGCCGTTCCTCCCAGCAGCGCAACAGGAAGGCACAGTAGCGAGGTGAAGTTTTTGGAATCTGCATGTCAGGATTTGTCCTTTGTAAGGTGCACACTCATTTTATGGATGGAGAGAAAGGCATTTCCACAGGACCAGCCAGTTCCATTGTCCTCAAAAATTCCTCCCACTCTCCTTAGGTATACCCGGAGAACGTGAAGGGATCGTGAAGAGCACACCGGTGCGTGGATAGCAACAGGCGTGAAGATGGACCGCCTCGCTCTGGAATAGCCTATTCTGTGAGGATATGCTAAAATTCCTCGGGTTGGGCCCTGCACCAGGGAAGAGATACCCGCCGATAACTCGCGAAAGGAGGCTCGGTTCGAGCAATGGCAGAGGAATATTACACGGTCACGGTTGCGGGAGTGACCCGCCACCTGCCCTTATTTGAGGTGGCGCCGGGATTGCGCATCGCTATTTTCAACATGCTCGGCGACACGGAAGTGGTTGAGGCCGCCGCCGACGCTCTTGCTTCACAACTGCCGGAAGCAGACGCGCTGGTGACGCCAGAGGTCAAGGCCATTCCTTTGGCCCACGCCCTCTCCGTGCGCCTGGGCATTCCCTACGTGGTCGTGCGCAAGATATTGAAGCCCTACATGGTAGGCTCTATCAGTACTGAGGTGGTCAGCATTACCACCGGCAAACCGCAAACACTGTACGTGGACGGTAAGGACTTAAAATTCCTCAAGGGGAAGCGAGTCATCCTGGTGGACGATGTGGTAAGCACGGGCAGCACGCTTAAGGGATTGCGGCAACTAATGGAACAAGCAGGAGCGGAAATAGTAGCGGAAGCAGCGGTGTTCACGGAAGGTGACCCCAATCAGTGGAAACACATTATATCGTTGGGACATCTTCCCCTATTTAAATCCTGAAACCGGAAGCCAACATGAGTATGTGGGATAAGTTAGAAAACGTTGTTCGCCGATACGAAGAGATTGAACAGCAGATGGCAGACCCCGCCATCGCGTCGGACCATCAACGGTTGGCCGAGTTGGCCCAGGAACAGGCCGATCTCCGACCGTTGGTGGAAGCCTACACGCGCTATAAGCAGGTAACGCAGCAATTGGAGGAGGCCCAGGCCCTTCTGGAAGATGAAGAATTGCGGGACCTGGCCCGGGAGGAGGTGAAGGAACTCGCCGAGGAAAAGGAGCGGCTGGAGGAGGAAATCAGGCGCCTGCTCCTGCCCAAGGACCCGAACGATGAGCGCAATGTCATCATGGAAATCCGTGCGGGCGCGGGCGGAGAAGAGGCTGCGCTTTTCGCCGCGGATCTGGCCCGCATGTACATGCGTTATGCGGAAGACCATGGCTGGAAAACAGAAATCCTTTCCAGTAATCCCACCGGCATCGGAGGCTATAAGGAAATTATCTTCCTGGTCAAAGGTAAGGGTGCGTACTCACGCCTGAAATACGAAAGCGGTGTGCACCGGGTACAACGAGTACCCGAGACCGAGGCCTCAGGTCGCATTCACACGTCCACAGCCACTGTCGCGGTCCTGCCTGAAGTGGAAGACGTGGAAGTGCACATCGACCCCAAAGACTTGCGCATTGAAACGTTCCGCGCGTCCGGCCCCGGGGGACAGCACGTGAACCGCACGGATTCCGCGGTCCGCATCACACACCTGCCAACAGGTCTGGTGGTCTCCTGCCAGGATGCTAAATCTCAATTGCAGAACCGTCTCAAGGCGATGCAAATCCTGCGGGCCCGACTGCACGCGATGGAGGAAGAACGGCGCCGTCGCGAACTGGGCGAACAACGTCGTGCTCAGGTGGGTACAGGAGAACGCAGCGAAAAAATTCGTACCTATAACTTCCCCCAAAACCGCGTCACAGATCACCGTATTGGCCTGACAATTTACCGACTGCAAGATGTGCTGGATGGTGACCTGGACGAGATCATTGACGCACTGGCCGCGGAGGAACAAGCCCGTCGCCTGGCCGAGGAGTTGGGAGAAACAGCATGAGAAGTTGGCAGGTCTTCTTCAGTGTGATCGTTATCGTGATAGCGCTCTTTCTTGGCGGGTGTGGGATTTTGTCCTCTTCATGCCAGGATGGGGAAGTGAAAATGTCGGTGTCCGCGTATTCCGGGGAAGGCAAGACCGCCAGTGGACGACCCACTGGCCCTGGCATCTGCGCGTGCGGACCGCGCTACCCTTTTGGCACTCGGTTTGAAGTGCCCGGCGTAGGTACCTGCGTGTGCTACGACCGCGGGTCCGCGGTGAGCAACAAACACCTGGACATTTGGATGCCCACCTGGGAGCAGGCAAAGGCCTTTGGCCGCAAATCCCTCACCGTTACAGTACACTGTCCCCCTGATGGGGAAAACTGAAATGGCTGAAAAGAAGGCGGGCCATCCATTGCTGGCCCGCCTTTCAATTCTCATCCCACCGTCAGAGGTGCCCCGCATTGACTACAGAACTTGTCCCCAGGGCGCACCGGTGCCCCACACTGGGGACAGAAACGTGGCTTTACCCCTCCAGTCTCCGGCACCACAGCAGCACGTGAGCCAGCCCCCCCGTGGCGTAAGGCCTGGATCTGAGCCTCTAACCGCTGTCGAATGGTGGCCTGGGCCTCTTTAACCTGGTCAATGCGGCGGAGCACATCTGCAGCCTGACGTTTTAATTGTCCCACAAACCGCTGATAATCCTCATCGGTGAGTTTTCCCACTCGGTAATCAAACTCCAACTCCTTAATGGAGCGGTAAAGAGCATCCCGCTGTGCGTACAATTCCTCCAGCGTTTCAACGGTCTCCTCCTCATCGGATACCGCGACTGCCTGCGTCAACACAGGTTGCAACACGAACAAAAACGTGCCCGCAGCCACGAGCGCGGCAAACACAATAACTAAGGCATCCAACATCATTGACATCTCCTCCCCGGGTGTTCACGTCTGGGGGACGGCCCCCTTAGGTATCCGCACTGCTACTCGGCGTCGCTGAGGCATGGGCCACATCGCGATCAGCGCCCCAAAGATTAACACCAACCCACCAAACCACAACCAACTCATTAGGGGATTAATGTAGGCTTTGAAACTGGCAATTTCGCCCCCCTTTTCCCAACCGGCCAACACCAGATAAAGGTCCTCTTTCCAACCAAAACGCAATGCGACCTCGCTGATTGGCTGTTCTGGCCGTTTATCGTAAATGTTCCGTTTGGGTTCCATCAGGGCCAAGGGTTTGCCATCCTTTAACAAGGTCACCTTGGCGTACACTTCGGCATGGTTGCTCCGCCGCCGTTCAGCAAGGCCATCGTAACGCAACGTGTACGGCCCAATCGTCATGCTCTCCCCTACCTTTAGGGCCGCCTGATTGTCCACCTGGTAGAATCCGCTGCCAATAATGCCTACGGCCATGATGATGACGCCCAGGTGAACAATGTACCCACCGTAACGCCGCTGGTTGCGACGGAAAAGCATCACAAACGCGGTCCAGGGGGGTTCTTTAGTCGCGCGCATCCGAGCCCGGACCCCACGCGCGAACTCCTGTACCAGCGTAGCAGCCACCATGACCACACTGCCAAACCCCAATATCGGCCAACCACGACGCTCCCCCAAAACAACCAACAGGATAACGGCAAGTACGGCTGCCACCACCGGCCAGAGAAACTGTCGTTTAAGAACCGTCCAATTCGCCCGACGCCAGGGCAGAAGCGGACAAATGGCCATGAGGAGAATGAGGCCGGCCATGATAGGACCGTTCACCTTGTTGAAGAAAGGAGCACTCACCGTCAACTTATCCGCGGTAAAGAGTTCCGACAAAATGGGCCAGGTGGTTCCTAATAACGTGGTGAAGGCAATGGTCGCGAAGATAACGTTGTTCAGGAGGAAAGTGGTCTCCCGGGAGAGAATGGCATCTAACTCATTCTCCGAACGCAGAAGGGGATAGCGGGAGAAGAGCAAGTACAGAAAGCCCAACAACGTCACTGCCAGGAAAACCAGGAACATGGGCCCAATGTTTGAAATGGCAAACGCGTGTACGGATTCGATAACCCCACTCCGGGTGATAAATGTCCCCAGAATGGTCAACCAGAACGTCAAGAAGATGAGCACCATGTTCCACACCTTCAGCATACCCCGCCGTTCCTGAATCATAATGGAATGCAGGAACGCGGTGCCCGTAAGCCACGGGAGCAAGGACGCGTTCTCCACGGGATCCCAAGCCCAGTATCCTCCCCAGCCCAACTCCATGTACGCCCATTGGGATCCTAACAGGATCCCAATGGAGAGGAAGAACCAGGGGACCAACGTCCAGCGACGGATGGTCTTCAACCACGTATTCCCCACATTGCCCGTGATTAAAGAAGCAATGGCGTAAGCCAAAGGAACGGAAAAGCCAATATAGCCCAGGTACAATCCCACTGGGTGGGCAACCATCCAGTAGTTTTGCAGTAACGGATCCAAGCCGTTTCCATCTTGTGGACGGAAAGGCAAAAGAGCAAAGGGGTTGGCTGCGAAGATGACTACAGCCAGGAAGAAAAAGGCGATCCCGTGTAGCACCGCGTAAACATACGCGTTGAGTTCCGGGTGACGTTCGTGAAGGAAAAGAGCCGCTGCCACCGCGTACAAGCCAAGGATAAACGTCCAGAAAAGGAGGGAACCTTCCTGTCCACCCCACAACGCGGCGACCTTGTAAAGCGTGGGCAGGGCCCGTTCACTGTGCCCCGCAACATATTCCACTGTGAAGTCATCGGTCAACAACAAGTACCACAAAACCGCAACTGCCACGGTCATTAGCGCGCCGAACACGTACAGCGCCCGTCGTGAACTCTCCACCAAGTCAGGACGACGCCAATGGTGGGCCAACACACCGGCCAGAATACCGTAAAGGGTCACAACAAAACTGATTACCAACACTACAAACCCCACGTCTGCCATGGACACATTTCTCCTTCAAAAAGAGTGAAAAAGGATTTTTTTACTCCCCGGTCTCTGCACGCAGTTGCTCAATAACCGCGATAATCTGATCTGCTCTCATGGGCTGTATGACCACTTTCCGAACGATGCCTTTCTTGTCCACAAAGAACGTTTCCGGTACGCCCTGGATGCGATACATCTGCCCGATGCGCCGCCCCAGGTCAGGACCGTTCGGGTATGTGACATCGTACTTCTTCAAATACGCCCGCGCTTTGCTCTCCGTGTCCGACCAGTTGATGCCGATAAAGACCACTCCCTTATCCTTGTACCGACGCCAGACTTCCTCCAGGTCCCGGGCTTCATCCTTGCACGGCTCGCACCAGGAGGCCCAGAAGTTGATGACTACAACCTTGCCCCGTAAATCGGCTAAGTGAATTGTTCCCCCATCGTACAACTGCAGGGTGAAATCGGGCGCCTCTGTGTTCTCCGGGCGTCCCTGATGACGCATGAGTAAGCCCGCGGTTAAGATGGCCAAAAACACCACCGCTACGATAAGACCGATAATTTGTCCTCGTGTAAGTTTCCGTCCGCTCATGGTTCACTCCAGTTCTGCGAGTTCGCGCTCAACACGAGCCGCGTATTCGTCTTCTACTGCTGCTGAGTCGTCTGTCACAACAGCAGTTTGGGGTTCAGGTGAAGATTGACTCCACTCTCGAATCTTGAACAGAGCATACGCTCCTGCTCCCACCAACACAATGACAGGTATCACCCACGCTAACCAGTTAATTCCCTTGCGCGGGGGTTCACCCAAAACCACCGGACCATACTGTTCCACAAAGTAGGCCCGGATTTCCTCTGGGGTACGTCCCTCGGCCAGTTGACGGGCAATCTCCTTTTTCATGTCCTGGCACAAGGGGATCTCACACGCGTCCAAACGTTCTCCCACACACAGAGGACAGTACAAAGTACGGGCGACCGCCTCGACCTCATTAGGTGTAGGCGTTCGGGCCCAAATAGTTGTCGGCCATGCCAAAATCATTCCTACAACCAGCACGACAGTGAACACATAAAGCCGATGTCTCATGGGCATCCTCCCACACAGTGTATTATAACCGCTGCGCGGCGTTACTCCTTAACCGCCTTAATGTCGTATACCTCTACCGGCTCCTGTCGCCCCTGTAAGCGCTGGGGGCCCAAATACTCCACATCGAGCACATAAGGTTTTACCTGCTCGTATGTCTCTTTGCTAACCAATGTATGACCAGGACGGGCCATCTCCTGCAAGCGCTTTGCCACGTTCACCGAATCCCCTAACGCGGTGTAATTCATCAAATAACGACTCCCCACGTTCCCCACCACTGCTTCCCCGGTGTGAATGCCAATGCCAAACTTCAGACGGTGACCATCAACCACCGCACCCTGTGCTTCCACCCGGCGGTGAATTTCCTGGGCTGTGCGCACCGCGCGCAAGGCGTGATCTTCCTGGAACACGGGGGCGTTAAAAAATGCCATTATGCCGTCCCCCATGAACTTGTCCAAAGTACCGTCATACTTCAAAATAACGTCTGTCGCCTCAGACAGGTAGGTATTAAGCACCTCCATCAAGCGGTCAGGAGGAACCCGCTCTGCCAGCGGAGTGAAATCCCGCATGTCTGCGAAGAGGATGGTTATGACTTGACGGGTGCCACCCAGGTCAGGCAGCGTGGGAGAGGACATCAGTCGCTCGGCCACAGGGGAAGGCATGTAACGTTCGAACAAGGCCCGTAATCGCTCGTTTGCCTGGTTGAGTTCCTCCTGCAATCGAATGTTCTCCCGGCGCAATCGTGCCTTTTCCAAGGCTTTACGGATACGAATACGCATTTCCTTCATGGGGAAAGGCTTGCTGATGTACTCATCAGCACCAGCCAACAAGGACTCCAGCATAATGCGCTCAGAAGTCAATGCACTCACCATAACGATGGCCGCTACTGGATCCCGTTCACGCATAACTTTTAGTAACTGAATTCCGTCAGTTCCAGGGAGGAGGATATCTAATAGGACCAGTTCAGGCCGCACACGTTCAAACAATTCGAGCGCGGTGTGTGCGTTTTCAGCCAGAACGACTTCGAACCCGTCTGCTTGAAGCAAGCGACGGACTAAATTCAATGCTTCGGGCTCATCATCGACAATCAACACGTGTGCTTTTTCAGCCATAACAACGTTCCTTTCGGAAGACACGACAGGACATGAGGAAAGTTTCAGAATATACTGCTAAAATAGTACAATAGTGAAAATGATTATCAACACACATCTCGGCAGCCCTGAAAGATACCACGGTTTGATGACCGGCCTTCACGTATTCCGTGGAACACATCTGGAGGTGGATTATACCGGACTTTGAGCAAACGTAGAAATATTACATGTGCTCTACGGGTGTTGTAGTGTGGATGGGTGAAGAGAGCGGAACGAAACAATGAACGTGTCCAAAGACCAGTTACGAAAGTATACCAGATATCACCGGTGGCTCTTTTGGGCCGGCCTGCTTTTCCTTGTGGGCTCCGGCCTTGCCATCACGTCTCTGGTCATTACCGCCTGGCACCCTGCCCGCAACTTAACATGGCAAATCCGCAATGTGTTTCAATTGGTCGCCTTGTACAGCCTGGGATTCTGGGCCATGGTGACTTTCTTGCTGGTACTCCTCTATCTCTGGTCCCGCCACCTGGAACTCTTCTGGAGATACCTGGAACATACATGGCTCGATACGGTTTTGGATGAAATCGGTAACCGGGTAGCAGACGCTACTGAACAACACCTTCAGCGAGTAACCGATTCGCTGGCCCTGATGCGGGAGAGCATGTACGAACTGCAGGCCCAGGATGCCCACCACATTGGCTGGCAGGAAACCTTACACCACGTCTTCCTGCTCCTGAACGAAGCAGATGATGAAACTCAACTTTACGACAACATCGTCACTGCTTTTGCCATGGTAGAACCATTTGCTACAGTAATGCTGTTCCGCGGAGAACACGAATTAGGACCCATCTCCCTGGTTTCCGCGGTGGGACTTCCCCAGGCCATCGTCGAGGAGTGGAGAGGAAAACCGTGGCGCCCTCCCCTGTGGGGGGTGGTAGCACCAGCCCTAGCCAAACGCCGCATATTCGCTCTTAATGTCCAGGAAGAGAGTTCCGAGCATCCCAGCAACGAATTCCCATGGCCCTTGGAAAGCGGTTATGTGGTCGCTTTGCCCCTCCTGGGCATTTCAACCCTTCAGGGCGTCGTTGTCCTGGCCTACAAGGGACCTGTTGTCCAATCACCATCCCGCCTGCGCCTGCTGGAATTGGTCGCATGGTTCTCAGGACGTACCCTGGAAAGTCTACGCTTCGCCCGTTCCATGCAGGAACACCTGGCGGAATTAGTCACAATTCAATCCCTGACACGCACTCTGGTTACAGCCCGTTCCCTGGATGAAATTGTCCGCCTCCTGCAGCAGGAAATCGTTGGCATCACGGGCAAGGCAGATATTGCCCTGGTCCTTCAGGAGGACTTCCCGCAGGAGAAGTTCCGCACTGCTCACCCTGCGGACACACCCGGATATCGACGGTTAGCCCAAGCCATCGACTGGCGAGTGTTACGCTGGTCGTACAACGCGGCCCAACCGGTATTCTACACCCCTGGTCAAATAAGCGATGATGTGGGCGATCTGCTGTTCGAAGCAACCGGTCAGGTAATGGTTGTCCCTCTAGAAGGCCGAAACGAAACCCTAGGTGTCATGGTGGTCGTTAACCAGGAACAGGATCACCTGTTCGAGGAACAACACCTCATCGGCGTACGCACGGTCGCCGGTGCGCTGGTCATGGGTCTGTACACACTTCGTTACGATGCCCTGCGCAGCGAACACCGATCTTCTGTGGAACTCACCACTTCCCGCTAACCTCAAGCCGGAATTCTCAGCCGAAACCGTTCATCTTGCTGAATCATGCGCCGAATGCCCTCTTCCAGGGATACCCGCGGTTTGTATCCCAGCAACTTACGCGCCCTGGTCAGGTCGGCCACCATGCGAGATACCCCGCCACTGGCCTGGGGATTGTAGAGCACATGCGCCGATTTACCGGTCACCTTCTCCAATGTGGCCACCAAATCGTTGATGCTGGTCTCCTGCCCTGAGCCCACATTGATAATCTGCCCGTCTGCCGGTGCTTTGGCCGCGGCAACCAGCGCCTGCACAACGTCATCAATGTACACAAAATCTCGGGTCTGAGTGCCGTTTCCGTGAATTACCACGGAGCCCCCTCCGAGGATCTGACGTAAGAACTGAGGAATAACCGGGGGGTAAGAAACGGGCAGAGGTTGTCCGGGTCCGTAAGCGTTGAAAATGCGCAGGGCAACCGTCTCGACACCGTACAGAGCCCCCAAAGTGAACAGGTAATACTCGGACGCTATCTTTGTCACTGCGTAGGGGGCCGGAGGGTTCGGCGCCATTGTTTCGCGCAAGGGCTGATTGGGCTGTTCCCCGTACACCGTGCCAGATGATGCCAGGATAACCCGTTTCACGCCCACCGTACGGATGGCTTCCATCACACTAACAGTTCCCCCCACGTTGACATCGTTATACTCCCGCGGGAAAAGGATGGACTCAGGGACGGAAACGCGCGCCGCCAGGTGATACACACAATCTACCCCTTGCATTAGCGACCACAATTTTGGTATATCCCGAACATCGCCACGGGTGAAAATTACTCGAGAGTCCAACTGAGCAGGATCCCCCGCGCTGAGATCGTCTAATACGCGTACGTGATGGCCCAAACTGACCAGCCGATTTGCCAGCGCGGCACCAATAAAACCCGCTCCACCGGTGATAAGCACTTGCATGGGATTATCTTCCCCCTCGCCTGTATCTCCGTGATGCAGGGAATGGTTGCGTTACCTCATACCAAGGACCTCGCCCAAATCTCATTTGCGGGGCCAACGCGAGGCATAGCGTGTCTTTTCTGTGGTGAATACTAGAACGCGGATGTTCCTGCCGACATGTTGGGATTCATTGGGTATGTCGGCTCTACTCTTTGGGAACACCCCGACCAGGTGTACTTCGCCAACGCCTTCCTTCGAACCAATTATAGCCAGATTTCACAAATTTCCAAAAATTCGGCTCCCCGCTATAAGGATCCATCTCCCCTCCGACACGAAATTCTGGCCCACTGGAAAGGAAAAGAATGTACACTATCCGCCTGGAGCAAAGTGTGTTACAATTTTTAGGCGATCCCCCATTAATAGGCGTTGGATGACGAGAAAAGGAACAATGGCCGAGACCATCACTTTGAACGGTGCTACCCGTCTCGTGGGAATTATTGGCTGGCCGGTGGAACACAGTTTGAGTCCTCTCATGCACAACGCGGCATTCAGTGCTACTGGCCTGAATTGGGCCTACGTGCCCTTACCCGTTCCCCCCAATAGAGTGCAAGAAGCAGTGCTCGGTCTACGCGCGTTAGGCTTTCGAGGCGCTAATGTCACCATTCCGCACAAACAAGCAGTTATCCCATACCTGGATCGCATTACCCCAGAAGCCCAAGCCATCGGCGCGGTAAACACCCTTGTTGTGGACCCAGAAGGCGCAGTGTGGGGCACGAACACGGATGCATACGGGGTGTTGGAAGATCTGCGCGCACACGGGGTGTCTGTTCAAGGGGAACGAGTCCTCATTTTGGGAGCAGGAGGTGCTGCCCACGCGGTTGCGTACGCGTTGGCCCGCCAGGGATCTCATGTCACTATCGCTAACCGCACAGAAGCGCGGGCCATTCAACTGGCCCGCCGGTTACACGCAGTGCTCCCAGGCCAAAGGTTCTCGGTAATTCCCCTGACTCGAGAAGCCTTGGCCACGGCTGCGCGCTCCCATTCGCTATTGGTTAACACAACCAGCGTAGGCATGTGGCCCCACGTAGACGCAAGCCCCTGGCCGGAGGAGGTAGAATTTGGGACCATTCAGGTGGTGTACGATGTGATTTATCGTCCCAGGGAAACACGCTTGCTCCAACAAGCCCGCGCGGCGGGCTGCCAAGCCATTGACGGGCTGGGCATGCTAGTTCATCAGGGCGCAGAAGCGTGGCGCTTGTGGACAGGACGCGTTCCACCCGTAGATATTATGTGGCAAGCAGTGGAAAACGCCCTGGATAATCAATAGGATGTTCCCTACGGCAAAGTGTGGGGTTCCCCCTCTTGAGGTATGTGCACCCGCATGCCATGTCCACGCAAACGCTTGCCCAGGACATCTAAAGCGTGGTCTTCTCCGTGCACCAGGAAGACATCTTTGGCCCGGGCAGACTGGGCCCAGGCAACAAGTTCAGATTGGTCAGCATGAGCGCTGAAGCCGTTAATGGTGTAAATTCGGGCGCGCACAACGATTTCTTCCCCATAGATGTGAACTCGCTTCGCGCCGTCCACAAGGGACCGTCCCAAAGTGCCTCGAGCTTGGTACCCTACAATGACCACGCTGCTCTCTTCCCGCCAGAGGTTATGACGCAGGTGATGTTTCACCCGCCCCCCAGTACACATGCCACTCCCAGCGATAATGATCGCTCCTCCCTCAATGTTATTGATGGCTTTAGACTCTTCCACGGTCGGGGTGTACTGGACACCCGCGAAGTGGAAGGGATCCCGTCCGGTTTTAAGCATGTGCTGGACGTGGGGGTCTAAGAATTCTGCGTGGCGGCGGTACACGTTGGTCAACCGAATGGCCAGGGGACTATCCAGGAACACCGGGCCGCGAGGAATACGTCCCTCAGAACGAAGTTCACGGAGGTAATAGAGGATGTCCTGTGCGCGCTCCAACGCGAAGGAAGGGATTACCACATTCCCGCCCCGGGCAAATGTATCGTTAATCGCCTCCGCCAATTCCTCTACCGATGACTGGAAGGAACGATGGCGACGGTCACCGTAAGTGGATTCCATGATGAGTACATCTGTAGGGTGGGGCAAATCCGGGTCGGGAACCACATGCCGGGCGTGATTTCCCAGATCGCCACTGAAGGTGATACGTCGGGTCTGACCATTTTCAGCAATGTCCAGTTCAATAAACGCGGATCCTAACACATGTCCCGCGTTGCGAAAGGTAGCGGTCACGTGGGGCGAAAGGCGAATGGGTTCATCTAGGCGAGCGATGCCATCCACGTGATCCATCGCCACAAGCACATCATCCTCATCAAAGAGAGGGGGTAATATGGGTTCACCCCGACGGCGGTTCTTACGTTTACGCTGCGCGTACTCCTCCTGTTCTAACTTCGCCGCGTCCAACAGGATAAGCCGTGCCACATCCCGAGTGGGGGCTGTAGTGATAATCCGACCACGGAACCCCTCCCTAACCAGCACCGGCAGGCGCCCACAGTGGTCTAGGTGGCCGTGGGTGAGGAGAACAACGTCAATTTTACGGGGATCAAATGGAAATGGGGGGTAATTCTTCTCATCCTGATGCCGTCCCCCCTGAAATTGACCACAATCCACCAGAATGTTCAAGCCATCCACCTGAAGCAAATGGCATGACCCTGTGACTTCCTGAGCAGCCCCATACGAAGTAAGTTGCATTGGCGTTCTCCTGATCAAGGGTATCGCTGAACCACATCTCTACGGTGGCTCACCACAAAGGCCGTGCGTTCCGCGCTGGAACTCACCTGAACCAAGGGAGTATTCAATGCTCCCCGGCAGATCCTACTATCTCGTTCAAGGCCTGCTCAAAAGCCGCCCAATCATCCACCTGAGCAGCGGTGATGTGAAGGGCCTCTAACTGCTCAATGTTCTCCACTTGTGCCAATCGGGAGCGAATATCCTCCAATTGGGCCTCCTCCGGACCAAACCGAACGCGCAACAACGCCAACAGGGCCTTTACCATGCCATCACGCATCCCCTGCTGTATACCTTGCTGAAGCCCTTGCTGAAGCCCTTGTTCCAACCATCTTTGAGCTATCGTTGCCATCACTTCACCTCCTTTCGGCAACGCGTTCACCGCCTCGCGCAATTCATCCTCAGTAACATAGCGTCCAGCCTCTGCCACATAACGCAACAACGCGACGGCCGCTTCAACACCACTGCCCGCGGCCACCATCTCACCGATAAGCGTCACAATCTCTCCCAACCGTTCCCGCAACGCGGGTTGGCGGATGTACTTCATCAGCAAAAGTCCGGCAGCCAACATGACGTTGGCCCGCAGCGTATCATCCTCAATTGCTGTCAGGTCGTAGAACAGATACTGGAAATCGGGCACATAAGCCCGCACTGCCTCGGGCGCGTTTACTAACTCAACCAACGCCTTAGGCTCGGTCCAGGGCCGGTCCCCGTGATAAACGACAGAGGGCACTACAGGCACCAGGCGCTTCTCCTTCCGCCATACCCGTTCCCATATACGCACCATGTAGCGCAACATCTGCCAGACCACGTAGGGATCCGGGTAACTTTTGTGCTCGAACAGGAAGTACAGGTACGCATCCCCACCTGTTTTCAATGCCACGCGAAAGAGGAGATCCCCCTGGTGAGAGCGCAAGTCCGGATCCACAAAGGATGTCTGCTCCACCTGAAGGGTGTCCAACTCCAGGTGCGCGACCAGGTCAGGCGGAAGGTACGTGCGGATGAACGCGCGGGCGCGCTGCGGATGCCCGAGAAAGTGACGAAAGAACCGGTCATGTGGGTTGGTAAGGTGCGATGACTTTGGTTCTGTCATGGCTACTCCTGGCTGTGGTGTACCCCCAGTATACTCGAAAAACGTAAATTGAGGAAATATCCCCCGCCAGACCCCGATGCGCATCGCGATGAACATATCTGTCTCAGGAAAATTTGACGCATGTCACAGGGCCCCTTATACTTATGCTCACAACACACAGGGAATAACTTGCCAAAGGCGATGATGGGAACGAGTACGCTGGAGGTACCTCTCAGCGAGCCCGGGATGGTGGAAGCCGGGTGGGGGAACCCAGCGGAAAATCCTCCCGGAGCCGCCGACCGAACAGTGGGGAAATCAAAGGAACGGATTTCTTAGTCCCCACCTAGTAGGCTCGGCCGGGGTCGTGGTCCGTTATCCACCACGCGGGGGTGTTCGCCTCCGTTAGGAGAGGGTGACATATGTCACCAAGCGGGGTGGTACCGCGGGAGCAAACGCCGCTCTCGTCCCCGAGAGGGGATGGGGCGGCGTTATTTTATCGGGAACGAAGGGAACATTATTTTCAAGCACTATTGCTTCCAGGGTAAATCCTTAACTCCTGAATCGGGAGGTCAACAATGGCATTTAAAGAGGTTCGTCCGTTTGTGAATTATCCCCAGTTGGAAGAGGAAATTTTGCAATTCTGGCGGGAGAATCACACCTTTGAGAAGAGTTTGAAAATCCGGGAGGACGCGCCCCGGTTCGTCTTCTACGAAGGCCCGCCTACAGCCAATGGTCGTCCTGGCATTCACCATGTCCTTGCGCGCGTCTTCAAGGACCTCTTTCCCCGCTACAAAACCATGCGCGGGTTTTACGCCCTGCGCAAAGGCGGTTGGGACACCCACGGCCTGCCCGTGGAGTTAGAAGTGGAAAAGGAGTTGGGCATCACCCACAAACGCCAAATTGAGGAATACGGCATCGCCAAATTCAACGAACTGTGCAAGGAATCCGTATTTCGCTACATTGAAGAGTGGCGGCGCATGACCGAGCGCATCGGTTTCTGGATTGACATGGACAACGCGTACGTCACCTACCACAACGAATACATCGAATCCATCTGGTGGATCCTGCGCCAGTTCTGGGATAAAGGCCTCCTCTACAAAGGCCACAAAGTGGTACCCTATTGCCCGCGCTGTGGTACCCCTCTCTCCTCCCATGAGCAGCACTATCCCGGCGCGTTCAAGGAAGTGGATGACCCCTCCGTGTACGTCAAAATGAAAGTCCGTGGCGAGGATAACACCTACTTCCTCGTCTGGACCACCACCCCCTGGACTCTGCCCGGAAACGTTGCCCTGGCCGTGCACCCTGATTATGATTACGTCACAGTGGAACACAACGGTGAACGCCTGATCCTGGCCAAAGCGCGGCTCCACGTCCTCGATGGCCCTTACACCGTTATCGCGGAACACAAAGGCAAAGACCTCGCGGGCATTCACTACGAACCCCTCTTCACCTTTATGACCAGCGATAAGGACTACGCCTATGTCGTCACGGCAGACTTCGTCACCCTGGAAGACGGTACAGGCGTCGTCCACATGGCCCCCGCGTTCGGCGCGGAGGACCTGGAAGTGGGACGCCAGAACGGCTTACCCATTTTTATGACCGTCGCGCCTGATGGCACCTTCATCGACGCCGTCGAACCCTGGAAAGGCATGTGGGTCAAGGACGCGGACCCGCTCATCATTGAGAACTTACGCCAGCGCGGGTTGCTTTACAAAGCCGAAACCTACCGCCACAACTACCCCCACTGCTGGCGGTGCGGCACCCCCTTGCTCTACTACGCGCGAGAAGCCTGGTACATCCGAGTGAGCGAATACCGGGACCGCCTCCTGGCCAACAACGAAAAGATTTACTGGGTGCCCGAACACATCAAACATGGCCGCTTTGGCAAATGGCTGGAAGGGGCCATTGATTGGGCCCTGAGTCGCGAGCGCTACTGGGGCACTCCCTTGCCTATTTGGGAATGTGACAATCCCCAGTGTGGTCACCGAGAATGCATCGGATCCGTCGCGGAACTGAGCGAAAAGACCGGCCAGGATTTGAGCAACCTGGACCTGCATCGACCTTACGTGGACGAAATAACGTACACCTGTCCCAAGTGCGGCGGCACCATGCGGCGGGTCAAGGACCTCATCGACGTCTGGTTTGACTCGGGGGCCATGCCTGTGGCCCAGTGGCATTACCCCTTTGAGAACCAAGACCTGTTTAAGGAACAGTTCCCCGCGGACTTCATCTCCGAAGCCGTGGACCAAACCCGAGGGTGGTTTTACTCCCTGCACGTGGAAAGCACCCTCCTCTTTGACCAACCCTCCTTCCTCAACGTCATCTGCTTGGGGTTGATTTTGGATGAGAAGGGCGAGAAAATGAGCAAATCCAAGGGGAACATCGTGAACCCCTGGGACGTGCTCAACGTTCACGGCGCGGACGCCACCCGCTGGTACATGTACACCGCGACCCCGCCCGGCAACGCGCGGCGCTTCTCCGTCGATTTGGTGGGCGAAGTCGTGCGCAAGTTCCTCAACACCCTGTGGAACTCCTACGCGTTCTTCGTCACCTACGCCAACGCGGCCGGGTGGACACCCTCTGAAAGCCTGTTGGCCCTCGCTCGGGGGGCCTCTGCCCCCGACCTGGTGCGCAGCACCCATCCCCTGGACCGCTGGATACTGGCCGAACTGCACGCGCTGGTGCGGGACGTCACCAAAGGCCTGGACAAGTACGACGTCACCAACACCGGCCGGGCCATCGAAGCCTTTGTGGACAACCTGAGCAACTGGTACCTGCGCCGTAGTCGGCGCCGCTTCTGGGACGAGGAGCCGGCCGCGTTCGCCACCCTGTACGAAGTCCTGGTCACCCTGACCAAACTCCTGGCGCCGTACATCCCCTTCACCTCCGAAGCCATATGGCAGAACCTGGTGCGATCTGTGGACGCGGACGCGCCCGAGAGCGTCCACCTGGCCGACTGGCCCGCGGTCGAGACCGCGCTCATCGACGAAGAACTGCGGGCAGACGTACTCCTGGCCCAGCGGGTCGTCCGGGCAGGCCACGCAGCCCGCCAAAGCGCGGGATTGAAGGTTCGTCAGCCCTTGCGCCGCGTTGTCGTCCGTCTGCGAGAACCCGAAGAACGCGCTCGTCTGGAACGGGTCATCGACCAAATTCTGGACGAACTCAACGTCAAGGAATGGGCTATCGCGGATAAAGTGGAAGAACTGGCCGAAGTGACCGTCTTTGCCCTGCCCAAACAACTGGGGCAGAAGTACAAAGCCCTTTATCCCAAGATCCGCGAAGCCCTGAGCAAAATGGACCAGGTCGCGTTGGCCCGTCGCTTCCGGGCCGGGGAGAACGTTCCTATCGAAGTCGAGGGGCAAACTTTGGAAATCCAGCCGGACGAAGTCGAAGTGCGCATCACCCCCAAAGAAGGCTACGCGGTCGCAGAAAGCGCGGGCTACATGGTCGCAGTCACCACCCAACTGGACGAGGACCTGAAAGTAGAAGGCATGGCACGGGAATTCGTCCGTCGAGTGCAGAACCTGCGCAAACAAGCGGACCTCCAGGTCACCGACCGCATTCGCCTCTACGTGCAGGGCGGAGAAAACCTGCACAAAGTACTGGACCGCTGGGGCGAGTACGTCAAACAGGAAACCCTCACTCTGGAGGTGGTGGAAGGGGTACCCGAAAATGTAGTGCGGGATACCTTCAAGTTGGATGGCGAGGAGGTAGTCATAGGGTTAGAACCCACCTCACAACAATAAATTCGCCTGAAAGGGGCAATTCATACCAACAGGCCGCTCGTGTGTTTCGGGTGCTCCAATCTGCCCGAAACACACGAGCGTCGCTTGACCGAAACAAAAACCATCATACCCTTATATCGTTCCAGGCTCTCCTCCTGGTGCTCCTCCGGAATTGATAGCGCGTTACTCCGCCAGTGAGTTCCACATTTGGCTCAGCACGTCCAACCCAAATTTGACAACATCCTCTTACGGGATATACTCAATACATACCATCACACCCGAAGCGTCCAACAGGTATATCTATGGTGTTCATCATCAAGAAGTCCAAGCGCAGCAAGCAGGAGAAGGCACACCCCTGAGTCGGGTGCCGTTGCTGCACGCTTGGACCTCGTCGATGGTAGGCCGCCGGTATCCGACCAGGGTACCGGCGGTTTTTCATTATTGGCACAAGGTGGAAAGTACGTCCATGGCTTATCATCAACAGAACACGTCGGCCATCAACCACACCCAGAAGAAGCGCGTGAAGAAGCCGGGCACGGGGCCCGATCCTTGATGCGCGCTGTGTGAACGCATCCCCCAGGATTTGGCCCCGACAGGAATATACCTGTCGGGGTTTTTTTATACCTTATACCGTTCACCAAAGGAGGAGACGCCATGAGCAACATCCGATTTGAATGCCCTGAATGCGGAGCCGAATTCACATTAGAAGACGTCGTAGAGGCTGAATTAGTTGTGTGTCCCGAATGCGGAGTTGAACTGGAAGTCATCAGCCTGGAGCCCCCGCGGCTCGACCTGGCTCCCGAAGTAGAGGAGGATTGGGGCGAATAACCCCGGGGGGGCAAAGTCCCCCCCCCGCCCCACCATACCCCAAAGCACATGGAGGTCACCATGACGCGTGTAGGTATCCTGCATTCCCTCATCCGCAAGGACGAAAAAATGATATTCGACGCGCTGAGAAAGCGTAACATAGAGTTTGAACTCATCGACGACCGAAAGGTCATCTTTGACCTGCACACCAACGGCTTCAAGCGCTTCGATGTCGTCCTAGAACGGTGCATCAACCACAGTAGAGCCCTTTACGCGCTCCACATCCTCAACGATTGGGGCGTTCCCACCGTGAACACCGCGGAAGTAGCGGAAGTGTGTGGGAATAAACTGCTGACCACCAGCGCGCTGATCCGTCACAACGTTCCTACCCCGCGGGTAAAAATAGCCTTCACCCCGGAAAGCGCCTTACAAGCCATCGAGGAACTGGGATATCCTGTAGTACTGAAACCCGCCATTGGATCCTGGGGACGATTGCTCAGCAAAGTGAACGACCGGGAAGCCGCCGAAGCCATTCTAGAACACAAAAAAATCCTGGGGTCTTACCATCACTCCATCTTCTACATCCAGGAATACATTGAGAAACCAGGACGAGACATCCGGGCCTTTGTGGTGGGCAACGAAACCATCGCGGCTATTTACCGCACATCTGACCACTGGATCACCAACACCGCGCGTGGGGGCAAGGCCGAAAAGTGTGAAATCACACCCGAGTTAAACACCATTTGCGTTGCCGCGGCCCGCTCTGTCGGCGGGGGTGTTGTCGCCATCGACATCCTGGAGGATCCAGAACGCGGGTACCTGGTTAACGAAGTCAATTACACCATGGAATTCAAGAACAGCGTTGCTCCCACTGGTGTAGACATTCCCGGCAAAATAGTAGACTTTGTCCTTCGAGTGGCCGAAGAAGGGTGGGAACGGGCCAACGGGTGGACAGACTAGGACAAGGGGGAAAACGATGCTAGTTATCAAAATCGGCGGAGGCCGCGATCTTAACCACGCTGCCATTGTAGAGGGTATTGCCCAATTGTGGCATGAAGGCCAACGCGTGGTCGTGGTGCACGGAGGAGCCGAACTCACCAACCACATCGCTCAACAACTGGGCCATCCACCCCAATTCATCACATCCCCTTCTGGACACACCAGTCGTCGCACCGACAAGAAGACCCTGGAAATCTTCCAGATGGTCTACTGTGGGCTGCTGAACAAAAGGTGGGTAGAACGCTTTCAGCAGGCTGGAGTAAACGCGTTAGGGCTGAGCGGGATGGACGGGCGTCTCTGGGTGGGAAAGCGCAAAAAAGTGATTAAAGCCCTGGTAAATGGTCGGCGTATGCTCATCCGCGATGACTACACCGGAACCGTAGAACAGGTCAATAATTCGCTGCTCCAGGCCCTGCTTGACGCCGGATACCTGCCCGTGCTCACACCGCCGGCCCTCTCCTATGAGGGCGAAGCCATCAACGTGGACGGAGACCGGGCCGCGGCCCAGACGGCCATCGCCCTACACGCCCATACATTGCTTATCCTCACCTCTGTACCGGGACTACTACAGCACTTTCCTGATGAAACCACCCTTATTCCGTACATCCCGGCCCGAGAGGTGGAATCCTACCTGAACGTTGCACAAGGCCGCATGAAAAAGAAAGTACTCGCCGCGTCCGAAGCACTGCGGGGTGGCGTACAACGGGTTATCTTCGCGGACGGACGCACATCCACAAGTGTCCAGGACGCGCTTGCAGGTCGAGGAACACACATCACGCACATTCCCCCGGGAGAGAAACACACCGCGGAGGCCATACCATGAGTCAATACGAAGTGCCAGTATACACCAAGCGGGGACTCCGTCTGGTACGCGGGGAAGGATCGCGGGTTTGGGATGAAAAAGGCCGCACATACATAGACTGCATTAGTGGGCACGGAGTAGCCCTGGTCGGGCACAATCACCCGCGAGTCGTTCAGGCCATCCAGCAACAGGCCCAGCGATTGCTCATCTGCCCCGGCACCTTTGACAACGACGTCCGGGACGCGTACATTGAGCGCCTTATCGGCGTCACCCCGAAAGGCCTGAACCGCGTCTTTTTGACAAATTCCGGTGCGGAAAGTGTGGAAGCCGCGATTAAATTCGCGCGGGTAGCCACAGGTCGAACCAAACTGATCGCCATGCGACAGGGATTCCACGGTCGCACCTTGGGGGCCCTCTCCCTCACCTGGAACCCCAAATACCGGCGGCCGTTCGCGCCCCTTCTGCCGGACGTATTCCACATCCCCTTCGGAGACCTGGAAGCAGCCCAATCGGCCATAGACGAACACACCGCCGCGGTTATCATCGAACCCGTCCAGGGCGAAGGAGGAGTCCGTCCAGCCACTCCCGAATACCTGCGCGGGCTGCGCGAAATATGCAATGCCACAGGCACACTCCTTATTGCGGATGAAGTGCAGACCGGATTTGGGCGTACAGGAACCTTCCTCGCGGTCGAACACGCGGGCATCACTCCGGACATCTTATGCCTGGCCAAAGGTATAGGGGGTGGAATTCCCATGGGCGCTGTCATCACCACCGAACGTGTGGCCAGTGCATTGCGTCCAGGCCATCACGGGACAACCTTCGGCGGCAATCCCCTCGCCTGTGCCGCGGGACTGGCCGTATTAGACATCATCGAATCAGAAAACCTACCCGCCCAAGCGCGGGAAAAAGGGTCCTGGCTCCTGGAAGTTCTCCAAGGACTGGTCCACCCTCGGGTGCGAGACATTCGCGGGCTAGGACTGATGATCGGTATCGAACTTCGGGAGCGGGTAACCCCTTACTTGCGTCGATTGCAGGAGGACTATCGGGTCCTTGCCCTACCAGCCGGCCCTACGGTCATTCGCCTTCTGCCGCCCCTGACCATCACTTGGGAAGAGTTACACACCGTGGTTGATGCCCTGTTCCGCGTGCTGAACGCTGAAACCGGATTCCCTCCAGGGAGAGTGCCAAATGCCTGAGAAGAGCAAACAACACATAAAAGCCAAACGTCCGGACGCAAACGCATGTGTGGAATTACTCGTCACCTTAGTGAGAACACCTTCCCTATCCGGGCAGGAAGCCCCAGTCGCCCACCTCCTGGTGCAATGGGCCCAGACCCACGGATTTGAGCGGTCCTACATCGACGACGTTGGCAATGCCGTGGCGGAAAAGGGAGCCCCCACAGCACCGTACACACTTGTACTACTCGGACACATGGACACCGTGCCGGGACATATCCCTGTCCGGGTGGAACAGGGTATCCTCTACGGTCGTGGCAGTGTCGACGCAAAGGGCCCACTAGCCGCGTTTTTCTGCGCGGTCAGCCGATTCACCCCGCCCCCTCATGTGCGCGTTGTAGTCGTTGGCGCGGTGGAGGAAGAATCCGCCACCTCACGGGGGGCTCGCCACATTCGTGATCGCTTCCTGGCGGAGGGCATTCCCGCGGCCTGCATTATCGGTGAACCCAGCGCGTGGGACCGCGTCACCCTGGGGTACAAAGGACGACTGCTGGCGGAATTTCGGGCAGAAGAATTTACCACCCATACCGCACACCCTGGCGCCCTGGGAGTAGGGGACAAAGCATGTCAGTGGTGGCAGAGCATCAAAACCCTGGCGAACACACTGAACGCCGCAAAGCCCCGAGCCTTTGACCAGATGTTTCCCTCGCTGCGCGAAATACACACAGACAATGACGGCCTTCGCTCCCGCGTGCGCGCTCGCGTGGGCCTCCGGCTGCCCCCAGGGCTAAACCGCGAATGGCTAGAAGGGCAACTGAGCGCATCAGCCATTGAGATCGGCGGCACGGTGACATTCTTCGGGTACGAACCCGCGTACCAGGCCGACAAACACAATGCCCTGGTCCGTTCTTTTACACGCGCTATCCGAACCCTTGGAGGCAAACCTGGCTTCAAACTCAAAACAGGCACCAGCGACATGAACGTAGTAGGGCCTGCGTGGCAGTGTCCCATTGTAGCCTACGGCCCGGGGAATTCCGCGCTGGATCACACTCCCAACGAACACCTGCACCTGGAAGAATTCCTGGCCTCCATTGAAGTACTCCACCACGTGCTGACCATATGGTCCCAACAAGTGGGCAGAGGGGACATCAAACACCCTCCGGAGCACCCAAAGCCCAACGTCTAAACCAGGGCAAAGGGAACCCACGCTCGTGGTGAAGAGAGCGCCCCTCTTCCCCGGGTGAGAACTTCGCGTGAGATTTCAGGAAAATGAGAACCGCCAAACAAGGCTATGGGGAACAGACGTATACGCCAACCTCACCAAACACACGGGCCCGACCACAATGGCCGGGCCCGGTTCTCGGTGTGGTGGGCGGTAGAGGACTTGAACCTCTGCCCTCCTCCTTGTAAGGGAGGCGCTCTAACCAACTGAGCTAACCGCCCACGCACGAGCATTTTATATCCACTCTCCCCAACCTGTCAAAGCGTTACTCGCGCCTTTCACACATTGAAGGACCTCCCCACGATGATTCGCATGAAAGTTTACACCCCCCGAATTGTGCAGTAAACTGGGCCCAATCCTGGCACAGCCGCTGGACTTCATACTCAACCATATTCGCTCGCAGGGGAGAAACAATGCCCCACAAACGAACACAATACATGCTCGCCGCGCTAGGAGCCCACATGGGATGGGGAGCATATCCCGTCCTTGCCCGTTACCTTCAAACAATAAGCCATCTGCCCTCCCTTTCCCTCCTTGGCGTAGCCAATTTGTTCGCCATGAGCATTATGTTGGGAATCACCCTGATTCGTTCCAACCTGCGCACATTCCGGCACCCCATCCTCTGGATCTTGGCCATCGTTGTTGTCTCACGCTCCATCACCAACGTCTTAGCAGCCCGCTTTACCCTGGCCATTTACGTACAACTCATTACCTTACTTACCCCGTTCATTGTCGCCTTACTCAGCGCCACCTTATTCCGAGATGTCATTCCACCCCACACCGGCAAAGCCATGACCCTGGCCCTGATAGGCGCGCTGTTAATGATGAGTCGGCACATTGGCACTTCAGGAATTCACTTCACCCTGACGCCCACCGACTTCGTAGGCATTGGCCTGGCCCTGGGCAGCAGTTTGTTCCTGGCCCTTTACATGGTCGTCATTCGCCGTACTGCCCGGCAGGACATCCCCGGCGAGACTGTATTTGTGGTCCAACTGGTCGCCATTGTGGGCATCTCCCTTACCCTGAGCTTCCTTACCCACGAAAACTGGCAGCCATGGCATCAACTGGGACCAAAGGACTGGCTTGTCTTCGCGGCATACAGTGGCGGTGTTTTCTTCGGCGCCAATGTACTCCAAATTACCGCGCTGCGACACCTGGGAGCCCCTTTTGTGAGCAGCCTCCTGGCCACTCGCCTGATAGCCACCCTAATTTTCGCGGCCGGACTCCTGGGAGAACGGCTGGTCACCATTTGGCAAGGCGTTGGAGCGAGCATCGTCTTCGTGACTGTAACGTGGTACCTCTGGTCCTCGGCCCACACAGATGTGCCCACCTAAAATGGGCCCCATGACCTATTGACGTGCCATAGCCGTCCCCCTACCATAACCTCAAACTGGGATTACCAACAAAGGAAAGGACAACGGCCATGAACGTTCACCGCATCGCCGCGCGTGCGTGTCTACGTCTACTCGCCCTTATACTCCTTGCCCTCCCCCTCGGAACACACGCCCACGCCGAACCCACCCTTCCTCCACCCACCCTCATCGCGCCCACAAATGGCGCCCAAACCACCGGGATCACCGATCCTCCCAACGGCACCCCAACGTTCACATGGCAACCAGTAGCCGGCGCCACCCAATACCAGATCCAGGTGAGCACATCGGCCGGGTTCTCTCAGGTCGTTCAAGAGGCAACCACCTATGCCACCACATATACTCCACAACAGGCCCTCGCGGATGGTACCTACTACTGGCGAGTTCGAGCCGGAACAGAGGACACCTGGGGACCGTACAGTTCCCCCTTCATGTTCCACAAGGATTGGGCAGCCCACGGCGCCTTGCGCCCAACGCCTATTTCACCGGCTGATGGAGCCACCCTCACAGACTTTAACGACGGATTTCAATGGACCCCTGTGCCCGGAGCAGCCTACTACCTTTTCGAAATCGACAACAACCCCAACTTCACCAGCATCGACTACAGTGCACTCACCCTCAAGCCAGCCCATACCCCCACCCAAAAACTGGGGAATGACCGCTATTACTGGCGCGTCACCCCTATTGATCCCCAAAACCACTACGGCACTGCCATGCGACCCGCGAGTTTCACCCTAAACTGGAACTTCACCCCCACCCTCCTCTCCCCAGAACCAAACGCGGTACTGGCGTTCCTCATCCCCTTCGAGTGGACGGCAGTACCTGGCGCCAAATCCTACCTGATTCAAATCGACACCGACCCGAACTTCACCGCGCCCACCGAATACGACACACTGAACACCACCTTCATCCCCGAAGAGACCCTGAGTAACGACGAAGACTACTACTGGCGTGTCCGGGCAGTGGATAACGCCGGGAATAGTGGCCCTTTCAGCGAAACCCGGCGCTTTCGCCTCCGTTGGGATTTTGCCCCCCAACTCCTCACCCCGGTTAACAACTGGATCAGCGTCTCCGCACCGGTATTTCGGTGGACCCCTGTGCCCGGAGCGTATCAATATCAGATTCAGATCAGCGAATCCGCGAGTTTCGCCCCACCCCTGAAAGCAGACATCAGAACCTTCTTCACCGAATATGCCCATGCGAATTGGGGAGACCTAAAAATCCCCGGAACTTATTACTGGCGTGTGCGGGCTCTGGACGCGGGAGGCAGCCCAGGTCCCTGGAGCCACACCTACGCGTTTACCTTCGCCCGTGACATGGCTCCCGAGCCCCTTTACCCCCCATACTACTACTCCGTCGACGACGAACTCACCCCCATCCACACTCGGGCAGACACTCCAGAACCCCTCTTCCTCTGGAATACCGCCCACGACGAAAGCGACGGCGTCCTTCCCTTCCCCGCGGCCACCCGATATATCCTGGAAGTGGACGACGATCCCCTCTTCCAATCCCCAAACTTCCGCGTAGAAACAGCCGCTTTAGGCGCGGCGCCGACAGACGCCCAGCCCTTTACCGACTTCTCCTATAACACCCCGTACTACTGGCGAGTAACCGGCTACATAGGAGACCAGGCATTAGGATATCCCACCACATGGGTAGCCCAATTCTCTCCCGACGCGCCCGGCCCACCCCCAACAGAACACATCACCTTACTCTCCCCAGAGGACAACACCTCCTGGGTCGTGGATGCCCCGCCTCTATCCTGGGCTCCCGTCAAAGGCGCGCACACCTACCGCCTTCAAATCAGCACCACACCGGATTTCAGCACCCTACTGACCGACATCACCACCTCATTCACCCACTTCGTCCCGGGTCAGGACCAAACAGAAAAACTCCCTCCTCACACCTACTGGTGGCGTGTGAAGACAGAAAACCCACCGGGAGAGTGGAGCCCCCCACGCGCCTTCCGTATCACCCACCGGCTTATGACAGGCAACCCTGTAGATTATCAACCTCCAGAACCGCTACACAACGACCCCGCTCAAACAAACCGTGTGATTGTAGACGAGGACACCAGGACAAACCTGGATAGCCTCTGGGTCATCCAAGACCGGTACAACAAAATCTCTGAACTTCGCTGGCTCATAGACATCGTCACCCACGCGCCGGGCAACCGAGAATGGACCTACGTCATCTACATAGACGTAGACCACGGCGTGGGACAAGGCTCCCCCACCGACCCTCGCGGACGTCCCATCACCTTCCCAGATACCGAACGTCCAGACATCGCGATAGACATACACATCCAACCTAACGGCACTGTAGACACAGCCTACCTATGGCAATACGGACCCACAGGATGGGGAGTGCCACAAGACCTGTTCGCTGCTGGTGCGGAAATCACGTACAACCCAGGCCAACAATCCCTGCAACTCTACCTCCCCTACACCACACTCGGTGGCAACGACCCCCTGTGGGATGGTGCATTGGGATTCGCGGTAGCCCTGTTTGATTGTACAGGGAACCTAAGCGACGTCATGCCTGGAGACACCAGCATCACCTACTTCGGTTACACCTCGGACCGGGTGAACCCACTCCTGCCCTTTCACCAACCGAACACCATCTCCTTCTCCTTCCCTGCCTTTCCCATGTTACGATGGCTCATGCCCTATTGGGACTCTGTGGATGGCTATCGAGTAGAAATCGCTCGTGACGAGAAATTCACGGACATTGTCACCACGTGGGAAGCATACGAGGACACCTTTGAGCACATTCCCCTCTACGGATTTATCCCCACAGGCTACATCCCCACCGTTCCTCTGGGAGATAATGAAACCTACTACTGGCGCGTGCAAGTCCGCCACGAAGCCTACGACCCGGTGTACAACCTGTTTGATTACGGCCCCTTCTCCCATCCAGTGCGTTTCACCGTGCGATCCTTGGCTCCAGGAAACCTCCGTCCCGCCAACCAAACCACCATCGACCGAACTCCGGTCTTGCAGTGGGATCGGGTAGAAAACGCAGGACGATACCGAGTACAACTTGACGACGACGCCAACTTCTCCTCCCCCATTGTGGACGAACAAATCAGCCACACCGCGTACATCAGCCGGGAATCCCTGGGACAACAACTGGGCGATGGCACCTACTACTGGCGGGTCGCAGTAGTGCGAGATGAAACCCAAGGACCGTGGAGCGAAACACACACCTTCACCAAAATCTCCCCAGCGCCGCATCTGGACACCCCGTCAGAGGGAGCCGTTCTACACGAACTCCCCACCCTACGCTGGCACCAAGTGCTGACTCCAACCTCCCAGCCCCGACTCTCCGCGCCGCTCTATCAGGTCGAACTGGCCGATAACCCGAACTTTGGCAATGCCATGACCTTCGAGACCGATGCCACATCTTTCACCCTGCCTAAGAACTACCCACTACGCGACGGCACATGGTATTGGCGAGTAGCCATGCTACGTGAGACCACCGTCATGGGACCGTACAGCCCGGTTCAGTCCTTCTACAAAGAATACCCCGCGCCCCACGTCACATCGCCTACAGAAGAGAGTGTTCACCCTGGGGCCCCAACCTTCCGCTGGGATCCCATTCCTGGGGCAGCGGCTTATCAGATAGAACTCTCACAAGACGCCAACTTCCCCTTCCCCACCACCTATCGCACGGACAACACCGTCTTCACTCCCACCGACCGACTGAACCGGGGCAAATGGTATTGGCGGGTCAAAATGATAGATGCAGAGGACCAACCCGGGCCTTTTGCCCAAGGAACCATTTACATTGGATACCGGCATCTCATTCCTTACATCGTTCACTAAAAGAAAAATCCCTGTGTTTCGGGCAGGCAACCCGAAACACAGGGATTTCCACCCTCATCTAGAAAGAAGGAGCCTCGCCGGTCCACCCTACCAGGCTCTCCTGGGGATTCATCAACTGGACCGCCTCCAACAGAAGCAGGCCAGCCTTGTTCAACGTATTGCGTCCCATAAAGCCAGCAGCACGAGCCGCCTCCAACGCGTTCTCGAACACCTCCTGAGGCAATCCACTGCGCTTCCACGCCTCCTTCAAATTGCGTGGCAGAATGCGCACCTTCTGCTCCTTCACATACAGCGTCCCCACCTCGGCCACTGCTTTCAACGTACGATAAAGAATGGGATTCACCGGATGGCCAAAGCCCTCGGGGACACCGGCCAAGGCCTCGTCCAACTTTTCACCGGCCTCAGTCTCCACAACATTGCCATCCGGAAGGATATCAATAAGGTGACGAGCCTCCAACTTCTCCAGCGCCCAGCGCACCTTTTCCGGATCCTCGTCACTGAGAGACTTGAATACCTCGTCTAAACTCATGCCCCGCGCCGGAATGGTGTGAAAAACCTTCAGTTCAAAACGCGTCAAATGCGGCAAGCGATAAATGGATTCCGCCAAAGACGCGTAGAGATAACCGGAAGCAGTTGGGGCAGCACTGCCCACCAACCTGGCCTCCCTGGCCTCCTCCCACCACTCCAGGTTCGGCGCGGAAAACGTCTTGCGCGTCATGGTGATCGCCTTCACCGCGGTGCTGGACACATCCCGCTCAATCTGCATCTGATCTTCCCACACCTTACGCCCGTATTCGGTCAGGCGGAACACCTCTCGGCCATCCTCATCTTGCTCCGTCTTAATGAGTTGGAAGGACTCTAGGCTGTACAACACGGCCCGCAGGTCAAAATTCTCATCGTACCATCGAGCCAAATCCTGTGCTTCCATAAACCGGCGGGCTATTGTCTGAAACTTCTTCGGCATCTCGTCCAACTTTCGCCCATAACGGGCTACCAAATCCTTATACGCCTTCACCTTGCGCTCAATCATCTCCGCCCGCAAGTTCTTAAAGGTCGGGCGTTCGTGAGGGTTGGCTTCGGCTTTCGCCCACAGCGTTTGAATGACCTTCAAAACCTCCGCTTCCTCATCCGCTATAGCGATAGTCCACACATCCTTGCGGGCGTCTCCGTGCCACAGGCGAAAAGCTTCCAGAGCCCACTCACCCGCGGGCAACAACTCATCATTCGCGTCAATGTACCCTAATGACTGGAGTGTACTGCGGGCAAGCGCGGTAACCTCACGGCCATCCACCAGATCAACCAAGGCCCAAAGAATATCCTCACTCAAAGCCGGACCATCCACAACAAACCCGCCCAATTCCAGAGCCTTCTTCACTGCCTGTCCCAACGCAGTAAACGCGTACACATCCGTATTGGGTACACTGTACGCTACCAAACGCATCCCCTCCAGGAGATGCTCTTCATGGGTGCCGGTGTGCAAGTGGTCCGCGGTGGTGGGGCCCACCGGAGTACGCCGGATATAATCGGCTAAATCCGCGGAAATCAGCAAGTGCGGGTGAAGCGCGTTGTAAATCTCCCACACCCGTTGACCCGCATCCGACAAGCCCACGTACATCTTCCCTGTTTCCTCATCCCGAATCACCTCAGCCAAACCGCGCTCGCGCAATGCCTCCTCAGTGAGCGGCCCCACCCGACCAGCCCGTTGAGCAGCGTCCAGCATGGCAATCACCTCGCTGCCCAGCCAGCGCCACCCATCCGGCCACGTCTCAGGGACCGGCAACCGATTTTCGTCGATTAACTCCCGTAACGTAAGCGCTAACTCACCGCCTAAATACGTCAGCCCGACACGAACAGGAGAATACATCCGTACTAACCCCTGGATTTCCAACTCCTCTATGACATCTTGCAAGGTGTCCGCATCCACACCTGCAGATTCAACGGACTCTGTGGAAACTTCCCCGTGTTCTCGTTTTGAGTAAAGATCCAAGAGTACTTGAGCATGTTCCTTTCGTATGACCACTGTTCCCCTCCTTTTTCCCGTGGGATGGAGTTGTACCGGGACTCTCAGGTATTACCCTAAGGCGGCTAACGACTTATCAATGCGCTCCGCCACGTCAACGTCGAACAAGTAGATAGTCGGCACCAACCACGTTACCACGTAGCGGTCATCCCCATCCTTATTCTTGCCAAAATACACCAGGGTAAAACGCCCACTGCGGGTGTGCCGTCGGATCACATCATTGGCCACCCGCAAGGCCTGCCGCATCTTTGCCGGCAACTTCTCAAAGGGGATGGGTCTGCCCGTGGTCCCTCGGCGACGGATGAACTCTGTGGTCAAACCACTGGAGTGGAACGCCTCTATAAGCGCGTGCAAACGCCGCTTCTTAAAATACGCCAACAATAACTCGGCAGCGGGCAAACTGAAGAGCAACGTCTCTTGCCCGTTCGGAGCGCTGTAATACCCGTGGATCACCCCACGGCGGTCTTCCAGTCCCACCTCCACGATAATCTTCGACCCTTTGGGGAGAGCCTTCACGATCTCGCGGACTTCAAAAACCTCCCCTTCCTCCTCGTACACATCGCCAACCTGGCGACCGCGTTCGGATTCGGAGACAAACACTGCCTCCTCGCCTCCGCGCAAGCCGAAAACAAGGTCAAAACCCCATGCCTTTAGACTCTTCAACTTCACCTCAATGCGTCGAGGAATTTCATCCCATTGTTCCCGTACATACGTGTGCAACGCAACTTCATGCTTACGCAGCAACTCATTGGGTGCTATTGACCGTCCCATGTGACGCCTCCTTCGAGATTCATCTTTATCAGGTGCGAATTAGACATAAATTTGCAATACCAGTCTACCCGATCACTGTTAGCAGAATCATAGGAAAAAATTAGTGTGATATTAGAGTTTTGCAGCAACGGCGGAGGCAACGAATTCGCCCCAGGGGCAAAGTGTGGGTAGAATACCTGTGAGGCAACGGTGCCTCTCCGCAGGTCCTGACCAACACATCAAGGGAGATGTACGCGCCCAGGTACTGGGAGGAACCATGAACGAGAGAAACCAGCCAAACTTCCAGGTCGCTATTCAGGATCTTTATCCCGATCACCTGGCCTACTGTTACGGCTGTGGACGCCTAAACGAACACGGATACCATTTAAAAACGTACTGGCTCAACGAGGAAGAAACGGTCGCCTACTTCACCCCCAAACCCTATCACATTGCTGTACCGGGCTACGTCTACGGAGGTCTCATCGCCTCCCTCATTGACTGTCACGGCACAGGTTCGGCTGCGGCCTTTGCTGCCAGAGCACGCGGTCAAGAAGATAACCCACCCCGATTCCTGACAGCATCCTTGCACGTGGATTACCTTAAGCCCACGCCGCTCGGTCCCCAACTGGAATTGCGGGGACGGGCCAAAGAAATCAAAGGACGTAAAGTCGTCATTGAAGTAAAACTCTTCGCCGAAGGAGAACTATGTGCTCGCGGCGAAGTTGTCTGCGTTGAAGTACCCGACCGATATATCCAGGAACTGTTGGAAAACGCTCGCTCGCTCACATCCCAATCCCCAGAGGTGAACAAAACGCAACCATGAACACGTGGCACGAGTACGCCGGCAACATCCACATTCACACCGTGCACAGTGACGGCACGGGCACGTTTGCAGACATCGCGGATGCAGCCCACAAGGCCGGGCTGGACTTCCTCATTGTCACCGACCACAACGTGCTGCTCAAACAGGAGGAAGGGTACCGACAGGGAGTCCTGGTTCTGGTGGGCGAGGAAGTCAACGACCCCCAGCGGGAAGACGAGGCCAACCACCTTTTGTGCATTGGCGTGGAGGAGGATGTCACCCCCTATGCCCACGACCCACAAGCGCTTATCGACGCGGTAAACGCCCAAGGAGGCGCGACCTTTCTAGCCCATCCCATAGAACGAAGTTCCAAACTGGTCCCCAAGACGTACCCCTGGGTCAGTTGGAATGTGCGGGGATTTACCGGCATTGAACTGTGGAACTTCATGTCCAGTTTCCGAGAATTTGCCAAGGATTACGCTACCGCGCTGGCCTTCTCCATCACGCCTCATCTCTTCCCCGAAGGCCCCCTGCCAGAGGTCCTTGGACTGTGGGATGACCTGCTGGTAGAGGACAAGGTGGTGGCCATCGGCGGATCCGACGCGCACGGCAAAACATACCGATTGGGGCCTATTCGACGCCGAATTTTTCCCTATGAGTTCCTGTTCCGCGCGGTCAATACCCACATTCTCACCCCAAAACCCTTTGCCCACTCCTTAAAGGAAGATGCACACCTGGTATACGAATCCCTCAAACAAGGCCATGCCTGGGTCGCTTATGACCTTGTACACCCTACCACTCACTTCCGATTCTGGGCAACGACAAAGAACGGCCATGCTATTATGGGAGATGATATTACCTGGGAGGAGGGATTAGCCCTCCACGCGGTCTTACCGGCTGAAGCCCGTGTGCTCCTGCGCAAGGACGGGGATATAGTGTATAACAACGTTACCCGTCTACTCCATTATCCGGTCAAGGAACCGGGGGTATACCGCCTGGAGGCGTGGAAAAAGGCCTGGGGGAAAGAGCGCGGCTGGATCTTCGCCAACCCCATTTACGTGCGGTCATAAAACAAGCCGTGTGTGAAGCGGGCATAAGCCCGCTTCACACACGGATCCCCATTAATGTCACAGATTAGAAGCCCCGAGAGCCGCTAAGAATCGCCTGTTGTACTTCCGCAATGGCTTTCTTGATGTTAATTTCGCGCGGGCAGGCTTCCACACAGTTAAAGACACTGCGGCAGCGCCACACGCCATCCCGGTCCGCGAGGATGCGGAGTCGCTCCTGCCACGCCTGGTCCCGGCTGTCGAAGATAAAGCGATGCGCCTGCACAATCGCGGAAGGTCCCAAATAGTCTGGGTTGGCCCAGAAGGAGGGGCACGACGTAGTGCAGGCCGCGCAGAGGATGCACTTGGTCGTGTCATCAAAACGGGCCCGCTCCTCAGGCGATTGATACCGCTCATGGGGAGGCGGCGGATCGTTGTTTACCAAGTACGGCATAATCGACCGGTACTTCTCGAAGAACATTTCCAGGTCCACGACCAGGTCTTTCACCACCGGGAACCCCCGCAACGGCTCTACCGTAATCTTGGTTCCCACGTTCTTTATCAGCGTCTTGCAGGCCAGGGCATTGCGGCCGTTGATGACCATCGCGCAGGAGCCACAAATCCCATGCAGACAGGAACGGCGCACGGCCAGCGTCCCATCCTGATACCACTTGATTTGCTGCAGCGCGTCAATGACCCGGTCCGTGGGTTCCACTTCTACTGTATATTCTTCCCAGTGTGGCTTCTTGTCCACATCCGGGTTATATCGCAGGATACGGACGGTTACTTGCAGGGTTGTGTCCGACATCACCATGCCTCCTTCAAAAATTATTCCCTGCCAACGTACTCAACGCGGTCGGCCAGACAATTAGTACACACGCTCCTTGGGCTGCCACTTGGTGATGACCACCGGCTTGTACTCAATGCGATACTTACCATCCTCCTCCCGGTAAATAAGCGTGTGCTTGAGCCAGTTTTCGTCATCCCGCTTTGGATAGTCATCGCGAGAATGGGCACCTCGGCTTTCCTTGCGGTTGAGCGCGCTGATAGTGGTTACTTCGGCCAGGTCCAGCAAATTGCCCACTTCCCACGCTTCCAGCAGGTCTTGGTTAAAGGTCTTGCCCTTATCCCAGATCTTGATGTTCTTGTACCGTTCCTTCAACTCGCGAATCTTGTCCAACGTCTTCTGCATGAGTTCCTCAGTGCGGAACACGCCCACACCTTCGCTCATGGCCTCACGCATTTCCTCACGCAACTGGTACGGGTTTTCCGTGCCGTTGCTGTTGAGGATGCGATCCAGCGTGGCCTTCACCGGTTCCCACGTTTCCTTGGGCAAGGGGACCCAGTCGTTCTGCCGAGCGAACTCGGCCATCTGAATACCCGCGATCTTGCCGAAGACCACCAGGTCCACCAGGCTGTTTGTACCTAGACGGTTCGCGCCGTGTACGGAGACACACGCGGTCTCTCCGGCCGCGTACAGGCCGGGCAAAATGGTGTTATCCGGCGCGATGATGACTTCTGTCTTCTTGGTGGTAGGAATGCCACCCATAGCGTAGTGGGCCGTGGGCTGGACAGGAATCGGTTCCTTCATGGGATCCAGCCCCAGGTAAGTCTTGCAGAAGTCAATGATGTCGGGCAACTTCTTGAGCAGGTATTCCGCGGTCACACGCTTGGGCTTGCCATCAGGACCGGTCACACCGTCCAACTCGAAATACTTGTTCACCGTCTCCGGACGGAAGTCCAAATACACATAATCCTTGCCGTTGATACCGCGGCCCGCTTTCACCTCCAGGTAAATCGCGCGGGAGACCACGTCACGGGAGGCCAGGTCCTTGATAGTGGGGGCGTATTTGGACATGAACCGCTCGCCCTCGTTGTTAATGAGCACACCTCCCTCACCACGCACACCCTCGGTGATGAGAATGCCCATCTTGTAGATGCCTGTAGGATGGAACTGGAAGAACTCCATGTCTTCCAGAGGAATACCCTTGCGCAGCACAATGGCAGGGCCATCACCAGTGTAAGAAATTGCGTTGCTGGTGATCTTCCACAACCGGCCCCAACCACCTGTGGCGAAGAGTACAGCCTTCGCGTGGAAGACGTGAAGTTCTCCGGTGGCGATTTCGTAGGCCACCACACCCGCGACGCGACCTTCGTTGATGAGCAAATCCAGGACCTGGAATTCGTCAAAGAACGTGACGCCCTGCTTAATGCACTGCTGGTACAGGGTCTGCAGAATCATGTGACCGGTGCGGTCGGCCGCGTGACACGCCCGCATGACCGGTTTACCGGTAATGTTGTTGGTGTGACCTCCGAAACGGCGCTGAGCAATTTTCCCTTCGGGAGTGCGGTCAAAGGGCAAGCCCATGTGCTCCAGTTCGATAATGACTTCAGGCGCCATAGATGTCATAAGTTCCGCGGCATCCTGGTCAGCCAGGTAGTCAGAGCCCTTGACCGTGTCAAACGCGTGCCACTCGGGATGGTCCTCTTCCAGGTTGCCCAGGGCTGCACTGATACCGCCCTGTGCCGTGCCCGTATGAGAGCGCACGGGATAGAGTTTACTCAACACCGCTGTATTGGAACCGCGGGATGCATACAAGGCCGCCATTAGCCCCGCGCCGCCCGCTCCGACAATGACGGTTTCGTACTTATGGTAGTTCACGGTTAACCTCCTTATCGTGCACGTCCGAGATGAGATGGTCTAATCTCATCGCTAGCCTTTGAACGAAATAATGATGTACGCGCCGGCGAACATAAGAAAGATGTACAACACCCAGAGGAAGGAATTCACGGCCAAACGCCAGCCACGGGATTGGATGTAATCTTCGACGACCCAGCGCAAGCCGTTCATGCCATGGGTAAAGGCAAAGAACAACAGGGCCAGATCGTACACGCGCCAAAACGCGCCCATACCGCCTGTCCACCGGCCCGCAATAGTTTCATAGTTAACGTTCTCCAGACCAATAATAAAGTGCATCCACAACAGGTGGAACAAGACCATAAAGAGCATCACCACACCGGATACTCGCATAAAGAACCACGACCACAGGGCAAATCCAGCACCCGGCCGTGGACGTCCACTCGATGCCATGGGGAAATTCATCACGCACCTCCCTTAGAGCATGACCACGATGTTGATGAACGTCACAATAAGACTAATCACCACGGCAGCATACCAGGCCGACTTGTGGCGTTCAGTCATAAAGCCGGGCCAAAAATCGATGAGAATTAACCGCAAGCCGTTTAACGCATGGTACGTCACGCCGAAGACGAGGATGATAATAAAAGGCTTGAAGAAAATGCTGTGGTAAATGAAGAGCAACTTCTCAAACACTTCCGGCCCAAACGCGGTGAGGAAAATATCCAAAATGTGCAGGGCCAGGAAGAGAACAATGCCCACCCCTGCAATGCGGTGGAGCAACCATGCCCAGTGGCCTACCCCGCCACGGTACGTAATACCTTTCCACACAGATTCAATGACACTCATGCGTCACCTCCTCATGAGGATAACGTGAGGGGGCGACCGCGTGGTCGCCCCCCGAGGATTCCATTACATGTTTTCCACAATCGCTTCGGCAAATTCCGAAGTCTTCAACAGCGTGGCGCCTTCCATCTGGCGGTGCAGGTCATAGGTGACCCGCTTCTGCTGAATGGCGCCGGAAATGCCCTTCCACACCAACTCTGCGGCCTCCTCCCAGCCCAGGTACTCCAACATCATCTTGCCGGAAAGAATCAGGGAACCGGGGTTCACCTTGTCCTGACCCGCGTACTTGGGGGCGGTGCCGTGAGTCGCCTCAAAGAGCGCGATGTAGTCACCAATGTTCGCGCCCGGAGCCATCCCCAGGCCACCCACCTGAGCAGCAGCCGCATCACTAATGTAGTCACCGTTCAGGTTCAACGTAGCAATGATGTCGTACTCGTTGGTCCGGGTAAGAATCTGCTGGAACATGTTGTCCGCGATGCGGTCCTTGATAACGATTTTGCCCGCGGGCGCCTCGCCGTTGTACTTCTCCCACAACTCGGACTCCGTAATGGTCACGTCACCGAACTCTTCCTTGGCCAACTGGTACCCCCAATCGCGGAATGCCCCTTCGGTGAACTTCATAATGTTCCCCTTGTGCATCAAGGTCACACTCTTGCGATTGCGATCAATCGCGTACTGAATGGCCTTGCGCACCAATCGCTTGGAGCCAAATTCGGTGACAGGTTTGATACCAATGGCCGCTTTCTCACTGATTTTCGTGCCCAGTTCCTCGTTCATAAATTCGATGAGACGCTTAGCCTCGGGCGATTCAGCCGGCCACTCGATGCCCGCGTACACGTCCTCCGTGTTCTCGCGGAAGATTATCATGTCCATGCGTTCAGGATGCTTCACCGGGCTCGGGGTGCCAGGCACCCAGCGCACCGGTCGGACACACGCGTACAGGTCCAATACCTGGCGCAACGTCACGTTGAGGCTGCGGAACCCACCGCCCACCGGCGTGGTCAAGGGGCCCTTAATACCCACGATGAAATCCCGCATAGCCTGAAACGTCTCCTCAGGCATGTACTCCCCGTACAGGTCGTACGCCTTCTCCCCCGCGTAGATCTCCACCCACACGAGGCGACGCTTCCCCCCGTATGCCTTCTCCACGGCCGCGTCAAGCACACGGCGCATGGCCGGTGTGATGTCCACACCGATTCCATCGCCTTCGATGAAGCACACGTAGGGATTGTCGGGAACGACCAGTTTCCCATCCTCAACGCGAATCTTCTCGCCACCTTCAGGCACTACAATCTTCGAGTACGTCACGGTATCCATCCTCCTTTTCTTTTATGAATCATGGGGTTCATCCCTGGAATGTGATTCCCCTTTATCACCGTCCACTATTTCAAGCCGGCTCGCTCACGCCACTGTTCATCATCAATGTTCACTTCCTGCCCGCTCACATCCGCGGCCTCATCAGTGCACAACCACACAGTAAGCCGAGCCGGAAAATCAGGGGGATATAAACGTCCCTCCTCATACATGCGACGATAACTCTCCACAATGCTCGGATCCATGTCCTCCGGAGGGATAGAACGCAGGACCCGCTGCATGTCTGTATCCACTCGGCCTGGTCGCACAATGTTCACCCGTACGTTAACGTCCCTGAGTTCATCGGCAAGAACGCGCGTCAGGTGCAAAAGTCCCGCCTTCGCCGCGCAATACGCGCTCCATGAGGGAACAGAACGATGCGCGGCCCCACTACCAATGTTGATGATCACGCCAGACCGCTGCTCGACCATGTGGGGCAACACCGCGCGGGACATGTAAAACGGCCCTTTCAAGTTCACATCAATGTTATAAGACCAGGCCAGGGGGTCAATGCGGTACGCGGGTTTCACGGGCTCTAACACACCCGCGTTATTAATGAGAATGTCCACCCGTCCAAAAGTGTCTATGACCTTTTGGACAATGGATTCCACACTGGACCATTGGGAAACGTCACCGGTCAGAGGGAGAGCACGCACACCAAGGGCCTCGACCTCGTGGGCAACAGCCTCTACCTGAGGGGCACTACGAGCCATCATCGCGACGTGGGCTCCTTCCTTGGCCAACTCGAGCGCGATGGCTCTTCCCAGGCCTCTACCACCGCCGGTGACGATGGCCACCCGGTCGGATAATCGCTTCATAAGACCTCCGTAAGTGGATTACCTCGCCCAACGCCGCGCGCTGTAAGGATGCCATCAAATGGGGCATCACGCCAAATTTTATCCGAGTTATTGCGTAGCCTTCCTCACCCCCTCCCTCGCCGAGGCCGTCGCGGGATAATGAACGGGGTTTGACGTTTATACTCCAGGTATTCCTCCCCAAAACGTAAGGCCATCTCCTGCTCTTCCACGAACTTATCGTAGAGGAGCAACAGCGTTCCCCCAACCAAAACGAGAATCACCGCAGAGGGAGAACCCAGGATCCACGCAATGCCCATGTACATGATGATGTTCCCCAATGCCATGGGATTACGAACGTACTTATAAGGTCCCTGGATAACTAACCTCTGCGGTGGCATCCACGGGATCGGTGTGCCGCGCCCCAGAGTGAACTGCGTGTACACTGACCACAAGGACAAAGCCCATCCCCCAACAGCCACAAACACACCCAACACTGTCAGAGGAAGGCTACGAAATGTGGGGAACCCAAAAGAGCGATCCAGCCATCTAGAGACGTACACCTCCAACACAGGAATCACTATAACGAAAATGGGCGTAGTTATGGACAAAGCCAGTAGCCGCTGCCGCACACTGTACTCACGTTGAGCGAATTCTAACCATCGCCGCCACATGGGAAACACCTCCCCCTTCACGGGGTTATAGTAAACGTCTCCGTACCTGTACGCCCGTACACCTCTGGCGCGTACATCTGAGTCGCGGTCGCCGGCCCAACCACAAAAGTACCGGGAATGCTTGCCCGCACCTGGTACGTGAATTCATATGTACCTGCAGGCATAAACGTACGGAAGAAGCCCGCCTTCTCATCCCGCAACTCCCAGTGAACATCCCACCACATCGCAGGGGATGCGTTTTCCGACGTCATTTGGGGCGCCTCAACCTGTTGAGCCGTAGTCAACAGGCGTACATCCATCGGGTCAACACCAGCCGGGTAAGGATCTTCCAGCATAAAGTACTGCAACCCTCGGGCCGCTATTACCTTTACGTGCACGGTAATTACATCCCCAACACGGGCTTGGGTGACCGGAGTGTCACTGTCGCCGACCGTATACCACCGATGCACCCAAATTCCCTTATCCACAGCCTGAACTTCGTGCAGGGGACGATACGTGGTGAGAAGAAGTCGGTAGTACAACGCGCCAGAGCCCATCTGAGCGAAGGTGTGATGTCGCTCCACCTGAACGACGTTGGGATCCCCCATCTTTAACTCGTCCACAGGCACGCGCGCGGTGACCGTCTTGTGCACATCCGCGGGGGTCATGGTTCCCTGAACCCAAGTCTCTCCGTTCAACCAGACAGTGTAATCATAATCCGGGTGCAATTCTCCGGTCTGCTCCATCCAATCGGTCAAAGCCACTACAGCCCACGCGGTATCCTGGGTGTGTTGCCAGCGGCTCCCGTGACGGTTCCCCATTAGCCAACGCACAACGTCGGGCGCTAAAGGATTGTCCCCGTCGTAACGGGCCATTAAGAGAAGAACCATGGCTGTGGAACGAATGTCGTTGTTCATGTTCCACCAATCCACTTCCTCCTCCTCCCAATGCACCCCGGTCGCGTCGACAATGGCTTCCTGTTGCAGGTCAGCGAGCAATGCGTGCAGGTAATCCATATCGCTTTGCCGAGCCTTCGCGGTTGGGGCTGTATCCGCCAGGAGGCCAAACGTCAGAGCCAACAACGCACGTCCATAGTGCGCCATGGCGTCCCGCTTCTCAAAGAGACGCACGGCCCGGGCTGTAAGGTCTGTGGTGCGTTTTCCCACCTGGGACCGGTACGAAGTCAGAGCATAAAGGACCATTGCCGCTCGGTTGTTATCCGGCACGTTATCCCCCGGCACATATGTGTTGACTACAGCGGCCAGGTAATTTTCCGCCCGCTCCATCATCTCCGCGTCCACGTCAAATCCCGCGGCCTGGGCCTCAGTCAAGGCCCATAAGCCGTACGCCGTCAAGAAAGGATTACTCATGTCGTTGGGCCACCAGCCCCATCCCCCATCTTTATTCTGTTGGGCCTGGAGACGCTGCACACCCGTGTACACAAGGTCGGGCAGTTCAGCCTCCAGGGATGGCTCATCTACGCCCAGGCGTTTCAGAGCACGCCACGTTACCACATTGGGCAAGAAACGCGAGATGGTCTGCTCTGTGCACTCCCACGGGTAATGCCGCAAGTACGTGAGACTATCAAACATGCCCGCTGCCAGGGACGCGTCTACATCCAGGCGCAGTTCACCCCGATGGGGCACCCGCGCCCTGGGCACAAAAACGACCTCTACCTGTCGTCCGTCCTTGGGCAACATTCCCGCGGTGGCCCGCACTTCCGGTGGTGCCGGATTGTGGATGGGGACACGCACACGCACGGCATCAGAGAGCCCTGCTACATCTGTCTCGCCAAACCAGGAGAAGACCACATCGTGAGCAGAAGTACCCTGCACATGGTGCACCTTCCACGTGACTTTCTCCGACTGCCCGGGGGCCAGCACAATGTCCCGAGAGGGTTCCCCAACGGCCGTGGCTCCGGTCACACTAATGGTCAGACGAGCCCGTAAGGACACATCCGACAGATTGTGGGCCACCACGCCTACCTGCACTTCATCCCCTACGGTGAAGAAGCGAGGCAACACGGGGCGTAAGAGGAAGTCTTTACGCACAATAACGTCGCGTTCGGTTTCCCCGACCCGTGTCTGAGCATCCACGGCCCATGCCAGAATCGCCCAGGTGGTCAAGTTATCCGGAAACGGTACATCCACAACGGCCCGTCCATGAGGGCCTGTACGGATGTCAGCCCGCCAATAGGCTACATCCAGGAACTCTTCCCGAACTGTAGGACCAATTGCTCCACCACCGCCACCACCGCCGCCTTTCCCGCCCTTCTCCATCTGGGCCCGAATTCGGTTGACGTTCTTTACCAGGGAAGCCGCGGTAAAAACAGCCAGACCACGCTTGCGGTAGAACACCTGGGCCATCGGTGATGGACGCTGGAATAGGGAAAGAACGGCTTTGTCCACGACGGCCAGGGCCACCGCCGCGTCCGCAGGATGGCCTTCGTGATCGGAGACGAGGATAGTGATGTGCCCTGTATCGCGAGGTGCGTAGACGTCTTTATCGGCTATTACCTGAACATCCAGCACGTAAGAGGAGATATCCACGTCCAGTTCCGCGTATCCTAACTTGAACGTGGCAACCCCATCCGCGGCATCACGACCACCGGCCACGATGAAGACGGATACGAACACATTAGGAGCCATATCCTCGGTAATGGGGATCTCCAATACCTCGCTGTTGGTTCGCAATGTGGTACGCCATACTTTCCGTATGGTACCACGCTCCAACGTGACCAGGGCTTCCACAGGGTAAGGGTAAGGAGAAGGCACCATGACCTGCGCGGTCTCTCCCACTTTGTAAAGGGGCTTATCTGCGATGAGGAAGAGACGGTCGTTATTCTCCCGCCGCCAGGAGACGTACTCACGACCACTGACCCACACATAGGTCGCAGCACGAGCCTCTCGCCCCTGGGCGTCCCGAGCAAGGACACGCAGGCGATAGGTGCCTCCTTTATCCGGGGTGAAGCGCGCGATGCCACGTCCTTGCTCATCCAGATGCACGGTGGCGGTGTACACAGGGGTTAAGTCCACTGCGGAAACCCAACGATATATACCGTCCGGATCTTTCTTGCGCACGTTGTGCCACTGCTCGCGCAGGGCTACGAAGGTCACGTCCGCGTTGGGCACGGGTTGTCCGTGCAGGTCTACCAGGATGATGTCGGCAACTACTTCCTCACCTGTAGTGACTACATAATCGCGCGTTGCAACGCCAGGGTACACCCCAGATTTGTGGACGACGACGTGAGTACGACCACTGATGACTTGTCCGCTTACGTCCTGAACGCTGATCTCCACTGTCCAACGACGACTGCCCTGTCCCTGGTCTAAGGTGGCGGGCAGGGTCAAGGTAAACACTCCTCGAGCATCCGTATGCCCGGTCCCCCGGGATAACGGTTCACCTGGCGGGGTAAACGGCTCCCACATCCACCAATCCCGTTCCTGGAACGCGTAGGGGGGACACATGTTCCCCTCGCAGGTCCAGGAGAATTGATAGGGTTCATCTGTCACGGTGTAGGAGACTTTCGCGTTCGCGACGGGAGCGCCAAAGAAGTACTGGGCCTGAGCCACGACGGTCACTGTATCGCCTTGGACGACCTCTGCAGGCTCTGCCTTGACGTTTAACTCGAATTCAGGTTTCCGGTAGGCTGAGACCAGCACCACGGGCGGTTCGAGGAGGTCTGCCCCTTGAATCCACATGTTGTAAAATCCAATGGCCGCGCTTTCGGCCAGGGGAATGTCCCCACTCGCTGTGCCCATCGCGTCCAACTCGACGTCCTGTGCGTACACGGTGTTTCCGGTCGGGTCATCCACTTGCACGTGAATCGTTGTGTCCGGCGGGAGTTCGTATACGCCGTCGTTATCAATCCGGACGATCAGGCGCCAGTGGATGGTCTGTCCTGGTCGATATACTTGTCTGTCTGTCTGCAAATGCGCGACCAGATTTCCAGGCACTGCGTAGTTTCCGGAAAGGTGGAAGGCCCAGGGACTAATTCCTTCTGACCAGTTGCTGCTCACCAGGCCATTAGGCTGGTCTGGATTGGCAAGGACGACTACGGGAGACCAGGGAGACCGCTCGTTTAAGGCTACTCGTGCTAACCCTTCCCGGTCTGTGGTTGTTGTGTAGACGTTGTCCTCCGCGTACACGGCCACGGGCAGGTTGGGGACGGGTTTTCCAGTGTGCAAATCGGTGGCCCAGATTAACGCTTCCTTTGAGTCCACCTTTAACATGAGGTTGTACGGCGTGATGACTACAAAGTACCGACGGCGGGAGATGTCTTTCTTGCCCATGGGGGCTTCAATTTCTAACACATACACTCCCGGATCCAGGGGCAATTGACCTACCTTAGCCAAGATAACGGATTTGGTGTGCCATACATTGCGCTCCTGGGGATAGTGAATAATCCACGTGTGTTGCACCGGGCCCAATCGCGATTCTCCCACCCGTGCCAGTTCCCAGGGTTCCATGGGCGCGATCTCTGAAAGCGCGTCCGGAGAAGGTTTGTAAAGGCGTACTGTAATCGTCTCCACGTTACGAGCATCCACGGAGAACGTAATGGGTAGGGCCACATCGAACATGGCGGCTTCCCAGGGCAATCCGACGTTATAAGCGGGTGGGAAGTCTCCAGTGGTGAAGTGGAGGGAGAAGGGGTGAGCCAGTGTGTTTCCGAACACGTCGGCTACGGTCGCATCTAAGGTGATGGTGTAGGTGGTTTGGGCGTCGGCCGAAAAGTTGAGCCAGAGGACGTTACCATATGGTTCGAAGTAGGTGAATACTTCTGTAGGCTCGGGAATGACGTGAATATGTCCAGCCAGGGTGTCTTCATCCACTATGCCCGCGAAGGCGATGGAGACGCCCAGTCCCCCCGGCGGAACGTCGGTCTGTCCATTTGCTGGCTTGGTCTTGAGCACCCGAATGGGAGGAACCACGGTGTATGAGGTGTGATAGGTGAACGCAAGGGGTACGTTCCCTACCTGTGAATGTACGTCCTCTAACACCCAAAGTGTGTATGTTTCCCCCAAGGTTAAAGGCCCCGCGGGGCGGGCTACCAGAGTATCAGGCGCAGGTTGGGTGAGGTCCAACGGTATCTCTTGCCCTTTCTGGTCCTCCAGGTACACGTTTCCCTGGGCAGATGCCAGATCCACGGCTGTAGTGAAGGTAATAGTAAACGGTGTAGAAGGTAGAATGTATTCGGATTTGCGGCCAACGGTTTGGACGTTGACTTCCTCTACCTTGGGAACCACTGTCTTAAATGAGAAGCGCACAGGAGCAGTAAGGGGAGCCCCGTCCAACGCATCCAGAGGTGGTGATACGGTCACTGTGTAGGTAGTACTGGGGATGAACCCATGGGCTGGCTGAAATTCCATGGTGGCTGTATCCACCCAGCGTATGCGGCCTTTGACACTGGGGGTAATCTGAAACCAGGGTGGGGTATCCATCCACACGGATGTGATATCCAGGGCTACTACCGGACGGTTGAAAACAATGCGAACGGGCTGGTCCACAGGAACGTTATCGGCCTGCTGAGCAGGAACGTGCAAGACGACCTCCAGCGGGGCCTGGATAACGAAACGATAATAAGTAGGACGGATCAGCGCCAACCCAGCCCGACTCTTTAAATCTTCAGTAACGTGCACGGTAATCCATTGGCCACGCGGGAAGGGTTTCCGGGGCCGGAATCGCACTAATGTGTCCTGCACTTCAATGTCGCCGGGCACCGCAGGCATGATCTGCAGGGAAGATCGCACACTTTCGGGGTCCACAGGCACGTTGAAACGGATCTCGATGGGATCATCTGGCTGGGCCTCCTCTCCCGGTTCCGGGGACATGTCTACGATAACAGGGGGAAGGGGGGTGGGTGTTGCCGCTTCCATAACGTTGACTGGAGTGGGAACGGCGGGAGTCGGTGTGGCCAGATGTTCACTTTCGGGGGTTACGATGTGAGTGGGTGTGGGAGATGGAGGCACAGGTGTTGGGGACGGTGTGGGAGTGGATTTGTGACACCCGGTGAGGAGGGTTAGGCTGAGGAGGAAGTACACAGCTATTTGTGCGATCCGTGTGGAACGATACATGTTGCCCAATCCTTTCTCCGTCCAAAAGTGGTCCATCCCGCGAACAGGATTGTTTGTACATTGGTTTAAGACAAGATGGTCACTTCTTGCCTAAGCGCAAAGACGGTCTACCAGCACCCCGATTATTCACGTGTTCTATGACGTCCGGGCAGAAATAGGGGTTCCCCTACTAGAATGATGTGGGATTAACGTAATCCCCGGGCCCGGAACAGTTCCAGAAGTTTATCGGGATAGTCAGTCATAATGCCGTCGACGCCCATGTCCAACAGGCGATTCATGGTGTCGGGATCGTTTATCGTCCACACATCTACCCGTACACCAACGCGATGGGCACTGCGCACAAAACGGGGGGTCACGACGGTGATCCGGTGGCCGTATACTTTGCGGGTTAAAGGCACTTGCAGGGTGTCGGGGACGGGTCGCCACGCGCGAGGGATGCGCAAGGTCTGGAATAACCAGAACATGGTGGCTTCTTGTTGGGTAGCAAACGTGGCCACGTGGGGCAGGCGAGCGCGCAGTTCGTGCGCGATGGTGCTATCAAACGCTCCCACGATGATTCGGTCTTCCACGTGCTTGCGATGCACTAGTTCTACCAGCGCGGGAATGACTGGAGGGTCATTGGATTTGACTTCGATGTTGAAACGAGCGTTCGGAAACGCGTCGAACACTTCTTCCAGGGTGGGAATCCGAATGCCCTTTCCCCGGTAGGGATAGGTTTTCCCACCGTCGGGGGTAAAACGATAGCCTGCATCCAGGGCCTGGATTTCGGCTAAGGTCATCTCCCCCACGCGGCCGGATCCGTTGGTGGTTCGGTCCACGGTATCGTCATGAATGACCACGATGTGTCCATCCCGAGTGGCATGAACGTCCATCTCCAGGACATCCACGCCCATCTCCCAAGCGTGCCGAAAGGCGAATAAGGTGTTCTCCGGCCACAAACCCGCTCCGCCACGGTGGGCAAAGATAGCAGGCTGGGGGAAATCTCGGTAGATTGCCTTGGGTTCAGGTGGTGTAATGGTCGTCATTCGGTAGATAACCCATATGATGGCAGCCACGAAGAGCGCCAAGATGGTACGCTTCAGGAACCATCCCCACATGTGCGGCTCCTTTCAAGAGACAACAGATCCCCCATAAGGACGATGGCACGCGGTAAGAGCGCGGGGATCGTCCTTATGGGGGTATTATATTAGCGAATTGCGCCTACACCAACTGCCCCTGCCCCTAAGATGCTTCCCAACACGATGGCCAGGATGAAGATGACGGCTATGGAGATTAAAGCTGTGAGCAGAGCCTTTGTGGTATCCACATCCAGGGCCTGACGAATCGCGACAACACCCGCGACAAAGGACCAAACAGCGGCCACCAGGGGGCCAATGCAGGGAATCCAACTGACTATGGAGGGAGCATATGCGTATCCGAGCACCCGACGGAGTTCACCAAAATCAGCCTGTCCCTGGAATAAAAGAGTGCCAATGTAAAAAGCCAAGTAGGCATAAAGGTAGTACCCAATAACTGTCCACACAACGCCAAACACGAGCGATATCAGGGCCTGGACAAAGCCATGTCCCATAATTAAGGAGATGGGAAAGGCCAAGACACCGTTAACAACGGCTACGAAGAGCACGGCCATGAGGGCTTCCTGGTCCTTGGACGGATCGTGCTCAACTTCTTCAAAGACCTGAGCGTCTAACATGGCCGCGCGAATCATGCGATGAATCATCCCTGCGAAATCTACCCCTCCATTCATACTCCCCTCCTTTGTGTTGTGGGACTTCTGTGAATGTTTGATGCAACGAATTACTGGACCGAAGGGATTCGAGCCCAAAAGGGAATCCTGTCGGGTCACGCCAACAACGTTCCGTAGTCCAATAGTGATGAGGCTCTGAAAAACCGCTTATATTATACAACGGATTAGCATCCAGACAAACACACCTATCAGGCTCCTCAAACGTGAGCCTGCGGCTTCTCGTTTGAGGAGCTATCCATCAGGAAAGTGCCCCGGCAAACGCTGTTTTACCCCACAGGGGTGGTCCCATAAGGATGACGTTTGAGGAGACATAAAGAAACGCCAAGGGCCGCGCGCGGACTCTCCCTTGGCGTTCGTTCATATCGTCACACCAGGAAGGACTTCAGGCAACGGCTTCCGATATCATAGCCGGTTCTACCATGCCTTCCAATACCCGCTCCAACGCCATTGTATGACTGCACACTCCACGCTGCTCAAAGAAATGGCAGGTGCAGTGCCATTTGCCCTTCTCATAGGTCACTGTATAGGTATCGTGGTTTCCACGGAACAATACTTTGAATGACTCAAACTGCATCCGATCCCGTTCTTCTGCGTACTGTTTGGCCTTCTGAATTTTGCTGATCATTGCTGAGTCCATCATGCCATGTCCTCCTTCCACGTTGGTGGGCACTGCCCCATGATTGTCAAAAGAAAAAAGGCACGCACATACCCGTGGTGCCTTTACTTACCCCATATTCCCATGAAAGGATTGTATGCCCCGCAACGATTCACCTCCTTTGCGTACCCACAGTATAGGAGCATCCCAACAAATTGTCAATTCTCTTCCCCACCGGCCAGGGCTTTTCAGAATTCTAACATAGGGGGGAAGGAGAGTAGAATAGATAAGGGAACCGACAAATAGAGCGAGGAGGTGGGGTGATGAAGACGGTACTGGATGCGTTGCGACAGGTACCAGATCCTCGTTCGCGGCGGGGGCGGGTGTATCCGCTCTATGGGATATTGGCGGTGTTGCTGTTGGCGGCGATGCACGGTGAGACCTCATTGCGGGGGATGTGGCAGTGGGGGAAGAGACGAGCCAAGCGGTTAGAGAGGTACGAGCCATTGGGGTTATGGGGGAGTGGCTATCCGGGGTTAAGCACGGTATGGACGGTGTTGCAACGATTGGATGCCGAGGCGTTGGTGGCGGCATTACGTCCCCTTTTGCCCCAGGGGGAGCACGTGATGATAGACGGGAAGGTGTTACGGGGCAGCAAGCGGGCGGCTGGGGAAAAGGCGCTGGCGGTGTTGAC
>CAYOAZ010000037.1:0-35875 GCA_964402285.1 uncultured Anaerolineae bacterium | reverse complement strand
TGTTACTCATAGGGGCCATAGTTGTGTAACCTTGGTTTCTGTTGATGGTAGGGGCCTGAGCCCAAGTACGATATGGAGGCCGGCGCGGCCGAGGGCGTTGGGCCCAGGGCCGGCCGGCGGTTGGAAACTGCGGCCTTCACTTGCGAAACCGCGGGGCGGTTCGGTGTAACCCCCGGCAGGGGGCTTTGCAAGCGGAGCCCGCAACTTCCAGTTGCCGGGCGTTCTGTGCGGCTTCCACCCACGGACGATGGCTGCGGCCGAAGTGAAGCGAGGGGGAGAGGTGTGAGGGATGAGACGGCCGAGGGGCAATGGGCCCCGAGGCGGCCAGCAGTTGGAAACTGCGGCCTTCGTTGGGGCGAAACCGCCGGGCGCGGTTGGGGGTAGCCCCCGCCAGGGGGCTTGGTAGACGAAGCCCGCAACGTCGAGGTGCCGGGCGTTCTGTGCGGCTTCCACCCACGGGCGGTGGTCGCGGCCGAAGGGCGATGGATCCCGACACGGCCGGCAGTTGAAAACTGCGGCCTTCGGTGGAGGCGAAACCGCCAGGGCGGTTAATCGCAGCCCCCGCAGGGGGCTTGGCAAGCGAAGCCCGCAACTTCCAGTTGCCGGGCGTTCTGTGCGGCTTCCACCCACGGACGATGGCCGCGGCCGAAGGGCGTTGGGCCTTGGGACGGCCGGCAGTTGGAAACTGAGGCCTCCACTTGCGAAACCGCCGGGGGCGGTTCCCTCCAGCCCCCGTCAGGGGGCTTGGCAAACGAAGCCCGCGATGTCCAGTTGCCGGGCGTTCTGTGCGGCTTCCACCCACGGGTGGTGGCCGCGGCCAAGGGCGTTGGGGCCCGGGACGGCCGGCAGTTGGAAACTGCGGCCTTCGGTGGGGCGAAACCGCCGGGGGCGGTTGGGGCCCTCACCCCACTCCCCTTGCCCTCTCCCCTCTCCCAACCTTGGGAGAGGGGAGAGGGGGAACACGCCTCCTCTCATTCGGGCGCCGGTGCCGAGGGGTGAGGGGTGAGGGATGACACGGCCGGCAGTTGGAAACTGCGGCCTTCGGGTGCGAAACCGCCGGGGGCGGTTGGTCGCAGCCCCCGTCAGGGGGCTTGGCAAGCGAAGCCCGCAACGTCCAGTTGCCGGGCGTTCTGTGCGGCTTCCACCCACGGGCGATGGCCGCGGCCGAAGGGGCGTTGGGCCCCAGAGGCGGCCTGCAGTTGAAAACTGCGGCCTTCACCTGCGAAACCGCCAGGGGCGGTTCCCTCCAGCCCCCGTCGGGGGGCTTTGCAAACGAAGCCCGCAACTTCCAGTTGCCGGGCGTTTTGTGCGATTTCCACCCACGGGCGATGGACGCGGCCAAGGGCGTTGGCCCCGACACGGCCGGCAGTCGAAACTGCGGCCTTCGGTGGGGCGAAACCGCCAGGCGCGGTTAATCGCAGCCCCCGTCAGGGGGCTTTGCAGATGAAGCCCACAACGTCCAGTTGCCGGGCGTTTTGTGCGATTTCCACCCACGAACGATGGCCGCGGCCGTGGGCGGTGGGCCTCGTCATGGCCGGCAGTTGGAAACTGCGGCCTTCGGTGGGGCGAAACCGCGAGGGCGGTTGGGCGCAGCCCCCCGCCAGGGGGCTTGGCAAACGAAGCCCGCAACGTCCAGTTGCCGGGCGTCTTTTTCCGTCCCGCAGGAACGGCGCCTGTTCAGCAGGCGAATTGGTTCGGCGGCCCTGGCTCGACATTATCAAGCGTCCAATTGGTCGAGCAAATTTGACACCGCTTCCCTCCCTCCGTTACACTTCCCCCGTACTTGATTGAGCATTCAATCAAGTACGGGGACGACATAACCGTACACCCGGCAACACCCACATCTCCACACCGTCCTTAAATGCCGAGCACGAACATAGGAGCGCAATCCATGAGCAGCAAGAAGACCCAAGAGGAAAATCGACGCCAGCAAATTCTTGACGCGGCTCTGCGCGTGTTCGCGCGCAACGGATTCCACAAGGCGACCATCAAGGCCATTGCCCGAGAAGCCCGCCTCAAATCCCCCGCGCTCATCTATTGGTATTTTGAGAACAAAACCGACCTGTTCCGGGAGGTCCTGCGCAGTCGCGCGCCCACCTTGCTCCAACTCACCCAATCGGAGGACTTGTTGGATGCCCCTCCGGAGGAGGGGTTAGCCCACTTCGCGCGACGATATCTTACCACCTTTGAGGACCCCGAGATGCTACGCTTATATCGGCTTATTGTCGCGGATACCCTGCGTCAGCCCGAGGAGAACACCGCGCTCCTTGACAGTGGTCTGATGGACATCATTCTCTTTCTCATCCGTTACTTCCAGCGCCAGATCGAATTGGGGCGTTTGCGCGAGCATGACCCACAGGTGAGCGGTCGCGCGTTTTACGGCGCGATCAACGCGCATGTTATGGCCCACGCGCTTTTCCCATCCTTAAGTGTGGGGCTCCCAGATGCGGATACCTATGTGAACCAGGTTATCCGCACGTTCATGGACGGGCTTCGGCTGGAGGAGGCATAATCTCATGTTCCGACGCATCCTGGCCATTGTCATCAAGGAATTTCGACACATCCAACGGGACCCGCGCAGCCTCGCGGTCATGTTCCTGATTCCCGTCATCCAGTTAATCCTTCTGGGCTACGCGGCCACCACCGATGTCAAACACCTGGCCATTGGTGTTGTGGATTATGATCGTTCGGCCCAGTCCCGGGAACTCATTCGCGCGTATCAGGCATCCAACTACTTCACCATCGAGATGTACCTGCCCAACACGGACGCGCTGCGTTTTGAGGTGGACCGGGGGCGCCTGCGCGGCGGACTCATCATCCCCGCGGGATACAGTCGGGACCTGATGAAGACTGGGCGGGCCACCGTGGGCTTTGTTGTGGACGGCTCCGATCCCTCCATTGCCCAGACCGCGTACTCCGCGGCCCAGGCCGTGGGGCAAGCACAGTCCGTGGAACTTGTCCAGGAGCGCCTACACATTAATCCGGATCAGCAGCCGGGCATCGACGTGCGGCCCCGGGTTTGGTACAACCCGGAGATGCGTTCGCAGAACTTCATGGTCCCGGGACTCATCGGTACAGTGCTCACCCTGATGACCATGATGATGACGGCCCTCGCCATTGTGCGCGAGCGGGAATGGGGAACCATTGAACAGTTGGTCGTCACCCCCATTCGCCCTATTGAACTGGTCATCGGCAAGGTAACGCCGTATATCGTGGTCGCGTTCTGGGACTTGTTGGAAATCCTCGTAGTCGGAGTCTTCTGGTTCCACGTGCCCATCCGGGGCAGTGTGCCGCTGCTGTTGGAACTTTCGGCGATTTACGTTCTCTCCTCCCTGGCCCTGGGCCTTCTCATCAGCACGGTAGCGCAAACCCAGCAGGAAGCCATGTTCCTCACCTATTTCCTGTTCCTGCCCTTCATATTTCTGTCAGGTTTCTTCTTTCCCATTGATGCCATGCCCAAAGCCCTGCAGATTGTGAGCATGTTTGTACCCTTAAAGTACGTGCTGATCATCGTGAGGGGTGTCATCCTTAAGGGCGTGGGACTGCCTGAACTGCACAGCGCGGTGCTGGCCATCTCCGCGTTTGCTGTTGTCCTTATCATCGTCGCGGCGTCTCGCTTCCGCAAGCAAGGGCTTGGGTAGGGATGCCGTCGTCATGCACTACTCATTGCATATTTCGTAAGAGGACACAACATTGAGCGAGCAGTCACCATACGCGATAGAGAGCGACAAATTGACCAAACGTTTTGAACACGTGACGGCCGTGGATGGTGTAGACCTGGCCGTAGGCTATGGGGAAATCTTTGGGCTTATCGGCCCGGACGGCGCGGGCAAGACCACCCTGATCCGCCTGCTGGCCACGGTCATTCCTCCCACCGCCGGAACCGCGCGCGTCCTCGGGTATGACATCACCCGGGATCAAGAATCCATTCGCGCGGATGTGGGGTACATGCCCCAGCGTTTCAGCCTTTACGGGGACCTGAGTGTCTGGGAGAATTTGAACTTCTTCGCGGATGTGCACGGCGTCCGGGGAAAGGAACGGGAGGAGCGACTGAAGCGCCTCCTCGCGTTCGCGCGGCTGGAACGTTTTCGCGACCGGCGGGCCCGTTATCTTTCGGGGGGGATGCAGAAAAAACTCGCGCTCGCGTGTGCCCTGGTTCACCATCCCCGACTTCTCCTCCTGGACGAGCCCACCACGGGCGTGGACCCGGTCTCCCGTCGCGAGTTCTGGGACATCCTGGCCGAACTCCTGGCCCAAGGGGTCACCATCCTCGTTAGCACGCCCTACATGGACGAGGCAGAACGTTGCACCCGGGTGGGCCTCATGTACCAGGGCAATATCCTGGTACAGGACACCCCCGAAGCCATTATTGCCCGAGTTCCCGGCCATTTGTTGGAGATCCACATCCTCCCCGGCGAGGATGGCCGTCTCCCCATGCGTCGGGCTCGGGACATCGTGGCCCAGGTGGAAGGCGTGAGTCACGTCCAGGCCCACGGTGACCAACTACGCGCGTTCGTGGACCAACCCGATGCCATTTTACCCCGGTTGCGCCGGGCTCTAGACCAGGGGGGAATTCCCTATAACGCCATCCAGCCAGGACGGCCTCATTTGGAGGATGCGTTTATTCACATGATGAGCAACAATAAAAAGGTAATAAGTGGAAGATAACGGGTAAAACGAATTGTTTGCGGCCAAATTGGTCACAATAAGCCATATGACGCACTCTATCGCCCATAAATAATCACTTATTGTCTATCGTCTATTGAGGGATTATCCATGAATATACCCAACAACCGTGCAGCAGATAATCTATCCGTTACGGAGGCCGAATTTGCCATAGTTGTGGATAGGTTGACCAAAAGATTTGGCCAGTTTACGGCCGTCGATCATATCTCCTTCCAGGTATATCGAGGAGAAATTTTCGGCTTTTTGGGGCCTAACGGCTCTGGGAAAACCACCACCATTCGCATGTTGTTGGGGCTTCTTACCCCTACCGAGGGCCATGCGCGCGTGTTGGGGTACGATATTGTCCGAGAGACAGAGAAAGTGCGGCGGCGAGTGGGGTACATGAGCCAGAAGTTCAGTCTTTATGAGGACCTGACCGTTAGTGAGAACTTGAATTTCTTCGGCCGCGCGTACAACGTGCCCGTGCGAACCCTCCTGCAGCGCAAGCGGGACATCCTGCGCATGGCCGGGCTTGAAGGCCGAGAGCGAGAACTCACCCGCAACCTTTCTGGTGGGTGGCGCCAGCGTTTGGCCCTGGGCGCGGCCATCCTCCATGATCCCGACCTCCTTTTCCTGGACGAACCTACCGCGGGCGTGGACCCTATTTCCCGGCGCCAGTTTTGGGATCTATTGTACGATCTGGTGGACCGGGGCAAGACCATCTTTGTCACCACCCATTACATGGACGAAGCCGAGAACTGTCATCGTCTGGCCTTCATCCACCGGGGACGGATTATTGCCCGGGGCACGCCCCAGGAGATCAAGACCACCCAGATGCGGGGACAAGTGTTGGAAGTGAGCGTGGATCGGGCGGAACAGGCGGTGCGCGTCCTTGCACCCCGGCCCGAATTCGACGAAGTCGCCCTCTACGGCAAGCGGGTTCACGTGGTCGCGGAGAACGTTGCTGCTCTTCAGCCTCTTATTCACGACCTGCTCTCTGCCGCGGGCATCCACGTAGACGCGATGCTTGTCATTCCTCCCTCCCTGGAAGATGTGTTCATTGCCAAGATAAGGGAAGAGATGAGGCGAGGGAATAACGGGTGATGCATGACAGCGAAAGGAGCAACTGGATGGCCAGAGCGGGCTGTATGAGAGCAGTTGGGTCAACAAGTGAACAAATAAAGGGGGAAAAAGGCCTGAGCATGTCCACCTGTTTTTATCCTTTACGCACTCATTGTTGCGTATTCTCTCAATAAGGAGGCCATATGAGATCCATGCGGTCTGTGCTTATCTGGCTGTTGACCCTGATTGTGCTGATAGGCGGCGGTTATGTGACTTACACCTACGTATCAGCCCACCCTGCTTGGGTGGAAGAGGTAAAGTACAACTTAGGGCTCGGCGAGGCTGAGGAAATTGGACCCGGCGTGGCAGCCTCTGGCACGTTAGAGGCCTCCACCACCCAGGTGATGAGCCTGGTGCCCGCGCGTGTCATCACTGTCACTGTCCAGGAAGGGGATACGGTTCAGGAAGGGGACGTGCTTGTGCGTCTGGACGATACTCTTCTTCAAAAGCAACTCGCAGCCGCACGAGCGGAGATTGACTTGGCCCGAGCCCGATTGGCCTTAGTCCAAGCCGGTGCCAGGCCCGAGGAAATTGCTAAGGCGGAGGCCCAACTCAAGGCCGCCCAGGTTGCTGTGGATGTCGCAGCCCAAACCCTGGCCGATGCGCGCGCGATTCGGGATGCGGCCCAGGACCTGTGGCCGGAGATTATCCGCGCGGAGACGGACTACACTAAAACCCTTCATCTGCGCGATGCAGCCCTTGCCCAGGCCCATATTGGCGATCTGTACGCCCAGTTATGGCAGAAGATCAATGACCAGGTCAAAGCAGGACAGGATATCATCTTGCCCAATGGCCAGAAAAAGCACATCGAGCCCCCACCGGAAAAAGTCAACGAAGTGAGTTTCCAGTGGAACCAGGCTAGCCAGCAGGAATGGCAGGCATGGGCTAAATATCACCAGGCTGAAGCCGCGGTGGAGGCCGCGCGCGCGGCTGTCAACGCGGCACGCGCTAAACTCACCGATCCGGCGCGGGACGTATCTGTGGCCCAGGCCCTGGCCGGGTACGAAAAGGCCCTGGCCTCAGTTCCCGTGGCCCAGGCCGCGCTGGACGCGTTGAAGCAGGGGGCGAACGAGGAGAAAATCGAAGCCGCCCGCGCCAACTTACGTCGGGCCCAGGCCGCGTACGACCGACTGGCCGCGTCCCGGCGCTTTTACACGGTGCGCGCGCCCGCGGCCGGACGCGTGACCTCACGCAGTATTGAAGTGGGAGAAATTGCCGCGCCTGGGATGCCTTTGTTGGAAATCGCCGACCTGGACCCGTTGCATGTTACCCTGTATGTGGCGGAAGAGGACCTGGGCCGGGTTCACCTGGGCGATAACGTCGTCCTCACTGTGGACGCGTACCCGGATCGAATATTCCACGGCCGAGTTATTCACATTGCCGAGGAGGCCGAGTTTACTCCCCGTAACGTGCAGACAAAGGAAGACCGCATTACACTCCTGTATGCGGTAAATGTAGAGGTTCCCAACCCGGAAGGGCTCCTCCGTGCGGGGATGCCTGTGGACGCAATCATTGGCGTTTCCGAATGGCCCTCGGAGGAAGAAGCGCGTTCGCGAATTCAGATGTCCTTCTCCCTGCCGGAATGGGGGCGCAAAGCATCCCCATCCAAGGGGCTCACCGCGTCAGGCTCCTTTGAAGGGCACACTGTTCAGGTTATGTCCGAAGTGGCCGCGCGAGTGATGGATGTGGCTGTTGGGAAGGGAGATGCCGTGCAAAAGGGAGATATCATTGCCCACCTGGATCCAGGGACGTTGCCCCAACAGGTCGCTGAGGCCCGGGAGGGCCTGTCCGCGGCTCAGGCTCAACTGGATGATCTCCTGGCTCAACCGTTGCCCGCTCAGGTCCGCGTGGCCCGGTCCCAGGTTACCCAGGCCGAGGCCAACGTGCGGGCAGCCAGGATTGCACTTCAGGCAGTGCAGGTAGTTCTCGAGCATCCCATCGAACTGGAGAATCAGATTGCCCTGGCGAAATCTCAACTGGGCATCCTGGCTCACCGTCTGGACGAAGCGCGGGCGTTACGTAAAGCCGCGGTAGTGGAACGGGACTATTATGCGTCTGATTACACAGAACAAGGGCGCATCAAGCACGCGATGGCCGTGGAAAAGGTGGCCGCTGCCAATGCCAATATCCGCGCCATTCAGGTGGAGATAGCGGGAACTCGGCGTCTTATTTCCTACCTGGAAGATGTGCGCCAGAACCCCCTGGCCCTGAACGCTCAGGTTCACCAGGCGGAAGGTCAACTGCGTTTGGCGGAAGCCCAATTGGACGTGGCCAAGGCCGCCCTGCGTGTGGCCCAACTCCCCGCTCGTGAGCAAGAGATAGAAATGGCTCAAGCGCGCGTAGCCCAGGCGAAGGCCATGGTGTCCCTCTTAGAGGCTCAGTTGGAGCGTTATACGTTGATTGCTCCCCATGCTGGAACGGTCACCTCCTGCGCTGTTACCGCGGGAGAGGTGGTAACCGCGGGAGGAGTCGTGTGTGAACTGGCATCTCTGGATGTCCTGGACCTGATTGTCTTTATTCCTGAAGTGGATCTGGGACACGTGCACCTGGGTCAACACGTGGATGTGACCGTGGACACCTACCCAGGCCGGGTCTTTCCGGGCACTGTCGTGTGGATCGCGGATGAAGCCGAGTTCACCCCTAAGAATGTACAAACGAAAGAGAATCGGGTGGACATGGTTTATCGGGTCAAAGTGCGTGTACCCAATCCAGAGGGTATCCTCAAGCCAGGTATGCCCGCTGACGCGACATTCGCCACAGATTAAACGGCCTCAACCGGGGAGGTTCGCACGGCCTCCCCGGCCCCCCACCTCTTCGTCCTGCACCCGAATGCTCTGCTCTGTTCTGTTCACCTGCCCCCTGTGGGGTGGTGTGATGTAACAGATGAAACAAATATTTCATCTTGCATTTTTAACGAAACTTCTATTGCATTTTGCCCCACTTTCTGCTATAATATGCGCCAGTGTGGGGTTGGAGGGGACCCACCAGGAGGGGAGAACACATGAGTACGTCTGATGCCTTGGAAGAACGAATTCAGCGCGCGCTCGCGAGTTTTAGTCCCAAACAGAAACGGCTTGCCCGTTTCATCCTCGACAATCGCTACTTTGTCTCTGTTGCCTCTGCCCAGGCCGTGGGTGAAAAAGTCGGAGTCAGCGCGGCGACTGTTGTTCGGCTCGCCCAGCGCCTGGGATACGACGGCTTCACCCACATGCAGGAAGCCATCCGGGCCGAATTCCCGCGATACCTCACCATTGTTGAGCGCACCCGCCAACGCCTTTCCGAAATTCCGCCCACCGATGGACTGGTCGAGCGGGTGTTCCAAACAGACATCGACAACCTGAGAGAGGTGCTTAACCACCTTTCTGAAGAGCGGCTAAATGCCGCCATCGACGACATTGTCGCGGCCGATCACATCCTGGTCGTGGGCGGTGGAGTCTCAGCCGCGGCAGCCACATACCTCGCCCATTCCCTACGCACCTTAGGGTTCAACGTTCGCATGGCTGCAGGAGGCGGGGTTGATGTGGCCGCCGAAGTCGTCCACATTGACAACCACACCCTGCTCATTGCTGTAGACATCTGGCGTTACTTGCGGGGAACAGTGTACGCCATGGCCATAGCACACGAGCGCGGGGCTCCCACTATCGCCATTACCGACAGCCTCCTTTCACCTCTGGCCCAACTGGCAAAACATGTCTTCGTGGTGACCACAAACAGCGTTGCCCACAACCTATCAACCACCGCCATCTTCACCCTCATCAACGCCTTACTCGCGCTCATCTCCTACCGCTTTCCCGAACGTACGGTGGAGGCCATGCAAAAACTCGACGAGGCATACAAGGGCACACACCTTCTCTTCATGGAGGAGTGATGCACATTACAATCTGTGGTGGAGGCAACGCAGCACACACCCTGGTCGCCCTACTGGGGCACAGAGAGGACATCCACGTACGGGTGTTCGCCCCATACGGCAACGAGGCAGAACAGTGGAGATTGGGCACCGCCCACCATGGCGGTATCCTGGCGCATACGCCCCAGGGGCCAGTACTGGGCCGACCCGTCCGAATTAGTCCCTACCCAGAAGATGTCATCCCAGGGGCCGACATCGTCATCCTGGCCCTGCCCGCGTTCGTGCATCGAGTGACATTGGAAGCCATTATCCCTTACATCAGACCCCAGGCGTGGCTAGGAGCCCTGCCCGCGCGCAATGGATTTCTCTGGGAAGTCCAGGACGTGTTCAAGCACCTGGGGAGAAAGCCGGACATTACTGTGTTCGGCCTGCAGACTCTCCCCTGGGCCTGCCGAGTCCGTGTCTTCGGACAGGAAGTAGACGTGCTGGGGACCAAGGAGATTGTGGACATTGCCGTGTGGCCCAGCACGCACAGAGAGGGGATAGTCTCTACCCTTTCCCACCTGTTAGGCGTTCCCCTTGTGCTTGTAGAGAACTTCCTCGCCTTGGGGCTTGCGGACGTGGGGCAAATCATTCATCCGGGTATTATGTACGGACTTTTCCACCAGTGGGACGGCACACCTTTCATCGACCCACCCCTCTTCTATCAGGGCATGGATGAACCGACCGCCCACCTTCTGGATGCCATGAGCAACGAAATACTCGCCATCCGTGGAGAGTTGGAACAGAGATACCCGCAAAGAGATTGGCGTGCTATCCGACACATTGGGGAATGGATCCGTCGCACATATGGGAGGAGCATCCAAGACGATTCATCCCTTCATCGCTGCTTTGTAACCAATACCAGTTATCGTGGGTTAACCGCGCCCATGAAGCCAGTGGATGGGGGTTTTGTTCCAGACTTTCGGGCCCGCTACTTAACCGAGGACGTCCCTTACGGGTTGGTTGTCACGCGGGGCATTGCTGAAATCCTCGGTGTACCCACGCCGACCATCGACAAGGTCATTCTCTGGGCGCAAGGGAAGATGCACAAGGAGTACCTGCGGGACGGGAAACTCAACGGCAAGGATCTCCAATCCACCCGCGCGCCGCAACGGTACGGGGAAGGTGCATTGGAGATGGTGGTCGAACGTTAGACAAGCGCATTCCATTCATTCCGAATAACTTATCCCTACCAACCTAATGGGGAGGACGTTACAATGAGCACACAGACGTCGGCCGAGCAGGTCACCGACCCTCACCCCAAACGCAAGCGCCGGGTCATGGTGGGCGCAATCGGGAAATGCGTTCACAACCTGGGCGTGGAAACGTTCGCCGATTGGTTAGAAGACAAAGGTCTGGGCTACGTGGCCGTCAAACTCGGCCCCGCCGTGCCCATCCCAGAAGTTATCAACAAAATTCGTGAGGCGCGCCCGGAAGTAGTGGGTATCTCCTACCGGCTGGGCGACCTGCACGTGGATAAACTGGTCAGCGAATTTATCGAACTCGCTACACAATACGGTTTACACCCTCGAGAGAGTGGCATTCGCTACGCGTTCGGAGGCCTACGTCCTGCCGCCAACGTCGTTCGAGCCATGACCGGGCTCCCCATTGAGCCGGACAAATTCGCCCGGGAGGGGGAGCAGAACTACGACCTGAACGAAGTGCGCGAACGCTTTAAGGACAAAGAACACTTCCAGGGCTTCTTCGAACTCGTCGTGGACGACTTCGTAACCATGGAAGAACTGGAAGCCTTTGCCCGGCGGGAACCTCCGGCTCACCTGCGCAAAAAACACATTCAGTGGTCCGATTACCTGGTCGAACGTATCAAGCAAGTGCGCGAACTGGAAAACCGGCCCATCATTCGCGCGCATATCGGCATCGCGGCAGAGACCATAGATCCCACTGTGGAAGCCATCGAAAAACTGGCAGAAGCAGAAGCCCTGGAAATCGTCTCCTTAGCGCCTGACCAGGTTTCCCAGGAACTGCTGGCCAAATTCATTCGGGGTGAAGAAGATCCCAGCAAGTACCTGGCCGGTCAAGGGGGCGCCCCCATTCGTTCCATTGAGGACCTCAAGCGCTTAAAAGCCGCGACCCAACGAGGGAATTATCCCCTCACCCGCATCTACACGGGCACAGACGAACTCCTGGAACTGGCCAAGTTGTGGGAAGAACACCTCAACATGGCCTTTCCCGCGGTCCCCATCTTTTACTACAACCAACTGGATGGCCGCGGGCCCATCAGCATTCGGGATTCCTTCGACGAGCACTACGCGACCATTCGCTGGTGGGCCGATCAGGGGAAGCCTGTGGAAATCAATGACCCCCACCAGTGGGGCCTGCGCTACGCCAGTGATGACATGCAAGTGGCGGACCACGTCCTCTGTGGGGTCATCGCGCACAAACTAGGGGTCAAACATTACGTAATGCAAATGATGTTTGAATTGCCGCCGGAAATTTCGGCCATGGACGACCTGGCCAAAATGCGCGCGGCCTACGAACTCATTGAACCCCTTACCCGCCACTTTGACTTCCACATCATCAAACAAACCCGTTCGGGTTTGCCCAGTTTTCCTCCCAACCTGAACCAAGCCAAAGGTCACCTCGCGTTCAGCATCTACACCCAACTTTACCTGGAACCTGACATCCTCCACGTGGTCACTCACTCCGAAGCCCACCACGAGGCCACAGCCGATGACATCATTGAATCCTGCGACATTGTCAAGCAAGTGTGTTGGGACTTTGCCAAGGGAGGAGTCCCGGATATCTGGAATGAACCTACTATCCAGGCCCGCATTCGGGAACTCAAGGAAACCTCCATGTACATCCTCCTCCACGCGGCCATTCTGGGAGGGTACAAGGGACCGGTGACACCGGACACCTATTGGGAATGGGCCAAGACCCCTGAGGAGGATCCGGAAAAGAACTTCGAGACCATGCTCCTCAGTCTCATCGACGAGGCCAACTACCCCACAGGAACGTGTGGACTGATTGCGCCGGACACCCTGGATCTGGCCCTGCAGATTGGGCTCTTCCAGGCTCCGCACATCACCGTGGTAGACCGGCGCTATGAACTCGCAGGCGCGTGCCGCACCAAAGTCATCAATGGCATGTGCCGCACGGTAGAATGGAACGGCATTCCGGTGAAAAGCGAGTTCCAGCGGGTGGACTTGGTACGGGAACGTTTCCCCTGGTACTTCTACGAGGATGTTAGCGAAGCGGACGACGCCACCTACATCGCGGAGGACGCGAAGGAAGAACTCATTGACGACCAGGCCGTGGCCGAATTCCGCAAGCAACTGGGCATTACCGGCCTGGTGGACGAAAAAGTGCTGGTCGTGGACTTCGGCAGCACGTACACCAAGATCGGCATCTTCGACACCAAAGAAGAAACCTTTGACCTCCGCTATGTGCCCACCACAGTGGAGGACCTGCGCATCGGCCTAGCCCACGGACTGGGCGTTCTGGACGCGTGTCGGGAGGCCGGCAACTGGGAACCCCTCAAACGGAAGATGAGCGAATTCGCGGTGCGTTTACCCTGCTCTAGCGCCAAAGGAGGGCTCAAAGTCGTCACCGTCGCGCTGAGCAAGGAGGAATCGGGGTTCGCTGCGGAGTTGGCCGCCCTCACTGCAGGCGCAAAACTGGTGGGCACATACGACGGCAAACTCACCCCAGAACAGGCCCGAGCCATCTACGAACACGACCAGCCAGAGATTATCCTCCTGGCCGGGGGCACCGATGAAGGAGGAGATACGGAGACCCAGTTGCACAACGCGCGCATGTTGGCCGAAGCAGCCAAATACGCGACATACACCGATTACGGTGTGCCCGTCGTCTACGCTGGCAACCAGGACATCCGTCGGGAAATTGAGAACATCTTCCGATACCACGGCGTGGACATCCGTATTACGCCTAATGTCATGCCCGAAGTGAACGAATTTCGCATTGAAGTGGTTAACGAGACCATCCGTGAACTCTTCCAAACCGTGATTATCCGTGCCAAAGGGTTCGACGTAGTCGAAGAGTACATGGACGCGCCCTTCATCCCGACCCCTCGAGCCGCGTTCCGAGGCATTAACCTCCTGGCCAACGGCTACGGCAACGAAGAAGGTCTGGGCAACATCGTCGCCCTAGACATTGGGGGAGCGACCACCGACTTCTACTCCAACGTTCGGGATAACCCCCTCTACATCTTCCCGGGGGACGATCCCAAGCGTAAAGTAAAACGCACCATCTTGAAGACCCCCAACGTCCCCCTGGTCTTCCGGCGCGTGGAAGGGAAGTACGGGCTGAGTTACAACGCGGAGAACCTGAAAGAATTGGAACGCTTCAAGGATGGCAGCATGGCCCGGGACCTGAGCGCGTACCTGAGTCAACGCTTCCCCGCGGAATTCCACCCGGGAAACGACCAATTCCGTCGCTTCATCAAGGAGGTGGATGGGGGATACACCGTAGACCTGGACCAGTACCTCACCTGGATTAGCCAGAATCCGCACACCAACGCCAACACACCATTAGAGAACGCGGCCCGCTCCTTCCTGGCCAAGGAAATCATGGCCACCGCGACCCGGAAGCACGTGGGACGAGTACACGAAACTGAGACGTACTTCCTCCAATACGGCGTGAACTACTTCAACCAGCCCGTGACCTTGCTTCTCATTGGTGGGACTATCTACCACAAGTGCAAATACCGGGAGCCTGGCTACGCGGAGGACCTGGCGCTTATTGCCAGTGGGGCCCTTTACAATCCCGATGAACCCCACATCCTGCGCCCGACCGGGCCGGTGCTCCTGGACGCGAGTTACCTGGTGAGCATTCTGGGCGGTTTATACGGCCGGGTGGATCCGGAGAAGGCCTTACGAGTGATGAAGCGGATGCTCCTCCCATTGGACGAAGCAGTGGCCACAGACACACCTATGAAAGTTCCAGCATGAGGTGAGATGTACATGGGGACCATCTCACCCACTGTAGAAAGGGGGTGATATTCCGTACAAGGGATGACCGTGTGGACCTAACCTTGTGAATCTCTACCATTTACTACTGCACAATTAAAAGGAGGAGGCGGCCATGAAGTCCCGACGTTTGTGGTCCACGCTTGCAGCGCTTGTAATGATTGCTCTTGTTGTGCTGGCGGCTTGCGCGCAGCCCACACCCAAGGTCGTAAAGGAGACCGTCGTCGTCACCAAAGAAGTAGAAAAGGTGGTGACCAAAGAGGTGGAGAAAGTCGTCACGAAAGAAGTGGAGAAAATCGTGACGAAAGAGGTGGAAAAGGTGGTAACCCCCACCCCCGCGCCCGGACGACAAGTGATTATTGTAGGCCTCTCGTCGGCGCCCACCTCCCTGGATCCCGCGGACCATCGCAACCGCACATCGGAAACCGTTATCCGCAACATGTTTGACGGCCTGGTCACCCGGGATACCCGAAGCGGCGTCCACCTGGAACTGGCCGAGGAGATGAACTGGCTGGACGAGAAGACCCTACAAGTGAAATTGCGCCAGGGGGTGAAGTTCCACGATGGTCAGGAAATGACCGCGGACGACGTAGTATACACGTTTGAGCGCATCATAAAGGAAAACATGATTGAGTATCCAAAGCCGCACACCTCACCGCGCAAGGGATTAATTGCTCCTCTCCAGTCCATTGAGAAGGTGGACGACTACACGGTTATCATGCACTTTAGTGGCCCCTGGCCTCCTGCCATGCAAATGCTGGTCCACCAGCAAATTGTGCCAAAGCACTACCTGGAAGAAGTGGGCACCAAAGGGTTTATCGAACACCCCATCGGCACCGGGCCCTTCAAGTTCGTGTCCGCGAAACCCGGCCTTCAGGAAGTGGTCATGGAGCGCTTTGACGATTACTATGGCGGCGCGCCCGACCTGAAGCCGGTAGGGCCGGCCTGCGTCCAGGGAGCTGTCTTCCGCGTCATTCCCGAAGCCTCCACCCGTGTGGCTGCACTTCTGGCCGGCGAAGTGGATATTATCCAGGACGTGCCTCCTGACATGGTGGACGTGCTCATGCAGACACCGGGCATCCAGGTGAAGACGGCGCCCAGCACACGTCCATTGTGGATGGAAATGAACGTTAACCGCCCACCCTTCAACGATGTACGTGTGCGCCAGGCCTTGAACTACGCTGTGGACAAGCAACTCATCGTGGACGAAATTTTCGGAGGGCGTGCTGTCATTTTGCCGGGCCCCCTGTCCCCCTACAATAACTTCGTCAACAAGAAACTCAAGCCCTATCCATACGACAAGGAGAAGGCGTTGGCCTTGCTCAAGGAAGCCGGCTGGACCGATACGGATGGCGACGGCATCCTGGACAAGGACGGCCAGCCCTTCAGTTTCACCATCGACTGCGAAGACAGCACCCGCTCCCTGGCCGAGGCGCTCGCTGACATGTTCCGCGACATCGGCATTGACGCGAGCGTCCGCGTGTGGGAGTACAGCGTGCTCAAGCCCAAACTGCTCGCGGGGGAGCGCATGGCCTACGTGGGTGATTGGGGCGACTCCGCGTTTGACCCGGTGGGTCACTTCGAGGCCAAATGGCACGGCCGTGTGGAGGGCTCTCCCTATGGTCGGGGCAACTTCTCCGGCTACAACAACGAGCGGGTAAACGAACTCATCAAGATGGGCGAAACCGAAGCCGACGTGGCCAAACGCCACGAGATCTACGACGAGGCCCAGGAAATTGTGTATGAAGAGGCGCCCGCGGTGTTCCTGGTCCTGCCCGAAGTCGCAGAAGCCGCGTCAGAACGGGTACAGAACTGGGAGCCTGCGTCGGATGGGCGCATTAACTTGCACGATGTGTGCCTGGGACCGTGAGATTCCACAAAAGCAGGGGAGGGTGTCGGTGAGTTTCAACCGGCACCCTCCCTCCCTTGTCCAAGGGCACACCGATTCAAACACCCAACCCAAACGAAAATCCAGCATTCTCTTGGATAACGACCATGAGAGCCATCAAAATTCTCGAACGTGTACTGTTGACCATTCCGATCATGTTTGGCGTGGCAACCCTGGTCTTCCTGTTCATGCGTTTGACGCCGGGAGACCCGGTGGACATTATGATGGGCCAGGGAGGCGCGGTGGGCGTGGGGGAGATGGAGCAACTGCGCAAGGAATTTCACCTGGACGAACCGTTGCCAGTCCAATGGTGGCTATTTGTGAAGGACGCGGTGCGAGGCGATTTGGGATATTCGTACGTCCAGAAACGGCCGGTCACCCAACTTATTGGGGAACGCCTGCCCGCGACCATAGAACTGGCGCTGGGGGCTTTGTTGTTTGGGTTACTTGTAGCCTTCCCTATAGGGATCATCTCCGCTGTAAAACAAAATTCCCTGATAGACCGCTTGGGCATGGCTGGCGCTTTTTTGGGCATCTCCATGCCCGCGTTCTGGCTTGGCATCCTCCTCATTCTCCTGTTCTCCGTGCGTCTTCATTGGCTTCCAGTTCAAGGGCGCATCGATTACGGCATTCCACTGAAGGAGATAACCGGCCTGTACGTTTTGGACAGCATTCTGACTGGGAACAAAGCCGCGCTTGTCAGCAGTTTAAAGCACCTTCTGTTGCCCTCGGTGACATTGGGGGCAGCCGTGGCCGCGGTAGTGGCTCGTGTGTTGCGGTCCAGCATGTTGGAAACCTTGCGCTCGGATTACGTACTTTTGGCCCGGGCAAAAGGCGCGCCCGAGTGGTTGGTTGTAATGAAACACGCGTTGCGCAACGCGCTTATCCCGACCGTCACAGTCGTGGGCCTGCAAATGGGTGTGCTCCTGGGCGGGAACATGATCGTGGAGACGGTCTTCAGTTGGCCAGGCTTGGGTCAATTGGTCGTCAAGGCCATTTTTGACCGGGACTTCCCCCTGGTTCAAGGCGCAGTGATGGTATACGCGTTCACCTTTGTCATGGCCAACTTAATTGTCGATATCCTGTACACCTACTTGAATCCAAAAATCACACTATAAGGCATCGCGCATCCTGTCTTTCTGGAGGGCAAATACACATGTCAGCCAATGTGCCAGCCCATTCCACCCTGATCTCCCGACAACGTTACCTGTGGGGCATCCGCCTGCGGATGTGGCAGCGAAACGCTGTGGATTTCTGGCGAGAACTGCGCCAGCGTCCTCTAGCCCTGCTCGGTGGTATTGTCATTCTCATTTACCTCTTTATGGCCATCGCGGCTCCTTATCTCACCACGTATGATCCCACCCGGGGCAACCTGCGCATGCGTTTAGAACCCCCATTCTGGTATCCCAAGGGGTCCTGGGATTATCCATTGGGAACAGATGCCCAGGGGCGAGACTTGTTGACGCGCATTATATACGGCTCTCGGGTTTCCCTGGCGGTTGGCTTTCTGGCCATTGGCATTTCTGTGGTCATTGGCACAATTCTGGGGTTACTGGCCGGATACTTTCGGGGGCGATTTGACAATGTTATTTCCCGCCTGGCCGACCTGCTCCTTGCTTTCCCCTATCTCATCTTTGCCATTGGAGTGATGGCCTTTCTCGGTCCCGGGTTTGCGAACCTCATCCTCGCGTTAACTTTTAAGGGGTGGGTGGAATTCTTTCGCCTGGTACGCGGCGAAATGCTGGCCGAAAAGACAAAGGAGTATGTGGAAGCGGCTCGAGTGGCAGGGATGGGGCATTGGGCCATTATTGTCAAGGAGATTTTACCCAACATTGTGCACTCTATCTTCGTGTTGGGCACTTTACGCATGGGGCACATGATTATCATGGAAGCCAGCCTGAGTTTCCTTGGTTTAGGTGTCCCCCCTCACATCCCTGCCTGGGGGTCTATGGTCGCGGCAGGCCGGGATTACCTCCTTATTGCCTGGTGGGTCTCTACCTTCCCTGGCCTGGCCATTCTCTTCCTTGTCCTGGCCATTAACGTGTTTGGCGAAGGTCTGCGGGACATTCTCGATCCCCGCTTGAAGATAGAGTAGAGGGGGAGGGGAAGAGCCTACACTCCTCGCACACACATGCAGAACATACACTTATTTGATGAATGAGGGCACAATGAGCGATACGCCGTTGTTGGAGATAAAGAACCTGACCACCATATACCCTACAAAACGGGGCAACGTGCGCGCGGTGGACGGCGTAGATTTAACGCTCCACGAGGGGGAAATCCTGGGCATTGTCGGGGAGTCCGGGTGTGGGAAGAGCACCGTGCTCCTCTCCATCCTGCGCCTGATCCGAAAACCCGGACGCATTGCCAACGGGCATATCCTGTTCAAAGGACGGGATTTGCTCACCCTTTCGGGGAGGGAGATGCGTGAAATTCGGGGCAAGGAAATAGCCATGATTTTCCAGGATCCGCTCTCAACCCTGAACCCCGCGTTTCCCGTGGGCGAGCAGATCCGGGAATCCTTGCGCCTCCACCACATTGTGAACGGCCGTCTGCCCTGGCCTCTGGACCGCGCGGCCCGGTCTAAGGAAAAGGAAATTGTCCTGAAAATCATGGAAGAAGTGGGCATTCCCTCGCCCATGGACCGGTACCGCTCATACCCACACCAATTCTCCGGGGGAATGCAGCAACGCGCGCTCATTGCCATCGCGTTGGTATGTGGTCCCTCCCTGCTTCTGGCTGACGAGCCGACCACCGCGCTGGATGTGACCATTCAGGCCCAGATCCTGGATCTAATGCGGCGCATCAATCAGGAGCGGGGCACGGCCATCATCCTGGTAACCCATGACCTGGGCGTGGCTGCCGAGTTCTGCGATTCCATCGCGGTCATGTACGCGGGGCGGATTGTGGAACAGGGCCCGGTGGACCAGGTTATTGGCAATCCCCAACACCCTTACACTCAGGGCCTGCTCGAGTCCCGACCTCGGTTAGGAGAACGGGGCCGACGCATTCACCCCATCCCCGGCAACGTGCCCGACCTGGTGGATTTGCCAGAAGGATGTGCCTTTGCCCCGCGGTGTCCATACGCGCGCCCAGAATGCACAGAAGGACCTATCCCCTTCTATCCGGTGGGGGAAAACGGCCACGTCGCGCGTTGCATATTGCACGCCTAAGTCGATACACACAAGGGAAAGGTGAAGATGAGCGTCATGGTTGACCGCAATACCCAACAGGTACCACTCATTGAAGCCCGGGGGGTACGAAAGCACTTCCTCCTGCGGCCGGGATTTCTGGCTCGGACCCTGGCGCGTGCCCAGACCAAAATCGTGCGCGCGGTGGACGGGGTGGATTTACACATATGGCCTGGTGAAACCCTTGGCCTGGTGGGGGAAAGTGGTTGTGGTAAGACCACGCTGGGCCGAGTGCTTACCCGCTTATACGAACCCACGGCCGGCGAAATTTACTTCGAAGGCCATCCCCTGCGTGGGGATAAGGTCATGTACGTCAACGGGGACGGCCGCGAGGAAGTTCACTTTTACCGACTGGCCCAGATCATCTTCCAAAACCCCTACTCCTCCCTGAATCCCCGCAAAACCGTGCGGGACATCATTGGAGTGCCCTTGCGTTATCGAGGTATCACCGACCCACTGGAGCGGGAAGAGGAAATTGTGCGTTTGTTACGTCGAGTGGGCCTTAACGAACGCCATCTGGACGCGTACCCCCACCAATTTTCTGGAGGCCAGCGCCAGCGCATTGGCATTGCTCGAGCCCTGGCCATGCGTCCCAAGTTCATCGTCGCGGATGAACCGGTCTCCTCCCTGGATGTTTCCATCCAGGCCCAGGTCATCAACCTCTTGGAGGAACTCCAGGAAGAGTACAACCTAACTTATCTCTTTATCGCGCACGACCTCAGCGTTATTTACTACATCAGCGACCGGGTTGCTGTTATGTACTTAGGCCACATCGTGGAGGAAGGTCCCACTGACGCGCTCTTCGAGAGCCCGAAACACCCCTACACACAAGCCCTGCTCGCGGCTATCCCCCGCGTGAACAAAAAGGCGCGACGGGAACGTATTATCCTCAGGGGAAACGTACCCAGTCCCATCGACCCACCCAAGGGATGTCCGTTTCACCCTAGATGTTTTGCTAAAAAGGGACGCATTTGTGAGGAGGAATACCCGCCCACATTCCAGGTCGGTGAACAGCGTGTCGCGTGCTGGCTCTACGACCAGTACCCAGTGGCCCAGCCCAGGTACACAACCACGGGAACCCGGGAGGAAGACCATGATTGAGTTGGCGCTGTTCGGCAACCATTATCAGATGGGCAAACAGCACGGCGAACAGGTCGCGTCCCTGCGAACACATATCTTAAGTGCCATGGAAGAACGCCTGCAAAGCCTGGCCAACATGGGCGATACGACCCCGTACGAAAAGGAACTGCTGGATATCTGGCAGGAATTGGGGCAGAACACGCTAACCATGTTGCAGGGGATCGCGGAAGTCTTGAGGTTGCCGTGGGAACTCTTTTTCCGTTACACAGTGGCTTCCTACCTGGAGGACCGGTTAGGCGGCACTCCCCACACGGAAGGGTGCACGGCATGGGCTGCCACGGATCCCATCACCCGTGACGGTTCACCTATCCTGGCGAAGAACAGGGACTATCGTCCCACACACCTGCCACTACAGGGTATCGCGCGAGCCACACCGGACAAGGGATATGCCTACATATACGTAACCAGCGCGGGGAGTCCTGGGGTGTTCAGTTCGGGCATGAACGAAGTGGGGGTGGCCGTGGCGGATACGCACGTGGTTTCCCTGGACATAGGGCCGGGCCTGGCAAGGTATTCCGTGATGATGGATATTTTGGAAACATGCGCTTCGGTGGGTGAGGCGTTGGATTACATCTTCCAGGTGCCGCACCTGGGGGAAGGGACGCTCGCGCTTGCAGATGCTCGCGGGAGCATCGCGGTGGTGGAATTAGGGCACAGCCGGCAGAACGTCATCCCCGGCCAAGAGGGTGCGGTTGTTACGACAAACAACTTTGTCAGTCCAGGCCTTGCCCAGGCGTGGCGGGACACGAATCCCCCGCGCCTGCGTGGAAACTCACAAGCCAGGCGCGAGGCCGCGTACCAGGCCTTATACCAGGCTCGGGGAACTGTTGATGTACACTGGGCCCAGTCTTACATGGCTTCGCATCAAGATCCTCTCAGCGCGATGTGTCGCCACCTGGAAAATGACGGCACATCCGAGACCATTTCCTCGGTCATCTTCGTGCCCCAACAGAGAACAGTCTACTTTGCCAACGGACGGCCCTGTCGCACACCGTACAAACAATTCACCCTTTAAGCACCTCCCCAGTGAGGGCCTTCCTCGCTTCCTGCAGAAGAGGGGAAGGCCCTGCACACGTGTGCTACCTTCGGAGGACACATCATGCCCGAAGGCGCAGGACCGCGTCCGGGTAGGTTGCCCAATTACCGCGATTTTCCCCCTGTTCTCACCTCGTTGGGACGCAGCATCTGAGGATCAGGACGCACTTTGGCCGCCTATTTCCGCACAAACCACTTTCCTGAGGAGCATCTGGCAGATTCCCCTAACGTCCACGCGCGCTGAGGAACTGGGTGTTCCGAATTCTTGGCGGGACGGAGATTGCACACGTGTGCTTGACAATGAGCACAACCATGTACTAGAATACAACGCCGGACACCTATTCACGTTCAACCCACACAGCGTCTCCACAGTGCAAAGGAGGGAGCCATGAAACACACAAAGGTGTGGCTGTTCCTCACGTTCTTACTCGTTGGCAGTCTACTCGTCCTGGCCGCGTGCCAACCCAGCACCCCGAAACCCCAGGAGAAACCCAAGGAAAACAAACTGGAAATCTTCTCCTGGTGGACCGCAGGGGGTGAAGCAGATGGCCTGAACGCCCTCTTCAAGATTTACAAGGAAAAGTATCCAGACGTGGAGGTCATTAACGCGGCCGTGGCCGGCGGAGCCGGCACAAATGCCAAGGCCGTACTCAAAACCCGTATGCAAGGTGGCAACCCACCGGATTCCTTCCAGGTCCACGGAGGAGCCGAACTCATCGACACGTGGGTGAAACCGGGAATGATGGAACCCATCACCTTCATCTACAAGGATGAAGGGTGGATGGACAAATTCCCCAAGGACTTGCTGGACATGGTCTCCTACAACGGAGACATCTGGTCCGTGCCGGTGAACGTCCACCGGGGGAATGTCCTGTGGTACAACAAGGAGATCTTCGACAAGTACGGCCTGAAAGCGCCGGAGACCTTCGACGAATTCTTCCAGGTAGCGGAAACCCTCAAGAAGAACGGTGTGACACCGTTGGCCCTGGGCGACAAGAACAAGTGGACCGCCGCCCACCTCTTTGAAGATATCCTGCTGGGTGTCCTGGGCCCCGACGGGTACCGGGGGCTCTGGAATGGAACCACGTCATGGGAGGGTGACGGCGTCAAACAGGCGCTGGAAATCCTGGCGAAGATGATGGATTACGTCAACGAAGACCACGCGGCCTACACGTGGGATGGGGCCGTCCAACTGGTCATCGACGGAAAAGCCGCGATGAACGTCATGGGAGACTGGGCAGCAGGGTACTTCACCTCCAAGGGGTGGAAACCCAACGAGCAATACGGGTGGGCTCCGGCTCCCAATACCAAGGGCGCGTTCGTGGTGGTGACGGATACGTTCGGATTGCCCAAGGGCGCGCCGCATCGGGAGAACGCGGTCAACTGGCTTAAGGTTGTCGGGTCCAAGGAAGGACAGGAGGCCTTTAACCCGCTTAAAGGGTCCATCTGTGCTCGCCTGGACTGCGACCGCAACATCTTCGACGCGTATCTCCAATCCTCCATGGATGACTTCGCCAGCAACGCGCTGGTGCCCAGCGAGGTCCATGGCTCCGCGGCGCCCGAGGGCTTTGCCACTGTGTTCAACGACACTATCAACGTCTTCATCACGGACAAAGATGTAGCCGCGGCCCAAAAGGCCTTACAGCAGGCATGCGTGGATAACGGGATGTGCAAGTGAGACAACGGGTCACCTTCACGTTGAGGGGGAGGAATGTCCTCCCCCTCAACGTTCTCATGCGTATCGTTTTGCGGAAAACGACTTAAAATGAGATGATATACCCTGTTCGGCGGAAAAAGGCGGACTCTGGGTTGGGCTGTCGCGCTCCCGGGCCCAGAAAGTTCTCCAAACCCACCCCAAATAGAACAGAACAACCATGGGACACTCGACGAAAGAACGCTTGATGGCATTGTTGTTGATTAGCCCCGCGGTCATCGCGGTGGGTATTTTTGTCTACGGCTTTATCGGGTGGACGCTGTTCATCTCCATGACTAACTGGAACTCCATGATCCCCGACTTCACGTTCGTGGGATTGAAGAATTATGTCCGCCTGTTTCAAACACTGCGATTCCAGGCCGACCTGCGCAATACCCTGGTGTTCACGGTGCTCTTCCTGCTCGCGTGTCTCTCCATCGGCCTGACCCTGGCCGTCCTCCTGGACCGTCGCATCCGCGGGGAGGGCTTTTTCCGAAACACGTACCTCTTCCCAATGGCCATCTCCTTCGTGGTCACCGGTGTGGTCTGGCAGTGGCTGTTCAACCCGAACACGGGCATTAACCTCATCTTCGATGCCCTGGGACTTGATGTTCTGAAATCCCGTTGGTACACCGACCCAACTATCCTCTTTGCTGTGCACGTGGGGAAGATTAAGTTTGGTGTGCCCATCGCGCTTATTCCGGTGGTGGTCGCGGCCACGTGGCAGATGTCCGGCTTTACCATGGCCATGTACCTGGCAGGGTTGCGGGGAATTCCTGACGAACTACGCGAGGCCGCGCGCGTTGATGGGGCCACTGAAGCGCAAATCTTCCGCTACATTATCCTGCCCCTACTGCGTCCGGTAACGCTTAGTGCCACCATTGTGCTGGGACACATTTCCCTGAAAATCTTCGACCTGGTCTTCACCATGACAGGGAGCGGACCGGCGTTTGCCACGGATGTGCCCGGTATTTTCATGTTTGAGACGACTTTCCGCGGCAATCACTTCGCTCAAGGTGCGTCCATCGCTATTATCATGCTCATTATGATCGCGATGGTGATCACGCCCTACCTATACTACAGCATTCGGGGAGAGGCGGAATTATGAGGCTACGATATACGCGCATCCTGCTCTACGGCCTGTTGCTCGCGTTCGCGGTTTTCTACCTCATGCCCGTGTACGTGATGCTCATCACGGGCCTGAAGCCTTTCTCCGAAGTGAGTGTCACCCACATGTGGGATTTACCTCACGGGATTTACCTGGGCAGTTTCATTAAAGCGCTTGAGAAACTGGGGCCCAACTTCAAGAACAGTTTTTACCTGACCATCCCCGCGGCCATCATTTCCTCGTTCTGGGGCTCCATTAATGGGTACGTCCTGGCCAAGTGGCGTTTTCGGGGCTCAGAACCGCTGTTCATGTTCCTGCTCTTTGGCATGTTCATCCCGTACCAGAGTGTGCTCATCCCTCTGGTCCAATTTCTGCAGCGCATTCACCTGTACGGGACCATCCCCGGGCTCATCCTGGTCCACGTGGTGTACGGTATTCCCATTACCACGCTAATTTTCCGCAACTACTACGCGGGCATTCCCAGCGAAGTCGTGGAGGCCGCCCGTATTGACGGAGCAGGCATCCTCGGCATCTATCGCTACGTGATGTTGCCCCTGTCCGCGCCGGGCTTCGTGGTAGTGCTCATTTGGCAATTCACCTCCATCTGGAACGAGTTTCTCTTTGCGGTCACCATTACCAACAATCCCGCCCGCCAGCCAGTCACTGTCGCCCTGCAAAATCTCGCGGGGAGCCAGATTGTGGAATGGAATGTGCAAATGGCTGGCGCGCTGTTAGCGGCTCTGCCCACACTGATTGTGTACATTCTATTAGGCCAGTATTTCCTGCGCGGGCTCCTGGCCGGCGCGCTTAAGGGATAATTCCTCAGGGAATATCAATCCACACCTGGGGAATGTGTATCTGATACGCCGGGATAACGACCATCAAATCCACCCCCTGGAAGCGCTTGTCCGTTCCTTCCCCACCGTCCACAATGATGGTCGCGTAATACACTCCCGGCGCCATGTGGGCGTTGTCCACGCGCACAACCATGACGCTGGGCGTTACTCCATACCACGGATCTAAAGTAACCCAGTCCAAATAAGGAACGAATACCCGACGCCCATCCAGGGAGAAGGTGATGCCCTTCTCGTCTACCTGTAACACCGGGGGAAGGGAACTCCCCGCGGGTGAAAATTCCCGCACGCTAGGAATGACACCCGCCACCCAGTGAATCGCATGGCCTTCGGGAACTCCCTCCTGGACAATGGATATTCGCGGTGGGGTGTACTCCTCATCGGGCCAGAGGTTTAAGTACACGTCTGTGGGAGCGACGTGAAGGATAGGGGGACGGATAGTGGCAATGACCGTTAGGGTGATGGGGGTTCCATCCACTAAGGGATCGTCAGCCTCCACTACAACCGTGCCCACGTGGGTCCCCACGGTCATCACTGTCGGGTCGACGATGATAACCAGATTGCCAGGGGTTGTGCCTGCCAATGGTTCAATGCGCAACCACTCCTGACCTGTGTCCACACGCGCATGCCACCCAATGCTCCCCCCCACAGCCACGTTCTGCACAACCGCAATTTGATTCATGGGCGGATGCCCCCGCTGGGCGTCAAAGGCAAAGGTCCGGGGTTGTACATCAAGCCGAGGTTGTACAACCGTGAGGGTTACGTCCACGCGCTGAGGACTTTCCAGAGCCCCGGGGGCAGTCACTTCAATTGTGCCGGTGTATGTGCCACTCGGAAGGTGTTCCGGTGTTACGCTTATTACGAGACGGCCGGGGGTATGCCCGGTAGTAGGTGCGATGTGCAGCCACTCTTTATGGTCGACCACGCGCGCGGTCCAGGTGATGCTCCCACCAGCCCCAACATTTTCCACGGTAATGGCCTGGGCAGGGGGCGGGATGTAGGCTTCGTAGCGGAAGGTGACGCCGTTGGCGCTCAGGCGAAGGATGGGTTTGTCGGGAATGCCCGTGCCGTCCAGGTTGCCCACGGCCAATTCGGGCTTGAAATCACCAAGGTGGGTTTCAAAATCATCATTGAGTTCGGGAGAGGTGTAGATACGATACGCACGTTCTTTAAGGATAACAATTTCTCCCCACCCATCACCATCCAGGTCGCCTCCCGCGATGCGCTTCCACCCCGGCCCGCACCATATCTGAATGTCGCGGGGAAGGACGTAACCCGCGGGATTGCGTACGATAAGGGGGACGGCGCTGTCATCACTGCGAATGAAGAGCAATTCATCATCACCATCGCCGTTCATGTCCACCGCGTCAATGTCGTCCATGGTGGGGAAATATGGTACCTGGTCAACGCGCATCACCCGTCCCCCACCTATCCAGCGGAATAAAATGTAAGAATCCCATCCTGAGGGTGGTTGCCGTGATGTGGCAATTTCCTCCTGTCGGGAATTCGCGTCCACCTGTCCAACTGCCACGGATTTCCAGGGCTTTATCTCAAAGTAATAGACCAATGTATCCCACATGCCCCCACTAAACACGTAGAAAAGGGCCCGAATGTCCCCCAATACCACACCATCATCCCATCCGTCCCCATCCACATCCCCTGCAGCGAGGAGTTTTACGGGAACCTCAAGGGTGCGGGCGAAAATCTGCTGGAACTGGGTGGCTGTTTTGTTTGGATCCAACACCACAACCCTCGCGGGGGCTGTTTCCGATGAGCGGGTGTGGGCGGCGATGATCTCTGCCTGACCGTCACCATCCACATCCCCCAAGGCAACGTGGGTCCAGCGCCCTTCAGGAGGCGCCATGTGCCAGGACGCGGGCGTCCCCCAGGGCACGGGGTCGAAAACTCGCAACTCTTCCGCCTTCAGAGCCACGATTTCCGCATCCCCATCTCCGTTTACATCACCCAGGGCAATCCGTTCCCACCCACTGGAATCGGACAGGAAGGACACGGGTCGGTATCCCGAGGCTACATGGGGATCCACAACGGCTATCCGTCCCCCCGCGGTTAACAACACAATTTCATCGTCCGGCGGGGGAGTCTCCACACTTCCAGGCCTGGGCGGGGGTGGGGACGTCGCGTGTGTGTGCCAAGCAAGAAGCCAGATCCACAGTATCCCTGCCAGGATTCCTACGAGAACCAGAACGAAAACCCGTCGCCAAAACGCGGTGTGGCTACGCGGGTGTGGAATGTACATTTCGCCTCCTTGTTCTGCCCCAACAGTGGGCTCTTCAACCCGTGAAGTAGCAGCGGCGAAAAGCCCGACAGGGGACGTGGGAGTGCTAGAATCCATCTGGGTTATGATAAAATGGGGCTCGCGTTCGTGCAAGGGATGTGTATCTCAGGGATAACGTTGCCACAGCAGCGTGTGTCCCAATAAACACGGAGGAAAGGGTTTATGCGATTGCTGCGCATACGGGATGTTGAATTCATCTGGGGAGCCCGCACGTACGTCATGGGGATACTTAACGCTACGCCGGATTCCTTTTCCGGGGATGGGTTGTTGGCAACAGGTGGGGACTGGGTGCAGGCGGCAGTGAACCAGGGAATCCGTTTTGTGGAGGAAGGCGCGGATATCTTAGATGTGGGAGGTGAGTCCACCCGTCCGGGGTCCCAACCCATTTCCGCGGAGGAGGAGATTCAGCGGGTGGTTCCGGTGATTCGCGCGCTGCGAGAACAGGTTGATGTCCCCATTAGTGTGGACACTTACAAGGCCAGGGTCGCGGCCGCGGCCCTGGATGCTGGTGCAGACATGGTCAACGATGTGTGGGGGCTCCGCATGGACCCGGATATGGCCGCACTGGTCGCAGAGCGTCGCGTGCCCGTTATTCTGATGCACAACCGTTCCCGGCCTAAGAACGCGGTTCAGGAGGAACGGCTGGGCGGACGGTATGTGGGTATTGAGTATGAGGACCTCATCGAGGACGTGAAACGTGAACTCATGGAAAGTGTGTCCCTGGCGCACGCGGCCGGCATCCCAGACGAACACATTATCCTGGACCCCGGCATTGGCTTTGGCAAGACTGTGGAGCAAAACCTGGAACTTGTTGACCGATTGAATGAGATTAAGGCCTTGGGGTATCCGCTGCTGCTGGGACCTTCCCGTAAGTCGTTTATTGGGTACACACTCAATCTTCCCCCCGACCAGCGCGTTGAGGGGACGGCCGCGGCTGTGGCCATTGGCATTGACCGCGGCGCGGATATTATTCGCGTCCACGATGTGCTCTACATGGTGCGAGTGGCCCGCATGACCGACGCGATTGTGAGGAGGCACCCCAAATGACTCGCCTGGTCCTTGTTCGCCACGGGGAAACGGACTGGAATGTGGAGGGACGGTATCAGGGACAGGCCGATCCCCCTCTTAACGCGCGAGGAATTGAGCAGGCAACATCTGTGGCACAACGCCTTAAGGATGTGGGTATTGAGGTTATTTATGCTAGCCCCCTTAAGCGAGCATGGCAGACCGCGGAAATCATTGCCCAAGTTTTAGATGTCCCCCTTTACCCAGAACCCCGATTGATGGAGATCAACCAGGGCGAATGGGAAGGGCGGCTGGTCACGGACATTGCTCGTGAGTATCCGGATCTCTTCCAACGTTGGGAGACGTCCCCGTGGGACGTAACCCTGCCAGGGGGCGAAAATTTGGCACAAGTACAACACCGTGTGTACCAGGCCGTAGATGAGATTGTAGCCCGCCATCCCCACCAGACTGTGGCTCTGGTGACTCACCGTCTCCCCATTGCACTCATTAAGATTCGCTACCAGGGGATTGACCCCCGAGAAGTACGTAAGATACCCATTCCCAACACCCATTGGGAAATCATCGAAGTGCCTGCGGCGGAAACGCCGAAACCGTAGGGCCCTTTACGGACCTGGGGACGTTGGGACAGGTGATACGGGAAGGGTGGCGGGGGGATGGGCCTGCTGGTACGCTTCAATGTACGCGTGCCACTCGCGGTTGAACGCGTTCGAGTCAAGATCTTGCCCTAACGCGCTTAGGAGGATGGCCTTTACGCTCACAGCGTCCCCTTTTAACGCTCGGACCAGGTTAGCCACCCCTGAGGGACCATATCGTTCCGCTATGTAAGCCACCAAAAGGCGACTGTAGTACACGGCATACGGGGTATTCCACCTCAGATCTTCTATATTCGGTGGAGGACCCGCATTGGACACAAGAATGTTTTCCCAAGAGGCCAATGCTGTCCACACGGGTTGGAGGTCGGGAGCCAGGGTGGTCACAGTGCGTTCCACAAAATAGGCCCGAAGCCCCGCTAACAGCATACTGGTGGACGCTTTGGGAGCCTGAATTTCCCTCCGCAATCCCACGGTCTCATCCAGCATCCACGCGGTCGTTTCATAGAGGAGGAGGAGCCGCGGTTCGGGACACGCTCGTTCGTCAGGGGTAACGCCCCACAGGTAAAACACGGGAAATCGTAATTCCCGACGCGTGAACGGGACGTTCGCACTGTCATACGCTATGTCGTACTCAACGGGTATTAAGGTGGGCACGCTTTCTGGCGGCAGGTAAGATGAGATGTGGATGTACATGGATTCCAATTCTTCAGATTCTCGCCGCGCGATACGGGCTTCGCGCTCGTATGAACGCCAATGAATGTGAGGACTTTGCCCTTCCACCTCTTTGCCCCAAAAACGTTTGTCCGGGGCAGTGCGCTTCCATCCTGCATCGGTAAGACGGTAAAACGCTACCCAGCGACAGGGGGTGCGAAAGACATCCCCGCCCATTTCCTGCAAGACCCAGGCGGAGGTTCCCCCGTCCTGTAAAGTCACGGAAACAACGCGGGGTGGCGATAACGATGGGATGGTGTAGAAAAACGAGTAAAATACCCAGGGTCTAAACACCTCGTCGGGTCTTACCCCTTCTGTCACCAGGGATTGCGCCCCCGAGAAGTCTGTGGTGAATATCTGCCACTCCCGGTCCACGACCGCTTGAAAGTCTCGGCGCAGTTGGGCTTCCTTCACCCGCACGTGAATGTACATCGCCCCTATCAGGATGATGGTGCCCAGGAACATGCCGATTACCAGGTATAACCTCCGCCTCCCAGCGCGGGGTCCAGGTGAAGGTTCTGAGGATTCCAGGGTTGGCAGGTCCGCGTCCTCACCAACATACCATGTAAATTCTGGTTCTTTTTCCGAAGGCATCTCACGTTCCTTAGGGGGACTGGCCACATTCACCAAATGGCGGGCGATCTCGCTACAGGCAAAAGTATATAAACCGACGGGGAGAATGACAAGAGGAGGGGGGAAAACGCTGCAGAGCGCACGATTAGGGAAGAAAAAAGGGCGATGGGACCTCCATCGCCCTGTGGGCACCTTAGCCTTCTTCGATGTGTAAATCCAGGAAGTGGGTCGCACAGGAGATGCATGGATCGTAGTTCCGGATTGCCTGCTCACACAACCATGTGGCTTGTTCTAAAGGCATATCCAGCAACGTGGGCGCGAAGACGTACAGGTCATCTTCCATGCGGCGCAGGTTTTGCGATGTAGGAGCCACAATGCGGGCGTCCTGAATGATGCCGTTTTCATCCAGGACGTAGCGGTGGTAGAGGATGCCTCGCGGGGCTTCTGTACACCCATAGCCCACCCCACTCCGCACTTCGTACTCCACAAAAGGTTGTTCTGGGGGTTCGTATTCCTTGATGATGCGCAGGGATTCTTCGCACGCGTACACTATTTCTACGGCCCGAGCAATAATGCTCATAAAGGGATTACGGTAAGGCAGAGGATATCCTAACTCCTTGACGAGATCCTGAATTTCGGTGGGGAATCGGTCAAAGTTCAGGTTGAAACGTGCGAGAGGCCCTACCATGTAGGAACCACGTCCCTTTACGCGAGATTGAAGGGCGTTGGAGTGGGCAACGTGGATTTCCTCAAAGGTGTCTTCGTACTCGGAGATGTCAATGTCTATGCCTTTGTTGGAGACTATGCGACCTTCGTTCATGGGGTATTCATCTGGATGGCGCAAAGCAACAAATTCGTAATCCTGCTCAAAGTCAGGGAAGTCAAAGGTGGCTACCCAGCGGGTGATTTCGACGGCTATGTCGCGAGCCTCTTCCAGACGGGCGATGAAAGGAGTTAACGCGTGTTTGGGGGGAACTGAGTAAAATCCACCCACCCGAACGTTGATGGGATGCACTTCCCGGCCGCCTAATACTTCCAACAGGTCATTGCCAACGCGCTTGAGTTTGAGCCCTTTTTGCACCAGTTCCGGATAGTCGGCGGCCATTTCGATGACGCTTTGGTATCCCAGGAAATCGGGAGCGTGTAACATGAGCACGTGTAACGCGTGACTTTCTATCCACTCGGCCGCGTAAAGAAGACGGCGCAGTTCTCGCAAGGACCCGCCAACGTGCACGCCAAAGATGCGCTCCATGGCGTGCGTGGAACTCATCTGGTAGGCTACAGGACAAATGCCGCAAATACGAGCGGTTATGTCCGGGGCTTCGGAGTAACGCCGCCCACGCAAGAAGGCCTCGAAAAAGCGTGGGGGTTCAAAGATGGAAACGCGCAGGTCAACGACCTGGCCGTCTTTGGTTTTGATGTATATGGATCCTTCCCCTTCCACGCGGGCAAGGTAGTCAACTTTGATGGTTCGACTTCGTGCGCTCATAGTACTCGCTCCCCTCTCGAAATGCCGGCGCATACGCGTTGAACGTACGGTACAAGCGAACAATGTCCTCGTCAGGGATGCCTAAGGTCTCTAAACGGCGTCCTAGTCCTAAGGTGTTGGCCGTGTCGGCTGGGCCAAAGCACCCGTAACACCCACGACGAAATGTGGGGCACAACGCCCCACAACCCGCCTGGGTCACCGGGCCAAGACACGGTGTGCCCTCCGCGACCATGACACAGACAATGCCTTTGCGCTTGCAATCCAGGCAGAGGCTGTGGCGGGGGATGTTGGGACGGCGGTGATTGAGGAAGGCGCTGATGAGTTCCAGCACTTGGTAACGGCTCACCGGGCATCCCCGAAGTTCAAAGTCTACCTTCACGTACTCGGAAATGGGTTTGGCTTCGCGCAAGGTGCGGATGTATTCCGGATGGGCGTACACGATTTCGATAAACTCCCGAACGTCGGCAAAGTTGCGCAGGGCTTGGATGCCGCCTGCCGTAGCACACGCGCCAATGGCTACCAGGAATTTGCTCTGCTTGCGGATCTTGGGGATCAGTTCAGCCTCGTGGGGAGTGGAAATGCTCCCTTCAACCAATGAGAGGTCGTACGGACCTTTAACGGTGGCTCGAGAAGCCTCCAGGAAGTAGGCAATCTCCACTTCACCCACAATGTCCAGGAGGTGTTCCTCCAGGTCCAACAGGGCTAATTGACATCCATCACAGGATGAGAATTTCCAAACCGCTAGTTTAGGTTTTCGTTTGGCAGGCATGTGCCGCCTCCTCCTTGAAACTCAAACTTCTCGCAAACCGAACAAGGGTTCCACGTCAGCGAAGGAAAATACGGGACCGTCTTTGCACACGAAGAAGGGACCAAATTGGCAGTGCCCACACAATCCCTGGCCACATTTCATGTTCCGTTCCATGGAGACGAAGATGTCCCCTTCTTGTACGCCCCGCACTAGAAATTCACGCACGGTAAAACGAATCATTACCTCTGGCCCGCAGATGAAGGCCACGGTTTTTTCAGGGTCAAACATGCGTTCTGCCTGGGTGAAGAGGGTGGTGACAACACCGACGTGACCGTACCAACGTTCGTCTCCACGGTCCACGGTTACCAGTACTTCCATGTCGAAGCGCCCTCGCCACTGTTCCAGTTCTCGCTTGTAGAGGAGGTCGCTGGGGGTACGAGCGCCGTACAGTAACACGACGTTCCCAAAACGCTCCCGATGTTCCAAGAGGTGGTAGATGGCAGGGCGCAATGGGGCTAACCCGATCCCGCCGGCCACGATGACCACATCCTTTTCCTCGGCCAATTCCACTGGCCACGGACGCCCAAAAGGTCCCCGAACGCCGATGATGTCCCCCACTTTAAGCGAAGTCAACGCGTGGGTTACTGCTCCCACGCGACGGATGGTGTGCGCGACAGGGATGGGGAGCAATGGGTTGCCACTGATGGAGATGGGCACTTCCCCCACGCCGTAGACGTACAACATGTTGAATTGGCCAGGGAGGAACGCGTAAGGGAACCCCTCTGGAGGGGCGAGGAAAAGGGTCCATGTGTCATTTGTTTCGCGGCGTCGGCGGACGACCCGAAACGGCACGGGCTGAAGGTTGTCTTGCGCCACCCAGGCCATCTTCTCGGTTACGGGGAGCATCTGTGGGCTCATCGTTCTCCTCCAGAAGCGTACATATCCACCAGTTGCAATCGCGTGGCGTTCAAGCGTTGAGCAACAACACTTAGTAGGCGCAACAGGATGCGTGCTCCTAAGGCGCAGTCTTCCTTCATAATTTCACGCAACCGCTCTGAGTTCAAGGCTACTGTAGTTACTTCGTCAACAGCACGGACGTCGAAGGTGCTTTTATAGGGAGGAGTGGTCCAGGACCATCCGGCCACGTCGCCGGGTCCCAGGGTCTGCAAACGGAGCACACCCCGTTCGGGCATGTAGAGTTCAACGCTGGCATAACCGGACACGATGAGATAGAACGCTTCTACAACTCGCCCCTCCCGCAGGAGGAACTCGCCGGCTTGAAAGACACGAATGGAGCCCGCGGAGGCTAATTTCTGCAACCATTCCTCATTAAGGGCATGGGTAAATGGATGCTCACGCAACAGTTCGAGGATGTCCACCTTGCTCATAATGCCTCTCCTTTCTGCTGAGCATCTTCGGGAGAAGTGTCCGGACACAATTGGCTCAGTTCTACGGTGATGTCGATTCCCGCCGGGCACCATGTGATACACCGACCACACCCAACGCATCCCAGGGTGCCAAACTGTTTAACCCAATAGGAGAATTTGTGCATGAGCCACTGGCGGTAACGGGCTTCCACGCTGTGCCGGATGGAATGCCCTGCCGTGTACGAGTACTCGAGGGAGAAACAGGAATCCCATTTGCGTATGCGCTCTGCGTAGGTGCCGGTGAGGTCGGTGATGTCTTCAACGGTAAAACAGAAGCATGTGGGACACACCATTGTGCAATTCCCACAAGCGAGACAGACTTTCGCCACGTCCTCCCAGTGAGGATGTTCCAACGTCGCGCACAGCAGGGAAGGCACACGCTCCACGTCCACATGGACGTGCCGCCCCATCTGTTCTCTGACCGCGGCTAGAAGATGGTCGCGACGGGCTATTATGTCCTCGTCAGCCAATTTGTGGGGGATTTGGGCCAGGATTTCCCCACCCCGAGATGTGCCGGCTTCGGCCAGGAAAACGTCTTGCAGTTCGGTCAGGAGAATATCGTAGTGGTCCCGCACTTGGGGACCTGTGCCCAGGGAAGCGCAGAAACATGTTCCTCCCGCGCGAGTGCAGTTAACGGCCACAATGAATGTTTGCTCCCGCCGCGCCTGATATCGTGTGTCCACAACGGGGCCTTCCATAAAGACTCGGTCTTGCACTAAAATGGCCGCTAACTCGCAGGCGCGTACGCCAATGAACGCGTAACGGGGGATCTCTTCCTGGCCGCGGGAGAAGACCATTTGGCCGTTCACCCGTTCCACCCGCCACAAGCGTTCCTCGGGAGGGAAGAGGAACTTTTTCCAGGATTGGGGCCCTGTGGTGAACGCGAAGTATGTGCGTTCGTTAGTGTGGCGTAGGCGGTAAGTGCCTGCTTCTTGTTCTTCCACGACTCCCACAGGTAATGCGTCAGGGCCGGATAATTCGTCAAGGACGATGGCCCCATCACGCACGGTGGGCCCGACCGTGGTGTAGCCTTCGTTTTTTAACGCGCGAAATAGGGCATCCAGGGCATCTTTGGCAAAGACCACGGGAACATGAGGGGCCAACGGCACAGTACCTATTGCATTTGCATCCAATCGCATTCAGAACCTCCTTCCAAAGAGGTCTCCATCGCGCCGTTTACCTTATCTAACTATCTGCTTATAGGTTAATTCGATAGAATATGGCTGACCATGACCAAGATCAGCACGATAAAAGCATTTTGTGTCCATTACTCATAAGATGTCCTTATAAATAATCTACCCGCCCCCAGTGCGAAGAACGGAATGGATGCCTGAAGGGGAGGGGCAAGAATGAAAAAGGAGAATACAGCGGAGGAATACGAAACCAGGGGCAGGGCCGCCGAATCGATTCGCCTGCTGAACAGGCGCCGTCCCTGCGGGGCGGAGAAGAACGCCCGGCAACTGGACGTTGCGGGCTTC
>CAYOAZ010000036.1:0-20218 GCA_964402285.1 uncultured Anaerolineae bacterium | reverse complement strand
CCCATCCGGGTCTCCACCGAAGAAATTACCGAACTCAAAGGACGGATTGGGCAACAGATTCGGGAACGTAAACCCAGGCGTCGCCGTAGGCACAGGCGTGTTCGTCGGTGCCGGAGTAGGCGTCGCGGTGGGCACGGGTGTATTCGTCGGCTGAGCCGTAGGCGTCGCAGTGGGCACGGGTGTGTTCGTCGGCTGGGCCGTAGGCGTCGCAGTGGGCGTCGGCGTGTTCGTCGGCTGAGCCGTAGGCGTCGCAGTGGGCACGGGTGTGTTCGTCGGTTGGGTCGTAGGCGTCGCAGTGGGCGTCGGTGTGTTCGTCGGCTGGGCCGTAGGCGTCGCGGTGGGCGTCGGCGTGTTCGTCGGCTGGGCCGTAGGCGTCGCGGTGGGCGTCGGCGTGTTCGTCGGTTGGGCCGTAGGCGTCGCAGTGGGCGTCGGCGTGTTCGTCGGCTGGGCCGTAGGCGTCGCAGTGGGCGTCGGCGTTGCGGATGCGGATTCGGCCACCGCGTTGTAGGTGTTCAGGCGCCCCGCGCCCAGTTTGCCCGCGTAATCGGGGTTCTGCTTGTCGATGCTGTCCGCGCTATCCTTTAGTTGTTTCTCGATCTGGTCAGGATCCCAATCGGGATGAACACTCTTGACCAGGGCCGCGGCGCCCGCGATGACCGGTGAGGCCATGGATGTGCCGCTCATGCTGGCATACTCGCCTTTGGAGGTGAGATACGTGGAGACAATCCCCACGCCAGGGGCGGAAATATCCACCCATGTGCCGTAGTTGGAAAAGTCGGCCTTCTTATCGTTCCGGTCGGTCGCGGCCACAGCGATGACGTGTTCAAAGGCCGCGGGATATGTTCGCGATTCGCTGTTGTTATTCCCCGCGGCCGCCACTACCACAACACCGTGATCGTAGGCGTAATTCACCGCGTCCCGTAATGTGCTGGACGCGCTGCTCCCGCCCAGGCTCAGGTTGATGATGTCCGCGCCCTTGTCTGTGGCGTGGGTTATGCCCTGGGCGATTTTCGAGGTTGTGGTGCTGTCGCTGTTGTTGGGGAAGACTTTGACCGGCATGATTGTCACCCGCCATCCCATGCCGGTGACACCCACACCGTTGTTCCCGGTGGCGGCAACGATGCCCGCAACGTGGGTACCGTGACCGTTGGTGTCCTGGGGGTCATTGTCGCCATCGCCAAAGTCATACCAGGTGGAACGAGGGCTCAAGCGGTCTCGCAAGTCCTTGTGCTGCAAGTCCACTCCGGTGTCCACAATGGCCACGACCACGGAAGAGGATCCCTGAGTGATGTCCCATGCCTTTGGATTTTGCACTTTGGGGTGATGCCACTGATCGCCATATTTGGGATCGTTGGGAACGGTGTCGAACATGTTCACGTATGTATCAGGCTCAATAAATCGGGCATGAAGCACCCGCTGGAGTGCATTTACCATGTCAGAGGGAGGCCATCCTTTGGGGAAGCGCACCATGTAGACGTTAATTTGGGGGATACGTCCTTCCAGGTGCCCACCATACATGGAGACAATGGAGGACATCCAACGCTCGTTGACGGGTCCGTTCATGCCGATCAGGGCCAGAGCCCCGTTCTCATCGGAGACAATGTCGCCCAGGGGCGCTACACCACCTTCCTGGACAAAGGGGAAGTGAATGCGCACTGGCCCATCCGCGTACAGGGTCACAGGGAAGGCAAATAGGGAAATGAGGAATAGGAGAACAACTACACGGGTAAATATGTGAGGCGAACGACGAAATTTCACGGTTCAAATACCTCCTTCTTGTCAGTTGTGGTATAGGTATAAGTTTCCTACACCCGATGGCTCTTATAAGACGCACTTTGGGGGGCTTTCGTTACATTTTGGGAAAGCCATCGGGTGTCATTCCCAATCCCTTAGGTGTCGGGAAAAAGAAAGCCCCCTCCTCGCTCAACGCAGGAGGGGGCTTGAGGTTACGCTTGAGGGAGTGATGGTTTAGAATTCGCCGAACTCACCGCTGGTGGGTGTCGGCGCCTTCTCCTTTTCCGGGATGTCGGTGATGAGCGCCTCGGTGGTCAGGATCATGGCCGCGATGCTGGCCGCGTTCTCCACCGCGCTCCGGGTGACCTTTGCCGGGTCAATGATACCGGCCTTGAGCATGTCCACGTAGTCCTCTTTCAGGACGTCGAAGCCGATGTTCTTGTTCTTCTCCTCGGCCTGCTTGCGGCGCACACCCTCCACGATGACCGCGCCATCATAGCCCGCGTTCTCGGCAAGTTGCCGCATGGGCTCTTCCAGGGCACGGCGCACGATCTTCACGCCCGTGAGGATGTCGCCGTTCAGTTCCTTCTCCAGGTTAACCAGGGCTTCGACCGCGTTCAGCAGGGCCACGCCGCCACCGGGCACAATGCCTTCTTCCACGGCAGCGCGGGTCGCGCTCAGCGCATCCTCAACGCGATGCTTCTTCTCCTTCAGTTCGACCTCGGTGGCCGCACCCACACGGATGATGGCCACGCCACCGGCCAACTTGGCCAGGCGCTCCTGCAGTTTCTCGCGGTCATAATCGCTGGTGGCCCGCTCGATCTCGGCTCGAATCTGCTCGATGCGGCCCTTGATGGCCTTCTCATCACCCTTGCCACCGACAATGGTGGTGTCGTCCTTGGTGACGACCACCTTGTCCGCGCGGCCCAGATCGTCGATGCGCACGTTCTCCAGTTTGCGGCCCAGTTCCTCGCTGATGACCTGGCCACCCGTCAGGATGGCGATGTCCTCCAGCATGCGCTTGCGGCGCTCACCAAAACCAGGAGCCTTCACCGCGACGACATTGAGCACACCCCGCAGTTTATTCAGCACCAGTGTCGCCAGCGCTTCACCTTCCACATCCTCGGCAATGATGAGCAACTCGCGCTTGCCGATCTGGAGCAACTTCTCCAGGAGAGGTACCAGGTCCTGCGCAGCGCTGATCTTCTTCTCATGGATGAGGATGTAGGGCTCTTCCAGGACGGCTTCCATGCGCTCCGGGTTGGTGACAAAGTACGGGCTGATGTACCCACGGTCGAACTGCATACCCTCCACGTACTCGGTCTCGAACTCCAGGCCCTTGCTCTCTTCGACCGTGATCACGCCGTCCTTGCCCACCTTGTCCATCACCTCGGCAATGAGTTCGCCGATCTGGCGGTCGTTCGCGGAGATGGACGCGACATGGGCAATGTCCTCACGGGTTTCCACCTCAATGGCCATATCCCGAATGGCCTTGGACACAGCCTGTGCGGCCTGTTCGATGCCCCGCTTGAGGAGCATGGGGTTCGCGCCGGCGGCGATGTTCTTCATGCCCTCGTTGACAATGGCCTGTGCCAGAACCGTCGCGGTCGTGGTGCCATCCCCAGCCACATCATTGGTCTTGGTGGCAGCCTCTTTGAGCAACTGAGCCCCCATGTTCTGATACGGATCCTGCAGTTCGATCTCCTTCGCGACCGTCACACCGTCATGGGTGATGGTCGGAGCCCCCCACTTCTTATCGAGGGCAACATTGCGTCCCTTGGGGCCCAGCGTTGTTTTCACCGCGTTTGCCAGAATATCCACACCGATCTTCAAGTTACGCCGAGCCTCCTCGGAGAACACCAATTGCTTCGCCATTGCTCACTCCCTCCTTACACGTTTATGGTTTTGGTTTTTGTCACATACCACTTGCACGTTCACCACGTTGGAAGCACCCACAACCTGATAAGGTTACTCCTCCTCGACGACGGCCAACAAATCACTTTCACGGAGTAGCAAGTACTCATCACCGTTGAGGCGCAGTTCTGTTCCTGCGTATTTGGGGAACGCGACCTTCTGGCCGACCTTCACTTCCAAGGGAATGTACTTTCCGTCATCTGTGCGGGAACCCGGTCCTACCGCGAGGATTTCCCCGATTTGCGGCTTATCCTTCGCGGTCTCCGGCAGAACCAGACCACTGGGCAACTGGGTTTCCTGTTCGATGCGCTTAACCAGCACCCGATCACCTAGCGGTCGCAATTTAATGGCCATTGCTCACCTCCATATCCCGTCCTGCCAACTGGGCTCCACACAATCATAGCGCGAACCCCTCTCGGGGTTCGCGCTTCTCGCCAGACGGAACAGCGCTTACTTGGCCTTCACCTTAATCTTCCGCGGTCGGATCTCCTCCGCCTTCGGGATGACCAACCGCAGCAGACCGTTCTCAAAGTGCGCCTCCGCCTTGTCCCAATCCACCGGGATGTTCAGGCGGATGGTGCGCTCAAACGGTCCGTAATAGCGCTCCTGCAGGTGCCAATTGATGTTCTCCTCGGTCGGCTGAGCGAACTCGCCGCGGATGGTGAGCGTGTTCCCTTCAAAGGTCACATCCACATCTTCGGGTCGCAGACCGGGCAACGCTGCCAGGATCACCACGTTCTCATCCGTGGTGTAAATGTCCACCGGCACATAACGGCTAATCAGTCGCCCACTATCAGCCACCGGCCGATACCAGGTGCCCATTACATCCTCAAAGAGGCGATCCACAACCCGCTCGAGTTCCCTCATCTCCCGCAGCGGTTCCCACACCCGCAGTTCCGTCATGGCTGTCACCTCCTTCCTTCAAAGGATTGAAGGATGGAGTGGTGTCTTATTGCAGCCGCTCCCATTTATAGCAAGCCTGCGTTAGAACAACGCAAGATGAAGATTAGCGAAGTATTAGATTTTGGCAGATCACCCTGCTCTCCCTTCCCTGTGAATCGGCCAGAATGGAGAATCCGGCCTTGCTCCTGGGATTTCCCTTATCAGCAATTCAAAATTGGATCCCACTTCCAGATAAGTACACCTGAATTTGACATCTTTGGGAGCCCTATCCTATAATCCGACACCATCCCAGCTTGGGCCGCAATCTCTCGTCCTCGCGGTTCCACGCTGCATTCTGTTCGGGAAGGGGATATACCCGGTGAATTTGTTGGCACACATCCTTTCTGTTTCTCCGCCGCGTTTCCGCGCGCCTGAGAGCCCCCTCTTGCCTGACGCCTCTTCGCGAGCATGTTTCATCCTCCTCCAACAGTTCTAAGTACGGGTACTCTGAGCGTGTTCTCCACGGACACGCTTATTTCATAATAACGATTGGGTTGATTGACGGGGTTGTGAGATACGTGTAAGGGTTGAAACGGGACATTACTTCGCGTTATCGCGCGCGGAGTGCAACCCGTCGGTCAACCGGCAAAGGAGGTGAGAACAGAGGAGGAGGGTTCGAAGGAGGAGAAAAGGGCATCCTACTGTCTGCGCCGGTGGGTTCCAAACCTGCCGGGAGCAGGGTAAGGTATAGGTTGAAGTCGGACCACATCCAGGAGGAAAGGAGACACCCATGAAAAGGACAATTCAACTCCTGTTGGTACTGGTGCTTATTCTCTCCGTTATCTTAGCGGGATGCGCCAAGGGAGAATCCAAACAAGCGGAGAGCAAGGAATGCGTTATCACGTTTGGGGCTGCCGTTTCCTTGACAGGGAAGTACGCCAAGGAAGGCGAGTACGTTAAGAACGGGTATGAGTTGTACGTGGAGGAGATCAACAAGCAGGGCGGGATCAAGGTCGGTGATAAAACGTGCAAGGTGGCGCTGAAGATCTACGACGATCAGAGCAACGCCGACCGCAGTGCCCAGTTGGTCGAAAAACTGATCACCGAGGACAAGGTCCAGTACCTCTTAGGCCCTTACGGGTCCGGCAACACATACGCAACAACAGCCATTGCCGAAAAGTACCAGGTCCCCATGGTGGAGGCCAACGGTGCGGCCACAAAGATCTTCAAGCGTGGGTTTAAGTACTCCTTCGCGGTGTTGACCCCGGCACCGTATTATTTGCGTGGTATTATCGATATGGCTTTGGACGCGGATCCGAACTTGAAGACCGTGGCCATCGTGGCTGAAAATGGTGCCTTCGCTCTGGAGGTGGCTCAGGGCGCCAAGGATTACGCGGAGGAGAAGGGTTTGCAGGTGGTGTACTTCGATAAGTACGCCAAGAACACTAAGGACGTGTCCTCACTTATCACCGCCATTAAAGCGAAGAACCCGGACATTTTGCTGGGTGCGGGTCACTTGCAGGACACGCTGCTCATCGTTAAGCAATCCAAGGACCTCAACGTGTCCCCCAAAGTCATGGGCTTTAGCGTAGGGCCCACCGCGCCGGAATTCCGCAACGCGCTGGGGAAGGATGCGGACTACATTGTAGGCGGGGCGCAGTGGACGCCGGAACTGAAGATCCAGGCGGAGGACGTGTTCGGAACCCCGCAGAAGTTCGCTGAACTCTACAAGGCGAAGTACGGTGAAATCCCACCGTACCAGGCTGCGGAATCCGCGGCCGCGCTGATCGCTTACCAGAAGGCCATCGAGGCCGCGGGCACTCTGGACAAGGACAAGGTCCGCGATGCCCTGGCCGCGTTGGACTTCATGTCCTTCTACGGGCGGCTCAAGTTCAACGAACAGGGCATGAACGTGTACAAGCCTATGGCCGTCATGCAGAACTATCCGGACGGCAAACTGTACACGGTATGGCCCAAGGAGGCGGCCACAAAACCGTTCCTCTATCCCTTCAAACCCTGGGATCAGCGGTAGGCCAAAACCCACACGTGAGATACAGGTCGAGGGGACATGGCCCCCTCGACCTTTCTCCTAAACTTTACCCCTTGGAGGCGTTTTATGAGTTCGTTGGAACTGACCCAAGGTGTGGTCAACGCGATATTGTTAAGCGGAACGCTGGCCTTGGTGGCTATTGGCTTTTCCATTGTGTGGGGCATCCTTAACATCATCAACATTGCCCACGGTGCATTTATTATGCTGGGAGCCTACATCACCTATTGGCTCTTCACGTTGTTCGGCATTGATCCATTTCTCTCTATTCCCCTTTCCATGCTCACTCTGTTCATAGTGGGCTACCTGATTCAACGGTATCTGATCAACCTGGTTATTCGGGCCCCGCTCCTGGTGACGTTTCTGCTCACCTTCGCGATGGAGATCGTCATCATTAACCTGGCAACGTTCTTTTGGAAAGGAGATCTCCGCTCGGTAACACCCGCTTATTCGGGGGCGGGACTTACCCTGGGAATGGTGCAAATACCGTACATTCGTTTGGCCGCGTTTTTCATCTCCCTGTTTCTCACCGGTCTCCTGCACGTGTTTATGACCTACACGAAAGCCGGCAACGCGATTCGCGCTACAGGCATGGACATTGACGCGGCCCGTCTGCAGGGAGTGAAAATTGCCCACACCTACGCGCTCACCTTTGCCATTGGATCGGCCCTGGCCGGCGCGGCCGGGTCCTTGATCAGCGTGAGTTTCCCCATTGATCCCACCATGGGCGGCGCGTACACGTTGCGCGCGTTCCTCATATGCGTGTTAGGTGGTCTGGGGAGTATCCCCGCGGTAATGCTGGGCGCGCTGGTCTACGCGTTTATTGAGGTGTTCAGCGGTATTTACGCTCCGGGGTTAAAGGACGCAATTGCCCTCTTCGTCCTGGTCCTGGTGCTCATCGTGCGACCAACAGGAATCGCGGGCAAGGCGTTTTACCACTAAATTTGACACGTGAGGTTAGGATCTATGACGGAAAAGCAAAAAGGGCCCATGACCCTCTCCAGGTTTGATAAACTGGCCTCCAACCGTCAACGGTTGTTGCTCGTGGGGGTGTTCGGCTTTATCGTGGTTCTGTTCGTGTTCCCCCTCATCGCGTCCGGGTTCTGGATGCGCACGTTAACCCTCCTCTTCCTGCTGGCAGCCATGGCCCAGGGGTGGAACTTCATTGGGGGGTACACCGGATATGCAGCCTTTGGCAATGTGGCCTTCTTCGGCATTGGCGCTTACGGCACAGCGCTTTCCATGCTGCGCCTTCACTTTCCCTTCCTGCCGGCCCTCCTGGTGGGGGGCGCTGCAGCCATGGCCTTTGCCGTCGTCATCGGCCTGCCGGTCCTGCGCTTGAAGGGCCATTACTTCGCCATTGCCACTGTGGCCCTTGCCACCGCGTTGGGGGAAGTCGCAGACTTCTGGACGGACTTCACCGGCGGCGCCGCGGGCTTAACCTTGCCCTTTTTCCGCCCCATCAGCCTGAGCAACTATTTCTTCTACTACCTGGCTTTGCTTCTGGTGCTGTTAGGTCTGGGGCTGACTTACTTGATTATGAACCGCAAACTCGGCTACAGTTGGGTCGCCATCCGTGAAGACGAGGACGCGGCCAAAATGATGGGCATCAACACCACCTGGGCGAAAGTTGTGGCCTTTGCCCTCAGCGCCCTTATGGCCGGCCTTGCTGGAGGAATCTACGCTTACTGGAACACGTTCGTGCTCGCCGAAGAAGTGTTCAAAATCGAGTACACACTCCAGATGATCTTAGCGACTGTGTTAGGCGGGCCGGGAACCATCTTCGGCCCCTTCATTGGAGCGTTTATGTACTACATTCTCATCACCCTCCTGGTGTTCTTCCTGCCGGTCGGACAGTTACATGAGACCATTTTGGGCACCATTATCATCCTGGTGATGGTGTTCACCCCGCAAGGTATTATGGACTTCCTCAGCGGACGCAAGAAGTTGACGCTCTCTTCATTGCTCGAAAACATACGTATGCACAGGGTATAAGCCATGACTGGAGAAGTTATCTTTGAGACACAGGGAATTACAAAACACTTCGGCGGGCTAGCCGCCGTTGACAACGTGAACATGAAAATCTACAGGGGCGAGATTTTAGGCCTCATCGGGCCGAACGGCGCGGGCAAGACAACGTTTGTCAACGTCATCACCGGTATGTTGCCCCCTACTCGCGGTCGGGTGTTCTTCAAAGGTCGGGACATCACCGGTTGGCCCGCGTACAAAATCGGACGCATTGGCATCGCCCGCACATTCCAGATCGTTAAACCCTTTCGGGGAATGACCGTGCGGGAGAATGTCGCTGTCGGTGCCATGTTCGGCCATAAAGGGGGGGAACGAACAGCCCAGGAGGCATTGGAAAAGGCCGATGAGGTCCTGGAATTCGTGGAAATGGCCCACCTGCGCAATCACTTCGCGGACCAACTCACGTTGGCATACCTTAAACGCCTGGAACTCGCCAAAGCCCTGGCCATGGAGCCGGAACTCCTCTTCCTGGATGAGGTCATGGCCGGGCTGAACACGCGCGAGATCGAGGAAGCCATGGACCTCATCCGCAAAATCAACGCGTCCGGGGTCACCTTGCTCATCATCGAACACGTGATGAAGGCCATTGCCGGGGTTACTCAACGGGTGTTCGTGCTGAACTTCGGCACAGAACTCGCTCAGGGCACCCCAGAGGAAGTACTCAACGACCCCCGGGTAATTAAAGCCTACCTGGGGGAGAAGTTCGTCGAACGACAACGACGTCTCCTCCACCAGAAATCCAGCACCACAAACGCATGAGGGATGTGTAGATGCTCAAGATAGAGAATCTGAACGTCGGTTACGGCGATGTCCAAGTACTGTGGGATGTGAACATGGAAATCCAGGAAGGAGAGGTGGTAGCCCTGGTCGGATCCAACGGCGCGGGCAAAACCACACTCCTGTACACCATCTCCGGCCTTCTAAAGCCCTTTTCGGGCAGCATCCAATTCCTGGGCCAGGAGATAGCCGGTCTCCCGTCAGAGGAAATCGTTAACCTGGGCATCACCCAGGTGCCCCAGGGCCGACGCCTCTTCGCGGGAATGACCGTCAAAGAGAACATTATGATGGGCGCGTACCACCGGAAGGACAAGGAACAGATCAAAAAGGACTTCGAGTTCGTCCTCGACCTGTTCCCCCGCATGAAGGAACGCTTGAACCAACCCGCGGGGAGCCTATCCGGTGGAGAACAACAAATGTGTGCCGTAGCCCGGGGACTAATGGCCGCACCCAAGTTGCTGATGATAGACGAACTCTCCCTGGGATTAGCACCTTTAATCGTCGAAGTCATTTACGAAGCCATTGGCCGGGTCATCGAACGAGGGGCCACCGTGCTCATTGTGGAGCAGGATGTGCTCCTGGCCTTAGAACAGGCCGACCGGGCCTATGTACTCGACGTTGGACGGGTTATCCTCAGCGGTCCTTCCCAGGAATTGATGGATAACCCCTTAATCAAAGAAGCGTACATGGGCATTTAGCCCCCGATACGACCCAAGGGCGTAGGGCTTGGGGAACACATACCCCGGTTCAGGGAAGAGGGACACCCCGGGGCAGCCCGCAGGTTGCCCCGGGCACCTGTGAAAGTCACCTCCGCGCGCCAAGCCCACATCCCGAGGAACTCAAGAAAGTCCGGACACGTGATGAACAACGACTTACCGCTAAGTGGTGTACGGGTTATTGATTGCTCTCGAGTCCTCGCAGGACCGTACGCTTCCATGATCTTGGGCGACATGGGAGCAGATGTCATCAAGGTGGAACGACCGGGCACCGGCGATGACACACGACGCTGGGGCCCCCCGTTTGTCGGCGGGGAAAGCGCGTATTACTTCTCCGCGAACCGAAACAAACGCAGCATCACCCTTAACCTGAAAGACGAACGCGGCAAAGCCATCCTGCGGCAACTGGTCAAAACGGCCGACGTGCTCATTGAAAACTTCAAAACCGGCACATTTGACCGTCTGGGACTGGGATACGAAGATCTGCGCCAGGTGAACCCAGGACTTATCTATTGCTCCATTACCGGCTACGGAGTCACCGGCCCCCTGGCCCACAGGCCCGGCTATGACTTCATGGTCCAAGCCGCGGGCGGCATTATGAGCATCACCGGCCCCGCGGATGGAGAACCGTACAAAGTCGGCGTGGCCATCGTGGATGTTACTGCCGGCCTGTACGCGGCCAATGCCATACAGGCCGCGTTACGCTATCGAGACCGCACAGGAAAAGGCCAGAAAATCGACATCTCCCTGTACGAATCCCAAATCGCCTGGCTGATCAACGTCGCTTCCGGGTACCTCATCTCCGGAGAACCGCCCAAACGCTACGGGAACGCCCACCCCAACATTGTCCCCTACGAGACATTCCCCACCGCGGACGGGTACATCGCGGCCGGTGCGGGCAATGACCGCCAATTCCGCCACCTGTGTCAAATTCTCGGAATAGCGGAATTAGCGGACGATCCCCGCTTCCGCACCAATCCGGATCGGGTGCGCCACCGGGATGAACTCATCCCCCTGTTACGAGAACAGTTCCGCACCCGGCCTACGGATGAGTGGCTCACCCTCCTGGACAAGGCAGGTATCCCCTGCGCGCCCATTAACACCATTGACCGTGTGTTCGCTCACCCACAGACCCGGGCCCGGGAGATGGTGGTTGAAGTACCCCACCCCACTGCGGGTAAGATCAAAATGGTGGGACTGCCCTACAAACTCTCCGAAACACCGCTGGGCATCTACCGACACCCACCCCTACTTGGTGAGCACACGGACGAGATACTCAGTGAATTAGGCTACTCGGCCGAGGAGATCGCGGACCTGCGCTCCCACGGCGTCATCTAAGATCGCATTACCGCTCAGTGTCGGGGTCTCGGTGCATCTGTACCGAGGCCCCGCAAGGCCTCTTCCATGCCGCCCATCCTTCACTTCCTTGACAGGGAACAGGGTTTTGTGTACACTCCCCACGTACAATTGTTCATCACAGAACATATGTGCAGCATACCCGCGAAAACATCGGGACCTCCCTGCGGGGCCCACCGTTTGAATTCCACCGAGCAGGAGGAAAAACCATGGCCGAAGTGCAGCCCCTGACCGAACAATCCGTCATCGACTACATCCGCGGGCGCGCGGTTTACAACACCGTGTTCGACCGGGCCAATGACTTGCGCGCGACACAGATCACCGAAGGGAACGTGAACCTCCTCTTCCGGGTGTACAGCGAAAGCGACCCCAAGGGGAAATCCGTCATCGTCAAACAGGCCCTCCCTTATGCCTGGCGCTATCCAGACTTCAAGATGCCTGTGGACCGCTCCCGCATTGAATACGAGGTGCTGAAAATCGAGGGGAAATACTGTCCGGACCAGGTACCCATCCTCTACGACTACGACGAAGACCGGCACATCCTCATCATCGAAGACCTGAACGACCACCTGGTAATGCGCGAAGGCTTAATGCAACAAAAACGCTATCCTCATGTGGACCGCCATATGGGCCTTTTCATGGCCCGCACCCTCTTCTACACCTCCGACCTTTACCTCTCCTCCGGAGAGAAGAAAGCCATGGTGCCCAAATTCATCAACCCAGTCCTTTGCAAAGTGCAGGAGGATTTGGTCTTCACCCAACCGTACATCGAACATCCCAACAACCGGTACACCCCTCAGTTGGAACCTGTGGTCCGGGAAATCTACGCGGACGACGACCTGCGCAGCGAAATCTTCATCTTCAAAGAACGCTACATGACGCACGCCCAGGCCCTAATTCACAACGACCTGCACACCGGATCCATCATGCTCAACGAGGAAGAAACCAAGGTGGTGGACCCAGAATTCGCGTTCTTCGGTCCTATGGCCCATGACATTGGTACCTACTTCGCCAACCTGGCCTTGAGTTACGCGGCCCAGGAATACCACGCGAAGGACCCACAAACTCGAGCCGAGTACCGACAGTGGCTCGCGGATCTCATAGTGCGCACGTGGAACATTTTCGAGGAAGAGTTCCTGCGCCTGTGGGAAGAAGAGGGAAACGAGGACTGGCCTTCCCCCACATTCCGCCGCAAGTACATGGCCCAGCGGCTCCAGGAGACTGCCGGCTTTGGCGCCGCGGAGATGATGCGACGCCTCATCGGCCTGGCCCATGTCCACGACTTCTGGACAATTGAAGATGAGGAAGTGCGCGCGACCGCGGAGCGTCTGGGGCTTAACATCGCCAGGGCCTGGATTAAGAACTACCGCAAAATCGGACACATTGAAGACCTGGTGGAAATGGTGGTCAACGCGCAGGCGTGACCCCAAGCAAACGTGGAAACTTGAAACGCGCACGTGGAGGTGTGAGGATGACGACGTTTCGGAGCATCGAGTGGATTGGACACGCGCTGAAACTGCTGGATCAGCGCAAACTGCCAGGAGAAACGGTGTACCTGGAATTCACGGATTATCGAGATGTGGCCGACGCGATTCGGCAAATGGTGGTACGGGGGGCACCGGCCATTGGCACCGCGGCCGCGTACGGTCTAGCCCTGGCTGCCATGTACAGCAACGCGCAGGACGTTCAGAGATTGCGGGAGGAACTGGAAGAGGCCGCGGAGGTTTTGCGCAACTCCCGACCGACCGCGGTGAACCTGTTTTGGGCCATCGAGCGGGTGATGAAGCGCGCCGCGGATCCGAACCTGACCACCGTGGACGCGATCCGGGCCGCAGTGCTCGAAGAAGCCAACGCCATCGCGGAAGAGGACATCCGCGCCAACAAAGCCATCGGCTACAACGCGCTTCCCCTCATCCCTGACGAAGCCAACATACTCCACCATTGCAACACGGGCAGCCTGGCCACCGTGGACTACGGCACCGCGCTGGGTATCATCCGCATCGCGCACGAAGAAGGCAAAAAGGTACACGCGTACCTGGACGAAACCCGTCCTCGGCTCCAAGGGTCCCGCCTCTCCGCGTGGGAACTCAACCAGTTGGGAATTCCCCACACGGTTATTGTGGACGGCGCGTCCGGCCATGTAATGCGCACCATCGGCATTGACCTGGTGGTTGTAGGCGCGGACCGCATCGCGGCCAACGGGGACACAGCCAACAAAATTGGCACCTACAACCTGGCCCTTGCCGCACACGCCCACGGCGTCCCCTTCTACGTAGCCGCTCCCACCAGCACCATCGACCTGAGCGTCAAAAACGGGGACGAAATCCCCATCGAAATCCGGTCCCCCCGGGAGATAACGCACATCGGCGACATCCAACTGGTCCCTGAGGGATCCCCCGTACTGAACTTCGCGTTTGATATAACACCGGCCCGATACATTACGGCCATCATCACCGAGGTAGGCATCGCATACCCACCCTATGAGGAAAGCCTGCCCGAACTGGTCGCTAAGGCAGAGCGTAAGCGCAAAAAGTAAATGAGGCGAACATGCCCGATCACGCCGGCAAGAACACAACCACTCTGGTGGATCACGACAATCCGAGTGAGTTAATGGTCGCGGCCGCGTGGTTGTACTACCACGACGGCCTCACGCAAGAACAGGTCGCGCGAGCCCTGGGCATCTCCCGCGTTCGGGTAACGCGCCTCCTACAACGGGCGCGGCGTGAGGGCATTGTGCAGATCAAGATCACCCGACCTCTGCCCATTCAATACCACCTAGAACGTGAGTTGCGGCGGGTATTCCCCCTGGAACGGGCCATCGTCCTGCGTACCCGCCGCACTCACGAAGAAACACTGGACGCTTTAGGACAGGCCGGTGCAGAGTACCTCCAACACGTGATATTCCCAGGCTGTCGGCTGGGGCTGGGGTGGAGCACAACCGTGAGCCGGATGGGACCTTACCTCACCCCACCCTCTACCCATATCCCCTTCACAGTCCATGAACTGGCCGGGAGCATGGTGGGACAGACCAACCCGTACAGCATCAGTTGGCGGGTTGCGGAAATCTTCCAGGTGCCGCTGGAACCGCTCCCGGTGCCCATCCTGGTGGAAAGCGAAGCTGCCCGTGAGGCCGTACTTCAGGAACCCCGCATCCGTCAGGCCCTGGATCACGCGCGGCAGTGCGACATCGCGTTTGTCGGTATTGGAAGCACGGACGAAGGGAGTACGTTGGTCCGCTTGGGCTTACTCACCCAAGCGCAGATGAACTTGCTCAGGGAACGTGGGGCCGTAGGGGATATGCTGATGCGTTACTTTGACCAGGAGGGACGCCAAGTCCAACTGCCGTGGGACAACCGCCTGATCACCCTGGAATGGGAAGACATTAAGCGCATTCCGCAAAAAGTCATCATGGCCGTTGGCCGCAACAAAGTCCCCGCACTCCTGGGAGCCCTGCGCGGGGGACTATGTCACACACTTATCACGGACTCCGAAACCGCCGAAAACCTGCTCGCCCACGCCTAACTCCACTCTCCGCCACACCATTATTCCCGGCAAATTTGCGTGCATTCACTGACAGGCTATAATTCCAGCGAATTTATTTGTTTCTTTGGAAATTTTGGTGAGATAGTGGCCATGAAACTCACACGACGACAGCAGGATTTTCTGAGCAAATTCCTGGACCTTTACCGGGAAGCCCAAAAACCTTTGCACTACACGTACATCGCGGAACGCCTGGGGGTGAAACCCCTGACAGCGTATGACATGCTACGCCTGCTGGAAGAGCGCGGTCTTGTGCGTTCGGAATTCGTGGTCAAGGAAGGGCGTGGACGTTCCAGTGTGGTGTTCTACCCTTCACGCAAGGCCCAAGAGGTGCTCAGCGAACTGGCAGGAGATGCCTGGGAACGAGAGGAATGGGAGGCGGTCAAAACGCGCATACTCAAGGCCCTGGAAGAAGGCAAGGGCTCAAACTATCAGGACCTGCTGGACGAACTTCTGTTGCGGCTCTCGGAACCTTCTACGCCCATGATTTACACTACACGGATGATCACTGCCGTGCTTTTGACTCTGCACCAACTCAAAGAAAGTCGACGGAAAGAAATCCTGGAACACCTGCAGGCTATCGGATTTCCTGAGGAGGTAGGGCTCTACGCACTTTCAGGGTTGACCATGGGGCTCACCCTGGCCGAACGGGTGAACCGACGGGTGCGCACGCGACTTTTAAGCGCGGTGACCAAATACCAATCCTGTCTGCGCAATCTCAACAGCGAACACAAGCGCCGCCTTTCTGAATTCACCAGGGATGTCATGCGGTCCATGGAGTCGTGAGTTTTTTTGCCCTTTTATTTTGGTCTTTTGTGGCATTTTGGCTTTTTTGGGCTCGGCGGTGAAGGGGGGGAGAAATATCCCCATACCTGCCATCCCGCGCTGCTTAACGCGAGAAAGAAAACCACAAATCCACAACGGAGGTGATACACAATGTACGAGAAACTGTTGGACCGGGTTGGACACATCATTGTTCGCTATCGGTTGTGGATAGGAGTGATTCTCTTCTGGATTGTGGTGGCTGTGTTCATGGCCTTGAACGCTCCTTCCCTCACCAAAGTAGGCGTAATGGACGAATCCATGTTTTTGCCCTCCACATCCGACTACTTACAAGCCAAGGAAATCCTCAAAGAGAAGTTCCCCGACCAGGTGGCTGCCGGCGAGGGGATTCTGGTCTTCTACAATCCCGATGGTTTAACGGATGCCGACTTCGATTACGCGCGGGCCATTGCCCAATGGCTGATGTCGGATGCCGCGCCTGACAACGTGAACCAGGTGACATCCATTTTCGACCACCCCGAGTTGAAGAACGTTCTCGTGAGTGAGGACGGGCAGGCCATGCTCATGCCCGTGACCTTCACCACCGCGGATTATGACCCGCGCACCAACGAAGCAGTGGCCACGATTCGCCAGCACATTCACGACACTGCACCGAAGCACCTGCAGGTACACTTGACAGGTCCCGCGGGCATGGGGCGGGATATGTTCAAGGTCACCCTGGAAAGTGTGGACAAGACCACCATCGCGACCGTTATCTTGGTCATACTCGTCCTGCTTCTGGTATATCGCTCTCCCATCGCAGCCCTGGTTCCGCTCATCAGCATTGCATCCGCGTACCTGGTGACCAAGGGGATTTTGGGATATGCGGCCCAGGCCGGAGCCCGTCTCTCCTCCATGCTGGATGCGATGTTGGTAGTGCTCATCTTCGGTGTGGGCACGGACTACGCGCTCTTCCTCATCTCCCGTTTCCGTGAGGAAGTGGGGAAGAGCCAGAATCGATCCGAAGCGATGATTCGCTCTGTGGCGAAGATTGGGCCTGTGATCACGGCCAGCGCGGCCACAGTCATCATCGGTCTTCTGGGCATGATGGTGGCGGACTTTGGTATGACGCGCACCAACGGCCCCGCGGAATCCCTGGGCATCTTCATTACCTTGATTGCAGCGCTTAGTTTAACGCCGGCACTTCTGCAACTCTTCGGAGAGCACCTGTTCTGGCCCTTCCACCGACAGTTGGCCAAGCAACGCATTGGCGAAGGGCTTATTAACTGGAAGAAGATCGGCCAATTTGTCACCGACCACCCCTTAATGGTTAGTATTGCTGTCATCATCCTGCTATTGCTGCCCTACCCCGCGTGGATGAATATGAAAAGCGCCTTCAACATCCTGAGTGAAATCCCCGCGGAAATGGACTCCGCGCAAGGGTTCCGCGTTATTCAAGACCACTTCAGCGCGGGAGAGTTCGCACCGGTCACGGTCATTCTGGTTTCGGATCAGGACGACCTGTTGAGTCCCAGCGCGCTCCGTGATGTGGCTGAGATAAGCGAATCCCTGGCCAGCGTGCAGGGCGTGGATAAAGTGCGCAGCATTGTTCAACCCACAGGCGATACCTCTAAGAGCGAGTTCGTGCGGGTAGATGGTCAACTGCGCATGTTGGCGGACCAACTCGCCGAGATGCAATCCGCTATGGAGCACCCTGAGCAACTCAAAGCCATGATGGGGGAGAACAAGGCCCCTCAGGGCGCCTTTACCTTGCTCCGAGATTACCTCCAGGAATTGGGAAAGGCCTTCCCTGAAGTGCAGCAAGATCCCGCGTACACCGAAGCGTTGGAGGTGGTGGACACGCTGGAAGCGCGCATGACCAAGATGTTGGACCAAGCGCGCGTGGACAGCCAACTGACCGCGATGGCCGACCGCGTGGAGGCCATGGCCAAACAACTGGCCGACCCCAAAGCCATGATCCAGCAGCAGCCGGAAGCGGACGGCGGCGCGGCTTTTGGCATGTTGCGCGCGTACCTGGATGAACTGGCCGCGGCCTATCCGGAGGTGAAGGACGCGCCTGAATATCAGGACGCGCTGTCCACTATTGACGCACTGCAGAAGGGCATGGCTCGGATGCAAGCCCAAATGCGGGTGGTCAATCAGTTGAAAAACATGGCCGGACAGATGGCCCAGATGGAACAGGCCTTGACGAACCCGCAAGCCATGGCCCAATCCCCGCAGCAGGGCAAAAGTTCGGCCCAGGGTCTGCAGATGCTGGCCGAGTACCTGCGTGGTCTGGCTCAGGCTTACCCCGATGTGCAGAAGGAAGCCGCTTACCAGGATGCGATGGCTCGCCTGAAGAGCCTCCAGCAGGCTATGACGGCCATGCAGCAACAGGCCAGCGTTGCCAACCAACTGTCCACCCTGATCACCCAACTTCAGGGGCTACAGCAGATGTTATCCAATCCTCAGGCCCTGGCTCAGGCTGGACAGCAGGGACAAAATCCGGCCCAAGGGGTGGACGTGATAGCCGCGTACCTGACTGAACTGGGGGACGCCTACCCGCAGGTCAAGCAAATGCCCCAGTACAAGGATGCTTTGCAGCGAGTGGACGCGCTGAAAGCCGCGTTCGCCCAAATGGCGCAGGCGCAAGCCGCGGGAGTGACTGTGCCTCCAGCGCAACAGCAGGCAGCGCTCCAAGCCATGCAGGAGAATGTGGACGGGTTGATCCAGGACCTGGAGGCAATGCAGCAGGGGTTCGCTCAGCATCCCGAGGCAGTACTCTTCCCCAAGAGTATACCGGCTCCACCGGAAATGGCCCAGGCCCTACAGCAGGTTCAGGCGGATGTCCGCACTTTGCAGCGGGATTTGAACGCCTTGGCCCAATCCTTTGAAAATAAGGCGCCCAATGCCACCTATGTGCCCAAGGGTATGATGGATCGCCCTGAGGTACAACAGGCTCTCCAACAAACACAGGCTCGCGTGCAGACGTTAGCCCAAGATCTGCGTGGCCTGGCCCAACGCTTCCAGGGGAAGGATGCGTATTTCTTCCCCCAGCATGTGGCGCAAGCAGAGGGGGCGCAGGTTCTGGCCGAAGTCCAGGCCGACGTGAAACGCCTGCGAACCGACCTGGAGACCCTGGCCGACCAGTTCCGGGAGCAAAAGGCCTACTTTATTCCCGAAACGTTCCTGAAAGAGATGCCCCAGTTGCAGGATCTTGTGCAAATGTTCCTGTCCAAGGATGAGACTGCTACCCAACTCACGGTTCTCTTAACCGGAGACCCGTACTCCATGGAGACCGCGTCGACTATTGACCGATTGCACAGTGCATTAAGTCAAACGGTGGAACGTTTGAACGCTAATTCGGGTCGGACCTACCGCGGTTATCTGGGTGGGGTCCCGGTCATGTCTCACGATCTTAAACGCACTGTGGACAGGGACTTCGGCAAGGTGCAACTGGTGGTCATTGCCGGTGTTTTTCTGGTACTGGTTATCTTGCTGCGCAGCCTGATCGCGCCCATCTACCTGGTGTTAACGGTGTTGCTGAGTTACGGCACGACCATGGGGCTCACCACCTTCATCTTCCAGGACTTGAAGGGGTACGAAGGGGTGAACTACATCCTGCCCATTATGATTTTCGTACTCCTGGTGGCCCTCGGCGCGGACTACAATATCTTCCTCATGTCCCGCGTTCAGGAAGAATCTGAGAAAGCGGGCAGCGTGAAGGAAGGTGTTCGCCTGGCCAGTGCTTACACCGGCGGTATTATTACGTCCTGCGGGATCATTCTCGCGGGCACCTTTGCTGCCCTGGCCGTTTCCCCGCTGCGCATGCTTATCCAGATGGGTGTTGCTGTCGCCATCGGTGTGTTAGTGGACACGTTCATTGTGCGCACCCTCCTGGTTCCGAGCATCGCGACCCTGCTAGGGCGCTGGAATTGGTGGCCCCGCAAGAGTTGACCATTCTGAGTGGCTATTAACCCGGAGCGCGGCCAGAGGCGGATGGACATTCCGCTTCTGGCCGCAGTTTCCAACTGCCGGCCGCCCGGGGCCCCATTGCCCCTCGGCCGCGGCCATCGTCCGTGGGTGGAGCCGCACGGAACGCCCGGCAACTAAAAGTTGCGGGCTTCATTTGCAAAGCCCCCTGACGGGGGCTGCACTGAACCGCGCCTGGCGGTTTCGCAAGTGGAGGCTGCAGTTTCCAACGGCCGGCCGTCGCGGGCCACACTGCCCCTCGGCCGCGGCCAGCGTCCGTGGGTGGAAGCCGCACAGAACGCCCGGCAACTAGAAGTTGCGGGCTTCGCTTGCAAAGCCCCATCACGGGGGCTGCGCCCAACCGCCCCCCGGCGGTTTCGCCCCACCGAAGGCCGCAGTTTTCAACTGCCGGCCGTGTCGGGTCCCAACGCCCTTGGCCGCGGCCATCGTCCATGGGTGGAAGCCGCACAGAACGTCCGGCAACTGGACG
>CAYOAZ010000035.1:0-24583 GCA_964402285.1 uncultured Anaerolineae bacterium | reverse complement strand
TGGCCACGACGTTCCCGCGATATCCTTGTCGCTTGAGTATATTCACGTTGGGAAGTTTTTCCAAGCCGGAGCAGCCGAATAAATTCACCTGCTGAACAGGAGGGACGCCTAGCAACGAAAGGATACTGTTGACAAATTCTGGCCGCCTCACCCCTCGGCACCGGCGCCCGAATGAGGGGGGGGCGTGTTCCCCCTCTCCCCTCTCCCAAGGTTGGGAGAGGGGAGAGGGCAAGGGGAGTGGGGTGAGGGCCCCAACCGCCCCGGCGGTTTCGCCCCACGAAGGCCGCAGTTTTCAACTGCCGGCCGTGTCGAGCCCCATACCCCTCACCCGCGGCCACCGCCCTTGGGTGAAAATCGCACAAAACGCCCGGCAACTGGAAGTTGCGGGCCTCGTTTGCAAAGCCCCCTGGCGGGGGCTGCACTGAACCGCCCCCGGCGGTTTCGCAAGTGGAGGCCGCAGTTTTCAACTGCCGGCCGCATCGAGGCCCAACGCCCTTCGGCCGCGGCCATCGCCCGTGGGTGGAAACCGCGCAGAACGCCCGGCAACTGGACGTTGCGGGCTCCATTCGCCAAGCCCCCTGCCGGGGGCTGCACCGAACCGCGCCTGGCGGTTTCGCCCCAACGAAGGCCGCAGTTTTAACTGCCGGCCGTGTTGGGCCCAACGCCCTCGGCCGAGTCCTCCGTCCGTGGGTGGAAGCCGCACAGAACGCCCGGCAACTGGACGTTGCGGGCTTCATCTGCAAAGCCCCCTGGCGGGGGCTACCCCCAACCGCCCCCGGCGGTTTCGCAACCGAAGGCCGCAGTTTTCAACTGCCGGCCGTGGCGGGCCCTCGCCTCTCACCCCTCACCCCAAACTCTGTCCGTCGCAAACGCACTTGCCCCGGTTCATGCATCTTCGTACAATTCGGTTTATAATAACGTAGCACATCCAGCCTACACGATCGACAAACCACAAATCACGCCCCATCCGCCGTCCAGCAGAGGACCTGGGGTTTTCTACAACGGGGAGGTGCAAGAATGCTCGACATAACACTTATCCGAGAACACCCAGACATTGTCCGAGAAGCGTTGCGCAAACGCCACGAAGACACACACATCCTGGATAAAGTGTTGGAATTGGACCGCGAACGACGCTCCCTCCTGCAGCAGGTGGAGCAACTGCGAGCAGAGCGTAACCGCGTGTCCAAAGAAATCGGCCGTAGCAAGGACAGCGCGGAACGGGACGCGAAAATCGCGGCCATGCGCGAACTCAAAACCCGCCTGGAAAACTTGGAACAAAACCTGCGCCAGGTGGAAGCACAACTGCAGGACGCGCTTTCCCGCATTCCCAACATCCCTCACGAATCCGTGCCCGAAGGCGTGGATGAGCGGGATAATGTCATCGTGCGGACATGGGGCGAACCGAAAACTTTTGATTTCGAGCCCCTCCCCCACTGGGATCTAGGTCCCATGCTGGATATCATCGACTTTGAGCGGGCAGCAAAGATCTCCGGCAGCCGCTTTTACATTCTGAAAGGGCTCGGCGCCCGTCTCCAGCGAGCCCTTATCACCTGGATGCTGGACGTGCACGTTCAAGAATACGGGTACACCGAAGTATACCCGCCCGCGTTGGTCCGATCGCGCGCCCTTTTTGGAACGGGCAACCTGCCCAAGTTCGCGGACGTGTTGTACAAGGACCACGAAGAAGATCTCTGGCTCATTCCTACCGCGGAAGTCCCTGTCACCAACCTGTACGCGGACGAAATCCTGCCCCCGGGGAGTTTGCCCATCTACCACACCGCGTACACCCCCTGCTTCCGCCGTGAAAAAGTCGCCGCAGGGCGGGATGTACGGGGTATCAAGCGAGTTCACCAATTCGACAAAGTCGAATTGGTGAAATTCGTGGAGCCAGAACAGGGATGGGAGGAATTGCAAACCCTTGTCAACCAGGCAGAAGACCTTCTCCAACGGCTGAACCTCCCCTATCGCGTCGTCCTGTTAAGCACCGGTGACCTGGGCTTCAGCGCCAGCATTACGTATGACCTGGAAGTGTGGGCTCCGGGAACCCAAGAATGGCTGGAGGTCTCCTCCTGCAGTTGGTTTACGGACTTTCAGGCTCGCCGGGCAAACATCCGCTATCGCCCGAGCCCGAACGCGAAACCGCGGTTCGTCCACACGTTGAACGGTTCCGGGCTGGCTCTGCCCCGCACCATGATTGCTATTTTGGAAAATTACCAACAACCGGACGGATCCGTCGTCATTCCGGAAGTACTCCGCCCGTACATGGGCATTGAGAAGATAGAAAACCCGGGCTAAAGCAGATACCCAGAAGTTCGAAGATTCGATTACCTAAGGCGTCACGTGATTGCCTGCCACCTAACTGCTTGGGGTTATGAACGATGGGCCTTTTGATCTTTGTGCTCTTGTTCAGCGTATTCGTGCGTTTCCTGGCCTTTCTCACCACACTGGAACTATACTATCGCTTTCGCGACGTGCACATCTTGCTCATAGCTATCACCATCCTCCTCATGTGCGCGCCACCTGCATTCCGCTTAGGACAAGCCATGCACGAACCCCCTACCCAACCAGTTGCCCTGTGGATGGTCCTCTCCCTACCCATTATCAGCGTCCTCATCCTCCTCTCCGCCCTGATCTTCCGTCGGTACGTGCCCACCATATTGGAAACCCAACAGCAACAAAAACGCATGCTCGACCAACTTCGGATCCTGTACAACCTCAGCAACACCCTGGCCCACTCCGAATCACTGAACGAAGTCTACCACAACGCGGTGAAAAGCATCCTCCGCGCCCTGTGCGCGGACCGGGCCGCGGTACTGGTGCGGGATCCCGACAATGTCGTCCGTTTCAAATCCTGGCACGGCCTGAGCCAACAATACCGTCAGGCCGTGGAAGGCCACTTCCCTTGGGACTTCAGCGATCCCGATCCCCAGCCCATTCTCATCGAAAACGCGTACACAGACGAACGAACAATCCCCTTTCGGGACGCGTTGAAACAAGAGGGGATCCGGGCGCTGGGCTTCATCCCCCTCTACTATGAAGGCCGCCTCCTGGGGAAATTCATGGTCTACTGGAACCGACCGCACCCATTCACCGAAGACGAAATACGCCTGGCCCAAACAGTAGCCAACCACATCGCGGCTGCCATCGTCCACAAACAACAGGATGAAATGCTGGCCGAACAGGCCCAACGCCTCAACGCACTTATTCAATCCGCCGGCATACTCGTCGCCGGCCACCCCCAGGACGACGTGCTGGAACGCATCATCGCCATCGCCAACCAGGTGATGAAGTCCGAGTACACCGCCATCGTGCTCGCCCGGGAGGAAAGCAACGACTTCTACGAAGCCCTGAACAACATGCCCAAACTGCCGAACCTGGAGTACAACCGACGGGAGGACGGACTCTCCGCCTGGATCAAAAAACACCGCCGCCTCATCATCGTAGACAAAGTGAACGAGGACGGAACCATGTACCCCATCCCGGGCGAAGACGCTCCCCGGACCGTCAACGAATACATCCGCCAGATGGGCATACAATCCTTCGCCGGCATCCCCCTGATCGCGCGCGAACGATTCATCGGCATCATGTGGGTCCACAGTGCCACCCCCTTCACCTTTCACGGCCAGGAAAACCTCCTTCGAGCCTTCGGGCACCTCGTCTCCATCGCGCTGGAAAACGCCTCCCTGTACACATCACTCCAACAAGCCTTGCGAGCCAAGGACGAAATGATCCAAAACGTCTCCCACGAACTCCGCACCCCCCTGACCATCATTCGGGGATACACAGAACTACTCCTCGACCCCACCCTGTGGAACTTACCCGCTGACCTCCAACCCATTCTCAACACAGTGGACCGGCAAGCGCGCCACCTGCACACACTGGTCGAACGCCTCCTGCTGCTCCAAAGCCTTGACCGGCGGCAAATGCACTGGCAAACTCTGCACCTGGACACCTGGCTAGCAGAAATCGTCTCCGACTGGTACATTCGCTCGGAAAAACAACACATCCACCTCCACCTGGACGTGGAAAAACCCGTACCTCCGGTTCGGGCTGACGCGGACCTCCTGCGGGAAGTCATCGTCAACCTGTTAGACAACGCGTTCAAATTCACCCCCGAAGGCCGAAACGTCTTCGTTCGCGTCTACCCCCAACAGGAAGAAGTAATCATCAGCATCCGCGACGAAGGCGAAGGCATCCCGCCGGACAAACTGAGCACCATCTTCCAACGCTTCTACCAGGTGAACGGCAGCGTCCACCGCAAATACAGCGGCATTGGCATCGGCCTCTCCCTTTGCCAGGCCATAGTAGAACGGCACGGTGGTCGCATCTGGGCCGAAAGCAAAGGCCGCGGCCACGGCAGCACCTTCTACGTCGCGCTTCCCGTGCACCCCGCCCATGACCACGAGGACCAGGGCCATGACTGAGCGTATCCGAATGGACCTGCGCAAACGCCTCCAGCGACTCCGCGTCCGCAAGGGCCTCACCCCCGCGCCCCCTTCCTCGCCCTCACCCGCCCAGGCAGACCAGCGACGCACAACATTGACACACCTCATCGGCGGAGAAGAAGTAGCCACCGCCCGCGGCACATTCCACCTGCGGGAAATCACGTACACCCTCCACCACATCCACGGCCGATACCCCCTGGGACGCATTCTGGATGCTCCCCTTCACCCATTGACCTACTTGAGCATGATCCCACCTCCCACATTACCTCCCATCACCCGCATAGTTTTTCTGGACACCGAAACCCTTGGACTCTCACGGGGCACGGGAACCGCTGTTTTCCTGGTAGGACTAGGACTCATCACCGACTCACAAGTCCACGTACAGCAATACTTCATTCGGGACCTGCACGAAGAAGCCGCCATGCTGGACCACCTGGCAACCGTCCTCGCGCGGGCCACCCTGGTGGTCACGTACAACGGCCACACATTCGACCTTCCACTGCTGCGCACCCGATACACCCTCCACCTCATCCCCTCCCCCCTGGAAGGGATGGGACATCTCGACCTCCTTGTGCAGGCCCGACGGTTGTGGAAGCACCGGCTCAACCGGTGCACACTGGGAGATGTGGAACGGTGGATTCTGAACCACCAACGGGAAGAATTGGACATCCCCGGCTGGCTCGTTCCTGTCCTGTACAAGGACTACCTGCGCACCGGGGACCCAACCCCCTTGCGCCAGATCTTCTACCACAACCTACACGACATCCTCTCCCTCATCGCACTGACCGACGTTGTCCTCCGAGCCTGGGAAGATCCCTGGTCAGAACCAACCATCCACCCCGAAGACCTGATAAGTCAGGCAACGTACTTCATGGCCCACGGCGACGAAGAACGGGCAGAAGTCCTCCTGCGACATGCCCTGCGCCACGTAACCCACCCCCAACGTCGCCAGGACATCTACCGCGCGTTGGGACGACTGCTCAAACGCCAGGAACGGTGGTCCGAAGCCCTGGCCGTGTGGGAAACCTGGGCCAGCGAACAGCCCCTGCCCGACCTGACACCGTTCGAGGAACTGGCCAAGTACTACGAATGGCGAGCGCGTGACCTCCGGCAAGCGCTTCACTGGACCGAAGCGGGGTTGGCAATACTGAAACACGCCCCCTTGGACGTCCAAAGCCGGTGGAAGCCATCGCTGGAACACCGACGTAACCGACTCCTGCGCCGTACACGCCAACTCGTTGAACTCCAGGGGGAACCATGAGAAAAAGGGGCATATACCTCCTCATTCTCCTGTGGATCCTGGCTGCTTGCCGGGCCACACCCACGCGACCTCCTCTCCCCACATCCCCACTACCGCGTCCCACACCTGCCCGCCTCGCCCCAACCCATCGCCCATCCCCTACCCGTCCGGCCGGCACAACCATCGCCCACTTCCCGTGGATGGGCCAACACAGCGCCCCCACAGAAACACCCTCCACATCCCCCACCCCGACACCTCCCCTCGCGAACCATACCCCATCCCCCACACCCAGCGAGCGCGTGACCCCGACGCCCGCGCGATACGTCCACATCCCCCTGGTGTTCGGGAACCCTCCCCTACACGAAGAAGAGCCCCTGGCTGTTACAGGACACCCCTTTGCGGTCATTGTGGACGCGTCCGCCTTTGCTGCCCAGACCTGGGACGGACACGCCATCACCCGCTGGGAAGCCCAACAAACAATCATCCCGCGCGTGCTCACAGAAACCTTACCCGACGCCCAGATTGCCGTGCAGCGAATGGGGGGAGAGGCCCCGGCCTGCGAAGAGAACACCCAAACCCTCCTCCCCATGCACCCCGTAAGCGCCATCTCCTGGGAACACGTGTGGCACCGCGTGCGCCCCGCGGGTCCTGTTCCCCTGGCCGAAGCCCTCCTACGAGCCGCTAACACCTTCCCCGCGGGATCACTGCGCCCCCTCCTGCTCATCACCGCCGCAAACCACGTATGCGGCGAAGACCCCTGTAACGTTGCCCGAGTGCTCGAACGGGCCGACGCGGACGTAACCGTCCACGTAATCGACATAAGCGATACGGACGAAGGGAAATCCGTACTGCGCTGCATTGCCGAGGCAACAGGAGGCACATACGCGCACGCCACCACCCCCCACGCGCTGGAAACGAGCATGCGCACCGCTATTCACCACGCGTTGGGAGGACAACTCCGAGTGGAAGTGGTAGGGGCCAACGGTCAGCCCCTGTTTCCTGCGGTCGTGGTGGGACGGGGTGACCAAATTGTGCGCACGTTTGACGCGTGGACAGACGCGGACCTGGCCCAGGGAACGTACACCGTCACCGTGGGAACGCCCCTACCCAGCATCTTCGAGAACGTGGTCATCCACCCAGGCCAACGGACCAAACTCCACATCCCCCTGGGAGAACTCCACCTGCACCTGGTCGACGCACAACACCGTCCCATCTTCGCGGAAATCAGCCTCTCGACTCCATCCCTGGGCACCTTCTTTGGCAGTGAAGGGGAAACCATAGTTGTTCCCCTCCCCACAGGCTATTACACCGCAAGCGTCATCCTGGAAACTTTTCCGCCGTTAGCATTCGCCCGCAACGTACCCGTCGTTGTCGGATCCGTTACCGACCGCACCGTGCGCGTGCCCGTAACCCGGCTACAGGTGGAACTCACACAACGTGGGCAACCGAGCAACGGGTTTATCACCCTCTCCTCCTGGGCATCCCCGGATATCCAGATAGCAGGAGGATGGGCCAACGGGAACATCACCTTCCTGGTTCCCGCGGGATGGTACCAATTGCGCATCAGCCAATACGCGGATCCCCAGAGCGTCCACGCGCTCACCCAAATCCACGTGGAGGACCCCGCGCACACCTCGGACATCCACCACGTGCACTATGTGGACACAGGAACCCTACGGATTCTGGACACAGCCTCCGATGGGGCGCCAGTGCGCGGATGGGTACACGTGTACCCATCGCGGCGATCCTCCCCTGTCCTATTCGAAGGGCCCGTACCCACACAATTCACCTTACCCACGGGCACATACGATGTCCACGTGATCGAGGAGAACGGACGCCACCTGTGGGCGTGGGATGTGGTCATTCAACCCCAACAACACGTGGATGTAACCCTTCTCCGCCCCCAGGCGCGCGTGTGGATTCAGGCATCAACCCCATGGGGGGAACCGCGGGTCGCGCACACAGTCCTATACCGAGAACCAGAACACACCCCCGTGCTGAACGTGCACACGCCATGGCGCGCCATCCTACCCCCTGGTACCTACCAGGCAGAACTGAACGAATACAGTCCTGTTGTTCACACCACCCTCTCCGAACCCTTCACCGTCCAGGAAGGCGACACCTACACCCTGACCGTTTCCCTCCCCCTGGCATCCCTCACCCTGAGACCGGACAATGTCGATGAATTAGACGTACACATCTACTCCCAGGCCGACCAAACCACCCCCTTAGGACATGTGCGTTCCGGACTTCCCCGCTTACTTCTCCCCGCGGGGAATTATGCGTTCCACCTCCAAGATGTGGATAATCCGGAACGACACGTGTGGATTCGCGAAATACACGTGAACGCGGGTGAACGCCAGGAAATCACGGTTCACTTCCCCGCGCCTTGAGCCAAAGTCGAAGGACAATCTCCGCGGACACAGACCATCACCGGGACATGCTCACCCAATGCCAGTGGGAAGCAGAGAGGAAATACCGTAAACTTTCAGTGAGCACAGTGACGAAAAGGAGGTGGATGTATGGCTCACCTGCTCGTGGTCATCTTGGAGGACCTGAACGTTCTACCGGACTTGCTGGACGCGTGGAAGCGCATTGGAGTTCCCGGGGTGACGTTGTGGAACAGTGTAGGAGGATACCAGGCAGAAAATTGGTTACGAAAGATGGGACTGGGTGGACTGAGCCGCCTTCTGGGAGGAGAAAGCCAACAGCGCACCATTATCAGCCTCATTGATGATGAACACCTGCTGGAACAAGCCATTGCCGAGGCCGATGAGATCGTGCAAGGGTTTGACCGGCCCCACAACGGGATACTCTTTGTACTCCCGGTCACCCGCGCCATAGGAATTCACAAGTGGACGGTGGAATCGGAGGAGCAAGCCCGCCGGGAAGAGGAGGCCCGCACAGGTCTCCTCAAGAGAGAACGCATGACCTACCGGGATTTGACCGTGGCGGACATCATGGATGTGCTGCACCTGGACCCGGCCATCGTGCCCGCGGACGCGGCTGTGGCGGAGATCATCAAGACCATGTTGGACCACCCGAACGTGCAGGTCGCTTGCGTGGTCAACGAAGAGCAGCGTCTTGTCGGTGTGATCGACGTTCCCAGTTTGGCCGATGCCTTCCTCGTTACCGTGTTTCCCGAGGAATTTATGAGCGCAGTGCAGGATCTGGCCGAGGCTGAGGAATTCGCGCGCTGGACCCGTATGCACCAGGCGTCGGATATCATGCGCGAGCCCGTGTACGTTCATATCTCCGATTCGGTCCGTGCCGCGTTCCACGCTATGCACCAGGCTAAATTACCCGGCATTCCCGTTGTGGACGAACAATACCGTGTCATTGGCTACATCAACCTGCTGGAACTCATGGGCCTTTGCCTGGAATCCTCAACGAACGCAGGAGGGGATCAGTGAACGACGCGTGGATTGCTGCCATCATCTTCCTGTTCACCTATGCGATTATCGTAAGCGAACGCGTGCCGCGCACCACAGCCGCGTTGGCCGGCGGCCTGTTGATGATCCTCATGGGAATCCTTCCCCAGGAGGAGGCTTTCCACGCGGTGGACCTGAACGTGCTCTTCCTCCTGACGGGCATGATGGTTATTGCCCACCTGATGAGCGAAACCGGCCTGTTCCAATGGCTGGCCGTGCAAACCGTCCGCCTGAGCAAAGGCCAACCAGTGCAGGTCATGGTGCTCATCGCGCTTATCACGGCCATCGCCTCCGCGTTCCTGGACAACGTAACCGTGGTTGTGCTGATTGCCCCGGTCACATTGTACGTCGCCAGCACCCTGGGCGTGAGTCCTATCCCCTTCCTCATTACAGAGGTCATGGCGTCCAACATCGGCGGGGCCACCACGCTTATTGGGGATCCGCCGAACATCCTCATTGCCAGCCGAGCCAACATCGACTTCCTCCAGTTCCTTCTGAACATGGCGCCGCCAGCACTGCTGTCTCTTCTCGCGTATATGGGCATCATGGTCATCCAATTTCGACACGCGCTCACTGTCCCACCGGAACGCCAGCACATGCTCATGCGCCTTAAGACCGAAGGGCTCATCACCAACCCTACCCTGCTGGGCCAAACACTTGCAGTACTGGCCCTGGTTATCGTGGGGTTCCTCCTGCACAGTGTTATCCACCTGGAACCTGCCACCATCGCCTTAAGTGGTGCTACCCTGCTCCTGTTGTGGACAAAACGGGATCCCCATGCTATCTTCCAGCACGTGGAATGGGCCACATTGATGTTCTTCGTCGGACTGTTCATGGCAGTAGAGGGCCTGGTGGTCACCGGCGTTATCGAACACGTTGCCCACGTGCTGGTGCGCCTGACCGCGGGGAACGTGCGCATCACCACGCTCTTCATTCTGTGGTTCTCCGCGCTGGCGTCGGGGATTGTGGACAATATCCCCTACACGGCTACGATGCTCCCCATTGTGGAGACTTTGGGGAACGTGATGCCCACCCGTCCGCTGTGGTGGGCCCTCGCGTTGGGCGCGGATCTGGGGGGTAACCTAACGTTGGTGGGGGCTTCGGCGAACGTGGTCGTGGCCAGCATTGCCGAACGCAGCGGACACAAGTTGACGTTCGGTGAATTCCTCCGCTACGGCCTGGCAACGGTTACTGTCTCCCTGCTCATCTCGTCCGTCTGGCTGTGGTTCATGTACCTGTCATGAACGCGCGTCCTGAACAGGTTCGGACTACCCGCGGAGAAACGGGTTCAACCGACGCTCCGTTCCCACGGTTGTAAACGCACCGTGGCCAGGCAAGAGTTGGTAATCATCGGGCAATGTGAGGATCACCCGACGGATGCTCTCCATCAGGGTGGAGAAATCACCCCCGGGGATGTCCGTCCGACCAATGCTGCCCGCGAAGATAACGTCACCCACAAAAGCCCGCCGGTGAGTGTGGTCTATGAGAGTCACCGAGCCCGGGGAGTGACCTGGTGTGTGCGCGACTTCCAGGCTACCCCCACACACGGGGAAGTGTGTTCCTGGCAGCAAATGGGCATCCACGCGTGGCATAGGTCCAGGGTCAAACCCCAACCATGAACGGGTGATTTCCCGCTGGACGGCCAGCACGGGTTCATCATCAGGGTGCAGGTAGAACGGCACATGCCGGTCCTCGCGCAGCGCGTCCACCGCCAGGATGTGATCGAAGTGAGCGTGAGTGGCGATAATGGCGGTCAATTCCCACCCACGCCGCTCCAGAATGGCCTGGATGGCGCCGGGGTGTCCCCCTGGGTCAATGACCACTGCCTCGCCCGACGTCTCACACCCCAGGATAAAACAGTTCACCTGCAACGGACCCACAACCACATGTTCCAGGATCATTTGTCCCCCCTACCAACCACGTAACTCCTCCAGCACGCGCACCAGCCGAGAACGCCAATGTTCATCCACAGGAACGTACACCCGTCGCCGCCCCACCAGACACCCTTCGGGCAAACGGCGCTCCAGCGCCCGCCAGTTCAGCCGGTCCAAATCTGCACGGTGCAGGGCCAGACGGTCCCCTTCCTGGCCGATGCGCTCCACCTGCGCCTGCCGGGCCAAGATCTTGACGCGGACAACAAACAGCAGATCTTCCACCTCCCTGGGCAACGGCCCGAACCGGTCCACCAGTTCTTGCTGCATGGCGACCAGCGCATCCTCATCGGCTATGGATGCAATGCGGCGGTACAGTTGCAAGCGCAATTCATCGTTGGGGATGTACGTGGTGGGAATACCTGCTTGCAAGGGCAAGTCCATATGGACCGCCGCAGGCAAGGGATCCAGGTGACTCTCCTCGGTGGGGCCAGGGAGATCCAATTCGCCCTGCTCGCGCAACTCCTGGACAGCCTTGGCCAGCAGACGGGCGTACAGGTCAAACCCCACAGCCGCGATGTGACCGTGCTGTCTCGCGCCGAGGAGTTCTCCCGCACCGCGCAGTTCCAGATCCTGCAGGGCAATGCGGAACCCCGCCCCCAGATCCGAGGCCTCATAAATGGCGTGCAAACGGCGGCGGGCTTCCGGACTTAACCGTTTGCCCTTGTCGTACAGGAGGTACGCGTACGCGCGCACCGCGCCACGTCCCACCCGTCCCCGTAACTGGTACAACTGGGCCAGGCCGAATTGATCAGCCCGGTTGATGATGATGGTGTTCGCGGTGGGAATGTCCAGGCCGCTCTCAATAATGGTCGTGCTCACCAGCACATCTATCTCCCCGCGAGCAAAGGCCAACATGGTCCGCTCCAATTCCCGTTCCGACATCTGACCGTGCGCAACGGCCACACGCGCTTCGGGGACAATGCGTCGTATCTGGTTGGCGACGATTTCAATGCCCTGCACCCGATTGTGGACGAAGTACACCTGTCCGCCCCGGTCCAACTCCCGCAGGATGGCCTGACGGATCAGACGTTCATCGTACTCGGCCACGGTCGTTTTCACAGGAAGTCGCTCCTCCGGCGGGGTGGTAATGGTGCTCATGTCGCGAATGCCCGTCAGGCTCATGTGCAGAGTTCGCGGGATGGGCGTGGCGGTCAACGTGAGCACGTCCACACTGGCCCGCAACCGCTTCAATTTCTCCTTGTGCACAACGCCGAACCGCTGCTCCTCATCAATGATAAGAAGGCCCAAATCCTTGAACTCCACATCCTTGGAAAGCAAGCGGTGCGTGCCGATGACAATATCTACGCTGCCCGTTCTTAACCCCTCAATGACCTTTTGTTGCTGAGAACGGGTGAGAAAGCGCGAAAGCATGGCCACATTCACCGGGAAGGAGGCCATCCGCTCCCGGAAGGTGTTGTAGTGCTGCTGCGCGAGCACAGTGGTGGGAACCAGGACGGCCACCTGCTTCCCGTCCATGACGGCCTTAAACGCGGCCCGCACGGCTAATTCCGTCTTTCCGAAACCCACATCTCCCACCACCAGGCGGTCCATGGGACGGGGCTGTTCCATGTCCCGCTTGATCTCCTCAGCAGCCCGGAGTTGGTCTTCGGTCTCCTCGTAGGGGAAGGACGCTTCTAATTCCTGTTGCCAGGGAGAGTCTGGGCTAAACGCGTGGCCACGAATGGTCGCGCGGCGTGCGTACAACTCCAGCAGTTCCTTGGCGATTTCCGCCACAGCCCGCTTGGCCCGGCGTTTGACCAGTTCCCAATCCGCGGTGCCCAACCGGTTGAGCACCGGCGGGGTTCCCTGCGGCCCCACATACCGGGATAATCTATCCGCCTGGTAGACGGGGACGAATAACTTATCCCCGCGCGCGTACTCAATTTCCAGGTATTCCCGCTCCTCCCCATCAAAGTTCCGACGCACCAATCCCCGGTAAATCCCAATGCCGTGATCCACGTGAACTACGTAATCCCCCACCTTCACGTCGGAGAAAAAAGTCTCCGGGGCTGTGGGTCGAGCGCGCGTCACGCGGCGCTGTACGCGGCGGAAACCGAACAATTCTGTGTCCGTCAGGAGGTGGAATTCCGCCGCGGGTGCGCCGCGATTGACCAACACAAACCCACCGGTTACCACGCCGCGCACCAGGGCAATTCCCCCTGCAGCAGGAGGGGTTTCCAACGCGGGCAGGGGCACAGTCACCACTCCTGCGTCCGAAAGCATGTCGGCCAGGCGATCGGCCTGGCGAGAGACCACAACCACCCGGGCCCGTTCGCGACGCAAATCCAATAAGGAACGCACGATGTATCGCACCTTGCCGCCAAAGTAAGAGGGTGCGTGGAATACATCCCCCAGCAATGCCTCGGTCAGGGGATGCCCATCCAGGTCGCTCTGGCCCAGCACCCACACGGGATAACGGTCAAACCGGGGCCGCACTTCATCCCACGTCCAGTAGGCGCGCTTCACGTTGCTGGGCAGTTCTCGGGTGACCAGCAAGTCATTGCGAACTTGTTCGGCTTGCTCTTCCAGGTCAAGCCACACGCTCCGCAGTTCCTCGCCGTCCTCCACGAGGATGACGATCTCCGACGGCAAGTGGTCCAGCAGGGTCGCGGGGTGGGAGTAGAAATACGGGAGGTAGAACTCCACCAGCGGGAAGCCGATTCCTTCCTGCAGGTGTTGGATCTCCTCGCGGATTTTCTCGGCCAGGGCCGAGTGACACGTGCTTAAGTCCAGATCGCGCAAACGCTGGGCAGCCAGGCGTCCGTGGCGAATAAGGGCTTCTGATGCAGGCGTCAAGGTCATGCGCGTGGGCCGTGGCAGATCGGACAGGGTGCGTTGTGTTTCCACGTCAAAGTATCGCAGGGAGTCGATCTCGTCGCCGAAGAATTCCACGCGCAGTGGCCAACGGGAGTGGGGCGGGAAGACATCAAGGATGCCCCCCCGTCGCGAGAACGTCCCCGGACTGTCCACCACGGACGTTTCCACGTAGCCCAGGGACAGGAGCAGGGCGACCAGGTCGTGCATGGGAATGACATCCCCCACCCGCAAAGTGCGCACGGCCAAACGCATTTCCCGAGGAGGTAGGGTTTTCCACATGAGCGCGCGAGCCGAGGCAATAACCAACGGGGAGGAGGATAATCCAGAACGGCGGGTCAACGCGGCCAACGCGGCCAGGCGTTCGCGCCGAGTATCCCGGCTCCACGCCAGACGTTCGTAGGGCAGGGCTTCGGGGTCTGCAAAGAGGAACACCCGGTCCGAATCCCCAAGCCAAATTCGCACCAGGTCCGCCACCTCCCGCGCGCGGGAGGTGGTACCGGTGACGTAGAGGAGGGGGCGATGAAGGTGAGTGGCCAGGGCTGCCGCCAGGTACGGTCGAGCCGTACGGAGAAGGCCTAAACGCCGCGGCCGACCTGGTTCAGGGATGATGTTTAAGACGCGACGATAGGCCGGCACCTCGCGGAGCACGTCCAAGGTGCCGCGCAGGTGGAACGTTTCCCGGTTGCTCTGTTGAGTCCCCACGGCTGATGCCAGCCCAGATCCGTTGCCCATGCTATATCCATTACTCATCCCTTAACGGGGAACATCCGGCCCACGACGAACGTTCAGCCATCAGAGTGCGGGCCCGCGTGTTCACGCGTGTTCCACGGCGGAACGTTCGGCATTGCGCCGCGCGCGAGCGTTCACAAAACGCATGGCCGGTTCCAACCCCTGGGTAGCCCATATTTCCACGGCATCCGCGGCTTCTTCGCGCACTACCCGCATTTCCTCTTCTTCTTCATCGGTGAAGGGACGTAACACAAAGTCCGCGGGATCCATCCGGCCTGGCGGACGTCCTATGCCCACGCGCAGCCGTGGGAAATCGGATGTGCCCAGGTGCTGGATGATGGATCGCATTCCCTTGTGCCCGCCATCGCCGCCTTTAGGCCGCATTCGCAACGTGCCGAATGCCAGGTCCAGGTCATCGTACACTACAAGAATGTTGTCCAAGGGCACTTTGTAGAAGCGCACAATGGGCGCTACTGCTTTGCCGCTCAGGTTCATGTACGTTTGCGGCTTTACTAACAGCACATCCTCTTGACCCAACCGCACCTTTGCGGCCAGCGCGTCGAACTTGTGCGGCGTGAACACGATGTGGTGCCGTCGAGCCAGGATGTCCAGGATTTGAAATCCCACGTTGTGTCGTGTGCGCTCGTAATCCCGTCCTGGATTTCCTAAACCGAATACGATCTTCATTGTTATGGTCTCACCCGTATCCATATCCAGAGGATTATACGTTTGAGTATTTCGTATCCGATCCACACGAGATAAGCCCACAGCGCGTACCGGGCACCACGCACAGCAGCGCGGCGCAGCCTGTCGCCATCGAAAATTTGCTCGAACTGGCTGAAGAAGCCACGTCCTGTCCCTCCTTGCTGCCCGGCCACGACGGTGGCAGTAGGGGTGGGCGAAGGAATTGGGGTAGGCGTGGGAATCTCGGGTAGGGCCACGACCGCGGGTGTGGGCGTCGGTGCTGGGGTAGGGGTAAATCGCGGGGTCGGTGTGACCGTGGGCGTAGGGGTGGGGGTCGGCACGGTGTTTGCCACGTCCACGCGGATGATGGGTGATTCGATGTAGTTGCCGTCGATTTTAACCACGCGCAGTTTTAAGGCATAAGGGCCGTCCGGCAGGGGGCGCGTGTCCCACAATCCCAACAGTCCGTTGGGTTGTGGGTTGTAATGGGCTTCCCCAATGAAGATCCAGCCCTGATCCCCTGATGGGGGCGGCCAGGGCGCGTAGTACAATTCGTACCTTTGAAATTGGGGGTGGACCGCGATGCCCGAGATGCGCACTTCCCCGCGCACAGCCTCACCGTTCTTAGGCGCAGTAATTAATGCCTGCGCGCCCTGGGCGTGGACCTCTACTCCCGGGCTACCCCATTGCATTATCAAGGAAATCAACAGAATGGCCGCGAAAGCCACCCACCCTCGTCGCAAGTACACACGCATGTTCAACCCTCTCCATAAACCAAAAGTGTATCGCCTCCGGTCGGTTCGCCGGACTTCACATCTCCTCGTCAAACAACACCTCTGCTTTGATGTCCTCTTCTTCCTCCAGGTTACCACCTAAAGCCCCGGCCACTACCCCAACAGACGCCATAAAGGCCGAATACCGTTCCAACGAAAGCGTCTGCGGGGAGGAAAACCCGGCCCACTCAGCAAGCACATCCTTTGGCAGGATGTAAGAGACACCCAAAGAGACGATGAAAATGATAGCCCACAAGAACGTCATGCCCAAGAGCAACGTCCCAAATAGCACAATCTGCGTACGAGCGATCTGCTCGCGCAGGTGAACTTCTCGAGTAATCTGGCCGATGTTCTGGCCGTAATACATGAGCAATGTTGCCAACAAGGTGGCGCCTACCGGTCCGGCAAGGATCAACAGAAGCGGAAGGTGAGCGCCAATCTCCCACGCTTCGGCTGTCATCAGCAGAAACACTGTGGACACAGCCGCGGCCGCGGTGAGGCGGCCCAGGTAAATGGGCATCTCCCATGGAGCGTAACGCCAAATGTCCAGCAAGATCCCGCCAGGATCGGTGAGGAAGGTGCGAACGTAGAAGATGAAGCGCCCCCAATGAGGCCGCTGTTCCTCCAGGCGAGCGTCTGCAATGAGGTGCAAATGGTGGTTGATCTCCTCGATAACCTCTTCTGGGAAGGGTTCTACTTTCAACAGGGTGGGATCATCCACAAATCGGGAGGGGCCGGTTAGTGTGTGTCTCACTCCCCACAGGTGAGCCAGCAGGTGAAGCACAAGGCCACCCAACCGCTCGGCCAACACATCTTTCGTGCCCAGACGAGCCGAGGAGACGACCCCGACTTCTAAGGCCGCGGAGGGAATGCCCACCGCGAAAATGCGATGGCGGGGGTTTAACTCGTTGGGCACCACCACAATGGCATAATCCCAGTGCCGGAGAATTTTCTCCTCCGCGCCAATTTCCAGCAAGGGCAACGGGTCCAGTGCGCCCACAGGAACGTACACCCGCCGTTCCACAAAGGGCATCTCCCACTCAAAGTCGGGGAATTGTTCCTGCAGCAGGGCGAGCACCTCGTCCCGGGCCAGCGTGTACGCGGCCAACAGTTCTTCATCCCACACGTCCGCGGCCAACACCCAACCAACACTCACCACCTGACTCATGGCATCGCCTCGTGAACTCGAGATAATGCCGCGCGCAAGTCCACACGACCGGTGTACAGCGCCTGACCGATGATCACGCCGACCACCCCGCGAGGGGCAACGGCCAAGAGCGCGTCAATGTCGGCCATACCGGCCACTCCACCCGACGCAATGACGCGCAGGCCGGTTTGCTGGGCCAGAAGGGCCGCCCCTTCCGCGTCCACCCCTGTAAGCATCCCGTCCCGTTGAATGTCCGTGTACACAGCCCAACGAACCCCAGCCTCGTACATTGCTCGTCCCAGAGCGACCACGGAGACATCGCTTACCTGAAGCCATCCATGCGTGGCCACCCGCCCGTCGCGAGCGTCCAAGCCAACCGCAATGCGATCCACGCCAAAACGACGCAACGCGTCCCGCACCAGGTCGGGACGCGTCACTGCCACTGTACCCAGCACCACCCGTGTGACACCCAAATCCAATACCCGCTGGATATCTGCCAGCGTCCGTAGCCCGCCTCCGAACTGCACAGGGACCTGCACGTGATCGCAGATGGCGGCCAAAGCCTGCAAATTTGGGGAGATGGTCGCGCCCTGGGCGTGCTCTCCGAACGCGCCGTCCAGGTTCACCACGTGCAGCCACGTTGCCCCCTGGGCCACCCACTCCCGCGCGATGACCACAGGGTCATCCCCGTACACCGTTTCCGCGTGTGGATCTCCCTGGCGGAGGCGCACACATTTTCCGCGTCGCAAATCAATGGCCGGATAAATGTCGAACATCATATCACTCCCATGAAAACCCCTATTCGTCCATTTTACCGTACCTAAAGACCAGGGCGAAATACATTGCTGTGGCTTTGACTTTCCTTTGCTTTCGCATCCCTTAATGGATCGTGAGAACTCGCGCCCGCCGTTCAAGACCGAAACCGCACAGAACGCCCGGCAACTGGACGTTGCGGGCTTCGCTTGCAAAGCCCCCTGGCGGGGCTGCACCGAACCGCCCCCGGCGGTTTCGCCCCACCGAAGGCCGCAGTGTCCAACGGCCGGCCGTCCTGAGCCCCAACGCCCCTCGGCCGCGGCCAGCGTTCATGGGTGGAAGCCGCACAAAACGCCCGGCAACTAGAAGTTGCGGGCTTCGTTTGCAAAGCCCCCTAGCGAGGACTGCGCGAAACCGCCCTCGGCGGTTTCGCCCCACCGAAGGCCGCAGTTTCCAACTGCCGGCCGCTCCCGAGCCACACTGCCCCTCGGCCGCGGCCACCGCCCGTGGGTGGAAGCCGCACAGAACGCCCGGCAACTGGAAGTTGCGGACTTCATTTGCCAAGCCCCCTGGCGGGGACTGCAATTAACCGCCACAGGCGGTTTCGCAAGTGAAGGCCGCAGTTTTCAACTGCCGGCCGTATCGTGCCCACCGCCCCTCGGCCGCGGCCACCGCCCGTGGGTGGAAACCGCACAGAACGCCCGGCAACTGGACGTTGCGGGCTTCGTTTGCCAAGCCCCCTGGCGGGGGCTACACTGAACCGCCCCTGGCGGTTTCGCCCCACCGAAGGCCGCAGTTTTCAACTGCCGGCCGTATCGGGACCCATCGCCCCTCGCCGCGGCCATCGCCCGTGGGAGGAAATCGCACAGAACGCCCGGCAACTGGACGTTGCGGGCTTCGCTTGCCAAGCCCCCTGCGGGGGCTGCGACCAACCGCCCCCGGCGGCCTCGCCCCCCGAAGGCCGCAGTGTCCAACTGCCGGCCGCTCCCGAGCCACACTGCCCCTCGGCCGCGGCCACCGCCCGTGGGTGGAAACCGCACGAAACGCCCGGCAACTGGAAGTTGCGGGCTTCATTTGCCAAGCCCCCTGCGGGGGCTGCACCCAACCGCCCTGGCGGTTTCGCAGGTGGAGACCGCAGTTTTCAACTGCCGGCCGTGACGAGCCCAACGCCCCCTGGCCGCGGCCATCGTCCATGGGTGGAAGCCCGCACAAAACGCCCGGCAACTAGAAGTTGCGGGCTTCATTTGCCAAGCCCCCTCGCGGGGGCTGCGACCAACCGCCCTCGGCGGTTTCGCAACCGAAGGCCGCAGTTTCCAACTGCCGGCCGCTCCCGAGCCACACTGCCCCTCGGCCGCGGCCACTGCCCGTGGGTGGAAACCGCACAGAACGCCCGGCAACTGGAAGTTGCGGGCTTCGCTTGCCAAGCCCCCTCGCGGGGGCTGCGACCAACCGCCCCCGCGGTTGCGCCCCACCGAAGGCCGCAGTTTCCAACTGCCGGCCGTGTCAGGCCCAACGCCCCTCGGCCGCGGCCAGCGTCCGTGGGTGAAAGTCGCACAGAACGCCCGGCAACTAGAAGTTGCGGGCTCCATTCGCCAAGCCCCCTCGCGGGGGCTGCGATTAACCGCCGCAGGCGGTTTCACCTCCCGAAGGCCGCAGTTTTCAACTGCCGGCCGCCCCGAGCCCCAACGCCCTTGGCCGCGTCCATCATCCGTGGGTGGAAGTCGCACAAAACGCCCGGCACCTCGACGTTGCGGGCTTCGCTTGCCAAGCCCCCTTGCGGGGCTGCGCCCAACCGCCCCCGGCGGTTTTGCCTCTCGAAGGCCGCAGTTTCCAACTGCCGGCCGCCTCATCCCTCACCCCTCACCCCGCGGCACCGGCGCCAGAAGGAGAGGAGGCGTGTTCCCCCCGCAGTTTCCAACTGCCGGCCGCCCCAGGCCCCAACGCCCTCGGCCGCGGCCACCGTCCGTGGGTGGAAATCGCACAGAACGCCCGGCAACTGGACGTTGCGGGCTTCATTTGCCAAGCCCCCTGCGGGGGCTGCGATTAACCGCCCCTGGCGGTTTCGCCCCACGAAGGCCGCAGTTTTGAACTGCTGGCCGCCCCGAGCCACACTGCCCCCCGGCCGCGTCCAGCGTTCGTGGGTGAAAGCCGCACAAAACGCCCGGCAACTGGAAGTTGCGGGCCGCAATTTGCAAAGCCCCCTGGCGGTTTCGCATCCAAAGGCCGCAATTTCCAACGGCTGGCCGTAGGGTGGTTCAGCCTCAGGCAGGCTCTCTCACGCAACCCGTCGACCGCCCTTTAACTCGGCCTGGAGCGCCTTCAATTCTTCCCACCTGCCCTCAGCAGCCAGAGCGGCCTGTTCTGGCCAGGTGGTGGGATCCGCGATGTTGATCAACTTCGCCTCTGTCAAGATATCCCGCAGGCGCTCCACATCTGTGGCAGCCAACTGAGCATATGTGAGAATGCCCGCATCGTGTAACAAGCGCTCAATTTTGGGACCAATGCCCTCAATGACCTTCAGATCGTCAGGTTCAGCCGGAGGTGGTGCCTCAGCAGGTGATTCGGCCGCGGGAGCCTTCTCCGCGAGGGCCTCGGATACGTGCTCGCCCAGCGGAATACTTTGCACAATCTCCTCCTCACGGCGCCGCTGGGCTAACCACCAAAGCGCACCCAGCACCAGGAGGAGTCCGACAACAATCCACCACACCCGGGAACCGCGCTGCTCATCCTGGGGGGCAGGGGAGGCAGCAGCCGTGGTGAAAAAGACCATCACAGGGAGCAAAATAAGAGCCAATGGGGAGAAACGATAGGGCGACATCACGTGACCTCCTGAATAAAATAAAGGTGCATAAATACCTGACCCACATGTCACCACAGGGAGAACGCGAGGTTTTTCAACGTCTCATTCTCAACCTTCCACTCTCTTTCACACCCCGCATCCCGCGCCCGGTCAATTATACCCCTCCCCTAGAAACATGTACAATATTCATGCTATGAAAGAGTATACCTACACGTCTTCGGCGGCTGCTAAAGTTATCCTGTGCGGAGAACACGCGGTGGTGTATGGCTACCCCGCCATTGCCGTGCCTGTCAGTGGGGTACGCGTTCACGCCACCCTGATCTGCACGTCCTCCCCTATCTTGCGCGTCCGCCTTCCGGACCTGGGCGAGGAATGGGATTGGCCTCCCGGCCCCTCAGGGCATCCATTGGCTTTGCTCATAGGGGAAACCCTGACCCACCTGGGCCTTCCACACCTGGGCGGGAGATTAACCTTACGCTCGGATATCCCCGTGGGAGGAGGGATGGGCAGCAGCGCGGCCGTCGCGGTCGCGGTCGTACGAGTGCTGGCCCAGGCCGCGGGGCATCCCCTGCCCCCCGAAGATGTGTCCGCGCTTGCGTACAAGGCCGAGGTCCTCTGGCACGGGACCCCCAGCGGCATTGACAACACGGTCATCGCGCACGAGCGTCCTGTGTGGTTTATCAAAGGACAGCCCCCCCACCCCTTTACGCCGGCCCGGGGGTTCACCCTGGTCATTGGGGACAGCGGCATCAGTGCGTCCACCCGGGATGTGGTCCTGGCTGTACGACGACAATGGGAACAGGACCAGGAACGATATAACCGCATCTTCCAGGAGATCGGCCGCGTGGTGCACGCGGTGCGGGCCGCGCTGGAAGCGGGAGATATTGAACAGGTGGGACCGCTTCTCGATGAGAACCAACGGCTCCTGGAGGAGATGGGCGTCTCCCATCCTGTCCTGGAAAGCCTGATAAATGCTGCCCGCCGCGCGGGCGCGTGGGGCGCGAAATTGGCCGGCGCTGGATGGGGAGGAAACGTCATTGCCCTGGTACCTCCGGAGCGCGCGACCTCAGTGGAGGATGCGCTGCGCGCGGCCGGGGCCACGCGCACCTTCATTACCCGGGTGCAAGGAGCATCCGACCATGAAAGCAGAGAATACCCGTGACGCCACCCCCGCGGTGGTCATAGATACCAGCATTTTCGTCAACCCCGACACCCAACGCTTGCTGGGGAGCGGGGTCAACGCGGCTGTGCGCGCGTTCATTCGCCTGGCTCGGGAGCAAAACCTGCGGGTATACGTGCCCGTGTCCATTTTTCGGGAACTATCCCACTTTGTGGACCAGGACGCGCTGGACGACCTGAGGGCCCACGCGATCGTGCGCGCTCCCGACATCTTCGGCCTCACCATCCCCGCGGCGGTGCTCCACTTCTTCATCCGCGACATCCGTCAGCGCATCGACCGGGGGCTACGTGTGGCCGAGCAAGCAGCCCGTTCCGAGAACAGCGCGGAAACCGTGCGCCGTTTGCGGGAGAAGTACCGAGAAGTTGTCCGTTCGGGCATTGTGGACAGCGTGGAGGACCTGGATGTCATCCTCCTGGCCAAGGAAACAGGAGCAGCCATCCTCACCGCGGACGAAGGCATCCGCAGCATGGCCCAGGTGCTGGGCATCGAGACCTTCACCATGCGGGACTTCCTGGTAAAGTACGGGAGCAGTCATGGCTAAGGAACTGGAACGGGTTACGGAGGAACGAACATTTGAGGAGATCGAGTATGTGCGGGTCACCGATGACACGCCTACCCACGCGCGGGGGACTGCGTTCTTCCCCAAGATGACTGACCAGCAGGGGCGAATATTTACCGCCTGGGGGTATCCCCGCATTAAACGCATCTACGTACTGGAAGCAGGTGTCCGTCGCTACTTCAAGGAGGCCCCATTCTTTGTTGAGGAAAAAATCGACGGCTACAACGTGCGCCTGGTGTGGGTTGATGGACGCATTCTGGCCTTCACCCGGGGCGGTTTCATCTGTCCTTACACCACCGAATGGGCGGACATCTGGGCCGAGAAATATGGGCTGCGGGAGTTCTTCCACGACCATCCCGATGCTATCCTCTGCGGGGAGGCCGTGGGGGCTAGCCCGTATAACCCCCAACAGGTGTACGATCTACCGCCAGGACTCCACTTCTACTTGTTCGACATCCTCAGCCAGGAAAACACCTTTCTCTCCCCGGATGAGAAATACCTCCTGGCAGCCCGCTACGCGATTCCCACTGTCCCTCAGATGGGCCAATACAGCCTGGCCCGCCTGGGAGATCTCAAGGACCTGCTGCTGGAGATCAACGAACGGGGAGGCGAAGGCGTGGTGATGAAAAGTGTGGACGGCTCACGTCTGGTCAAATTCGTTACCCCCATCTCCGACCTGGCCGACGTTCAGGACAACCTGCGCATCCTCTTCGACATAGACAGTGGATACTTCACCAACCGCCTGCTGCGTGCCACCCTCTTCGTTCAGGAATTCGGGTTAGACGAGGAGGAATACGCACGCCGTATAGGAGAAAGCGTGCTGCAAGGACTCTCCCACCTGCGTCAGTTCGACGTGGCCGCGGAGGAGTACCGCATCCTGGTGCGCCATATAGACACCTGGCACCAACTGCGCGCGTTGCTCGGCACCCGAGTCCGTATCGAAGAACTCTACACTCACACGGTCCTGGTGGAGGGGCGCCCCTTCATCCAGGTAGGGTTCCGCCGAATTTTCAAGAAGAGCACTAAACGATTCCGCACAATCCTGAAAGGGTACGGACATTATGATTAAAAAGAACACCTGGAATCGCGACACATGGCGATTGTTCTGGGCCATTCCCCTGCCCGAACGCGTGCATGAGGAGATTGCCGCGTTGCAGGAGGAGTTAGCCCGGGTGATGCCCAGGGATACAGTACGCTGGACTCCACCCCAAAACGTACACCTTACCCTGGTCTTCCTGGGCAACTGGAAACGCAACCAGGTGCCCCAACTGACAGCCGGGGTCGAAGAAGCCCTGCAGGGTATTCCCCCCTTCACCCTGGAACTGGACGCGGCTGGGGTGTTTCCCAACTGGAGACGCCCTCGGATCATCTGGCTGGGAGTAGGAGGCCAGGTAGACGCACTCCTGCGGGTACAGGAGGCAGTAGCCCGGGCGATGGTCCTCGCGGGCTGGGAGCCCGAAAAGCGTGCTTACTCCCCTCACCTGACCATTGGCCGCGTGCGTAAAGGGCTGGACGATCAGGCGTTAGCCCACATTGGGGATGCTGTACGCCGTCTGAAGGTGGACCCCTTCGGCGCGCACCAGGTGCGAGAAATCATCCTCTTTCGCAGTGACCTGCGCCCCAGCGGCGCGGTGTACACACCTGTGGCCCGGGTGGAGTTGGTCGAGGAATAGGCGTTGAGACGGCCAGCCATTGAAAACTGCGGCCTTCACCTGCCAAACCGCCTGCGGCGGTTGGGGGTAGCCCCGTCAGGGGCTTGGCAAATTGCGGCCCGTTGAAACGGCCCGCTGAACAGGGAAGCGCCCCTTCGGGGCGCGGGGTAGGCTGGGCGCCGGCGGGGTTGCCGTCCCGCAGGGACGGCCCCTGTTCAGCAGGCGAATTTATTCGGCTGCTTTGGGTCGGGGCGGCCGGCAGTTGGAAATCTTGCAGGGCGGACTCGCGCAACGTTCCCCTCGGGCAGCGGGTCCGGCCCGAGAGTTCGCTTTAGCCCCGTGCGCCTTAAGCCGCCCTGCAAGCGGTTCAGCCCTGCGTAGGCTCCTTTAATTCCTTTGCCACCTGTTCGAAGTAGTCCAGGGATTCGGGATTGATGAG
>CAYOAZ010000034.1:0-7029 GCA_964402285.1 uncultured Anaerolineae bacterium | reverse complement strand
CTCATCCTTCATCCCCTTCCGTATTAATTCCACTGCTTGAAGTGTAGCAACTGCATCTTCTGGAGGATACTGCAGGGGGATGCGACCCAGCACCGCATCCCCAAAGTGTTCCACCATCAAACGATAGTGATCAGCCGCGGGGGAGGAGATGTGTTCTTCTCGCCCATCGCGACGTATCACAATAGGCCACGCTTGGTCCCCTGGGACCCAAGGCTCCTCAAGGAGCATCCGACCTTTGGGCCCTAGCACCTCAATGCTCGCATGCGGCTCAAGCATAAAACTGCTTACAAACGTTGCCATTCGGCCTTCGGGAAAGCCTAACACCACTGCTTCCGTCACATCCACGCCTGTAGCGGGATCCCATACCCCGTGTGCGGCAGCGAAAATCGGCTCTCCGGACAACATCATTCTCGCCGCTGTAATGCAATACACACCAACATCCAATAAAGCGCCGCCACCCATTTTCCGATTGTAGCGATAGTCAGTGGGGTCATAAAATCGAAACGTGAATGTACTTCGCACTACTTGAGGCGTTCCGATCACACCGGCTGCAATTAACCGTTGGGATTCTTCTATGCGCGGATGGAATCGGTACATCACCGCTTCCATAAGCACACGGTTATAGGTGCGTGCTGCCGCGACCATCTCTTTTGCCTCATTCGAATTTAGGGCTAAAGGTTTCTCGCACAACACGTGCTTGCCCGCGGCTAACGCCCGGATCGTCCAGGGATGGTGCAAGTGATTAGGCAAGGGGATGTACACCGCATCTACACGCGAATCGGCCAGGAGCGCTTCGTAAGATCCATACGCGTGGGGGATCTCAAACTCCTGGGCAAAGTGTTGTGCGCGTTCCAGAACACGACTGGCCACTGCAATGACACGGCCATTGCGAGACGCGTGTATTGCCGGAACGAGGCGGCGACTAATTCGGGCTGTGCCTAAAATTCCCCAACGAACATGTGGGGGAGAGCTTTTTGGGGGCAGGAAAATCATGCTCGTGTCCTTAGTAATTGAACCTGAGTAAGGCGCGTCATATGAAGCAGCGTCCTGAATTCAGTGCCCCTGTAAAGTTAAGCCAATTATAGACAACCCATCTCTCATAGCAAATTTAATTCTGGTCTATTAAACTATCATATTAGGGCTACAGTTTACGAGCCTGTGCGACGGATGATAGAGCGTTTGCTGAAAATCAATTCCAATATTACGATGCCCACATAAAAACTCCCCAACCACATAAGGCCTTGCGGATCGTGTCGCTTTAAATAACCCAATAGCACTGCCCAGGCACTTAAGCTAAGCACAAATCCGGCACCTGGTAGCCAGCCCGCGATATTGATCCTATCCCTTAACTTAAAGGCGGCCGCGTTGACGGCTGCAAATATTAGAAGGAATGTAAGGCTGGCGAAAGATGAAATAATGGTTAAGTTCGAAATGTTCACAAAAAAGAGCGTAAGTCCACTTATTATCACCAAACTTACCCAAGGAACCGGCTTAGTCCGCGCTGTGTAGGAAAATGCTTTAGGCAATTCATCCTCCTGGGCCATTACTTTCGCTAATCGAGCCGTGCCAAACAGCGTGGCATTGATGGCCGAGGATGTGGACAAAAGCGCACCTAAACCTATCAAAAGAAATCCTACATGACCTAAAAATGGTCGTGCCGCTACTGCTAGAGCATACTCCTTGTAGTGAATAATTTGCTCCTCGTTGAGATTGCCAATAGCAACAAGGGCCACTAACACGTAAATCAACGTAGTTATCAGAATAGAGTAGAGAATACCCTTTGGCAGATTTCTCTGCGGCTCCTCCATCTCATTCACTGCATTGGGAATAAGTTCAAAACCCTCATAAGCCACAAAAATGAGTGCAGATCCCATGAAAATGCCGGCGACACCCTTATTTACAAAAGGCGTTAAATCTTGCGCTTGGAGATGGATTATCCCTACAATAGCGAACAGTCCCAAAATGGCCACTTTAACTAACACAAGAATATCCTCAGTAGTCCCTGTTGCTCGGACCCCATACAAATTAATGCCCAGAAAGACGAGCAAGACAGCAGTTTCCAACACGTGATGCCATAGTCCACCTGTTTGCCCGAGGCCAAGCATAGCTGTTCCGTACACACCAAAGGTGTACGCGTAAAGCGCCATAGTGCCAATATAGCCTACAATGAGAAGCCATCCCCCAATCCCTGCGACATTCTTATTCTTAAACGCGTGTTCCAAATACGTGAAACTACCTCCATCCGACCGAAATGCAAGGCCTAGATGGGCGTATGAAAAACCTGTTAGCAGCGCCACAATGCCCCCTAATACAAACGCAAGCGGGGCGGCATGGCCGGAGAGGCTAACAGACAAACCCAATACGGAAAAAATACCGCCTCCTACCATTCCGCCCACGCCTAGGGCCACAAGTTCCTTTAATCCCAATTTTTCCGTAATCACAGTTTGTTCAACTTTAGAAGCCATTGGCCCATACTCCTCTTCCAGTAGGGGGAGAAGATCACCTCCTTCTCCCCCTACTGCGGCATCTCTTCCTGTAATTTACCCTCTGAGCGCTTGCTGGATAAGCCCATGCAGTTGACGCAGACCTTCCAGCCAATTGCTACCTAGGTGGACTCGGATAACCTTGCGGCCGTGTTGGCGTAAGGCTTCCAGATCCCCTAGAGCCTGTGCCCGTTTAAACGTGCCAAAAGTGTAGGGACGGTCTGGAATGGGCACATCTTCCACATCCTCTACCGTAATCTGTAGGAAAAGACCCGTGTTTGGGCCCCCTTTATGGTATTGTCCTGTTGAGTGGAGAAACCGGGGGCCATATCCTAATGTTGTGGCCAAGCGTTTGTGATCTCGGATCTGCAAGCGAAGATCCTGCAATAGTCGAGTGATTTCGTCGGTTTCTGTCATGTAAGCCTGAATAGCGAAGTAATGACCTGGTTGTGCTTGGTTCAGGAAGCGCCCTAACAACTCCTCTGCACTGCTTGCAGTTTGGTCTGCAAAGAACTTTAGGCCTTGATATTCCAGTGTAGGTTCGGGCTCTGGAAGTGCACCACTCTCGGCCACTTGTTGAATTAATCGGTTGGTGTTGTCCTTACTCTCTTGCACATTAGGTTGGTCGAACGCGTTAATGCCCAAAATCGCTCCTGCAGTGGCTGTTGCAACCTCCCAACGGAAGAACTCCTGTCCAACATCCAACACATCTTCCAGTTCAATAGTGATGATCGGATGTCCTTTCCCTTGCAGTGCGTTTAACTGCTCCCGTACTTGTGGGTCTGCCTCTTCCTTAAGGTAAATGTAAACAAACGTCCGATCTGAACCGTAGACCTCAGGTGCCCCTACGGGTTCCAGGGCAACAGGTAAAATGCCTTTGCCCTCTTTGCCAGTACTTTCTGCAATCAATTGTTCCAGCCATAATCCCAAAAATGTGAGTGTCGGGGAGGTGATGAACGTCACTTTATCCCTCCCTTGAAGGGCCAATTCCCCTAAGGCAGCCCCCAGGATGATCCCGGGTGCGTCTGTTTCGGCGACTTGCTTTCCATTGGCGTAGACCATTCGGCTCGCGCGCTCCAACAGGGCACCTATATCAATGCCCATCAGCACAGCAGGGACCAACCCAAAATAGGAAAGAGCCGAATAGCGCCCCCCAATATCCCGGAAATTCTTGAACACACGGCGAAATCGTTGACGTCGGGCTTGGTCAATGAGCGGTGAGCCCGGGTCAGTGATGGCGACGAAATTCTCGCCCGCGGCCCGGCCTTTAATTTCCTTTAGCCGAGCGTAGAAATAATCGCGCAACGCGATGGTTTCGGCAGTTGTTCCGGATTTTGTAGCGATGATAAACAGTGTACGTTCCAGAGGGATGCTGGCTTCCACTTGGCGAATAGTTGCGGGATCTGTCGTGTCCAAAACGGTCAAGGGAAGTCCACCCTCTCCCGGAGAGAATGCTTTTTGGAACAGCAATGGCGCCAGGCTGGAACCTCCCATGCCAATGTGAACCACGTGTTGAAAGCCTGCTTCTCGAATTTCTCGAGCAAAGAGGAGCAAATCAGGATATACTGCCCCCATGTGGGCTACGACATCTAGCCAGCCCAGCGCGTTGCGGATGATGTCCTGGGCTTCAGGTTCTTTCTTCCACAGGCTTGGGTCTTTTTGCCACAGTCGTTGGATGAAGCGTTGGTTCCGCAGGTTCTCCAGGCGTTTTCGGTGGTCGCTTTGGAGGGCCCCTAAGTCCAGGGTCTGTTGTGCCAGCGGGGCATGCATGGCTTCGGCCCGTTTTTCCTCAATAGCAGCCAGGAGGTGGTCATAGGATTTAATGAACTTTTCCACCCCTTCGTCCTCCAACTCCTGAGCGACTTTGTCCATATCGATTCCCAGGGAATCCAGCGTTTCCAGGACTTTTTGGGCGTGATCTAGACCTTCTTCTAAACGCAGGGCTGGGTTTCCGTGGTCTCGATAGGCATTTAGAGTTTTGAGGGGCACTGTAGTGACGGTGTTGGGACCAATAAGGGCCTCCACATATTTCACATCGCTATAACTTGGATTCTTAGTGCTAGTACTTGCCCATAGGAGACGTTGGGGATTGGCGCCTCGCAATGCCAAATGGGCCCAACGGGAAGAGGCCATAACGTCTTTGTAAATTTGGTATGCGAGTTTAGCGCTGGCCACGGCGGCTTCACCGAGTAATGTCTGAGCCTGTGCGCCCCGTTCTCCTCCTTCCTGGATAATCGCTTCCAACAAAGCATCGACTTTCACATCAATGCGGCTGACAAAGAAACTGGCCACCGAACGTACTGTGCTAATGGGGAGGGATTTTTCCAAGCGGGCTTCCAATCCTTCCATATAGGCATTTAATACCTCTTTGTATCGTTCCAGACTGAAAAGCAAAGTGACATTGACGTTAATGCCTTCGCGTGTGAGTTCACGGATGGCTGGGATGCCTTCCTTAGTGGCAGGTACTTTAATCATCAGGTTGGGGCGATCAACGGCTTCCCAGATACGTCGGGCTTCGGTGATGGTGCTGTACGTGTCGTATGCCAAGTGGGGCGAAACTTCTAAACTGACGTAACCGTCTAGACCTTCAGTGGCCAGGTAGACGGGAAATAGTAAGTCTGCGGCCAGGCGTACATCTTCGATAGTTAATGCTTCATATATTCCAAAAGCGCTTATGCCGTTTAACGCAAGTGTGCGGATGGAGGCGTCATAATCATCGCTGCCGGTGATGGCTTGTTCAAAGATAGTTGGGTTTGAGGTGACACCGGTGATACCGTCCTCCTCAATGAGTTGTTGGAACTCACCAGAGAGGAGCATATGACGACGGATCATGTCCAGCCAGACACTCTGGCCTAGATTTTGCAGTTGCCGCAAAGGATTCTGGTCCATGGTGGCCTCCTTTTTATCCCGTCAGGATGGATGGGACACCTGGCGGCTTGGAGTGGTGTCCATTTTTCTGGTGCAATCAACTCCTAGTATAAACCAAAGATGTTAGAAAAACGCTAGCAATTCGTTATTTATTTGGCACACTCGGGTGTGCCTGACGTCCAATTCGCTACTGCTGGTGCTTGCTTGCTCTTAATGAATAGTGTACCCTATAAGTGGATTCTGCGCCTGATGAAGCGCATTGGGTTGGCGGTTTTTAAAGGGGGCTATCCATGCAATCCCGGACACCCATCATCCTGGCGAAGATACTCGTCCCCTCGCGTCGTTCTGATTTGTTACGCCGCTCTCGCTTGGTGGATTTTTTGCATTCGCAGATCCACCGGAAACTCATTGTGGTGGCCGCGCCCGCGGGATACGGTAAAACAAGTTTAGTGGTGGATTTTGCCCATGAGGTTGATGCCCACGTATGTTGGTACGCGTTAGATCGTTACGATGCCGATCCGCGAGTATTTTTAGACTATCTTATAGCCTCCATTCGTCTTCGCGTGCCGGGTTTCGGTCAACGGACGTTAGCCGCGTTAGAGAATACCACAGACATTCGCCAAAATTTACACGCGCTGGCGGGTATTTTGGCCAATGAACTGTACGAAGTTCCTGAGTACCTCATCGTTGTCTTAGACGATTTTCACGAGGTGGCTGAGGATTTTACGATTAGCGAATTTCTTTCCTTGCTTTTCCAGTATATAGGGGAAAATGTACACTTCATTATCCTCTCCCGTACAGTGCCTGCCATTCCAAACATTGCCTTGATGGTGGCGCGGCAAGAGATGGTGGGCCTGGGCATGGAGGCTCTCCGTTTCACTCCGGAGGAGATTCAAGCGCTGGTCAAGCAGAATTACAACTTAAACATGCCCTTGGATCGCGCTGAGGATTTGGCACGGTACAGTGATGGGTGGATTACAGGCATTTTGTTGACGGCGCAACGAGTGGGATGGCGGGAGTTGTTGGCCCAAGCCCTTGATGGCACCGCGGCTCGGCGTCATGTGTACGAATACTTAGCAGAGCAAGTTCTGGCTCGCCAGAGTCCGATGGTTCGAAAGTTCTTGCTGGATACCTCTGTCCTGGAGGAGTTAACGCCAGAGCGTTGTGATGCTCTCTTGGATAGCGAGAATTCCGCGGCTATTCTGGAGCGATTAATCCAGGAGAACTTGTTCATTGTTCGCATTGATGAGAACACCTATGCTTATCATGGTCTTTTTCGGGATTTTCTCCGAATGTACCTTCAGCGTTCGGAGCCCCGTCGTTTTCATGCCCTCACGTTGAAGGCGGCGCATCTATACGGTGAGAGTGGTGAATGGGAGCGGGCCATTGATGCCTACATACGGATTCAGGCACACGAAGAGGCCGCCCGGGTCTTAGAGCGTGTGGAACGGGATTTGTTTGCTGCGGGGCGGTGGGACACGTTATTGCGTTGGTTGGAGGCGTTGCCACCTACCGTACTGGACGCCCATCCTCAATTGTTAGCCCTGGAAGGATTGATCTATGCTGAGCGGGGGGAAATAGAGAAAGCTCTGCTGCTATATGACCGTGCGACGGAGATTTTTCAGGAACAAGGTAGGGCGGATCAAGTGGCCCGGTTGTTATTGCGACGTGGTGTGGC
>CAYOAZ010000033.1:0-35191 GCA_964402285.1 uncultured Anaerolineae bacterium | reverse complement strand
ATACTTTGCATCTAACCACGAATTGGAGCATACAAAAGTATGGATGCCGCTGGGGTTGAGTAGGCGCAATGTCCGAATGTAAAAGTAAGTGTAGAGATCGGAGCGCCCATCAGGTTTTCGTCCCTTGCGAAAGTCGACACTACCCATTCGCTTGGCAAAGTAAGCAGGAAAATCTTGGAGCACCAGGCTTTGTAAAGCCGACTTGTATTCTTTTGGCGGTAAATGGCCTTCCGGATCGCGGATTTTTTCTTTGCTCACATACGGCGGGTTGCCAATCACCACATCAAAACCGCCCTTCTCGGCGAAAATCTCTGCGAACTCCAGGGCCCATAAGAAGGGGACATCGCCTTTGCGCAGGGCCGCCAGTTGCTGTTCGAGCGCATCGCGTTGTTTCTCCAGGGCTTTCCGCTCTTTGTCTTGTTGCTGTTCTTCCTTAGAAGGCCCCACATCCAGCCAGCGCGTTTGGGTCCCTTGGGCGTCCTGGAGTTTGCGCTCGAGGCTCGCCAGCCGTTCCCGAAGAATTTCTCGAAAGAGGCGAAACTCTTCTTCCAAGACATCTTGATGTTGAAGCGAGCGGTTGAAGAAGAAGTCTACCTTGGCCTGGGCAAGGTCCTTCAACCGTTGCTTGAGGTCCGGGGAAAGGGGTAGGCCCTGAAAGCCGCGCACAGGGAAGTCTATATCGCCCACGCGCTGTACCAGACTGTCGCCTCGACGGACTTTGAAGGCCAGATTGGGGAGCAGAGGGCCTTGGGAAAGGCGTTGTTCTTCGGGGAGATCGACGAACAAGGTGAGCCACAAACGCAACTGGGCAATCCACACTGCGGTGCGGTGCACATCCACGCCGTAGAGGGAACGGCCGATGATGCGCTTCTTGCGCTCGTAAGGTGTGGGTTGATTGGCCTTCAGTTTGGGGTCCGTGTTCGGGCGGTTGTACAGATTGTCGAGGGTTTCGTCCAGGACTTGGAGCATCCCGACCAGGAACGCTCCCGAGCCTGCGGCAGGGTCCACGATTTGCACACTTTCCAAGAGATTGATGAGCCGGGCGATTTCCTTTGTGGAGAAGTCGCCGACACGTTCTTCCCCTTCCTCGCGCGCGGCAAAGAACAATTCATACAGGTCTTTTTGGTTGAAGCCGCCCCGGCGTTCCAGCCACTTGACCAGGGACCAGCGACACATCAGGTCCACTTCCACGCGCGGGGTGTAAACCGAACCCAGGTCCTTGTTGAGCAGACGCTCGAAAATGATGCCTAAGAATTCCGGATTGACTTCCAGTTCCTCGTCGTATAGTTCGTTCTCTTCCACAGTGAAGTTGTACTGGAAGAGGAAGTCAAAGAATTCGCCAATGGCCTCATCGGGCAACCAGAGCCCTTGACCGTCCACGCCTGGCTTTTCCCGAAAGAGTTCGCCGTTGAGATAGGGTGCCATTTGCAGGGCTTTTTCAATCTCGGGGGGAAACTCGTTATCTTGGTAAGCGACTTTGTGGCCGGGCGGGTGTCGCAGGGCTTCGAAGAAAAGGGGCTTGAGCCAGCGTTTGTAAAATGAATTCACCTCCCGGGGGAGGGAACGATAGGCTTCCCAAAAATCCTGAAGGAACCGGGGATTATCTCCCAACCAACCGCGCTTTTGCACGAAGCCCAGGAAGATGATGCGAATGGTGAAAAGGAGGGCAAAATCCCATTTCAGGTTGTCGTCATCGGTGCCGCGAACATTGTGAACCAACTTCTGGAAAATCGGCTCAAACTCGCGGTAGAACTCATCTGTGACCGCTGCGATGGAGAAGGCTTGCCGAAGCGCGTCCAGGCTACTGAAATCGGCTTTGCTGAGTTGGTTGACGAACGTCTTGTTGGGCAGATGCGGCTCAACAAAGTAGGTATAACGACGGTAATGGGAAAAAGTCCTCCGCCGCCCCAGGTAGTGGACAACCACCAAACTCATGCGAAAACGGCCCTCGTCATCATAAAAGACAAAGAGACCGGCATCAGCATCTTCATATTTGAGTACTCGTTTGGCAATCTCATATTGTGTCTTGCGACCTGTGCGGCTAGTGAGGTCGCGTTCTACTTTAGCACCAACAACAATGAGACGACGGCCATCGGGGAAAGGAATCTCTCCCAGTTGTTCGAGGTTAGATACAGGGAATCTCTCAGGCAAGGGGATATGCCCAAGATCTTCGCCCTTTGGGGAGAAGGTGAAACTGGCCTTGCGGAGGAAATTTTGCAATTTCATTGTGGAGAAACTCTTGGCAATATTATATACCACCGTTTTATCCATATTGTGCCTCCACCTTGAAGTTGTGTTGATTGGGCAAACGGGCTCCACAGGCGCTTTTGCTGCAAAGTTCTCCTGTGTCCAAAGTGGCGAGATCGCGATAAACCATGAAGATGTCCGTGCACCTTTGGGTCACCATTTTCCTCTAACCTCGCGCGTCAAAAGGCAGGTTTGCCGTCTGATAGGGGCATCGCCTTCTGCAATCTTTTCGAGTAAATCAGGAGGAATAAGTCCTCCTCCAGCGCGCAGTGTGGTGTGCGAGGGCATAAAAATACTCCTGAGGCATGTTGACCACCTGATTACATTGTATCCTTGTCGGCCGCAAGACGCAATTTCTTTAAACCCACGCTAAGATTGTACCAATTTCGATCAGCAAGGAGGTGGTTACCTAACCCACATACTTCGGGCTAGAAATGTTCCCTCTTTTTCTTGGATTTTGAGTCATATACCTATGGTCTCTGTTTTATCACACCGCGTTCTCCTCACTAGAACGACCGATTAAACTAATACAGTCTTTCCCTCAAATTGGGCTCTTCAGAATTCTAACACAGGGGGGAGGAGAGTAAAATAGATAAGGGAACCGACAAATAGAGTGAGGAGGTGGGGCGATGACGACGGTACTGGATGCGTTGCGACAGGTACCAGATCCTCGTTCGCGGCGGGGGCGGGTGTATCCGCTCTATGGGATATTGGCGGTGTTGCTGTTGGCGGCGATGCACGGTGAGACCTCGTTGCGGGGGATGTGGCAGTGGGGGAAGAGACGAGCCAAGCGGTTAGAGAGGTACGAGCCATTGGGGTTATGGGGGAGTGGCTATCCGGGGTTAAGCACGGTATGGACGGTGTTGCAACGATTGGATGCCGAGGTGTTGGTGGCGGCATTACGTCCCCTTTTGCCCCAGGGGGAGCACGTGATGATAGATGGGAAGGTGTTACGGGGCAGCAAGCGGGCGGCTGGGGAAAAGACCCTGGCGGTGTTGACGATGGCGGGGCAGCAATTGGGTGCGGTGTATGCCCAACGGCGTTTGGAGGGGGAGGATGAATTATCGGCGGCGTTAGCCATGTTGGAGGAGATACCGATGGAAGGGAAAGTGGTGAGCGCGGATGCGGGGATACTGAAGGCTGCCTTCGCCCAGAAGGTGGTGGAAAAAGGGGGGCCTATATCGGACTCGTCAAGGCGAATCAGCCGGGCTTGAGGGAAGCGTTGGAGACGTGGATAGAGGGCGCATTGGGACAAGAGAGGTTTCCCCAGTGGGAGGAAAGCGAAAAAGGGCATGGCCGCATCGAGCAGCGTGCGGTATGGATAGTACCGTGCGACGCTGCCATGCAGCAATATCTGGCCCAGGAATGGGGTTGGCCTGGGGTGCAATGGTGTGGGTACATACGGCGCCGGCGCCGACGTGTGCATGTGCCCACCTGGGAGGAGGAGAAGCGCCACGTCTGGATAGCGGGAGCAGCGTATCCGTGGACCTTGAAGGGGGAAGAGGCAGCGCACTTGTTACGTACTCATTGGCATATTGAGAATCGGGTGTTCTACGTGCGGGATGTGACTATGGATGAGGACCGCTGGCATGGACGTCGTATTGGGCCAGCCTTAAGCAGCCTGCGCAGTATGGCCCTGAACCTGCTTCGCTTGCTGATCTCTGCACCATACATTCCTGATGCTCAACGGATAGTTAGCGCTATGGACGATAATGGGCTGGCCTTGCTCACCACACCTCTGTTAGAACATTGAAAAGCCCTACCCTCGGGTTCAAAGGGTTTGACAAAGGAAAAGTATTCTTGTATAATAATACTGCTGCAGTTATTTCCACTAAATTTTATCATTTTTGTATTCAACTAATGTAGGACTCCGACCCAGTCTCTTGTTGTAATACCCTTACGGAGGGAAAATGGAATATGAGGATTTAACCCGCCTGGCCCGCTGGGTGATACCTGGGTGGGTGACCATCGCTCTCCTTTCCACATTTGTTGCTATCGATGTATCTTTTTCGCCGCCCAATGGATGTTTAGACAGGTACCTAAAGGCGATTAAATTGCTCACTATTCAGGATATATTAGTCGTAACAGCACTGTTTGCTGCGTTAAGTGTACCTTTTGGATTTGTGATTTATCAGCTTTACTTTTACATGCGCTGGAACTCTCCTTTTTCTCGAGATGGAAGTGGATTGGTGTTTAATTCTCCAGGACGGATGAAAGAATCACTCTATATATTGGCCGATCTGGACAAAGATAAAATAACAACAAGACACAAGAACCAAAAACATTCCAATAATAAAACGTGGCGCAACAAATGGGTTGGCGATATACTATTTTCCTTGAACCACAAGTTTCGGTGGCAATATATAGAGCTACTATTCTTTGACGTTTTGTTCCAATCTCGAGAGGGAGAAAGTTGGATAAAAAGATATCGATATAGACAGGAAATCTTACACACATTAGGAGCCACATCTGTAGCTACTATTGTTGCTTTCTTAGTCTATATAATAGCAAAGATAGCCGTAGCAAACGATAACGCCCATGGAGCCGGATATTTACTATTTTCTCTTGTTGTTTATTTCGTTATTATTTGGACACTAAACAGAGAAAATGTTGTTTTTAGGGATATGTATGCAACAGGGACATTGAGCAATAAAGACGAAAGGGAAAGTAACCGCATAAATCTGTGCGAAGTGTTTGACATGCGTATATGTCAGGACAACGTCGACGATCAAGATAATTCGCAGACAAGAGAAAGCAATCTCCCCATAAAAATTGTTATGAAGAAAATCATAAAGAGTGTTACCTGCATCGAATGCCCATGCTTCGTTACAGATGAATTTCATCACGGCCACGAAACAGATAGTAGCACATCTCAAAAGTGCAATTTCCCCACCTCGTTTATAAGAATAGGCCCATTTTTTGTGTTCTATCCAACATATATGATTATAACATGGGCTATTGTTATTTTTGCGTTCGGAAGTGGTGTATTCGTGAAAGATGCAAGCCCCACGCTCAGATGGCTCATACTGATTATATTCTCAATCCCCCTATTATTATGGATTGCTATTCATCGGAAATACAAACCATCTATTGTTCCCAATGTAATTTGGTTTATTTCGATAATCAGCGCGAGTATATTCATCATATATAACAAAACATGTTACAGTTACCTACTGGGTACACGTTTTATGTTTAACACATTCTCACCATTTGGGCCGGTATTGCAAGAAATATTCACTGATAATGGATTTCTACTAAATATGATAATATTTTCTGCGATATCAGCGATACTGTCTAGCAACAGAAGCACTGCCAGATTGGAGGTTATATCATTAGTTCGATATACACTAAACAAGTTTCTCATGGAACAAGAGGAGGCGTGGTGATGCAGGTGTTATATGATTTTCTGGAGAATCCGTTTTTTGTTCTAATATGGTTTGTGATGGCATCTATAGGAGTGGCTATGCATAATTACGAACAAACTAGTATCTTCAGAAAAACATTAATATGTACAGGATTTGCCCTATTCTCACCCATCGCTTTGATGGTAGAAATTTATAAACATACTAAGCATAATAACAAACAAAAAAATGATGAAGCATTAGCACAACGTGATGCTGTTCCTTAAAAACGCCGAAGTCGTATATCTATCCAATCTACACCATCACCTCGGCCTTCAAAATGGCCTTTTTCAATTTGTTTAAGTACCAGCACGCGTACGCCTGTAACGTCAATGTCAAATGGACGCGGCGGATCCCACGTATGAATTTCGCCGCTGTCCCATAGTACATGACCATCCCCAATAACTTGTACTTGAGTATGAGCATCCCCGTAGGTATCCATATCCACACCAACCATCCCTATAAGACGATGATAATGACCATCTAGGTGAAATTCCAACTCCCCTGGACCGTACACGCCAATACCCCGATCGTACATGCGATTGTTTACTTTCATAGGCCACCCTTGGAAATTCGCATCTCCCACCGGTTCAGAAAAGCGCTCATCGGCCAAACGAGCCACAGCCACGGGCACTACTCCAATCTCTTGGCCTGTCTCATCCACCACTCGGATAACAGGCGGAGGATTCTCCGGCGGTGTGAGGGCTTCGCGCATGTCCTCCCATCTCCACGAGAGCCTCGATGGAGGAATGGGCTCGGGAGGGTGACCAGGACGAGCCCATCGACATTGAAACCAGAATCCGCCCCCATTATCAATGTAATCGATGCGTAACGTGTGCCATCCCGCAGTTAACTTTACCGGCACATCTCGCCAACCTGCGCCGTGTAACCCCCAATTATCCACTACCAGACGTCCATCAATCCACAAACGCGAGCCATCATCTGAAGAAAGCCCAAATGTGTACGTGCCCGATACATCAACACGAATGCGTCCCAACCAACGCATAGCAGCAGTCGCTAAGTTCCCCGCATTGTCCGCGAAGAGGATGGGCGCATGGGTAATCCGGACGGGCGGCTTCCGCAATCCGCCTCCTTCAAACCAAAGAGCAAGTACGCCTCCTTCAGGCACGTCTAGCGGATACCAGTACACATCCGCGATGTGCGTCCATTCCGACGCATCTGGTGGACGCCACAGGAAACGAGGGATCTCCCCCGGTTGGGTGATTACTTCAATACGCACAGGCACTAATCCACCAGGCAATGGTACACGGGCCGTTTCTCCCGGTTGGGTGATAACCTCGTGGCCGGCCAGGGACCACCGAATCTGACGAACATTTTCCACGCGTAGATCGTACATGCCTGCACGTAAGAGGAAAAGGCCGCCATACAACCGCCCATGTGCGGGTGCGTCCACCGGAGGACGGTCCGGAAAACTCACCCCCTCTACCTGAGGAAGCCCTGTGGCGGACTCTCCCTGCCACCACTGACTTAATAGACCGCGTTGACGGACTGTATTCGCATCGACACGTATCCCTGTGTAAATGCGGTCGTCCAAGGGCCCATACCCCTCGTCTACTGTGGCGGTCGGGAACAGAGTGTGCAAGTACGGGGTTATCAGATGTCCATACCGCCCTAATATGTACACCACGGCTTCCATTTGCGCGGGAGGAGGTGGCACGTGATCCGGAGTCTTCAAGCGAGTAAATGTCCGCTCGGGATTAATAACTTCTATGGGAGAGAACGCCCAAAACTCTCGATCCAGGTAAATCGTCACCGTTTTCGGAAGAGTGGCAATGTACTGCCCCACTTTGGTTGGTCCCACATTAAACATGTATATCACCCGTGGATCCTTGGCTTGACGCGCGAAGAACGTGTACAAATTGAGTCCGGCAATTATAAGGACTAAAAGGACAGGGAAAGCCATCTCCCGAGCGTGTGAAGGGCCCAACCCCGAAGGCCGCTTCGCCCTTCGGAAAGGAGATGCCGCGAATGCCAGAAAGAGCGTTAAGGATTCCAGCCCTAAAGTAGTCACAAGAGCCAACGCGGGAGTCATCCCGTACACTCGGAAGGTATTGGGCGCTTCGGTGGTCAGGATTCCTGCAGTCATAAACGCGGATATCCACAAGAGCAGAAGGGCATGGAAAGGACGCAGAGGAGCCCGCAAGATCCGAGCGATCCCCAACACCAGCAGTCCGGCAGTCAAGGGATCCACTACGGCCGCGTAGGGGATATTATGTCGGCCATTAGGATCTCCCTTGTAAAAAAACATACCGAAATACTTGCCGAAGTTTCCCTTCAAAGTAGCCCAGGGATCCCGGGTGAACAATGGGTTAAAGATACTGATAGCCCGGGAACGTTCCAGGAAAAGATCCGGATGATGCACATACGTCCAGGCGAGAGGGGCGTAAACAAGCACGAATACCCCCCAGAAAAGCAACACACGGGGGAGGAATTCCCGAATTCGCGTACGTTGTTGCCACACGTGCAGAGCCATGAACAGTCCTATAACCAACACCAGCGAACGGGTGGCTTGATAACTGTACTGGCTGAGCCCCAGAGCCATGCCGCCCATCCACCAATAACGTTGTTGTCCGCGTGTGAAGGACCGCCAGACCAACCAAAGAACTGTGGTATACCAAAAGAGGGTCAGGGTATTGACATGCCCCCAGCGAGACATGTTCACGGACCAACGCATAGTGGCCCACAGGATCGCGGCCAGGGCCGCGTAAGGCCGAGGGAGAAATTCACGCGCCAGAAGGTACAGGGCCCCTGCAGTAGCAACACTGACAGTAAGGTGAGGGAGTTTAACGGTAAGATATCCGGAACCCAAAATTTTGTAGAACAGAGCAACGTAATAATGATAAGCCCAGGGCACTTCTAACCGAGCCACCTCCCAGGGCAAGGGCCGAGCCCCCCGGACAATCTCCAATGCCTGTTTGGCAATGTCGGTCTCGTCTAGCCAAAGCCCCGCGGGGACACTGTAAATTCGGTAAACGCGCAGGCCAGCGGCTATAACCATAACGCCGACGAGGATGAAGCCGTCCACGCGGTCAAGGGATATCCTGGGAGGCACATCATCTTTCTCTTTGGGAAATGCCCACAAAGCGAGGAAAAGGCCTGCCAGTAACACTCCAGTTCCCCACCCCCAAAGGGGAAAGGGCATGGCGGGCAGGAAAGACGGCTTTGCATTCCTTGCCGCGCGCAACAACGCCACGCCCAAAGCAATGCCCAAGAGCGCGGCAACAGAGCGCCATGGTTTCCAGGAAGTCATCGTGCTCGGTTCTGGCTTCTCCGACAGAGCGATTCCCCTATCCAAGACCCTACTCTCGCTATTTCCCCTCGCCTCTTCCGCAATTAAAACTAGCCAAGATACCAGCACATTGTAACAAGGCTGTTCTATTCACGCTAACAATTGTACACCACCCAGGCAAGTTTATTCCCTGGCCTGGGTGGTGGCCCGGACATCCACAGCCACCACGCCCTGGGGCAGGACGAAGAGGGGGTTGATGTCCAGTTCCTGAAGGGCGTCCCAATCCACGGCCAGCCATGAGAGGCGAACCAGTGCGTCTACCAGCGCGGCCTCATCCGCGGGAGGACGGCCACGCACACCCCGCAGCAGCACGGACGCACGGGTTTTCCCTATTAGGGCGCGGGCCCGTTCTTCGGTTAGCGGAGGCACCGCGAAGGCCACATCCTTCAGCACTTCCACCCAGACCCCACCCGTCCCGAACATCACCAGGGGGCCAAACTGCGCGTCTTGCACCACTCCCAGAATGACCTCCACCCCATCTTCAACCATTGCCTGGACTTCAATGCCCTGCCATCCTTCTTGCCCAGCAAATGTCCTTACCATGGCTCGTGCGGCATTTTCCACCGCTCGCTCATCTGCCAGGCCCAGGGCCAATCCTCCCACATCGCTTTTGTGCAGCGCGGTGCGGGACATCACCTTGAGCGCCACGGGGAAGCCAATGGCCGTGGCCGCGCGGACCGCCTCTTCCGCGCTTTGCACCAATGTGGCCTTCGGGGTTGGGATACCGTAGGTCGCGAGCACTGGACGCAGGTCCCAATCGGTAAGCAAGGGGGCCGTAGGGAAGGTTGGGGTAGGGGGTATATCGGCCGGACGCTGGGGTTCTTGAAGCGGCCGGTCGAGTATGGCGCGCCGATCCGCCAGGTGGCGCAAGACTCGCGCGGCGTCCTCCGGGAAGGTCACCGCGGTCAGTCCCTCCCAATTCGCGCGCACCAACGCATCACCCACGGACTCCTGACCGGGAAACACCATCACTAGGGGGATTTGGGAATGCTCTCGACGCACTTCCCCTACTACTGTGACCAAATCATCAGGGTTCACGGTGGCCTGGGGGACGTGGATAACCACGGCCGCGTCCACATTGGGGTCTTGCAGGGTGATTGCTGTGGCGGAACGGTACTCTTCAGGTCCCGCGCCGCCTAGCATGTCCACCACGGAGGTGACTTGGGCAGCGGGAGGTAGGTGTTCCCGCAATTGGCCCTGGCTCTCCGGGGAAGGATGGGCCAGGGTGAGTCCGGCTTCGGCGAGCGCGTCCGCGGCCAGGGCCGCAGGACCGCCTGCATTGGTGATAACCGCGATTCGCTGGCCCTGGGGCACTGGGTTGTGAGCCAGCGCGTGGGCCGTCTCCAGCATTTCCTGCAGGGATGTACACCAGATGACGCCCGCGTCCTCGCACGCGGCCCGGTACGCGGCAGCCGCTCCCGCGAGGGCACCTGTGTGGGATTTGGCCGCCTCATGGCCAGCCTCTGTGCGTCCTGCCTTCAGGAAAAGTAGGGGCTTCTGGCGAGCCACTTCCCGAGCCACTTCGTAAAACCGACGGCCATCGCTGATCTCTTCCACGTACAGCGCGATTACTCGGGTGTGGTCGTCCTCGGCCAGAACCTGGAGAAAATCGGTTTCCACCAGGTCCGCCTGGTTGCCCACGCTGTACATGCGCGCGAACCCAATACCTCGGCTACGGGTCCAATCGATGGCCGCACCACACAGAGCGCCCGACTGGGAGATGATGGACACGGGGCCCGGGTGAGGCATGCTGCTGACGAATGTGGTGTTCAAGGGGATAACAGTGTCTATGACACCAATGCCGTTGGGTCCCATGACCCGCATTCCGTAGCGGTGAGCGATGGTCACCACCTGGGCCTGCAAGCGGGCGCCCTCTTCGCCCAACTCACGAAATCCTCCAGAGACCACGACCACACCCTTGATCCCACGCTTTCCGCAATCCTCCACGGCCTGGGGCACTGCGGGCGCTGGGATCAGTATAACGGCCAGGTCCACTGGGTCGGGTACCTGGCTGATGTGAGGATACGCGCGGCGGCCCAGGATTTCTTGAGCCTTGGGGTTGACTGGATAGACGGGGCCAGGGAATCCCCATTCGGGGTGCACCAGGTTCTTGAGTACGCCATATCCCAACTTGCTGGGATGGGATGAGGCGCCAATCACAGCCACACCCTTGGGGCTGAGAAACGGTTGCAGTTGTTCGTAAATCGTTGCCACAATGCCTCCTTCGCAACAAGAAGTTTTCGCTCCTCGATTTTTAATCCTGGATTCTCTGCACTCTTTATTCCCTATATCCGCCCGAACTGCTTGGCCAGTTCTGCCGCGGTGATGTGGATCATGGTCGGGCGGCCGTGCGGACAGGTGTGGGGTGTTTGACAGGCTTCCAGTTCTCGCACCAGCGCACGCATTTCCGCGTCGGAGAGGACTTGTCCCCCCTTGACCGCGGCTCGTTTGCAGATAAGGGTCACCAGCCGATCTTCGACGGTTTTGCCCACTACATCCTCTTCTTCTGCCAGCCCTCGCACTACTTCTTCCACCACTCGGCGGGGGTCCTGACCCGAGAGCACCGCGGGTACTGCCCGCACCAGGTAGGTGTCCCCACCAAAGGGTTCAATCTCAAACCCCACGGCCAGCAGCGCGTCCAGGTTTTCCGCCATAAGCCCGGCCAGTTCGCTGTCCAGAGTGACGGGCACTGGGTCCAGCAGGCGCTGGCTGGGTATGTCTCCCGACGCGCGCTGGGCCATCAGTTTTTCGTAGAGTACTCGCTCGTGGGCTGCATGCTGGTCGATGAGGTAGAGCCCGTCTGGGCCCTCGGCCACGATGTAGGTTGCACCTACCTGGCCCACGACTCTCAACAGGGGCAGGGGCCGTCCTGTCTGAATGGGTGGTGACGATGAAGGTGGGGATGGTTCCCCATCCTCTTGCCGTGTGGGCAAGGGCCCCAACTCCTCATCCACCCGCAAATCCAGGGTTGGGTGGTGGGACGTGTGTACGTCCACCAGGGAACGACGACGTTCCCCCCATCCAGGCGGCTGTCCCCACGTGACTTCGGGTGTGGCCCTGCGGATAGGGGCTGTCCCCGCGATGGCACTGCGCACGGCCTTTTGCACTGCTTGGAACACGGCCCGGGGGTCCCGAAAGCGCACTTCTGCTTTCGTGGGATGGACGTTCACGTCCACCAGGTGCGGGTCCAGGCCAATGTGGATCACTGCAATGGGGAAGCGGCCCACGGGCAGGAAGGTGTGATATGCCTGAACAATGGCCTGAACCAGCGCGTAATCGTGAATCCAGCGGCGGTTAAGGAAGAGGATGATATGCTGGCGGTTGGCCCGATGCACGTTGGGTTTACCCACATACCCCCACACGGTGGGCGTGGGACTGGGATCAGGCCAGGGCATGTCCACTGGACCGACGGGAATCATTTCTCTGGCCACGTCCGCGCCGAACACCGCGGCTACCACGTCATGCAGGCGACCATTCCCCGATGTTTTGAAGACCACGCGACCCTCACTGACCAGGGTGAAGCGCACTTCGGGAAACGCGAGCGCGTATCGGGTCACCACTCGGTGGATGTGTCCTGCTTCGGTGGTGGGTTTTTTCAGGAATTTTCGCCGCGCGGGTGTGTTAAAAAACAGGTGCTCCACGATGACGGTGGTACCTGCGGGGTGCCCCACTTTCTCCTGTCGGAGTTCCCGCCCTCCCTCTACTACTAGGCGCGTGGCGATTTCCTCCTCCCGAGTGCGACTGATGATGGTAAAGCGGGAGACGGACGCGATGGACGCGAGGGCTTCCCCGCGAAAGCCGAGGGTGCGGATGGCTACCAGGTCCTGCGCGGTCGCGATCTTGCTGGTGGCGTGGCGGCGCACGGCCAGGGGCACTTCCTCCGCGGGGATGCCACTGCCGTCATCCACCACTTTCACCAGGCGAATGCCGCCATCCCGCACTTCGATGCGGACTGTGGACGCGCCCGCGTCCAGTGCGTTTTCCACCAATTCTTTGACCACGGACGCGGGACGTTCGACCACTTCGCCCGCGGCAATTTTGTCGGCAACTTCAGGTGGTAATATGTGTATGGACATGGTGCTCATCCAATGGCCGCGCCGCACACGGAGACCACGGAGCCGTTCTGTTCGTCCGCGGGACACTGGTCGTAGCCGGTGACCACGCCCGTGGCCCCCTCAAGCACGCGCAGCAAAAGGTAGATGGGAGGCAATCCGCAAATGCGGTATCGGTCTTCTACGGACGCGATGGTCTGGAAGAAGCCCTGGGGATCGCCCCGGGTCACTGCGTCCATGATCTCCTGGTCCGCGGCGCGAAGGCGGGCTTTTTCCGCGGGCCCCCAGGGATAGGGATCGCCAAACGCGGGACCCACATGAGCCAGATCGCCCGCGGCCACGAAGAGGGTGGGCTTTTCTGCCGCGACCTGTTGCAAGATGGCCGCCACCGCGTTCAGGGCTTTGTCTTCCTCAGGGGAGGCCATCCCCTGGACGAAGTGAGCAAAGGACCCCATGAGGATGGGGACGACATCGACGGGTTCTCCTTGACGAATGTAGTGGACCCAGGCCAGGGCCAGTTCAATGGAGTGCTCGCTCCGATGGTGGAGTTCTTCCCGAAACGCGTTTTCTTCGCCGATAGCGTCCACCAGCGCGGTGACCACGTCCTGGTCGGTAGGCAGGACGCCCAGGGGAGTGGCGTAGTTCTGGCGAGTCAGGGTAATGGTGCCAAAGTCACCGTTGTGGTCGGTGCCCAGGACAACAACACGTTGGGCCGCGCGTACGTGATCCGCGGCGTAAGTCCACACACCCGCGTAGATGAGCCCTCCTCGCTGGTAGTCAATGTGAGGGCTAACAATGCCCCGCACGGGATGGTCCAGAGGTGGAGGGAGGTTGTCTACCCGGCGAACGTAGTTATCCAGCGCGCGGGTGAACGCGTCCGCTTCCTCGGGGTAGACCGCGCCCGCGTGGCTCATGGGACGATAAGGGGCTTCACGGTACTCGCGCAAGGCCGCATCCCGCACCTGGGCATAATGTTCATTGTCTAACATAAGCGCGGCGTCCAGGTCCGCGACAAGGCGCTCTAACGTGCTGAGGGAGACGTACAGGCCTGTGCGCAATTGAAATCCAGCCTGGAGGCCACGCAGGGTGCGGGTTCCATCCATGAGCGCGAGGATAGGTGCCAGGGCCTGGGGCACGAAGATCATGCCCTGACTTAAGTGCAAGGGGTCTTCCAGCAGGAATCCCCGTTGTCCGTTATGGGTAATGGGATGAATGCGAAGGTCTCGCAGTTTCGGTTTCATGGGTCAGGAATTGAGTACATCACATGGCAGTATATGGCCAACGGGGAATATTATAGCGCACATTCGGACAGGAAGGGGAATGAAACGCTTTTACTCGCGGTTCGGCCCGCCCCCTGGTGGGGCCGAGGCTGAAAGCCGCGCAAAACGCCTGGCACCTCGACGTCGCGGGCTTCACTTGCGAAGCCCCTGACGGGGCTGGCAGGAACCGCCCCCGGCGGTTTCGCAGGTGGAGGCCGCAGTTTCCAACTGCTGGCCGCCCCGGGCCCAACGCCCCCCGGCCGTGGCCATCGCCCGTGGGTGGAAGCCGCACAAAACGCCCGGCACCTCGACGTCGCGGGCTTCACTTGCAAAGCCCCCTGCCAGGGGCTGCGACCAACCGCCCCCGGCGGTTTCGCTTCACCGGGGGCCGCAGTTTCGACGGCCGGCCGTGTCGGGGCCCAACGCCCCCGGCCGCGCACGCCGGACCGGGGCTAGGAAATGCGTGAATTCGCCCGGCAACTGGACGTTGCGGGCTTCGCTTGCCAAGTCCCCTGACGGGGGCTACACCGAACCGCCCCTGGCGGTTTCGCAGCCGAAGGCCGCAGTTTTCAACTGCCGGCCGCCTCCGAGCCACGCCGTCCCTCGGCCGCGGCCAGCGTTCGTGGGTGGAAGCCGCACAGAACGCCCGGCAACTGGACGTTGCGGGCTTCATCTGCCAAGCCCCCTGCGGGGGCTGCGATTAACCGCCCCCGGCGGTTTCGCAACCGAAGGCCGCAGTTTTCAACTGCCGGCCGTGTCGGGCCCCATCGCCCCTGGGCCGCGGCCATCATCCGTGGGTGAAAACCGCACAGAACGCCCGGCAACTGGAAGTTGCGGGCTTCATTTGCAAAGCCCCCTGCGGGGGCTGCACTGAACCGCGCCTGGCGGTTTCGCCTCCCCGAAGGCCGCAGTTTTCAACGGCCGGCCGTGGCGAGGCCCATCGCCCTTGGCCGCGGCCATCGTCCGTGGGTGGAAATCGCACAAAACGCCCGGCAACTGGACGTTGCGGGCTTCGTTTGCAAAGCCCCCTGCGGGGGCTGCGTCGAACCACCCCCGGCGGTTTCGCAAGTGAAGGCCGCAGTTTTCAACTGCCGGCCGCCCCGAGCCCCACTGCCCCCCGGCCGCGGCCACCGCCCGTGGGTGGAGCCGCACAGGACGCCCGGCAACTGAAAGTTGCGGGCTTCATTTGCAAAGCCCCCTAGCGGGGGGCTGCGATTAACCGCCCCTGGCGGTTTCGCAGCCGAAGGCCGCAGTTTCCAACTGCCGGCCGTGTCGGGGCCCACCGCCCTTGGCCGCGGCCAGCGCCCGTGGGTGGAAGCCGCACAGAACGCCCGGCAACTGGACCTCGCGGGCTTCGTTTGCAAAGCCCCCTGACGGGGGCTGCGCCCAACCGCCCCCGGCGGTTTCGCCCCACGAAGGCCGCAGTTTTCAACTGCCGGCCGTGTCGAGCCCAACTCCCCTTGGCCGCGGCCACCGTCCGTGGGTGGAGGCCGCACAGAACGCCCGGGAATTGGACGTTGCGGGCTTCGCTTGCAAAGCCCCCTTGCGGGGGCTGCGACCAACCGCCCCGGCGGTTTCGCCCCCTCGAAGGCCGCAGTTTTCAACTGTCGGCCCGGCCGTATCGGGGCCCTAACGCCCTTTGGCCGCGGCCATCACCCGTGGGTGAAGACCGCACAAGACGCCCGGCAACTGGACGTTGCGGGCTTCGTTTGCAAAGTCCCCTCGCGGGGGCTACACCGAACCGCCTCGGCGGTTGCGCCCCACGAAGGCAGCAGTTTCGACGGCCGGCCGTGGCGTTTAGTCGCGCATTGGGTCTTGACAGGGAGGGCCTCTTGTAGTATAATTACACCACCATCGGATTGAGTAGTAGTAATACTAATCCAATTGGAATCCGGTCGCTCAAATGCAACATCAAACTAGGACATCATCCCCCAACAAGCCGGACCATAGGACACCTTGGTGAACGAAAAAGCACTAGTGCGCATCCGTTCCTTATACGAAAGCCTTTCACCTTCAGAACAAAAGGTGGCCGATTACGTTTTAACCCACCCGCACGATGTGCTCCAGATGCCTATTGCCGTGTTAGCCAAACAGGCAGGCGTCAGTGATCCGACCGTTATCCGGTTCTGCCGTTCCCTCGGGTATCGTGGATACCTGGAATTTAAGATCGCGCTTGCTCGGGATACGGCCTCACCAGTTCGCCTCATCCAGGCTTCCGTAAGTGAAGACGATGACCCCCAAACCATTACCAACAAAGTTTTCTCCGCGGGCATCCAAGCGCTTCAGGATACCCTCAGCATCCTGGACACAGAAGCCTTCGCTCGAGCCGTGGACTCATTGGGCCGTGCCCGTAAGGTACTCATCATCGGTGTAGGCACATCTGGACCCATCGCACACATGATGTACAACCGGCTTTTCCGCATTGGTGTGAACTGCATTGTTGAGACCGATTCATATTTACAACTCATGCAAGCCTCTCTGTTAGGCCCCCAGGACGTCGTTGTGGCCATCTCCCAGACAGGGTCCTCGACCGATCCTGTGCTCACCCTCAGAGAAGCCAAAAAACACGGGGCAACAACTATCGCCATTTGCGGCAACGCGGCGGCACCGTTGACCATGGAGGCGGATATCGTTCTATTGTCCATCTCCCGGGAACTCCGCCCCGAGGCCATAGCCTCCCGCATTGCTCAGATCGCGATTATCGAAGCCTTATACGTCACACTCGCCATGCGCGACATTGAACGCACGTCCGAGAACGAGCGTCGAATTTGGGATGCCGTTGTCGAGAAAACCGAGTAGGTGAAGGGGAAAGGGGGTGATTGCTCACAGGAGGGGAAGAATCGCCCATTACCAAGCGTGAAAACTGTGGTTCACCATGTACTTTCACACATTTGAGGAGGTTATTATCATGCTCGAAAAGGAAATGTCCCGACGTCGTTTTCTTGTGGCCAGTTTCTTGGCCTCCCTTGGATTGGCCAGCGTGAACTTCGTTGCCGGCTGTGCACCCAAGGAAGCCACCCCCGCTGCCGCCGCGGTGACCGCCGCTGCTGAAGGCAAGCAGAAGCGCCGCCTCAAGGCCGCGTTCTCCAACGCAGGGCTCCAGGCCACCTGGTGTGCCCAGGGCAAGGACACGGTCGAGCAGTGGGCCGAATGGCTCGGGGTGGACATCACCTGGTACGATGGCCAGTTGAACGTGGACAAGCAGCGCGCGGCCATCGACGACATGGCCAGCAAGGACTGGGACTTCGTGGCCATCCAGCCCCTGAGCATTGGCTCCCTGGTGGAACCTGTCCAGAAGATGATCGACAAGGGTATCCCGGTCATCGACATGGACACCATGCTCGCTCCTTGGGGCGCACTCAAGATCCACACGTTCATTGCACCTGACAACGTGTGGATGGGTGAGCAGGTCACCCAGGCATTGGTGGACGCCATTGGGGGCAAGGGGAACGTGATTATGACCCAGGGCTCCCTGGGGCACACCGGCGCTCAGGGTCGCGCGCAGGGCTTCTACAACGTTATCAAGCGCTACCCGGACATCAAGGTCCTGGACGAGTCCCCCGCGGACTGGGACGTGAACAAAGTGGCCCAGTTGTGGGAGAACCTGCTCAACCGGTACAAGAAGATTGACGCCGCGTTCTTCCACAACGACGACATGGCCCTGGCCGCGTACCAGGTCATCAAGAACGCGGGCCGCGAAGGGGAGATCGTCCTCGGTGGCATCGACGGCATGCCTCCCGCGGTGCAGGCCGTACTCGACGGCAAACTCCACGCCACCGCCCGCAACTCCGCTGCCCGCATCCACTGGGGCGCTCTCGTCGCCGGCTACTACGCAGTGATGCAGAAAGAGGTGGGCGGCAAGGACATTCCCGAATTCATCCTCGCGGATGGCCCCGCGATCCTACCGCCTTCCAAGGAAAAATCCGACAAGCCGTGGCTCCTCAAGGGATACGGCATCGGTGCTGCTCCCGGCCTCCTCTGGCTGGAAAAGCACCTCCTGGCCTAAGCAATACATGGACGCTCCTGGGCACGGCGTATTCCCGTCGTGCCCAGGAAGCACTCCACATTTAGGGAAGGGTCTATGGCCAATCAGACGCCATTGCTGGAGTTGAAAAACATATCCAAGCGCTTCGGAGGAATCCATGCCCTGAAGGGTGTGGATTTTGATCTGTATCCGGGCGAAGTGCACGCGATTGTGGGGGAAAACGGCGCGGGCAAATCCACCCTGATGCGCATCCTCGCGGGCGTGTACCGGCCCGACAGTGGTGAAATGTACTGGCAGGGCCGCCCCATCCGCCTCCAATCGCCCAAGGAGGCCCTGGATCACGGCATCGCCATGATCCACCAGGAACTGAGCGTCATGCCCGTGCTCACCGTGGCGGAGAACATCTTCCTGGGCCGCCAACCCACCACGCCCACCGGCGTAATTGACTGGAAGCGCATGTACGAGGAAGCCGACATCGCGTTGAAAAGTTTGGGCTTCACCCTGGACGTGCGCAAAAAACTGGAGGACTACCCTCTTGGCGTGCACCAGTTGGTGGAAATCGCTCGCACCATCACCTCGGGCGCGCAAGTCCTCATCATGGACGAGCCCACATCTGCTCTTTCCCCCAAGGAAACAGAACGCCTGCTGGAACTCGTTCGCGAACTCGCCCGTCAAGGCCACAGCGTCATTTACATCTCCCACTTTTTAGAAGAAGTTATGCAAGTGGCCGACCGCATTACCGTGCTGCGCAACGGGGAAAAAATCGCGACTCTACCCGCGTCCGTCACCAGCAAGGACGAACTCATCAGCCTCATGCTGGGCAAAGAAGTGGACTTCTTCAAACAACCCTACGAGGGAGCCGTCGTCGTCAAGGAAACAGAACCCCACGAAGTAGTGCTCTCCGTGCGACACCTCACCAAGCATCGCATGTTTGAGAACGTAACCTTTGACCTGCGCCGCGGAGAGATCCTGGGCATTTACGGGTTAGTCGGTTCCGGACATTTTGAACTGGGGAAAGCCATTTTCGGCCTGTGGGAATACGACGACGGAGAGGTACTTTTAGACGGTCGCCCCCTCCCCAAAGGGTCCACGCGGGAAAGCATCGACGCGGGACTTGCGTATGTTATCGAATCCCGTAAACAGGGACTTTTCCTCTCCGCGCCCATTTACCAGAACATTTCCCTGGCCCACTTGAACCGCATCACGGGCTTCCTCCTTTCCACCCAAAACGAAGTCCAAGTGGCCCAACAAGCCATAGACCGGGTAGGGGTCCGTCCCAACAACCCCCACCTGGCCGTGGGCAACCTGAGCGGCGGCAACCAGCAAAAAGTCGCCATCGCCCGCTGGGTCGTCTTTCCACCCAAAGTGTTCATAGCCAGCGAACCCACGCGGGGCATGGATGTCGGCGCGAAAGAGGAAGTCCTCAAGATCCTTCGCGAACTGAGCGAAAACAACGTAGGCATCATCGTCATCTCCTCAGAACCGGAAACGATCCTCTCCGTGGCCGAACACATTTTAGTCATGTCCAAAGGTCGCATCGTTGCCGACTTCGAAGGCGTGGAAGTGACCAAGGACATGCTGTTGGATAAAGCATGAGAAATGGCTAATTTTCAATCTCAAATTTTCAACTCACAGGAGCAGTTATGAGCACACGGAGTGACGTGCACAGCACATCAAATGTTCAAATGAAGATCCGAGATCTGTTCGCCCGGTCGCGGGAGTTAGCGCCGGTGTGGACGCTTTTAGCCCTTATGCTGTTCTTCAGCGTGACATCTGATAGTTTCCTCTCCCTGGAGAACTTCAACAACATCCTGAACCAAATCGCTGTCCTCTCCATTCTGGGCACGGGGATCACATTTGTGCTCCTGACAGCCCAGATCGACTTGAGCATTGCCACCATGGCCACACTGGGAGGCGTGGTGGCCGCGTTCTTCACCGCCACCATCCCCCTCCCGCAGCCAATTCCCATCTTCATCGCGCTGGCCGTTGTAGTCATCCTGGGGATCATCAACGGCTATGCCACCGCGTACTTGGGAATTCCTTCCTTCATGGTCACCCTGGCCATGTCCCTGATTGCGTCCGGTCTCTCCCTCTACCTGACTCGTGGGCGCATCATCTTCGACATCCCGCCCATTGCCATGACCCTGGGAAGCGGCCGCATCGGTCCCATCAAGTGGCTGATTATTGTAGCGGGAATCACCCTCCTCATCGGACACCTGGTCCTCCGCTACACACGATTCGGTCGCTACGTGTACATGACAGGGGCAAACGCGCGCGCGGCAGAACTCGCGGGCGTGAACACAAAACACATCATCACCGCGGTGATGGCCATCTCCGGGTTCACCGCGGGCCTGGCGGGCATTGTCAGCCTGGGCCGCCTGGGCAGCGCCCAGCCCACAGGTCTGGACAGCCTGCTTATCGACGCCATCGGCGCGGTAGTTCTGGGTGGCACCTCACTCTTTGGCGGTGTAGGCGGCATCCCTCAGACCATCATTGGCTTGCTCATTTTGGGAGTGCTGCGCAACGGCCTGGATCAGATCTCCGTGAACATCTACCTGAAGGTGTTCGTCACCGGAGTGATCCTGCTGGCCGCGTTGGTGTTCAACATTGTGTTTGCGGGCAAGAAGAGCGAATAACCCCGCGTTTGAAGTCATGTGTAAATTCGGCGGTCGCATAAAGTTACCTGCCGGTTGAACCGGCAACAAAGGACGATCGCCCGACAGAAAGGACGAACCGTTATCGCACGTACCGGAGGTTACCTGTGAACGTCAACGGCAAACACTACAGGACGATATGGCTTAACCAGGACGATCCCACCGTCGTCCAGGTGATTGACCAACGCTGGATTCCCCACCAATTTATCATCGAAGACCTGCGCACGGTGGACGAAGTAGCCGTCGCCATCAAGGACATGCACATCCGAGGCGCAGGGCTCATCGGCGCGACCGCGGGGTTCGGCATGTACATCGCGGCCTTGCAGGCCCCTCGGGACAGTCGAGAAGCGTTCTTCGATTACCTGGAACAGGCGGGGGAAAAACTGAAGGCAACGCGCCCCACCGCCCACAACCTGGAATGGGCCGTTGCCCGCCAGTTGCGGGAAATCCGCCGTGCGAACACCCTGGACGAAGCCGTGCGCATCGCACGCATTACAGCCCAGACCATTGCAGACGAGGACGCGGAGTTCTGCCGTCGCATTGGGGAACACGGCGTTCAGATCATCGAGGAAATCGCGCGGCGCAAGCAAGGGGAAACAGTGAACATCCTCACCCACTGCAACGCGGGATGGCTCGCGTTCGTGGATTATGGCACTGCAACATCCCCGATTTACAAAGCCCAGGAATTGGGGATCAAAGTCCACGTGTGGGTGGACGAAACCCGTCCGCGCAACCAGGGAGCCCGGCTCACCGCGTGGGAACTGCTCCAACAGGGCGTACCCCACTCGGTCATCGCGGATAACGTAGGCGGTCACTTAATGCAACATGGCATGGTGGACCTGGTCATCACGGGCGCGGACCGAGTGACCGCAAGCGGGGATGTGGCCAACAAGATCGGCACCTACTTGAAAGCCCTGGCCGCGTGGGACAACAACATCCCCTTCTACGTTGCGCTCCCATCCTCGACCATTGACTGGCGCATCCACGACGGGCTCAAGGAGATCCCCATCGAACAACGCTCCCCAGAAGAAGTGAAGTACATCGCAGGGTGGCACGAGGGGGAAATCAAGAAAGTACTCCTCACACCACCGGAAAGCCCGGCCGTCAACTACGCGTTCGACGTGACCCCGGCCAAATATGTCACCGGCCTTATCACGGAACGCGGCATCTGCGAAGCCAGCGAGGAAGGGTTACTCACCCTCTATCCGGAAAAGCGCACCAACAAGGAAGCCTGATCTCGACCGGAGCGCTCTGTTCCGCTGAAACACGCAACCAACCGGCATTGAGGAGGACCGGCAATGACGTATCGAGCTCTGAACAATGAGACAGTTGTCGACTATATCAAAACCCGCCCCAAGGTATGGGGAACCATCTTTGACACCGACGCGGACCTGGAAGTCCAGGAAGTGGGAGATGGTAACCTGAACCTCGTATTCGTTATCACCAACCGCAAGAACCCGGAGCAAACAGTCGTGCTCAAGCAAGCACTGCCTTACCTGCGGGTCGCAGGGGAATCATGGCCCCTGACCCGGGAGCGGATGCGGTACGAGACCAAGGCACTGCTCAAGCACAACGAACTCGCGCCGGGCCTGGTACCCGAAGTCTACGATTACGACTTCGACATGTCCCTGGTCATTATGGAGAACCTGCGCGGGCTAGAAATCATGCGTAAAGCCATGGTCGCCCGCAAGCGGCTCCCCCACTTCGTGGACCACATCAGCACCTTCCTGGTCAACTCCCTCTTCTACACCTCAGATCTGTACCTGACGGGGATCGAGAAAAAGCGGATGATGGCCGAATTCATCAACGAAGAACTGCGCAAACTCCAGGAGGACTTCGTCTACACCAACCCGTACATGGAATCCCCGGAGAACAACTGGAACCCCCTGGTGGACGATGAAGTGCAGGCCGTGCGCTCTGACGCCGCGCTGAAAATCGAAATCGCGGAAATGAAGAACGCATACATGAACCACACAGAAGCCCTCATCCACGCGGACCTGCACACAGGTTCCATCATGGTAAACGAGGAGAAGACCAAAGTCATCGACCCCGAATTCGCGTTCTTCGGGCCAATGGCTTATGACGTGGGAGCCGTACTTCAGAACCTGGTACTCAACTACCTCTCCCACTTTGGACACACACCAGACCCAGAGGAGCGACACGAGTACCAGGAGTACGTGCTGGACATGATCCGCGGGGTGTGGACGGAATTCGCGCGCAAGTTCGAGGAAACGTGGGTAGCCAACAACCGCGGAGAGTTAGTCCCCACCCCGTACTGGGACTTCCCGGGCGGAGAAGAAGCGTTTGCCGAGTACCGACGCAAGTTCATCCACCGCCTGCTGCAAGAGACGGCCGGCCACGGCGGCGTGAAATTCCTGCGCCGCATGATGGGCATTGTCAGCGTGTGGGATATTACCAGCATTGAGGACCCGCGCAAGCGGGCAGTGGCCGAACGGGCTGCCATCCGCATCGGCAAGCGCTGGATAATGGAGCGCAAGAACGTGGAGAGCATTGAAGACCTGATCAACATTGTGCGGGAAGAGAGTAAAGACGCGGAAAAAGAACTGGCAGAGATAACCTCAACGTAATCCAAGACCCAGATACAACGGAGAACAAGAAAGGAGATGTCTATCATGGATTGGGGCATGAAAAACCGCATGTCACGGTTATTTGATCCGGAAAGTGGTCGCACGATTTTCCTGGCCGTGGACCACGGGTACTTTATGGGCCCGACCACCGGGTTAGAGGACCTGCGCGCCACAACGGAACCCCTGTTGCCGTACGCGAACGCGCTGATGTTGACCCGGGGCGCGCTGCGCAACTACGTGGATCCAAACGTGGACATTCCCATCATCTTGCGCGTGTCCGGAGGCACCAGCATCCTCGCCCGGGAGTGGGGTGACCTGCTCCACGAGGGGATTACCGTCTCTATGGAAGACGCTATTCGATTAAACGCGACCGCGGTCGCCTTCTCCGTGATGGTGGGGGCGAAGTTTGAGCGAGACACCCTGTTGGCCTTTACACAGGTCATTGACGAAGCCGAACGGTATGGAATACCCACCCTGGGCGTGATCGCGGTGGGCGAAGGGCTGAACCGGGACGCCCGATACCTGAGCCTTGCCGGCCGCATTGCCGCAGAACTGGGCGCGCGCATCATCAAGACATATTACTGCGAGAATTTCGAGCGCGTAGTAGCCACATGTCCGGTGCCAGTGGTCATCGCGGGGGGCAAGAAGATCCCCGAAAAGGACGCGCTAACCATGGCGTACAACGCGCTTCAAGCCGGTGCCGCGGGTGTGGACATGGGACGCAACATCTTCCAATCTGAAGACCCGGTGGCCATGATTCAGGCTGTGCAAGCCATTGTGCACAAGAACGCTACCCCGGATGAAGCGTACGAACTGTTCCTGGAGTTGAAGAACAAATAAAGCGCTCCCGTCCAACGCGGTAGGGACGCAGCCAAGGCTGCGTCCCTACGCGCACCGGAAGAGCACACAGACGGTTCCTTATGTGAACCCGGCGGGCCAGCCTGTTTCCACACAATCCCGCGTGCGCGTACCTTGAAGGAGACCACTCCCCATTACGTGCCGGACCAGGAACCAGGCCGGTTCACAGGTGTACGTGCACTATCCAAGACCTATATCGAACACAGAACAGGATGATAGCCCATGAAAGTCGCGATGTACTACCGAAATGACGACGTGCGCATCGAAGAGATGCCCGTCCCCAAAATCGGCCCCGGTGAACTCCTGGTTAAAGTTACGGCCAGCGGCATTTGTGGATCCGACGTGATGGAATGGTATCGGATCAAAAAGGCCCCACGCGTGCTCGGCCATGAAGTGGCCGCGGAGATCGTGGAGGTCGGCGAGGGCGTACAGGGATTTCACGTGGGCCAGCGTGTGGTTGTCACCCACCATGTCCCTTGCAACAACTGCATGTACTGCCAGCGGGGGCAACACACCTTGTGTGACACCCTCCACAGCACCAACTTTGACCCAGGGGGATTTGCCGAATACCTGCGTGTTCCGGCCATCAACGTGGAAAAAGGAGGAGTCATCCCCATCCCCGACGAAGTATCTGACGACGCAGCCACCTTCACCGAGCCCTTAGGCTGCGCGGTCCGAGGCATGCGGGAGATAGGCTTTCAACCCGCGCGCACCGTGCTTGTCCTGGGCAGCGGCCTGGCTGGAATGCTGAACATCAAACTAGCCAAGGCCCTGGGAGCCGGGCGCATCATTGCCACGGACATCAACGACTTCCGCCTGGAAATGGCCCGACGCGCGGGGGCGGATGTGGTGATCAACGCGGCCGAAGAGGATGTCGTGGCGCGAGTGTGGGAAGCGAATGGTGGACGGGGTGCAGATTACGTTATCGTCTGTGCAGCCGCCCCACCCGTATTCCAGCAAGCCATTGACGCGGCGGATCGCGGCGCGACCATTCTCCTCTACGCGATCCTCAAGCCAGGGGTAGAAGTTCCCCTGCACGTGTACGACTTCTGGCATCGAGGGCTCACGCTCAAAGGCACCTACGCAGCCGCCCCGCGAGATCTGAACGAAGCCATGGAACTGTTACGAGCCGGTCGGGTGCCGGTAGAGGACATGATCACCCATCGTCTCCCCCTGGACCAGGCACAGGAAGGTTTCCGATTGGTAGCCGCGGCACAGGATTCCATGAAAGTCATCCTGTACCCGCATGGCGTACCGACAACCGCCTAATTCCCCCATGGGGATAAGGAGATCCGCGCTGATCTCCTTATCCCCCTTTCTGTAAGCCCCCCTCCTTGCATCATCCCATCCCCTCTTTCATCCCCAAGCAAACAAATAGCCTGTGCTATAATGGGGGAACACGCAGAACCGCACACCCAAGACAGGCTGGAGGTGCCATGCCACTCACACCAAGAGAACGAGTTCTCGCCGCCCTCAACCACGAAGAACCGGACCGAGTGCCTATTGTTATTGGCGTGAGCAATGCCACAAGCATGAGGCTTAAACCGTATCAGGGACTCAAGAAACTGTTGGGCATCGACGCGGCAGACGAATTTCTCTACGACTGGCCCGAACTGGGCACAGTCAAAGTTGACGAGGAAACCCTACGTCGGCTACACGTGGACGTACGTGGGGTGTGGGATCGACATCCTGACTGGGTAGTGGAACGCAACGCGAAGCGCGCGCCGGGAGAGCCCTTCTTTGACGCGTGGGGCATTGGACAGGTCGAAATCACGCCGGGAACGTGGTTCCCACACATTCACCCACTGGCCAATGCCACATCCATCGAGGATATCGAATCTTACCCCTGGCCCGATCCCAATGACCCCAGCCGAATACGAGGGGTTCGAGAGCGGGCAGAAGCGCTCTCGCGAGAAGGAAAATACGCCATCATGGCCACACCCTGGTTACTCTTCCCCTTTGAGCGGGCTATCGCCTTACGAGGAATGGAGACCTTCTTCATGGACCTGGTGGAAAACCCAGAATTTGCCCAGGCGTTGTTGCGCAAGACAACGGATTTGTGCAAGGCCATGATGGAGCCGTTCTTAAAAGCCCTGGGAGACAACGTGGACATCATCAAGATAGGGGATGATCTCGGCACCCAGACCAGCCTGCTCATCTCCCCTCGCATGTACCGCCGCTACCTCAAGCCCCTGCACGCGGAATACATCGCCTTCATCAAGGCCCGGACATCGGCCAAGGTACTCTTTCACACGGATGGCGACGTCTTTCCCCTGCTGGACGACCTGGTAGAGATTGGCGTGGACATCCTCAACCCGATTCAAACATCCGCGGGGCGCATGGCCGACCTATCCACATTGAAGAAACGGTACGGGAAGAACCTGGTGTTTTGCGGTGGCATTGACACACACCATGTACTGCCTCATGGGACGCGAGATGAAGTACGCGCGGAAGTGCGGCGTGTTATCGAACACCTGGCGCCGGGAGGAGGATACCTCCTGGCCGCGGTGCACACAATCATGGACGATGTACCACCGGAGAACATCCTGGCCATGGTAGATGCCGCGTTGGAGTACGGTCGGTATCCCATCGCGTAGAGAGCACACCGCGACCCTCAACACAGGCTTACGCCACATCCACATCGTCCGCGGCCTCCGACGCGTCCAGGTCCATAAGTTGACCGGTCGCGACAAAAATTGTCCGCTCGCAGATGTTCGTCACGCGGTCCGCAGACCGTTCCAGGTTATGGGCTACCCAAAGCAAGTAATTGGCCTGCTCGATGTTCTGCGGGTTCTGCATAATCAACGTCATCAACTCACGGTACACCTGCTCGTACAACGCGTCTATCTCATCATCCTGACGGATAATCTGGTATGCGACCTCCACATCGCGCTGCACAAACGCATCCAGCGCCTGGCGGAGCATGTTCGCGGCCAATTCGGCCATGCGGGGAAGGTCAATCAGGGGTTTAATAAGGGGTTCAGGCCCTATCTTCAAATTGATACTGGCAATACCCTTAGCATAGTCCCCAATGCGCTCCAATTCCGTGGAAATTTCCAGCACCGATGCCAGGATGCGCAAGTCTGTTGCCATGGGTTGCTGTGTGGCCAGGAGGACAAGAGTCTCCTCCTCAATTTCGTAACGCATGTGATTAATTTCCTTGTCCTTGGCAATAATCTCCTTAGACGCCTCAAAATCACGGCGTTTTAGCGCGTCCACAGATTGAATCAAAGCATCGGCAACGCGCTCGCCCAGGGCCAGCAAGTGCTCTTGCAAGGCGTGCAACCGCTCATCAAGAGTCTTCCGTGTCATGCAAAGCCTCCTCCCTATCTACTGTTGACCGACACTCCTCACGTGGACACCCTGCCCAAAAGGGGAGGGACATGGGGGAAACGATGCTACGCTCACTTAAATATACACGAAAGGGGGACGAGAAGCCAACCCAAGCCATGTTCCCCCGGCCGCCAAAATCGCGTTCCCTTGTTTACCCGAAACGCCCGGTAATGTAATCCTCGGTGCGCTTGTCTTTCGGGTTTGTGAAGAGTTCCTTTGTTGGACCGTACTCCACCATGTGCCCGGCCCGATCTTCGTCCATCATCATAAACATGGTGTAATCGGACACCCGGGCTGCCTGCTGCATGTTGTGAGTGACCACGATAATGGTGTAATTCTTGGCCAACTCCCGCATCAGGTCCTCAATCTTCAACGTCGCGATGGGATCCAAAGCCGATGCAGGTTCATCCATGAGCAGAATCTCAGGTTCCACAGCCAACGCGCGGGCAATGCACAAACGCTGTTGCTGTCCACCGGAGAGGGCCGTACCCGGCTGGTGGAGTTTATCCTTCACCTCATCCCACAGCGCGGCCAGGCGCAAGGAACGCTCCACAATTTCATCCAGGTTGGGAACTTTACCCCAGTGGCGCAACTTGAGCCCCGCGGCCACATTGTCATAGATAGACATTGTCGGGAAGGGATTAGGGCGCTGGAAAATCATGCCCACCCGGCGCCGAACAATCACAGGATCCACATCCTTATCGTAAATGTTCTTACCTTCCAAAAGGACCTCGCCCTTCACCCAGGCGCCTCGCACTTCCTCGTGCATCCGGTTGAGAGAGCGGAGAAATGTGGATTTCCCCGAACCCGAGGGGCCAATAATTGCGGTCACCGCGTTGCGTTCAAACGCGATGTTGATGTTCTTCACAGCGGTGAAATGTCCAAAGCCCGCGGACAGGTTCTTGACGACCAGGGCCGGTTCACCTGTAATCACGTCGTACGCCATGAGATCCCTCTCCCCTCCGTATCGCTAGTGTACGTTCACACCTCATAACGGACTTCGCCCAACGTCCGGACCAACAAACTGGCCACGAAAATCAATGCCGTGAGCACCAACGCCGTTCCCCACGCCTTCTGATGCCAGTCCCGATACGGGGAAATCGCGTACACAAACAACGTGTGCGGCAACGTGGCAATAGGCTGGTTGATGTCCAGGCTGAAGTACGGGTTGCCAAAGGCCGTGAAGAGAAGCGGGGCCGTTTCCCCGGCCACTCGGGCCAGGGCCAGCACAATGCCCGTAAGGATACCCCGTGACGCCGCAGGGATCACCGCGTGAATGAGCACGCGCCACCGTGGCAATCCCAGGGCCAGGCCGGCCTCCCGCACCGAATCGGGCACCATGCGCAACATCTCCTCGGTTGTGCGGGTCACCACCGGCAACATCATCACCCCCAGGGCAAACCCGCCCGAAAGGGCCGAAAAATGTCCCTGCTGGACGACCACCACCATATAAGCGAAGACCCCCATAATAATGGAAGGTACGCCGGAAAGAACATCCGCCAAAAAGCGCACCACATCCCCAAAGCGATTGCGTCCAAACTCGCTCAAATACACCCCCGTGCCCACACCAATGGGCAAGGCAAAGAGGGCGGCCAACCCCACCACAATAAACGTCCCCGCAATCGCGTTAGCAATACCACCCCCCACCTCGCCCACGGGCAAAGGATTCTGGGTAAAGAAATCCCAATTAAGCGCGGGGAATCCCTGGCGGAGGATGTACATCAGAATGACCAACAGAATGCCCGCGGACATCCCCGCGCTAACAACGGTCAGCGCGGCCATCAGGCGACTGGTTGTCTTGCGCACTGCATACGGCTTCTGCATATCACCTTCTCCCTGGCGTGCCCATACTCAGCACCAGCAGGCGAGCCAGAATGTTCATCAAAAAAGTAATGGCAAAGAGCACCAAGCCCAACTCCACCAGCGCGGAAAGATAAATCTCCGACGTGGCTTCAGTGAACTCATTCGCGATCTGACTGGCCAGAGTGTAGGCTGGGTTGAACAAACACAGGGAAATGTCAGGACGGTTCCCAATTAACATAGTCACAGCCATCGTCTCACCCAACGCGCGGCCCAGAGCCAACATCAGCCCGCCCACAATGCCCGACCGAGCATAAGGAATCACCACATGCCAAATCGTCTCCCAGCGAGTGGCGCCCAGCGCCAGCATAGCCTCCCGTTGAGCGCGCGGCACAGCCCGGATCACATCCCGAGCCACGGCCGTACTGTATGGGAGGATCATAATGGCCAGAATGACCACAGCCGCCAGCATACCGATACCCCAGGGCATACACGAAAAGAGGGGGACATCCCCCGCGTGCTGGTGCAGAAACACCTCCACCTGGCGTAACAAAGGCACCATCACAAACAGGCCCCACAAACCGTACACCACACTGGGGATGGAGGCTAGCAGTTCAATTAAAAAGGAAAGGGGCCGTTCCAGCCACGAGGGAGCAAATTCTGCCAGGAACACAGCCGAAAAAAGACCTACTGGTCCTGCCACGGCCAGGGCGAGCAAAGAGGACACAATCGTACCGTACATCGCGGGGAGAGCGCCGTATTCATCCCGCACCGGATCCCACGTCCGGCTTGTCACAAACCGCACACCAAACGCCCGTATTGCGGGCCACGAACCCAGCACCAGTTCAAAGAAAAGGAACACCACCAAACCGACCAACGTTAGCGCCATCAAGAGGAGAAACCCTTCAAACAGGACATCTCCCCGGTTCTTCCTCGTTGGTCCCAGAATGCCGATGGCCTGCAACAAGTGCTCCATGAGTTGTTATCCCCTGCGTGAAACCCGGGTGTTTACAAGAAGGGCAACAATTTCCTCACTTTACTGGTCTTCCCCCCTGGCACGTCAGCGCGTCCAACCGCTCAATAACCATCTTTTCCACCGAGGCTCCCAAAGGAGCGTACAGTAAAGACCGCGCGTACACATCCCCTTCAGTCAAGGCCCAAACCATAAAGTCGTGGATTTTGCGAGCCTTAATGCAGTTGGGCATATCCTTGTAGAGGAGAATAAAGGTATAACCAGCAATAGGGTATGAATCCTTGCCAGGAGCGTTCACCAACAACTGGCCCATATCCTCAGGCATCTCCGCCGCGTACGCGTCAGACGCCGCGGTAATGCTGTCCACCGTGGGCTCAACGAAGTTCCCTTCCCGATTTTGAATAAAGGCATAAGCCATCTGGTTTTGGACGGCATATGCCAACTCAACGTACCCAATACTGTTAGGCTGCTGCTGGAGAATGCCGGCAACCCCCTCGTTTCCCTTTCCGCCAATGCCTACCGGCCAGTTCACAGCCTTGCCGCCCCCCACCTTCTCTCGCCACTCCGGGCTCACTTGTGCCAGATAATGGGTAAATAAGAACGTAGTTCCTGAGCCATCCGAACGATGGGCCACAGAGATAGGCGCGTCGGGCAGGGCAATGTCGGGGTTCACATCCTGGATGCGGGGATCATTCCAGCGAGTAATGTGACCCAGGAAAATGTCCGCCAGCGCGTCGGGAGTTAACCTCAACCCCGTACCCACCTCCTGACCCTGGGCATCCACCAAATGATAAGCGACCACCACGCCACCCGCCACTGTGGGAAACATCTGCAAATCAGGAGCCGCGGCCTTCTCCTCCTCACTCAGAATCGCGTCCGACGCCCCAAAATCCACAGTCCGGGCCATAATTTGACGAATGCCCCCACCGGAACCAATGGATTGATAATTGAACCGAACCAGAGGGTCCACAACCTTGCTGTACACGTAAAACCACTTGGAGTACAACGGATAGGGGAAAGTCGCTCCCGCGCCGGTGATAATCACCAACTTACCGACACCCTGATCAAAGTTAGGTTTAGCCACCGGCTTCACACCGCCACACGCGACCAAAACCCACACCAACACAAGCCAAAGTACCCATAACCGTCTCTTCATTACCAACTTCTCCTCCTGGAACATCGCGGAGACCGGCTACGTTCCCCGGTTGGATTATCCCGTCCTCGTCCAACTCCGTCAACTTTCTTCACGCCTGTTGCAAAAACCACCCCATTGAAACCGATTGTTCAACGCGAAAGTCCGCTAAGAGGAAAAGATAGGCGCTGTTCAAAATTCCCCCTCTGGGGGTTTTATGCTATACTGGCCGTGATAATAACGGTTGACGGACCATTACATGTTCCCATGCCATGTCATTCCCACCACGTACAACCCACCGTGAGTGGTCAACGGATAGGCTTGAGGAGGTGAAACTTGCGCTTGACCGATTTTCCACGCCCCAAGGGAGATAACGGTCGTGGCCTACACTGGTCCCCCTCCCCGCGTCCGCCCACGGAAAGCGCGCTGGACTTCTGGATGGACGAACTCCACGCGATGCACATCAAGTGGCTGAAAATCGTGGACGACGGACAGGGAAGCACCCTTCCCCTGGTCCGCCGACTGGTGGCCGAAGACATTATGCCCATTGTGCGGCTCCAGCGCCAGGGACCACCTCCGCACCGGCTAACGCCTCAGGAAAGAGAAACCGTACGCCGCCTGGTGGACGCGGGCGTGGTGTACTTTGAAGTAGATAGCGAACCCGACCTGCCAAGCGCGTGGTCGGGCAATATGCCTCCCAACGCCTTCGACCTCATAATCGACGCGTTTATCGAGGATGCCGACGACATCCTCAACGCCGGCGGTCTCCCCGGCATTCCCCCCATGGCCCTAACCCCTGCCCACAACCCGGTTCAGGCCATAGTAGATCGGGATCGGGAAGACCTCTTCCAGCGGGGAACCTGGTGGGCCGTCCACGCGTACACATACAACCGCCCCCTAAACTACCCGGACGACGATGTCAACCGCACAGGCCGCCCGGTCACCCCAGAAGAATACAAACAGCATCACCCGTGGGGATGGAACGAACCCCCGGAGATCATCAACCGTTGGCGGGCAGAAGGCCGTCAGCCGGATACCACCCTGGCCGACGACCCCCAATGCTTCCGGGCTTATGAACTGGCCGGCCACATGGCCCAGGAAGTACTGGGATACCCCATCCCCATCATCGCCACCGAAGGTGGAGCCATCACCGGCCTGCGCGACGATCGCCGCTACCCCCGCCTCGACCCGTGGACCGCGGCCGAGTGGACCGTCCAGATCAACGAATTCCTGCAAAGAGAAGCCCCCCTATGGTTCTTCACCCTGTGTCACTGGCTGATCGCGGACCGGCGCATCGACCCCACCCGTCCCCATGTTTGGGAACCCCACTGCTGGTACACCCACTGGTGGGACGAAGAATTCGGGTTCAACGGCATGCTCCCCGTAGTCGAGCGGGTCAAAGCCATGCCCTCCCTGGAACGCTCTTCCGGCCTTATCGTGCCGGAAGCCACACCCACAGTGTCGGCACCGCGCGAGGAGGAAACACCCATGCCAAAAACCGCCCTCATCTCCGGGACCGTAGTAGACGCAGAAAACACACCCATAGCCCATGTGGAAGTGGAACTCCTCACAGAAGATGGCCGCGCCCTCCGCGCCCAAACAGACGAAGAAGGGCGCTTCTACATCGACAACGTTCCTCCCGGATTCTACCGTATCCACGTCGCCGACCGTACAGACGTGGTAGACCTCCCTGTTCAACCGGGAGATCAAATCGACCTCCTCTTCACCCTCAGCGAACCCCAACCCCGGGAACGCATAACAGAAATTCCGATCACTCCTGAAGAAGAACGCACAACCGGGGTTCCGGAAACGCGGGAAACATCACCGACCTCAGTCACAGCAGAGGAACCCAAGGAACCCGAACCCCTCGAAACCGCGGCAGAAACCCCACCACCAGTCCAGCCCGCGGCCACGCCGGAAACCGAAGAACCTCGCCCTCAAAAAGTCGAAATAGAAGCCGAGACACCCACCGAACCCCCCGCGGCAGAGACCACACCCGCGGAAACCGCGAACAGCCGCGTCATTGGGCACATAGCCGGGGGGAGACCGGGCATTGAACTTCTACTGAAGAACGACGCGGGACGCGTGTGGGAAACCACCCTGGACGAAAATCGGCACTTTGAATTCACCCACCTACCCGCGGGCACCTACACCCTGGAACTGGCTGGCATTGGCACCATCGCAAAGGACATCCACCTGGACGGCACCAACACCGTAGAAGTCACCTTCTCCCTGCAGGGCATCGTCATGGGCCTGGTCATGGGAGGCACACCGGAGATGCTTGCCGAACTCATCTCCGACACCTACGGGTGGAAACGGGCCGTTGCCCTTTCTCCCCAGGGACAGTATCGCTTTGTGGAACTCCCCCCAGGCACCTACCGAGTCCGCATCGAAGGCCACGAACTGGGCCCCGTCACCTTACAGGGTGATGAGACCGTCACCATGCCCACCTTGGACCTGCGTCCACCCCACCGGGCCACCCTGCGCGGCAAAATCACCGACGCAGAAGGACAAGCCCTCCCCGAAATCCCGGTCCACCTTATGCGCCGGGGAGAACTGGTAGCCCAAACACAAACCGCGCTCAACGGCACCTACCTCTTCCAAAACATGCCCGCGGGCGAATACCAGGTTATCGTAGTGGGCCCACCCGACGTAGTCCGCACCGTCCGATTAGAACAGGACAAAACCGTCATCCTGGACATCGCCTTACCTCCCCAGGAAGAACCAGAGGCCCCCACCGTAGCCACCGAAGCGCCCGTCGAGGAAATCATCGTGAAGACAGTGGTAGAGCCCGCAGCAGGCATCGTGGCGGAGCCTGAGGAAACGCCCACAGAACCAGAAACCACCGAACACGAAGTAGAAACCCAGGCACCGCCCGAACCTACTCCCGAAAAAGAACCCACCCTAAAAGAGGAAGAAGCACCGAGCGCGGCAGCGGAACCTGCAGAAACACCGATGCCAGAACAAGAAACCCCGCCAGGGACAGAGCCCCCGCGCGAGGAAGCGGAAACAGACACAGGGGCAGCAGAACCCGAGACTCCCGTCGTAACCGCGGAAACCACGGCAGAGGAAACAGAAATCTCGGGAGAAAAACCGCCCACGCCAGCAGAAGCACCCGAAGCCGTCACAGCCGTAGAAACCGCGGCAGAGGAAACAGAAATCCCGGGCAAAGAACCGCCCGCGCCAGCAGAAGCGCCCGAAGCCGTCACAGCCGTGGAAACCACGGCAGAGGAAACAGAAATCCCGCGAGAAGAACCTCCCACGCCAGCAGAAGCACCCGAAGCCGTCACAACCGCGGAAACCGCGGCAGAGGAAACAGAAATCCCGGGAGAAGAACCTCCCGCGCCAGCAGAAGCACCCGAAGCCGTCACAGCCGCGGAAGCCGCGGCAGAGGAAACAGAAATCCCGGGCAAAGAACCTCCCGCGCCAGCAGAAGCGCCCGAAGCCGTCGTAACCGCGGAAACCGCGGCAGAAGCCCCGACCCAAGCCCCAACCGACCTCGAAACTGCCCAGATCGCGGCCGAAGAAGAAATCGCGGTGGAAACACCAGAAATTACTCCCAGCCCCGCGCCGGAGGCTGTATCTCACCCGACCGCCGC
>CAYOAZ010000032.1:0-10400 GCA_964402285.1 uncultured Anaerolineae bacterium | reverse complement strand
CTCTCAGCAGATGTACGCGAACACATCCACGCGTACGCCCGGCTCCCTATCGTGGGCAAGGCTGAATCCCTTAACGTTGCGGTGGCCGGCGGCGTTCTTATGTACTTATGGCTGAAGGAAAGGCTGAACATTGAAAAGTCCAGAGCAGCCGAATAAATTCGCCTGCTAAACAGGAATCGTCCTCGCGGGACGGCAAACCCGCCGGCGCTCAGCCTACCCCGCGCCCTGAAGGGGCGCTCCCCTGTTCAGCGGGCCGTTTCAACAGGCCGCAATTTGCCAAGCCCCCTCCTGGGGGCTGCGACCAACCGTCCCGGCGGTTTCGCATCCGAAGGCCGCAATTTCCAACGGCTGGCCGTATCGCGTCCCAGAGCAGCCGAATAAATTCGCCTGCTGAACAGGCGCCGTCCCTGCGGGACGGAGAAGCCGTTGGCGCAGAGGCTACCCCACGCCCCGAAGGGGCGCTCCCCTGTTCAGCGGGCCGTTTCAACGGGCCGCAATTTGCAAAGCCCCCTGCGGGGGCTGCGATGAACCGCCCCGGCGGTTTCGCAGGTGAAGGCCGCAGTTTCCAACTGCCGGCCGTGGCGGGATCCAACGCCCTCGGCCGCGGCCATCGTCCGTGGGTGAAAATCACGCAAAACGCCCGGCAACTGGAAGTTGCGGGCTTCGTCTGCCAAGCCCCCCGCCGGGGGCTGCGTCGAACCGCCCCCGGCGGTTTCGCAAGTGAAGGCCGCAGTTTTCAACGGCTGGCCGTGTCGAGCCCCAACGCCCTCGGCCGCGGCCAGCGTCCGTGGGTGGAAGCCGCGCAAAACGCCCGGCAACTGGAAGTTGCGGGCTTCGCTTGCCAAGCCCCCTTGCGGGGGCTGCGTCGAACCGCCCCCGCGGTTTCGCCCCACGAAGGCCGCAGTTTCCAACTGCCGGCCGTGTCGGGGCCAACGCCCTTGGCCGCGTCATCCCTCACCCCTCACCCCTCGGCACCGGCGCGAGAATGAGAGGAGGCGTGTTCCCCCTCTCCCCTCTCCCAAGGTTGGGAGAGGGGAGAGGGCAAGGGGAGTGGGGTGAGGGCCCAAACCGCCCCGCGGTTTCGCAACCGAAGGCCGCAGTTTTCAACTGGAGGCCGTATCGAGCCCATCGCCCCTTGACCGCGGCCGCCGTCCGCACAGGTAATCAGGATAAAAAAAACGGGGTAGGACGTAACCGTCCCACCCCGCTCGTTCCCCGCGTGTGTGATCTCACACCTTACTTGTTCTGATCCAACACGCTCTGGGCTTCCTGAGCCGCGGCCTCCAGAACCTGCTGCGGGTCGCCTCCTTCGATGACCTTCTTCATAGCATCCGCGATGATGCCACGAATCTGCTGGTACCCGGCCACCGAAGGCTCCATGCGGCCGTAGGGCAGCAAGTCAAAGGCCTTCTTGTACTGCGGGTTCTTCTTCATGTATTCCTGCATCTCGGGCAGTTCAATGGCCGACTTACGAATGGGGAAGTAGTTGGCCACCATGGCCCACTTGGCCACATTCTTGGGCTCGGCCCAGTACTTGAAGAAGAGCCAGCCAGCCAACTCACGCTCGGGCACGCTCTTGAAGATGGCCGCGCTGGGGCCGTACACGTTGACCACGGGCTTGCCAATCGCGGTGGGCGGAGCAGCCACATCCCACTGGAAGGGTCCCGCCTCGCTGGATTCAATAGCGCTGCGATAGTAGGGCAAACCAGCAGTGGAGCCAAAAGTGAAGAGGGCCTTGCGATTGGCGAAGTCCTTCTGGTCCCCGTAACGCTCGGCTACCTCATACGCACAGCCACTGTCAAACAGATCCTTCAGCAACTGCAAGGCCTTAAGCCCGGCTTCGCCGTTGAAAGCCACCTTCTGATTGTCCTTCGTCACAATATCCCCACCAAAGGTGAAGACCAGGGTAGCGAAGAGGGAGGCACTGCCCGAGTAGGCATACCCGTGAGTGCCCTTCTCCGGATCCGTGGCCTTCATGCACATTTCCTTAAACTCATCCCAGGTCTTGGGCGGACCATCGTATCCTAACTCCTTCAACCAATCCACGTTGTAGTACATAACCTGCATGGATCGGCTGTGCGCAAAGGAGAGGTACTGACCACCGAACTCAGGCCGCTTATCCCCTTCCAGCAAGTTCCACATGAAATCCTTCTTATCTTCCTCAGTAAAGCCGTACTTCTTGCTGTTCATAAAGGGATCCAGCGGCACGATAACCCCTGCCTTCGCGTACTCGGCCACCTGGTTGGCGTAACCAATGGCCATGTCAGGAGTTTCCCCAGCAGCGATGCCCGCCAGAATCTTCTTGTAAATGTCACCGTAATAGCCCGCGTACTCGGGCACTACCTTAATACCATAGGGGTTGCTCTTGTTGAACCCGTCAATAATCTCCATGAGCACCTTCTCGTGCTTGCGGGTCGAAACGTGCCAGAAGAGCACCTCCTGTCCGGACGGATCCAACTTGCTAATGGGATCCATCTCCTCCTCAGCCTTCGTCGGAGTGGGCTGTGCAGCAGGCGCCTTTGTCGGTGTCGGCGTAGGCGTCTTCTGCCCGGCGCATGCGGCCATGACCAACGCCAAGGCCAGCACAAGACCAATCACCAGAAGCCACTTTTTCGAACGCATGACGACTCCTCCTTTTAGGTTAAATCTACGTTGAGTGTTGAAAATGGATAACACACCTCTCCACAAGTCTTTGCTATCCGACCATTCCCTCAACCTGCTTATTCAGCGAAGTCTTACCCCTTTAAACCGGTAGTCATAATACCCCGAGTGAACTGCCGTTGTGTGAACAGGTAAAAAATGATAATGGGCACAATGACCATGGTGGCCGCGGCCATCATCAACTGCGTCTGAGTAGCCTCCTCCACCACAAAACTGCGCAATCCCACCTGAATCGGGCGCATCTTCTCACTGGACGTCACAATCAACGGCCAGAGAAACGCGTTCCACGACCCAATAAAACTCAGCAGCGCCACCGTCACAATGGCCGCTCGAGAAAGGGGAACCACAATGGAAAACAGAAAACGGAAATGCGTACACCCATCCAACAGCGCAGCATCCCAATAATCACGGGGGATACCCATGAAAAACTGTCGCAACAGGAAAATGTGAAACACACTGGCCGTGAAGGGGATAATTTGCGCTTCGTACGTGTTATACCAGCCCAACTTACGAATGGTGAGGAAGTTGGGCAACACCGTCAACTCTCCAGGTACCATCAACGTGGCCAGGAAAAGGAAGAAGATAACATTCCGTCCCGGGAACTCCATGCGGGCAAACGCGTACGCGGCCAGAATGCCCGTAAACAGATCGCCAGCAATCGTGGCCAACGCGATGAAAATGGAGTTCAGGAAATACCGAGCAAAAGGCGCCGCGTTCCACGCCTCCACATAATTGTGCCACCGCAACTCCCGCGGAAAGAAACGTCCGGCCGTCACCTCACCGTACGACTTAAAAGAGGTCAAAATCATCCAAATAAAGGGAAACATCGCGATGATGGCGCCTGCAATGAGCACCACGTACAAAAGCAACTGCAACACCGACAGTCGCACATGCTTCCGTTGGCCCAAAGGCAAGGTTATGCTGATCATCGATCACTCCATGTAAAACACTCGTTTGGATGCCAGCCAGTTCTGCAGCAAGGACAGCACCAGAATAATTAAGAACAACACAAACGCGATAGCGGCTGCTTTACCATACGTGGGCGTCTCGTAAAAATTCTTGAAGAAAAGAATGGTCACCGTGGTCGTCGTGTCCAAAGGTCCACCCACAGTTCCCGAAGATGCATCGGTCATAATGAAAATGTGATTGAACGCTTTAAACGAACCAATCATCGCCACCAGACTGAGGAAAAAGATAGTGGGCGATAACAGAGGAATGGTGATGTACCGGAACAACTGCCAGCGATTCGCACCGTCAATCTTCGCGGCCTCATACAACTCATAAGGGATGGAACCAAGCCCAGCCAGGAAAATCGTCGCGTCGTATCCCACCCAGAACCAAATCACAAAAATCATAATAGTAACCAGCGCCAGACTAGGTCCCCCCTTCAACCAGGGAAGGTGCAAGTACTCCCCTAAAATCGTGAACACCCCACGAGGTTCCAAGAGCCACCGCAACGCCGGCAAACCCAACTTCGTCAGGAACCGGTTAATCGGCCCCTCCTGTGGGCTGAACATCCACGCGAACACAGCGCCGGATGCAATGGTGGACGTAATGTAGGGAAGGAAATAAATCGTGCGGAAAACCTCTCGCCCCTTGATGGGCTGATACAAAATGTATGCCAGGATGAGGGCCAAAGTCAATTGGACGGGCACCGTGCCCACCACATAATACACCGTCACCTTCAGCGCGTTCCAGAACTTGGGGTTCTTGAGCACCCACTCATAATTGGCAAGGCCCACATATCCCTGTTTAATTACCCGCCACCGGTGTAAACTGATGTACACCGCGTAGAACATAGGCCAGAAATGGAACGCCCCCAGAATTACAGTGGCAGGTAGAATGTAAATAAACCCAAGGATAGCCTCACCCCGTCGCCAAGGGGGACGAGAACGGCGTTTCGGCTTCGCGAGGGGATCGGACGTGGATCCGGCGACTGTATTGGTCATGCCCCGTTCTCCACAGGTAAGTGAAAGATGGTCGACAGTCTCTATACAGACGTACACACACAGATATGGTGTCTGCTATTATACTCCCCTTTGAAGTAAGAGACCAAACCGTCACGCAGGTTGTGTTTTCCTCAACTCCGTGTGCTCAATCACCCACAAATACGCGTCCAGAGTTGCGCGAGCCACCTCCTGCCAGGTAAACTGCCGGGCCTTCTCCATCGCCTTCTGAGATAAATCCCGCCTCAGCGCCTCATCCTCCACCAAACGCACCATCGCCTCTGCCAAACCTTCCACATCCCGAGGAGCCACCAAGATGCCTGCATCCCCCACCAATTCTGGCAGAGAAGCCGCGTTGGCAGCAATGACCGGCGTGCCACACGCCATAGCCTCCAGCACAGGCAAACCAAACCCCTCATACAGGGAAGGAAAGACCAGCGCGTCCGCCAGAGAGTACAACGCGGGTTTATCCTCCTCATCCACCCAGCCAATAAAGTGCACGTAATCGGCAATGCCAAAGGAACGGGCTATCTTGCGGGGGTTGGGGAAGAAACGAGTATCCCGAGTTGGCAACCGTCCTGCCACCACCAAAGCCGCGTCGAACGCCGTGGGCCCCTCTCCGCCCCCTTCCTGGGACGCGTATAATATACCCGCGTACGCCTGCAAAAGCGTGGTCACATTCTTTCGCTGATCAAACCCTCCCAAATAGAGGAGAAATCTCGGGGGTAATCGATACTTCTCCTGTACGTAAGCCAGACGTTCCGGGTCGGTTACCCGACGGTACATTCCATCCACAGCCAAAGGTACGGCTCGCACCCGGTCAGGCGGCACCTTAAGATAACGCCGGATATCCCGCCGCGAAGCCCGGGAATCGGTCAGCACCATATCCGCACGACGAGCCCCCTCTGCCACCAAACGTGTGTACGTGCGCACCAACGGCCCGCCCCGGTAAGCCAACAACAACATGGGAATCAGGTCATGGACGGTCACCACCGTGGGCACTCGACGCACCAACGCCGACCCCCAGTACGGCACATGCAGGAGATCCACGCCATCGGCCTCAGCCGAGCGGGGTAAAGCCACCTGTTCAAACCACACCTTTGCCAGATTCTCCCAATGACGGTCAAAAGGCGTCCGCACCACCCGCACCACCACCGAATCCGGCACGGGAACGTGTTGAGCATGGGGAAGAGCACCGGGCAAGTACAAAATGTACTCATGCTCCGGTGCCACGCGCAACAAGGCCTCCAGGAGATGGTGGACGTATTGACCGCTGCCCACCTCCGGAGACCCCCAAAACCACCCATTAATGCCTACGCGCATAACCTACATCCCCATGACATGTCCAGAATAACCGTGCCCACCAACGCACTCCGTGGGACTACGAACCAGCCTGCTGCCCTTCACGATCGCGGAAATAGGCAACCGTCAACGCTAACCCCTCCTCGAACGTTACCTGGGGTTCCCAGCCGAGTTCCTCACGAGCCTTACTGGCATCCAAGTAAATGCGGAACACCTCTCCCAACTTAGGTGGCCCATAGACCGGATCCAGGTGATAATCCGCAGCCTCTGCCAACTTCCGGAACACCGTGTTAATATCAATACCCTTGCCCCATCCCAGATTGTAGATGCCCCCACTTCCGCGTTCCAGAGCGAACACATTCGCGCGGGCCACATCCCCCACGTAGAGAAAATCCCGCTGCTGCTCACCCGACCCGTTGATGATGCACACCTCCCCGCGCAACATGCGACCGGTGAAAATGGCAATGACACCCGCCTCACCCAACGGATCCTGGCGGGGACCGTACACATTGGGGTACCGCAAAATCGTGTAATCTAAGCCATAATTGTGCCTGTACAGGTACAAATAGTGCTCAACCGCGTGCTTACTGGCCCCGTAATTGTCCAGGGGATTGATAGGGTGTTCCTCGGTCGCGGGCAGGAAAACCGGCTCACCGTACACAGCCCCCCCTGTAGACGCGTAAATGACTTTCCGCGTCCCAAACTTTCGCGCCAGTTCCAACAGGTGAATCGAACCGATAACATTCACCTCCGCGTACTCCGCGGGCTTTTCCATGGACTCGCGCACGTTGGCCAGCGCTGCTTGATGACTAATCACCTCCGGGTGTTCCTCCTCGAACACCCGCGCCAACGCGTCCACATCCCGAATATCCACCTGATAGAAACGGGCCTTGGGATGAACGTTCTCCTTCTTGCCCGTGTGCAAGTTGTCCACCACAACCACATCGTGACCCGCGGCAATGTACGCGTCCACAACATGAGAACCAATAAATCCGGCTCCGCCGGTTACCAAGATGCGCATACACGAACCTCCTTCTGGACCTTAAGGATAGCCGATGCCCCACGGCATGGCAATTCAAAGCCTGGTCGGTGTCGTAGATTCACACCTCCTGAACCACGGGAAGAACCCACCCCCGCGCGGGAACACCTGCCCGCGCAAAGGCTTCACGCATGGCCGCAACAATGCGCGCGTGGCCATGAGGGGCAAAGGCCACAAGCGCGGGCCCGGAGCCACTGATGACAACCGATGCCGCGCCTGAAGCCCGCGCCGCACGCACCACTGCCTCATATCCGGGAATAAGTGCCTTTCGATACGGCTCATGCAGACGATCCACCATCACCCGCGAGAGAAGATCGTAATCGCCCCGCTGCAACGCGTGGACCACGAACACAGCCCGTCCAACGTTGAAAACCGCATCTTCATGCGCCACGTGGGAGGGCAACAAACGCCGCGCCTCTTCGGTGGATACCTGCACATCAGGCAAAACCACGGCCACCTGAGTCCCTGAGGGCACAGGCAAAGAGAGCACAAGTGGACCCTGCTCCTCCACCACCACAGCCACCAAGCCGCCGTAAATGGCCGGTGCCACATTGTCCGGATGCCCCTCAATGTCCACAGCCAGTCGAAGCAGGTCCTGTCGGGAAAGCGGCACCTCGAACAGTGCCGCCGCCGCCCTCAACCCCCCTACAATAGCCGCGGAACTGGAGCCCAAACCCGCTTGCATGGGGATGCGGTTCACCAGGTGAACGTGCACAGGCGGCAGGGATCGTCCTATCGAGCGCGCCATGTGGGCCATAGAGCGCACGACCAGGTTAGACGTATCCCGCGGCAGGGTGTCCACACCCTCCCCTTCCACGGTAACCCGGAGGTGGGACGCAGGGGTAACCACAACCTCGTTCCACAAGGCCAAGGCCATGCCCAACACATCAAATCCTGGGCCCAGGTTCGCGGTGGTCGCGGGGACGCGGACGTGAATGGACGGAAAGGTACGAAGCGCACTCATCATCGCTACCGTTTCCCCACTCCCGACACTGTCGAGAGCAGTTGCTGTAATTGGGGTTCCAAACGTAAGAGGGTCAACGCGCTTTCACCATCGCGCATGCGCCCATCCCGGGCCATGGCCAGGGCCTCTGGAATGGAGACACGGTGCACCTGGATGAATTCCGTGTTCTCACGGCGGGGCGGCAAGGTCAACCGAACCCCGGTGGCAAGGAATATGTGCCCGACAATGTCGGCCGTGCCATTGGCAATGTAAAACCAGCCATGATAGGACCAGTCTGTAGCCACCCCGCCCACTTCCTCGGCCAGTTCCTCCTGCGCCACCTGAATTAAGGGTTGGCCCGCCCGGTTGCCCAGCCCCCCGGCGGGCAACTCCCACACCCAGTCATCCACAGTGTAACGATACGTGCGAATAAGCACCACCTCTCCTTCAACCGTAACCGGCACAATCACAACAAACCCCGCATGTTCCTGGTACGTGTAAACGATGATTTCACCACTGGGCAGGCGCACCCGATCCTGCCGCAGGTGGTGCCACTGACTCCGATAAAGATAGCGAGTATCCAGGAGTTCCCATCCAATCTTCAAACCTTCGGGCTTTCCCCTTCGCTCCATCCTCGCCTGCACTCCCTCTTGACCGGCTATTGAATCAAATTTGTCCTTGTAGAACACCATGGCTCACCCACCCACTTCCTGCGATCCTTCCAATTGGTGTCAAATTCACATCACGCCCAACCACGTCAACAGGACCACAATCAAGGGAGCAATTACCACCGCGGGCAACAAGTTCCCCACACGGACTTGCCGGATCTCCAACAACCCCAGGCCGATGCCCAACACGAGAATGCCGCCCGCGGCCGTCATCTCCACCACCCAGGGAGTGGTACGGGTGACAGCGCCCAGAATCGAACCGAACATCATCGCCACAAAGGAAAGCCCCCCCTGATACACGATAAGCGTGATAACGGACAGAAGAACCCCCGGGCCCAAAGTGGCAGCAAAGGCCAACGAAGTGAAACCGTCTAAAATGGATTTCACCGCCAGGAGTTGGAAATCGCCGGCCAAACCATCCTGGATAGCCCCCAAAATAGTCAATGGCCCCACACAGAACACAAGGCTTGCCGTCACAAACGCGCGGGTTACTGACCGCTCATCCTCCCCAAACCAATGCTGAGTCCGGTCCTCCAGCCAACGCCCAAACGCGTTCAAGCCATCCTCAATACGCCACCATTCCCCCAGCACACCGCCAATAAGGACGCTAAACATGGGAATGAGGATATTTTGCGAGGAAGCAGCCATCTCAAAACCAATGACCAACACCACCAAACCCACCGCGGCCATAACGGTCTCGCGAATTTTATCGGGCAAACGAGCGCCCAGCACCGTGCCCAGGGTTCCACCGATGAGGACCGTAATCACGTTGATGATTGTGCCGGTCATGCCCTCCTCCTCAGATTTCCATTATTTCCGTGTACACGCCCTGTGCCCCGTGGTGCCTGTGCACCGCATTGGCAGCAAGATGAAGGAAGGGTGTTCCCACATCGTTGTTCCGGGGCGCCCTGGAATTCACCGTACCTTCATCCCCGATCCACATTTTAACTGTGACGGGCCGCTTGCACCCACAATTGGACCTTGCGAAGGCGTGCGTCGGGGCGAGTGCGTATAAACGCTTCGCCCACAAGCACAGCGTGAACTCCCGTGGCAGATAAGCGCAGGATATCCTCTCGAGTAAACGCCCCTTCCTCACTCACCACCAATACATCCGGAGGCACTAAAGGACGCAACCGTTCGGTAACGCCCAAATTTACAGTGAACGTGCGCACATCCCGGTTATTCAGCCCCACAATGCGAGCCCCCGCGGTCAGAGCCCGGGCCAACTCCTGCTCATTGTGAACTTCAACCACGGCCTCCATGCCCAACGCGTGGGCTGTGGCCAGCAACTCCCGGAGAGTTGAATCCCCCACAGCGGATACCAGTAAAGAGATCGCGTCCGCGCCGGCCACGCGTGCTTCCCACACCTGGTACACATCCAGCACAAAATCCCGTTGCAACACCGGTATTGCCACTCCACGCTGGGCCAGGATCTCCTTTGTCTGGGTGAGGTACTCCAATTTTCCCTGGAAAAACCGGGCATCGGTGACCACGGAGAGGGCACTCACCCCGCCCTTAACGTACACATCCACCAACTCGTCCACGTCAAAATGATGGGAGAGCAACCCGTGGGCAGGGGTAGCCCGGACAATTTCGCCGATGATGTGAACTCCGGGGGCCTGCAATGCGGCTCGCAAATTGCCGGGTGGGGGAACTGTGGCCGCGAGGGCGCGCAGGATTGCCAGAGGGCGCTCGCGGCGTTTGCGGGCCACCTCCTCGCGCTTCCAGGCCAAAATCTCATCCAACAACTTCCCTTTATCGCGCAACCGCTGTAATCGGGATTTCTTCGGGCTCATTGGCTAAAAATCCAGGGGGATAGCAAGTTGCATTTGAGTGCGCTC
>CAYOAZ010000031.1:0-35819 GCA_964402285.1 uncultured Anaerolineae bacterium | reverse complement strand
CCGAATAGCGGGCGGGATGACCCCGCGCAACGTCGCTCTGTGCTCACCGGTGTTTGAACCAAATCGCACCGGATGTTCACCTCCCTCCACCTTCCTTTCTGGTAACGTAGACCGGCACCACGTCCCACCCTCTCTCCTTGTGCTCCCGCAACCAGCGGTACACCCGTTGCGAGATGAGCACATAGTTCAATCAGATGGTGCACTTCCAACCCCGCTTCTTTCCGCAGACCCTTAAGAATTTGCCGCCACTCCCCCGCACTCCGCACCTCCTGGAACATGCCCGCGTTGTACTTATGACGGATAACCCGTAGGATAAAGTTCCCAAGAGTACGCCGCCGGTACCGTATACCAGACCTGAAGCCTCCTTTCTGGAAGGCCCTTTGAAATTCGCGGGTAGTGCCCCGTCGAACAATATCATCCAGGGGCAATCCGACAGGCAGGAGGTCATCGGGCTCAATGATTTCCAGGCCCAGGAGGCCCACAGTAAGGGCGGGGGTGAGTTTTTCCTCCGTGCTAGCCCCTGGACTTTGAAGCGTGCGGTCGGCCTGCCAGGCATCGTAGGCGGTCCAGCCGTAGTCAATGGCCTTGAGGATGAGGACACCCACAGCAATGCACAGGGGGCAATGCCCGCTAGGGTCCGTATACCGCACCGAGTTATTGCGCACATAGGTGTACCTGTTAAGGTCCTGCGGGTCCCCCGGGTCCGGTTTATCGTTGTACAGCCTGATGACTCCATTCCAGCGCTGGCCGGTGGAGTGGCGGGGGCGTTATGCCCTTTCTCGGAACGGGAGGTCGAGGTACTGACCCTGGGGTTGCAGGGAAGTCGGACCGGGAGATTGCGGATGAGATGCGCCTGTCGGAGAAGACGGTGGAGAGCCCCTGCGGTGCACTTTCAAGAGAATGGGAACGCAGCCTAGGCGTCGCCGGACGAGAAATACCTGGTGTTCAAAACCAGCCCGCACTGCAGTGTGGGCAACGAAGATGTGCTACTTCTCTCAATGGAAGACTAGCGCGGGATACCGATTGATCAGGACACTCACACTTAATCCCTTGCCTGATCTCCGACTGGGGACGCCATCGCCTACTCGGCTATTCCCGAGGATCGTCGGCTTCAAATCATGCTGCACACGCTCGGCGAGACAGCCCCGCGTGGTCTTTGAGTGGAAGGGGATCGGAGCCTGGCGCGTGGCTAGGTGGGATCCGACCGGGAAAGAAGTCTACCCGGCCCACGATATCGGGGGAAGTCTGTTGGGCAACGAAGTGGTGCTTCTGGATGTTGCCACAGGGGGGATGAAGAGCCTCTACGAGGCCCCGGAGAGACGGACCGGGTTGGTACTGCCCGCAGCCAAAGGTAACGTGGTGGCCTTCACCCAAACAGGGGATATGCACTCACAGAACAGGAACTTCTGCCGCAATATGCGCTATAACCCCAACCAGGTATGAACCCCACGCCACTCACACACCTACAATATCGCTGCCAGGGTCCAGCGGGAGTGTTGGCATCCTTCTCGCACCTCTTCTGCTTATTACAACACCAAAGCCTTCATTTGATTGCTGGTGTATTTTATCAAGATCCATCATTTTCTTGCTCAATTTCTCTTTATATAAATCCTATCCAAATTGAAATGCAACCGATACGGGAGAAGGGATTTGACAAAATGTGCGCACAGCGCGATCATTGGTTTGATGTGCGGATGAAACGATATACAGTGGTGTGGAACGTCGCAAAAGGAGATGCCAGATAAATTAAGGTGAGAGGGGCACACCGCCATGCCTGTATGTCCGCAATGTGGCACGTGGAACCCGGATGACCGCCGTGTGTGTTGGCGATGCCAGGCTCCCCTGCCCCCACCCAAGCCGCCCAAGAAAAAGGCACCGCCGAAAATGTGGCTGGGCTTGCCTGTGTGGGTGTGGGTTGTGCTGGTATTGCTCTTCTTCCTGAATTTCTTTGTTTTGCCCCTGCTGAGTTCAATGTGGCCATGAGTGAACACCGGGAAACAAAACATCCCGATCCCGCCGCCCTCGCGCGCGCGTTGCTTGCATGGCATGCCCCGGAAACCCGTGCTTTTCCCTGGCGACGCAATCGAGACCCTTATGTGGTTTGGGTTTCGGAGACCATGTTACAACAGACCCAGATCGCCACTGTACTCCCTTACCTGGAACGGTGGTTATCCCGGTTTCCCACTGTTCAACACCTGGCAGAGGCTCCCCTGGAGGATGTTCTGAAACTGTGGGAAGGGTTGGGGTATTATGCTCGGGCCCGCAACTTACACAGGGCCGCGCAAATCATCGTGGAACAGTATCAAGGGCGTATCCCTGAAGATCGCGACGCGCTTTTATCCCTGCCCGGTATCGGGCCGTATACGGCAGGTGCTATTCTCAGTTTGGCCTATGGACAGGATGAACCTGTCTTGGACGGCAACGTGCGTCGGGTCCTGTGTCGTGTGTTCGGCATTGAAGAGGACCCGAGGCGGGCTCCTGTGGAACGGCGTTTATGGGCCCTGTCGCGTTCCCTCATCCTTCCTGGACATGCTCGCGCCATCAACGAAGCACTCATGGACCTGGGGCGCGAAGTGTGTACCCCACGTTCGCCCAAGTGTCATCTGTGCCCTCTGGCGGAGATGTGTGTAGCCCATCGGGAAGGTAAGGAGGAAGTTTTACCCGTGCGAACTCCTAAGCGTCCCACACCTCATTATGTAGTGACGGCTGGTGTAGTCTGGAATGACGAGGGACGAATCTTGCTCACCCAGCGACCGCTGGACGGCCTCTTAGGAGGCTTGTGGGAATTTCCCGGTGGTAAAGTGGAACCCGGTGAGACCTTGGAAGCGTGTCTTCGTCGTGAGTTAAAGGAAGAACTCGATATAGAAGTGGAAGTCGGGGAACTCGTGGGCACGGTGAATCACGCGTATTCCCACTTTCGCATTACCTTACATGCTTTTCACTGCCGGTTGAAGGCTGGCTCCCCCAAGTCCATTGGGGTGGCGGACTGGAAATGGGTGCGTTTAGAGGAAATTCGTCAATACCCCCTATCCAGAGCCGATGTGAAAGTCCTGGAACTTTTGGAAGCCCACCATGCGGCCGGTTAAACATCCACCCCTTGCTGTGATAGTCGCCCTCCTGTTCACTGGGATATGGGTTGTCCCCTGGAGTACTTCCCCTTTTCAAGCCGAAAAGTCCGTGGTGTTGATTCTCCTCGCATTATACGCGCTGCCTTGGCTTTCTCGGCGGGGATGGATTCTTTTGGCGGGCGTGCTCACATTATCCTTGGTTATAGCCGGGCCGGCATGGCGCATTGTTCTGTACGGTAATGATTATCGTTGGATGGGAATTCTCACATGGTTGTCGGCAGGTGTGCTGACCTGGGCATGGGCTTGTTCCACGAAGTCGCGAGAAATGTTGGCCCTACTGTTAAGTCCTGTGGCCACGTTATCGCTGGTCATCCTGGTTTTGGCTCAGAAGGCCCCCTTCATCTTTGTGGGGCATTTATCCCTCTGGCATCCAGCCTTTGCAGAGGGGGGACTTTTAGGAAATCGAGCGTTTTTGAGCACAGCTTTAACTCCCCTGGTGCTGTATTGGGGTGGTTTTGCTGTTTGGGCGTTCCGTCTCCACAAGTGGCGCCGTGGGCTCTGGTGGGGAGGACACGCCCTCGTGGCGATGATGGGCATTGTCTTGTCGAACAGCCGAGGCGGATGGTTAGGGCTTGGCCTCTCAGTGATTGTGGTGGGGGGATTCCTTTGGCGTGGTGTGCGCCGATATGCGTGGTGGATAGGGAGTGGAGGCATAGCCATAGGCGGAATTGTGTGGGGGATAACGCATCCGCAATCGTCCCTGTGGGATTTCATCTACCGGAACGGCACTTTACAGCAGCGCTTCATTGTCTGGCAGTCGACAGTACGTCTCTTGACCCACCATCCTTGGCGAGCGTTGTTCGGTTTTGGAGCGGATACGTTAGGCTTATACTTCCCAGAAGTTTACCCTGCTATCTTAATGCGGTTTGAACCTGACGGGCGGGCCCATGTGTTTGACAGGGCTCATAACATTCTGCTGGATGTGTGGGTTCAGTTTGGCCTGGTGGGACTCCTCATGGTCCTGATCGGTGTGGGATGGGTGGCGCGTCGATGGCTGCAAGTACGGCAGCAGGATGCACGCATGTGGGGAGCCTTTGGTGGGTGGGTGGCCCTTTTGGGCACCTGGCTTGTCCACTTTCCGACGCCCATGACGTTATTGCTGGCCGGGGTACTGGCTGTTGAAAGTGTGCAGCCTTATCGAGTCGACGATGAGGAGGGGGCGCTCAGATGGTTGCTTTTCGGATACGGTCTGAGTCTTGGAGTGCTGGCTTTTCTGTGGGGTAATGTCTGGCTCACCGCAGGAGGAACAGGTTCTCCTGTAATGTATGTGGCTTTAGTGTTAGGTGTCTTGTGGATTGTGAATGTGGTGACTTTTGGTCCATCCTTCCCAAATCGCGCACGTATTTGGCGCGGGTTCTATTCCTTGGTGGTCACAGCGCTCGTTGGCGCTTTTTTTGTGGGGGATGTTTTATTGGGGTGGGCTATACATGCGGAAGGAGCAGGACAGTTCTCACAGGCCGTGTCGTTGGGACAACAGGCGTGGCGTTTATGCCCTCGCGAGCGGACCGCGTGGCAGATTGCGAGTTTTTGGCTGGATCATCACAAACCGCCAACCTCTGAGGATGTGCAACGCGCTCTTTTCTGGTTATCCCGGGCACCTACCCCTCACACCGCAGCGTGGTGGTTCGTGTACTTAGATACGATGCGCGTCGCCTATGAAGTAGGCGTGAAGAGCCGCGAGGAAGTAAATTGGGCGTTCATTCAAGCCCGGCTGTATTTCCCCGAGAATAGGGAGTGGGACTTCACGCCCCCGTAAACGCATTCCCTCGGGCGTGTCTCCACCTTTTTCCTCCCGAAGAATCACGTAGTTATGGCGTGGGAGTTGGGGTAGGGGTGGGCTGGTAGATATGTGGAATGGGGGTAAGGGCTGATGGTGTTCCCGTGCTCAAGGGAGTAGTGGTAGGTGTTGTGGTGGGGGTAGGGGTGGGAGTTGGGGCCCGTACTTCAATTTGGATCTCCTCGGGAATGACTGCTTCCACACGGATGTCGGACGGGGTTAGAATTTGCGGTTTCAGAGTGAACACGCCCTCCCCGCTAATTGTGGACAGGTCGAGAATGGCTTGCACATCGTCCGGCCCCAGGCTGTTCAGTTTGGGCAAGGGGCCAGCCAGGATAATTTGGACACTGCGAATGGGCACGTTGACAATCATGCCTTCGGGCATCCCTTGAACCTTGAGGGGGCGGACAACCGTCTTCCCCCCTTCCAAAGGCACAATACGCACTGTAACCACGGCTGTTTTGCTGCCCAAAATAGATACATTTTCCGGCACCCGCAAGGGCAACCGTTCGACAATATCCTGTGTGGCCCCGCTGATATCCAGGGGTTCGGTTTCGATATATCCGGGCAGTTTTTGCAAGGCTTGGGGATTTCCTCGCAAGGTTACGGTTGGCGGATCCACACTGATACTGCTCACTCGATATCCATCTGCTGGTCGCCCATGGGTGCGTGGTACCACGGGAACTTCAGCAAAGCCCGGTTGGGGTTCAATAGGTACCACTACATGCGCCACTGGTGGATCCACCGTGCAGTCAAAGACGGGTAAGTTCTCTTTATCCCGTGGGCTTAGGGCTACGGTAGTTTGTATTGTAGAACGCTCGCCTTGTACGTATACCTCAGCCACCGCGGCAACGACCTTACTTACTTCGCTTTCTGGTCCCTTCACGGTTACTGTCATGGGATCGACAGTGATACTGTCCTGTCGGACCATATACCCTAAGGGAGGGTAATCCATGATTTCGACGCGGACTGTCACCTCTTTTTCCGCGAGGCGTTCAATGTGGACAACGGCTTTCGGGGGCTGTACGTTGAGAATTTTCACCTCTCGGGGCCCTTCTACCTGAATTGGCAATGTGTGGACTCCCGGTCCTTTTTCCGCTAAATCCACGTACGCTTGAAACGCGCTGGCATCTAACGCTTGCACAATGCTTCGTTGTGCGCGCACACGAACGCGGACGTTGTCCACAGGATCGCCCAATATTGTTAGATCCGCGCCCAGGTTGATGTATTGAACAGGAATTGGCGTGGGCACATCGGCCACAATAATGGGGTCTTCCTGCTCCACGGCAATAATCCACACAATCAGGGCCAAGAAGAAGGCCATTAGAAACGAATCCCAATTATTGATAATGTCTCGAACCCAGAGTCGCAATAGTCTCATAAGGCCTGCCGTCGGTGTTTTTCGTAGGGTGCGTAAAAGTTCTGCAACACGCGACGTAATCGCTTATCGTCCAATCGTCGTATAAGACGGCCATAGCGGGCTACGGAAATAGTGCCCGTTTCCTCGGATACGATGATGGCCAGGGCGTCACCGTGTTCTGTGATGCCCAGCCCGGCCCGATGGCGTGTCCCCAGTTGGGCTTCCAACGGCCGCGGTGATAGGGGCAGGACACAAGCAGCCGCTGCGATTCGATTACCGCGAATGATGACCGCTCCATCGTGGAGCGCGGCTTTAGGGTAGAAAATGGCCAGGAGTAATCGCTCGCTGACAAGTCCATCTATGAGAACTCCCGATTCCATGTACTCCTGTAAACCGGTGTTCCCTTCGAGCACGATAATAGCACCAAAACGGTGCGCGGATAAACGCATGGTCGCGGAGACCAGAGTGTCAATAAGTTCGTTAACCGCTTCAATGTGTAAACTCCGCCCCAGGAAGGGGGCTGTCCGTCCTAAGCGTTCGAGGACGCGGCGAAGTTCGGGTTGGAAGATAACTGGTAAGGCGACGAGAATGGCGGGGAGGGTGCTGCGCACGAGCCATCGGAACGCAGTTAACTGCTGGACAAAGTTGGTAACAATAAAGATGATAACGATAACAAGGAGCAACCCCCGGACCAGTTGCATGGCCTGCGTCCCTTTAAAGAGACGCAAGACCGTGTAGAAAATGAGGGTGACTAGCAAAATGTCCAGGATGGCCAGTGCATTCAGATGGCTGAACAGCGTGAGAATATCCTGCCAGGTCACAGTCAAGCCTCTTCTGAAATTAGGAACCTATGGCTTATGCATTATACCCCAGGTTGGCGTAGCAAGCCATGCGTGAACTCTTCATGGCTTGCTACGCGGTACAGGGTCGAGGCTCCTGTACTCTAACCCAGCAGTCCGACCAGGATAGCTTTTTGGCCATGCAGACGGTTGTGAGCCTGTCGGAAGACAATGCTGTGAGGGCCATCTATCACATCGTCGGTGATTTCCTCACCGCGGTGGGCTGGCAGACAATGCATAACGAGCACATCGGGGTTATGGCTGGCCTCCACCAGTTTCTGGTTGACTTGGTAAGGGCGAAAGACACGACGTCGTTCTTCGGCTTCGGCCTCCTGGCCCATGCTGGCCCACACGTCAGTGTAGATAACATCGGCACCCTGAACAGCCTCATAGGGATCGTGACTTAATAGCACCTCTCCGCCGCTTTGGGCTGCGAATTCCCGCGCCTGTTCGACCACCTGCTCCTGAGGTTCATATCCTGGGGGGGTACACACAGTAATGGACATTCCCATCTTGGAGCACGCGTACATAAGAGAATGCGCTACATTATTGCCGTCTCCTACAAACACGAGTCGTCGTCCGGCCAAATCCTGCCAATGCCAGTGTTCGTACAGGGTAAACAGGTCGGAGAATGCCTGAGCCGGGTGATTGAAGTCAGATAACCCGTTGATAACTGGAACCGAGGCGTATTCCGCGAGTTGCAGGATGTGCTCATGGTCGAACACTCTGGCCATAATGCCATCCACGTATCCGGACAACACACGCGCGGCGTCGGGAATCGTCTCCCGTTCGCCCAATCGGATTTCTTGCGGTGACAAGTACAGGGCCTCTCCTCCCAAATGTCGCATTGCCACGTCAAAAGAGACGCGTGTGCGCAGAGAGGGCTTCTGGAAAATCATCCCCAGGATTTTCCCTTTGAGAATGGGTTTGTTTCCCCCTGCTCGCCACTCCTCTTTCAGGGATTTGGCGAGGTGTAGCCACTCCCACAGTACATCGCTTGGTATGTCTGCAATGGAGATAAAGTCCGTAATATGCTTCGCGTTCATTGTTCCCCCTTTTATCCACCAAAATTCTGTTCGTTAAACCGTCCGTTTTAGAGAAGGCGCGCGGCCTGCACGCCTTGTTGAACTCTCAGGTGCTGCCCAGCGCGAACATCGTTAAGGTCAATCCCCAGAGGACTTCAATGCCCACAGAAGGTCGCGGGGCAATTAAGGATGTGAGCCACATTAGCGTGGTCAATCCCAGGAGACTGTTCGGGATGTGTCCCATGGTCGTTCCTATCCACAGGATGATAGCTATGCCCCCTAAAAGAGCGCGTTTCCACGAATGCCATCGAAGCGCCCAGTAGGTCACCACCAGTGTCGCGGCGACTCCTGCGAGCACCTCATTCCCCCGACCGAACACATATCCTCCGGCCCAAAGGGGAAGCCCCCACCCGTAGAGGGGAAGCCCCCACACGACCCCTGTGGGAGAAATTCGAGCCCATGCCCATAACCCAATGCTGCCCACCAGGGCCAAACCTGTAAGCCAAGCGGTCTCTTTCCCCAACACAGAGAGCGCGAAGAAGGCCAAGATGAGTGTCCCCCCGAACGTGGTGAACGTTCCCGCTGGAAACCACCACCGTAAGCGTTGCACATGTCCCTGCTCGCTCGTGTAAGGCCAGTGCACGCGCGAAGTCCTCTCACGAGAGGGCGAAGTAGTCAAGGCCAACCTTCCCCAGGTTCCCCATACAATGTCGCAGAGGATCAGCAAGCCCAAAAGTTGCAGGCGGTGATTCCATAAGTGGGCGGGACCTAAGGCGTACAAGGACCCAATAAACGCCACCCATGCATATGTAAGCCGCCAGGGGAAAGAGGTGGTCTGCAAGTGTATTTGTAAAAAGGGTGAAGGTGTTACCTCTTCGTATGGTGACATGGAAATAGCCCGTATCCCTTTAAAGGCAAAGTGAATAAATCGGTCGGGATAGTTCCTCTACCCCGACCGATTCCTTGACACCTTCCTGTTCTATTGTATTCGGCACGCAAGAACTTACCAAATACTTGAGGGGTGATTATCCCTGCTCTACTGATCCTGCTGGCAAATTCTGGCGCCCTGGGCCCTCACCTCTCCCCCCTCATTTCGGCGCCGGTGCCGTGGGGTGAAGGGTGAGGGTCTTAGCACTGCCATCCCACACCCCCCGGCCGGTTTTACTAACAATATCCTCTATTCTGTGGGCGGCAGAGCGGATGTGGATGTAGATTTACCCCTGTGAGGTATTTGTGTGCCAAAGGATGACAGGACAACCGCGCCCAGCCCGACCGAACCGATAATGAGCCCAAATAAGTGTCCAATGCAGGGGATGCTGGACAGAACTGCCAGCAAAAAGGCCCCTAACGCTGTCGAGAGAACCGTCTCCTTATTATTCAGGTTCAGCGCGGTCCACACATGTTGCCCCACAATGCGCCCCATGGCTGTCCAGCCCAGGAGCCATGCAGCTAACAGTCCTAGCAGGAGCAACGCACCGATAGGGCTCAGGCATAAGGTAATGAGAAGGAGTACACCGAGAATAATGACTGCCACAAGGACGGCCAAACCGATAAAGAAACTTGCCACCGGGGCGTAAACGAGAGTTTGCATAACATTTGTAGTGGATTCAGGCCAGACACTTTCGATAACCGCGGCAATGGCTCCGAGGACCAGTGCCGTGATAAACGCTCCCAGGATACCAGTGATGAGCCGCCATAAGTAGTAAACCACCCACTCCGGTGAGCCGGGAGGCGGCACGCTGATTTCACTGGCTCCCCCCCGCATGTGAAACATTTCCTTCCAGAGTGAGGAAGGGAGCATTCCGGGGATGTTGACCACCCCTGTCTCCGCTATTTTCCCAGTTACAACAGCCGTTGAATCGCGGAGAATTCGGCCACCTGTGACTCCTGCATTGCCGTGGATTGTGCCATTGCCCCGTATCTCCAAATTTCCTCCCACCACGGCCACATCCCCGTTGACTGTACCGCTAATAATTGCATTGCCACCCACGACCGCCAAATCGCCGTTGAGCACCGCCCCCTTTTCAACATACGCGTTTCCGCCGATAACGGCTACATCGCCTTCGTACGTTTCTCCCTCGGGAAGCCGCCAATCTTCTCCCATAATGCCCGCGTCCGTCGGGAAGATGGACGGCCCTTCCGCTCGTACAAGGGGCGTGACAAAGAGTAGCAACGTGATGAGGATTACTCCACCCAGGATGCCAAAAGGTGTCCAACGTCTGTATCGTTTCATTCCCTCAACCTCCTTTGAGGTGCACATGTTGGGTCTAGATTTATCCGTTGGCATGTACGAACAGGCGTCGGTGATAGTAACGGGTTAGTCCTACCAGCAGGACGAGTGAAAGAGCGAAGGACAAGAGAGTATACATGGTCCAGGGTTTAGAAGTAGCTACCCGCAAGAACACGGACAGCGCGTGGCGCCAGTTCCACCAGAAGGCGCTGAGCAAAGCCAAAATGCCCTGGAATCCGGTGTAGAAGGGGGTAATGGGAACATATCGTGTGAACATGTAGCCTATTACGGCCCCCCACAGACTGAACCAGCTGTACAAGCCTATCCCGATCGCTAGGCCTAGCAACCTCCACACACGCTTTCTCGACTGTTCAGGTTGTGGGAGGGCGTGTATAGCTGTCATCACCTGGTCCAGGAGGTGGGCCGGGGCAGCGACTTCAGGTGCGTTTGTCAATGTGTGGTGCGCCAGGTATATTTCCTCCCAAATCGTGCGACATTGAGTGCACGACTGAAGGTGATTCCACACATCAGGGTTTGCCTGACCTTTGAGCATGGATTCATAGTCTTCGGCATTTAAATGTCTGAAAGCACTCATGGTCGCTCTCCTTGCCATCCTTTTCGCTTGAGGATTTCTCCCAAGCGTCGACGTGCACGATGGGCTTTTGTTTTAACCGCCCCCTCTGTAGTGTGCAGGATGTGAGCGATTTCCCGGTAAGAGAAATCATACCAGTAATGAAGTACCAAGATAAGTCGCTGGTCTTCCGGCAGCATGTTCAAATACCTTTGTAATGTTTCCGCGTCTTCTTGCAGGAGTGCCTGGGTTTCTGGATCGACCGTTCGGATATGAGCATATCGGTGCATTTCCGGTGTGTCCAACGAGACGTGTGTTATTCGGCGTTTACGCAATTGGTCAACACAGTAGTGGGATGCAATGCTTAACACCCAGGTGCTAAACCGGTATGCAGGTTTGTACGTGTGAAGACGGCGATACATCCTGATGAACACTTCCTGGGCTGCATTCTCGGCTTCGTGGTAATCTCCCAGCATTCGATAACACAGGTTGAACACCGCGTTCTGATAACGTCGTACGAGTTCCCCTACTGCATCCAATTCGCCCTGCAGGGCTCGTGCGATAACCTCTTCTTCTGGTAGCGTGTGTAAAGTCGACTCAGAGTCGTGCCCCATGGTGTTGTTGCTTGCTATTCTCTCAGAATGCCATGTTGGATGTCGGATTGGGATATTGTTCATGTGGGACACACCCTGAACGGTTCGGGTTTTCTACAGTAAATGTACGATGGGAGCGTCCCAACGTTACATACCTGAGACGGCTATCAGCCGACATTTTCACAAAGGCAATGTAATTCGTGCCACCTCACTCCCGTCTTGCGCGCGGTAGAGAATAATAAGAACGCTTTGCGTCGGGGCTTTGGGGTGAGGGATGTCGTACACATCGACCACGCGCTCGCCCGGAGACCATTGCCGGGTGGGATAGGTATTGTGAACGGGCACATCGTCCACAGCGCTGAGAACATCTCCGTTAGGTGCGAGGAGGCGGGCGGATACTTTGTAATCGTCCTGGGGGGGCGCTATCACGTCCCAGTACAAAGTAACCCGGACCACAGGGCCCCGGTGTGTTGCCCGTGAGTGTACATCATACCCCGCCAGCACAATGGCCGGTGTGAAGGGGTGGTGGAGTCGATGGGAAGGCGTTGGGTGATCGTCTTCCTGCTTTGGGCGAACACGGATGAGAGGCCCAAGCGCGTCAAGCGCATAGTACTCACCCACATGGGTTAACGGACGAGTGATGTAAACTGTTTCCCCCTGATGGATGTGTTTGGCAATGGCCTGCAGTCGCTCATCTTCCCGGTCTGCTGGGTGCACGCGAATGTCTGGTCGTTTTCCCAGGACATCTCGGAAATAGCGGATTAACGTAGTCTCCCCCAGGATGCCGACAATGACACTTCCTTCGGGGAGGGGTTGGGACATTATATCTGTTCCCCAATCGTACACATCCCAATCATCCGAGCGGTCGAGGTGAGGCCATAAGGTATAGGAACGTTTGAGGGCTTCCCCCAGGGGGACAACCAGGAGTCCGGCTATAACTACTCCCACAATCACACGGTAAAGCGCACGTTGCGGCAATCGACGCAAGGGTTGGCTTACGCAATGCACAATGCATTCGCTACCTATTGCGATGGGGGGAATGGCAAGCAGTATCAGAGGTAAACAGAATACGTCAATATCCGCTACCTTGTAATGCCAGACGAAAACAAGGTGAGTGCCCAGAGTGAGCACCCACAGGGTCCAGATTTTGCCGGACCAGCGGGGCCGCGCGAGGAGTCCCACCAGTGCCAGCATCAAACCAGTCCATCCCAGGTTGGATTGAAACACGTGTACGAAATCTTTCAGGGTTCGGTGGATATGAAAGGGGTTGCCCGTAAGAAATACTCGGTAATCTCGAGCCAGTACCCAATTCCAAAATCCTTGCCACGTGTTATGGTATGTCCCATCCAATGAGCCCACGCGTGCCCCCACAAAGGGGATGTACGCGTACAACAACAGCGGAAGGACTAACAAAACGCCATATTGCAGCCAATATTTGAAATCGCGAGGTAAGTTCTGCCGCACAGCCCACAACGCATACAACACGCCCGGAAAAAGGAGAACTGTCATTCGGTGGTGGGTCAGGGAGAGGCCAACAACAAGGGAAAGCCCTAGAAGCAGGCGGTCCACTGGTGCGTCCGTTGTGAGAATTAAAAGGGTGAGGAGGAGGATAATGGTGGTAAAGAAGAGATGAAGGGTGTACACCTCGGCAATTGTTGCTACCTGCCACAGCGTGGGAGATACGGTGAAAAGGGTCAGGGCGAGCAATGCAAGGGGAGAACGGGAGAGGAATTTATAAGTGAGTGCGTATAGACCTCCAACCGTTAAACTCGCCCATATTGCGGAGAACAGGTTCAACCGCCAGGCCGCATCTCGGATAGGGAGAAGTGTGAGCCACCCTTTCCCCAACAGTGTGTACAGGGGGTAGCCTGGTGGGTGGGCAACTCCGAGGATAGGGATCACCACGTGAAATTCCAGTGAATCGTCAAATAGGGTTGCGACGGACGGCGCCAACGTTCGCAGGTACAGCAATCCGGCCAGCCCCGCGCTTATAAGGATGCCCCACCGAAGTAGGAGCGTCGATTTCTGGGTGTTCTGAGGACTCATCATGCTGTTGTTAGGTGGGCCTCCAGCCATTGGATGATATCGGCGAAAACCTGGTCTTTTTGCAGGTCATTGTGAGGCTCATGGAAGCCTCCCGGATACACGCGCAAGGTCTTGTCCGTAAAGGGAACACGCTCAATGAAACGCTGGCTCCCTTCCAGAGGAGCAAGTTTATCCGCTTCGCCGTGCAGGATAAGTAGAGGAAGGTGCCATTGGGCAGCGTGTTCATGTACCCATTCGACCGTCGCGCTGAGTTCGGTGCCGAGTCTGGCCGATGCTTTGCTGTGCACAAGGGGATCTTCCAGGTAATCTCGCACTACATCCGGGTCTCGCGACAGGGCTTCCGCGTCCAATCCCGTGTCGAGTGTGAACGATGGCCAGATGCGCGAGACAATTCGGCTGATGAGTAAGAGCACCGGAGCAACGCCGGGTTGGGCCAATACCGGCCCAGAAGCAATGACCCCGGAAAGGTCTTCGGGGTGGTGCAAGGCATAGTCCAAGACAATTAATCCACCCATACTGTGACCGTAGAGAAATAGAGGAAGGTTGGGGCGTTCGTCGCGAATGGTCTGTATGTAGGCTCGAACATCATTCCTGTACTGAGCCCAGGTGTCTATGTGGCCTCGCGGTCCTGGTGAACGTCCATGCCCTCGTAAATCAAAACCGTATACTTCAAATCCTTGAGGGAGGAGGGCGGCAATCAAGTTCCCGTAACGCCCACAGTGCTCTCCGAACCCGTGGACTAGGGCAATGATGCCTCGCTTCGGTGCGGTTGCCCGCCAGTGGGCAAAGTAGAGGTCCAGGTGGTCGTGGGTACGAAATGTTCCTGACTGGTCCGGAAGAATACGTTTAGGCGCGGGCATGGTGTCTTCCTTTCTTTCGTACCGTGCTGGTTCGTGCGTTCTGACTAAAAGGAGATGTTGGTTTCCTGTATCTTACCTGAGTGAGGGGATTTTGGACAAAAGAAAGACCCCACAGGCATAACCTGTGGGGGAACTAAAGGGGAAAGGCGTCTGACAGTGTTGGCCCTTGCGTCCACAGCATACCATAGCTAGCGTCAAAGGATCGTCAGGAGACCCGTCTGATAGGGTGTAAATTTGCGTTTAGAACACTCTCAGGCCACAAGACGCTGCCGATGTGGTCGCCGTGGCAGTAATCCCGCTTCCTCCACAATCTCAGCAATGAGTTCCTCCTGGCGGAAAGCCATGATGTGAACGCCTGCTACTCCTTCTATTTCTCGCACCTGTTGCAGGATTTCAACGGCGATGCGTTTCCCTTCCTCTCGCTGCTTTCTCTTTGGGGTCTTTCGGAGCCTATCCACAATCTCGTCGGGTATAACAACGCCGGGAATGTGGGTGCGCATGTACTCCGCGGATTTTGCCGAGCGTAAAGGTCCAATGCCCACAAGAATGTAAACTTGCTGGTCCAGACCCCGATCGCGCACGCGAGCCATGAATTCCCGTAACCGGGGAACGTCAAAGCAGTATTGGGTTTGAATAAACTGGGCCCCGGCCGCGACCTTCTTTGCCAACCGTTCCACGCGAAATTCGTACGGGGGGACAAAGGGATTAATCACTGCCCCAAGGAAAAAGCGTGGGGGTGTAGTGAGGGGGCGTCCGCTGAGAAAGTGACCATGATCGCGCATGATTCGAGCCGTTTGGAGCATTTGCATGGAATCCATGTCGAACACGGGCTTGGCTTCAGGATGGTCTCCGCGCGAGACATGGTCGCCCGTGATGAAGAGTACATTGCGGATGCCTAACGCCGCCGCGCCTAACAGATCCCCCTGGATGGCGATTCGATTGCGGTCCCTGGCGGAGATTTGCAGAATGGGTTCATAACCAGCACGCACCAGGAGCGCACATACCGCCATGCTTGCAATATGCACATTCGCGCCCGACGCATCGACCACGTTGATGGCATCACACACCTGGGCGAGCGGAAGGGCTGCTCGGTACACATCCTCAGGGTTGGCACTGTCCGGGGCGCCCAACTCCGCGGTGACAGCAAAACGGCCACTCCGCAGGACACGCTCAAAGCGGCTTACAGTGCCAAAGGGGGATGCGTCGGGAGCAGAGGGCGCGGGATGTGGCTGGGTGCGCCAGTGCTTTGGGTAACTCGGTGTGAGGCCGTTCATCGCATTGACCCAGGCAGAAGTTCCCTGAAGCGCCCAGTTGTGCGGCGGAAGGATGGCCTCCATCTCCTGAAGCCCTGTGCGCATCTGGCGGGCATTCCCATATGCCCGAACCCACACGCATTTACGCTGTGGGTCCACCTCACAGGAGCCGTCCGGCCGTACCCCTCCACAGGGTCCGTTGCGCAAATTCTTGGGGCATGTCATCGGACACACCATGCCGGTGTTGTGGAGTACACAATCGCCACACATTTGGCAGTGGAACAGGGGGACTTTCAGCCATCGTTCCAAGAGCGCGAGAACACGTTCTACCCGCGTGCGGGGTTTTAGCCAGGGGCGTAAGCGCGAGAGGGTGGCCCAGGTGTGCGCGTACGCCCACTCCAGAAACCGTAGGTACCATTGTCGGACCATGGCGGTCTCTCCTCTCCGAGGGTGCTGGTTGAATTCTATCGAGATGAAGATACTTGGGCAAGCAGAGGTGGGCCGCGTCCACTCCGGAGTTCTGTCCAATTCGCCATGCTTGGCCGCCGATTTGACAGGTTAATGGGGGCTGTGTATTATATATTCGAAATATCGAATATATAATACAGACCAACATGGAGTTTTGTGCATGGAGGAAAAATCAGGAAAGGCGTTGGATGATGTGTGGACCCTGGAGGCCATGGCATTTGTGGCCCGTGCTTTAAGTCACCCTCTTCGCATCGCGATTCTAGAAGTGCTGGGTGAAGAGGGATCTTATGTGATGGATCTGGTGGTGGCCTTGGGGCGTCCGCAGGCCAATGTATCCCAGCATTTGATGGTTTTGCGGGAAGCAGGTTTGGTCATCCCGGAACGGGAGGGCACGGCCGTGCGGTATCGCGTTAGTGATAAACAGGTGTTGGCCCTTCTTGCGTTTTTGCGTGATGTAACGCAGCAATTACCTCAACCCGAAGATGTAGAAGACCAACGGCCGTTGCGGCCATGGGGGCGGAGATTCCGCCGCCGACGAGGTCGTTGGTAATCCTTAAACTCACAGGAGGTGATAATTATGTACTGGCGTAAAGGTCGAGGTTCCCGTTGGTCTGGTGGTGGTCGCGGATGGAACCGCGGCGGGTGGAGTGGACGCGGAGGCTGGGGACGCGGCCCGCGTTACGTTGAGGCACCCGCCGAGGGGGAGCGTTGGGAATGGACTCGAGGCTCCGATGTGATCGGAACACCACCACCCTGGGCGGGTTTTTGGGGCGGTCGGGAACCGCAAATGAGCGTGGAGGAGCGCAAGAGTTGGTTGCGCGCCTGGCGCGATCATCTCAAGGCTCGCCTGGCCGAGGTGGAAGACGAATTACGACGTTTGGGAGAGTGATGCATGGGTACGCGGACCAAGGTTGCCATTGTGACGAACAACGGCTACACCGTGTCTCAGCATTTTGGTCGGGCGCGTTACTATGTGGTCGTTACCCTTGAGGATGGACAACCTGTGGCCTGGGAAACACGCACGCGCGCGGTTTCCCACGACGATCATGACCATCATGGTCACCATCACCATGACCACCATCACCATGGCGATGGCCCTCGGGGTTTTGGACAACACGCAGGCCGTCGCCACGCGGCCATGTTGGAACAACTCCGCGACTGTGATGTGCTGATTGTTGGCGGAATGGGACTAGGTGCTTATCAAGCCATGACGGCCGCGGGGTTGCAGGTGGTGGTAACAGATGTGCGTTCCATTAAGGAGGCTGTCCAGGCGTATGCCGAGGGTACTTTAGTCAACAGAATGGAACGAGTTCACTGAGGACCTACACAAGAGGGAGGGGGGAATGCCTCTCCCTCTTGTGCACCTGTGCTGTTCTCCTTAGTCACGCCCCCAGAGTTTCCCCAACCAACCCAGCAATCCTGGTGAGGCCTGTCGGAACACAGTTAGGGGAACATCTTCGCCTAGCAGGCGGCGTGCAATGTTCTGAAATGCTCGTCCGGTAACGGAGTGCTTGTCCAATACGACCGGGACTCCTCGGTTGCTGGAGATAAGTATCGCCTCATCCTCGGGAACAACACCGATGAGCCGAATCGCGAGGATATCCAGCACATCTTCCACACTCATCATGTCCCCGCGACGGACCATATGAGGGTTAATGCGGTTGAGCAGGAGGAGCACTTCTTGCTTGTTTTCCGCTTCAAGAAGTCCTATCACCCGGTCCGCGTCTCGCACGGCAGCCACCTCTGGCGTGGTAACGACAATAACTCTGTCCGCAGGGGCGATGGCGTTTTGAAAGCCCAGTTCAATGCCTGCCGGTGAGTCGATGAGTACAAAGTCGAAGTCCTGGCGAAGTTGCTTACACAGCGCGACCATCTGGGCGGGGTTGACGGCTGTTTTGTCTCGCGTTTGCGCGGCCGGGAGCAGGTACAGGCCGTCCACGCGTTTATCCTTAACCAACGCTTGGCGGAGTCCGCAAGCGCCCTCAACCACATCCACCAGGTCGTACACAACCCGATTTTCTAATCCTAGAATCACATCGAGATTCCGCAGGCCAATATCCGCATCCACTGCTACCACGCGTTTGCCTAATTGGGCAAGGGCCATGCTCAGGTTGGCGGTTGTTGTTGTTTTTCCTACGCCTCCTTTGCCCGAGGTGATTGTAATAACCTCACCGCTCATACAGGCCTCCTCTTCCCTGTCCAAGGTTCAACCACGATATAACCCTCCACAACATGCGCCATTTCCGGCACACCGGGGGTTTCCTGGGCCCCGCCTTGTGCCACGTATGGTCCTATACGCACCTGCGTTGGGTTGAAGTTCAGGGCACATATGATGGTATCCACGCGTCCTGATGCACCCGCGTGGGCAATTCCTGCCAGGTGCCCCCACACGATGATGTGGCCGTCGGCGATAATTTCTGCGCCGGGATGCACATCTCCCAGGACAACCACTGAGCCTTCATATTGAATCCGTTGTCCCGAACGCACTGGCCCCATGACAATTTTACCCTTTTCAACTTCAGAAAGCACATCTGAACGTCGAGCATTGTCAGTTCGGAAATCGTCCAGACCTGTTTCCAGGCCTAAGGATGCAGCCTCTCTTTGCGTGTCCTCGGAAGTGGACCAGATAGCCCATAAGGTCATGTCGTACTTGCTGAGGAGTTCCCCAAGGGCGTGGATCTCTTCCTGGGTGAGTTGGCGCAGCCCTACGGATACAGCCACGCGGCCGCCGCGGAAGAAGTGGGGGACGCGACTCAAGTACGTATCTAACTCCTGAAGCAAGTCCTCCCATTCACCAAACCCAAATGTAATCGTCACCCCATCCTTTGTACCGCGAACACGTACCGCGCTGGACATCTCAATCGCCTCCTTCTGGGCTGGCCATCTGTAGTGTGTCGGCCGGGACGTTGAAGTACGCGGCCAACACCTCTCGGGCTATAGGTACTGCTGTGGCAGAACCTTCACCCCCACCGAATACGAAGACGACAATGGCGACTTCGGGTTGCTCGTAAGGGGCAAACGCGGTGAACCAGGCATGGGTGGGTAAGTTCCCCTCCTCGTCGCGATCAATACGGCCATCCCCATCCAAATCCGCGGCGAACTCCGCGGTTCCTGTTTTCCCGGCAACGGTAATGCCGGGCAAGGCCACCGGACGAGCGGTTCCTCTAGGGCCGTACACGGCTCGGTACATTCCATAGCGAATCACCTGCAAGAATTCCTGGCGTACGGGCAACTTTCGTATTACATGGGGTTCAAAGTCCTTGATTAGGTGCCCCGTTGCGTCTACAATCTGATAGACGATTTGAGGTTGGTAAAGGATACCCCCATTGGCCACTGCTGCCGTAGCGTTCACCACCTGCAAGGGCGTGGCCAGTACATATCCCTGGCCAATGGCCATATTGTATGTATCGCCGGTGGTCCAGGATTCCGCGTAGTTTAATCGCTTCCACTTGGACGTGGGAACCAGGCCAGGGTGTTCACCGGGCAGGGCAATGCCTGATTTCTCACCGTATCCAAATTGGTGGGCGTAATAGGCTAGGAGGTCATTTCCCAGGCCGGGGAAGTCTTTGTACCCACCACCGACAATGTAGAAGAAGATGTCACAGGAGACTTCCAACGCTTCTGCCACGTTAATGAGACCGTGCCGACCACCGTATTTGTGGATCCAGCACACAAATTGCTGCGCCTGCGTTGGATCGTCAGGGAAGTACTTGTTGGGAAGCCAGAGTTCGCCCTCGGTCATAATACGGGTTCGCGGTGTAATGACCCCTTCTTCCAGGGCTGCCGCGGCCGTCACCAATTTGAAGGTGGATCCGGGTGGATAGATGCCACTGATGGCGTGGTTTACCAGCGGGTGCCACCTGTTGTGGAGGAGTTCCTGGTATTGCTTTTCAGTGATTCCTCGGGCAAACAGATTGTTATCGTAGGTGGGCAAACTGACCATGCTGAGTATTGCCCCTGTCCGCACATCCTCTAGGATAACCACTCCCGACTGCGATCCGACCTCCTGGAGGTGGCGTTCAAGGATTTCCGTAACCTTACGCTGTAAATCCAGGTCAATGGTGAGAATGAGGCTGTTCCCGGGGGTGGGAGGACGTTCTCCAAGGGTGGAAATGACGTTTCCCCGTACATCTACAACGATTTCCTGCTCGCCGTCGCTTCCCCGCAGTAAATCCTCATAAGTCGCTTCAACGCCCGTCAAGCCGATTTTCTGATTGCTCCTGTACCCACGTGCCGCGTACTCGTTCTGCAAATTGGGAGGAATGGACCCCATGTAGCCGATGATGTGGGCTGTCAGTGGCCCACTCGGGTACTCTCGCACCGGTTCCGCTTGAACGTGAACCCCCGGCAACCCAACGCTCATCTCCTCCAGAAGGAAGGCGACTTCCCTGGGGACCTTTGTGGCCAAAAGGATGGGACGATAGGCCGCGCCCAGGCGCTCCTCCCGCACGCGATCCCACACGGCTTGGGGGGTGTCAAACAGGATAACGGTTTCGTCCGAACCTGTAATGGGGGCTGTGGCCGCCAGGGGCGGATGACGGATGAGGTCCAGTGCCTGCTGGATAACCGCGAGGCCCTCTTCCTCATCTTCGGGGAGGTGGGATGGGATGACGCTGACCTGAAAAAGAGGACGGTTGCGGGCCAGGATACGGTGTGCTCGGTCGTAGATGACTCCACGCGGCGCGGGAACCGGCACGATACGAACCGCGTTCTCTCTTGATTGAAGTTGATACGCGTTTTGTTGGCCTAACTGTAGTCGAGCCAGTTGTCCAACGGCAATGAGGAACGCGATGATCACTCCCAGCCAAATAAAGTAAATGCGCTCATTGTGCTGTACCTGGTCAGCGTCGTACATTCCTGAACACCTTTTTGCTAGACCTCTCTTCGTTGGTGTGAGCGAAGCCAGATTACTCCCTGAAAAATAATCCACGTCCACACTGTGGTGTATATCACCCTTTGCCAGAACGTTTCCCCGAACAGGGAACGCCATATCACTGGGTAGCCCAATAAAATCGCTACCCCACCCTGGAGGATGAGATACCCCACTGTAGCCATGGCCCCAATTCCAGCGGGGATAACTATCCGGCTTTCCAGTACTCGGTGATGGGCTAGGCCGGCAATGTACCCGATTATCATCAAGGGAAAGGCCAGTAACCCCACGTGGTGGGCTGCTAGTACGTCGGCCAGGGTTCCCGTTCCTATGCCCCACATTCCCCCGGCCCAGGGACCAAACACCAGGGCAAGTACAACTGTTGTGGCCAGCATGAAGTCAGGCGTAGCACCCGCCCATGTAATCCACGGGGCCAAGGAGATTTGGGCAATATCCACACCTACCATAAGCAGAAGGATGGGAATAATAAGTACACCTTTGGCCGAATGTCGACGTCTCACGGCCTTTCTTTCCCTTCACTCAGTGCTTTGAGCACGTCCTTTACTTCCTGATTAGGGGCGAAGTGGGTTAACACTAACACTTCTTCAAGGCGCCGGAAATCCACTGTCGGACGGATTTCCGCCTTTTGGAACAGATCATAGTCGTGTCTTTGGACCGCGACAACCTGCCCAATCACAATTTTGGGGGGGAACACACTCCCCAACCCCGCGGTTAACACCAGGTCTCCCACCTGAACAGGTGTGTCTAGAGGGATGTATTTCATCACCAGAGTAGGCCCTTGCTGACCACGCACAATGCCGGTCAAACGTGATGATTGGACGATAGCACTCACCGCACTATCTGGGTCTGTGATGGGCAGGACGACTGAGGTGGTTTTGTGTACGTGAAGAATACGCCCCACCAGACCGGTGTTTGTGACCACGGGCATGCCGGGTTGGATGCCATCCAGTTCGCCTACATTGAGGAGGATGCGGTCTACGATGGATGGGTCTCTGCCAATGACCAGGCCCACTACCCCCGCACCTTGTACTCGATAGGTGGGATGGGCCTGGGCAAAGTGGAGGAGTGCGCGAAGCCGTTCATTCTCCTTTTCCACTTCTGCCAGTTGGACTTGGGCCACTTGGAGGCGTTCGACCTCACGACGGAGCCGCTGGTTTTCTGCGCGCAGGGATTCAATATCGGAGGGGTGCTCTAACCGGTCGCGGAAACTTTTGCCTGCATGGCTGAGCCGCTCCTCCAGGGGCGCCACTAACCATCGGGCAAAGTCGCCTGCCGGGCTGAGACGGCCGGAGATAAGCATCATGCCGATCCCTATAACTACGATTATGGCGAGAATGACGCCCAGCACCTGCCCTCTCATCTGTATCGTCCTTTCAACACGCGCATTAGTGGACGGTGCTGCCGCGTTCGGTTCCGGCCAAGGCTTTGCTCAAGCGTTCGAAGTCCTCCAGGACCAGACCCGCTCCCCGAGCCACACAGGTGAGCGGATCTTCGGCTACGTAGAAGCGCATGTGCGTTTCCTGGGAAAGCCTTTCGGCCAAACCGGCCAAAAGTGCTCCACCACCGGCCAGCGCGATGCCGTGTTCCATCAAGTCCGCAATGAGTTCCGGGGGGGTTTCATCCAGAGCATCACGGACTGTTTCGATGATTGTGTTTACAGAGTTGCTGAGCGCTTCTCGTACTTCAATGGAACTGATTTCCACGGATTCCGGGAGCCCGGTGACCAAGTTACGGCCCCGTAGGGTGAAGGTCTTTTCTTCGGGTAGCGGGTACGCGGAGCCGATTTCGATTTTGCATTGTTCAGCCATGCGTTCGCCGATCAGGAGGTTGTACTTGGTCCGGACGTAATTGATGATGTCCTCATCCATTTCATCCCCGGCTATGCGGATGGAACGGGCTACAACAATTCCCCCCAGGGAGATCACGGCTACTTCTGTGGTACCGCCGCCAATGTCCACAACCATGGATCCAACGGACTCTGCTACGGGGAGGCCTGCACCAATGGCGGCTGCCATAGGTTCCTCGATAAGGTAGGCCTCGCGTGCACCGGCACTGAGGGCAGCCTCGTACACTGCACGTTTTTCCACTTCTGTGACTCCGCTGGGGATACCCACAACCACGCGCGGGCGAGGAATGCGCAGTGTCATGCGTTCATGTACCTTGTGAATGAAGTAGTGCAGCATCTGCTCGGTTGTATCGAAATCGGAAATAACCCCATCGCGTAGGGGGCGGATGGCGACAATATTGGCCGGTGTCCGTCCGACCATTTCTTTTGCTTCTGCTCCAATGGCGACAATGCGGTTGTTCTTGCGTTTGTCAATAGCGACCACGGAAGGTTCATTGATAACGATGCCTTTGCCACGCACGTATACCAGCGTATTTGCCGTTCCCAGGTCAACACCAATATCCAGTGAAAAAAGCCCCAACAACCAATTCAACGGATTCACGTGCCGACTCCTTTTGCATTGAGGGATGATTGTGTTCGGTGGCCCATTATAACATTCCCAACTGTGGGGGCAAAGAAAAGATTGGAGATAAAGTACCGCCTGGTAACTCCAACGATTTTCCGGGCTTTGCGTGTGGTTGCTCCGCGTGTTACAATCGAGGCCGGTGACTGCGCCTGCGCGGGTGGTGGGAATCATCTCGTGGAAAAACGGAGACTTGGGTGAACGCCGAAACAATCAGCATCGGCACGGAACTTTTGTTGGGTGAAATTGTTGATACAAATTCTGCTTATATCGCCCGCCAGTTACGCACCATCGGGCTGGACTTGCATTACATGACCACGGTTGGTGATAACCTGGACCGCATAGCCCACGTTGTAGATGTGGCCCTGAACCGGGTTGATGTGGTTATCACTACCGGGGGCTTGGGTCCTACTGTGGATGATGTTACCCGTCCCGCCATCGCGAAGGCTGTTGGGCGTCCCCTGGTGTTTCGTGAGGATCTCCTGGCTCAGATTGAAGCCTTTTTCGCGCGTTTAGGACGTCCTATGCAGGAGAACAATCGCCTTCAGGCTTACATTCCCGAAGGCGCTATTCCCATCCCCAACCCTGTAGGCACGGCTCCCGCCTTTATTGTAGAAACAGAGCGGGGGGTTGTTATCACCCTGCCCGGTGTGCCTCGCGAGATGAAATACCTCCTGAAACACGCAGTTATTCCGTATTTACGCGAACACCTGGGCTTGAACGAGATTATCAAAGTTCGTGTTCTCCACACCATTGCCGTGGGGGAAAGCGATATTGATTGGCGACTCTCGGATTTGATGCGTTCCTCCAATCCCACAGTGGGGTTATTGGCCCATCCTGGCCAAACAGATGTGCGCATTACCGCGAAGGCCAACACCGAAGAGGAAGCGGATCGCCTTATCGCGGAGATGGAATCTCAAGTTCGGGAGCGTTTGGGGGATATCATTTTCGGCGCGGATGATGAGACCATAGAATCCGTCATCGCTCGCTTACTCACTCAACGCGGATGGCGTTTGAGTATCGCCCAGGTTGGCGGGGAATGTGGTTTGCCCGCCCGTCTGAGCAAGGCCAATGTCTCGGTTTACACTCCTCCAGATACGTGGCTGGCACAGGTCCGTGTACGCAATGAGGCAGACGCGCTCCACTGGGCTCGAATGTTGCGGGATGTAACGGGTACTGAGGTTGGAATTGTGGTGGCTGTGTCTCCGGATAGCAGCGGGAACGGGGGGACATATGTCGCTGTGGTCACTCCAGCCGGAGAACGGGTCACCCATGTGAAGTATATGCCCTTTGCAGAACGACGAAAGCGCTGGATTGCTAACCTGGTTTTGGATGTGTTACGCCGCTTCGCAATGCAGTCAGCGAAGTCATCGGATGGTCTATAAGGCTGTCCGATTTGGGTTGTCGTGTTGCAAAATTTATAAACACGGGGAGGAGCAACCATGCGAGTCGCCATCGCTGGCCTTGGACCTATTGGATCCTTGATTGTGCGCGTTCTTGCGGAGCGCGAGGATGTGTCATTCGTAGGTGCTGTGGACATTGATCCTCGAAAAATCCGCAAAGATTTGGGGATTATTGCAGGGTTGGATAAGAAGTTGGGCGTGACTGTGTCCGGGTCGTGGGAGGATGTTATCCCGAAGAAGCCGGACATTGCCATTCTTTCCACCACGTCCAGTTTTCCCCTGGTGGCCGATCAGGCGTTCCCACTGCTTGATGTGGGGATCCACGTGGTGACCACGTGCGAAGAGGCCGTGTTCCCACTGAAGACTTTTCCGGAGTACGTGCGCCAGGTGGATGTTATTGCTCGCACGGGCGGCGCGGTTTTCCTGGGCGTGGGTGTAAATCCAGGCTTTATGATGGATTACTGGCCCAGCATCGCTTCCGCGGTGTTGCCAAAGGTGGAAAAGGTGCAGGTGGAGCGGCGAGTGGATTTGAGCAAACGTCGCGCCCGTCTCCAGGAGAAGTTGGGAGCCGGCCTTAAGCCCGAAGAGGTGCAATCACGGGTGGAACAGCGTTCCATCGGCCACGTGGGATTGAGCATTTCCGCCTACATGCTAGCCCACGCGCTCGGGTGGGAGATTGAGGAGTGGCAGGAGGATTTTGACATTCTGGTGGCGTCAGAACCGGTGCCCTGGCATAAGGGGGAGTTGGAACCAGGGTTGGTAAAGGGGCTCCGCCAGACGCTTACGGCCAAGGTGGATGGGGAAGAGCGCATTCGTTTGATATTGGAGATGTCCCTGGGCATTGAGAATCCAGGGGACACGGTGGAGATTGAGGGGCCTATTCCGTTGAAGGTGCGCATGGACCCCATTAGCGGTGATTGGGCAACCGCGTCGGTGGTGGCTAATGCCTTGCCGCGGGTGATGGAAGCACCGGCTGGTTTCCGGACGTTGTTGGAGGTGGCCCCTCTGCGCGGCCGCGGTGTGTGATGAAATGACGGGGAGGAGGATTTCCTCCTCCCCGTGTCTACAAGGAGGTTGAGCCGTCGCGTACGTTATTGTTTTTGTCATACCCTTTGTTATTGCGTTTGTCGGCACGCCCTGGGTAGCGCGTGTGGCCCGCGATTTGCATTGGGTGGATGTGCCCGGAGGACGCCGACGGCATCAAGGGGTAATCCCTCGCTTGGGCGGGGTGGCGCCAGTCCTCGGATTCCTGGCGGGTGTCGGGTTACCGGTCGTGTTCCCCGAATGGTTCCCCCCCATTGCAGATCCCAACCAGTCTATATGGTGGCGTGGACTGGTTGTCGGTACGCTCATCGCTCTGGCAGGGGGAATTTGGGATGACATTCGGGATCTCTCCCCACGTCAGCAATTTGTAGTCCAGGGTATGTGCGCGGTTGCGGCTATTTGGGGGACGTTGTTTATCGAACGGGTGAATAACCCGCTAACGGATGCTCAGGTGGTTTTCCCCCGGGGCGTGGTTTGGGTTCTGACGTGGTTCTGGGTGGCCGGGATGATGAATACGGTCAACTGGCTGGATGGTGTTGATGGGTTGGCCTCTACTGTAACCGCGGTGTTCTCCGTGGTCATGGTTTTGCACCTGGTTGCTCGCGGGTTGTACAGTGTTGCTCTGTGGCCTTTGGCGCTGTTGGGCGCGGTGCTGGGGTTTTTACCTTACAACTGGCCGCCGGCTCGGGTGTTCCTGGGATCTGCCGGCGCATATGGTTTTGGCTTTATCATGGCCGCTCTGGGTATTGCCGCGGGAGCAAAGGTGGCAACGGTCTTGTTGGTGTTGGGCTTGCCCATTGCTGATGTGGCGTGGCAGATTGTGCGTCGTTGGCGCTTAGGGCGTTCCCCATTCGTGGGAGACCGGGGACACTTGCATCACCGGTTGTACGATTTGGGGTGGTCTCCTCAGCGCATTATCCTGCTGTACGCGGGATGGGCCGCGGTGATGGGGGGAATTTCTCTGGTGGTTTCCTCCCGTTTGCTGAAGTTGCTGGTGCTGTTCATTGTGGCCCTGGCGTCTGTGGCTTTGTTTTCCTGGGCGTCTCATCATCCGACACAGGAGGGGTAAACGCTCATGCCGTCCATTGCACCACATAATGAACGTTATATTCCCCCTGAGGTACGGGAACGATTACCGGAGTTGGAAGAGAAGGCGCGGTGGATTTATCAACGCCTTTTGGAGTATTACGGCAATCCGGATTGGCGTCCCCACTATCCTCCTCTGGAAGAACTCATTATCACTACGTTGGCCCAGAATAGCACGGATCGGAACGCGCTTAAGGCCTACCAACGCTTGCGGGAACGGTTTGCTTCCTGGATGGATGTAATGACTGCGCCGGTGGAAGAGGTTATCGACGCGGTGCGGCCCGCGGGATTGGGGAACCAGAAGGGGCCGCGCATTCAGGCGATTTTACGCAAGGTGTGGGAGGAACGGGGGACGTTTGACCTGAGTTTTCTCGGCGAGATGTCCACCGAAGAGGCGGAGGCCTGGCTTACCAGTATTAAGGGGGTGGGGCATAAAACGGCTTCTATCGTGCTCTTGTTCTGCTTCAACAGGCCCACCTTTCCTGTGGACACGCACGTGAGTCGGGTGAGTAAGCGGTTGGGTATTGCTCCCCCTAAAGCGAGCACTCGCCAGATTCGAGCCATTTGGGAGAGCATTGTCCCTGAGGAGTGGTATTATCCCCTTCATTTGAACCTTATCCGCCTCGGCCGCGAGATCTGCAAATCCCGCATTCCACGGTGTGAGGTATGTCCTCTCCAGGCGCGTTGTACCTTTAAGTCGACACGTGCCTGATACCCTTTTCGGGGGAATTTGACTTATCCAGGTGCTAGGGTTTCGACAACGTCCAGCAGTTGTCGCAGGACCTGGGCCGGATCGCGCAAGCCCGCTTCAATTTCGTCCATAAGGGCCTCGAGTTCACGGGTGAAGGCTTCGCTCACGTACGGTCGAATAAGACTTGAACGGGGGCTGTCTTCTACCAGGTAGCGGTATACGTGTTTGCCCAACCGGGTGGGGATAATATACGGTCCTTGTCGTCGAGCATAACCACGTGTTAAAAGACGGTCTACTATTAAGGCATATGTACTCGGACGGCCAATTCCACGACGTTTCATCTCTTCGACCAGGTCCCCTTCTGTGAAGGGCGTTGCTGCTGGGACTTGCAAATAGCGCGGGGCGACGGTGTAAGTCCCGGGCTGGAGGGGAGCGACTTTTCCTAAGGGGAGTACGCGAGTGTAGCCCGGTTCTAAGATGTTCGTGATGACTTCCTCTTCCTGCTCCTGTTCCCCCAGCCGAAAGCGGTAGCGCGTTACTTGAACGCGCGCGGGGATCATTTGACTCGCGAGGAAACGGGCGACTATGAGGCGGTAGAGGTGTACGTGCTTTTCCGTGAGTGAAGTTGTGCCTAACCAGATGGCTTCTTCCATGTCTTCGGGTGTGAACAGCCGGGTCGGGCGGATGGCTTCGTGGTGCCCTTCAGGTCCCCAGGAGCGGGGGTGGGCATATTCCTCGCCGAACATTTTAGATATCCACCGTTTCCCCAGGGCCATTCCCTCTGGCGAGATGTGCGTTGAATCTGTGCGGTGATAGGTAATGTACCCGGCTTCGAACAGATCTTGGGCGAGGTTTATGGCCTGGGTGACGGAGATGCCAGTGCGATTTGCATCCCGAAGCAGCATGTCAGTGGTATACGGTGGGGGAGGATGGCGTTTTACTTCCCGCGTTTCCACGAGTTCAATTTTAAGGCGGGTGCTTTTCACGTGACCCGGGAATCGGAGGGTTCGTTGGGGAAGGTGGACTTCGGTGACAGGGAGACGCTCTTGGGTTCTTTTTTCCCGTTCGATAAGCCATCCTAACACGGGGGTTTGCACTCGGCCGGCTGAGAGGTTGGCCTGTTTAAAGGCCCGTTGGAGGATTTGCGAGAGTGTAAAGCCTACCCACCGGTCCGCTATACGCCGCACTTTTTGGGATGCTACCAGGGATTGCGCGATTTCGCGCGGTGTTTCCAGGGCCTGACGGAATTCGCGAGGGGTAACCGCGTGGAATTCCACACGGTGGATGTGGGGGGTGAAAGCTCTAAGGGCCAGATACACGTCCCAGGCGATTTTCTCCCCTTCTGTGTCCGGATCCGTGGCGATGTAAAATGTGTCCACTTCCAGGGCTAGGCGTTGGAGCGATTGCAGGGCTAAGTCTCTATCAGGTTGGCTTGGCCGGCCGTCCCTACAGGTGGGGGCTGGCAGGGTTCCTTCTGGACACTGGCGTAAGGGATGGTATCGGGGCCGGATGGTTTCCTCTACTTCGACGCCGTATACGCCTCCCTCGAGGGCGAGATCGGTCACGTGTCCACGAGTTGCCGTAATGGTAAGGTGATATTGCTCATTGAGGATTTCGTAGGCCACCAGTCCGGGCAGGTAGCGCCGCAATGGTTTGCCGAAGAAGGTGGCTATGGTACGGGCTTTGTTGGGTGATTCCACGATGACGGCGGCGGAGGGCAAGGATAACCCTCGTTTTTCCCCCCTTTGTAACCGCGCACGGTCTTCATCAATACGGCGACATACAGCCTCGATGTCCACGGACTCTACTGGCTGCGGCGGCGTTTCTAGGATGTACTCCAGACGGTGTTGAAGGGCAGCAAAGGCTTTTTCATCTTCTGCCAGAAGTAAAGCCAGTCCTTGAGTAAGGCCCGCCGGTGTAAGTCGGCTGGTCCGCCCAGACGCTTGTAGGTAACCGGTCACATCGGCAAATATGAGGACGGGCCGATCTCCCTCAAATCGCAGTCCGACTTCTGGATGTTCTTCTACTTTGCGGCGAATGTCTTCATCGCTGAGCAGGGATTTTATGGCGCTCACCAGTTGCTGGATTTGCGATTTGTTGGGTGAGCGTGTTCTTTTCAGACGAAGTAATTCGGGTTCCAGGGAGGTGTTGCGCAGGATGGGGAGTAGGGCAACGCCAATACGGAGCAGGGTTTGCACGTCCTCTGTGTCCTGTAGGGGAAGCCGAATTTTGGGAACCCCCACAAAAAGGGCATAACGGATTCGTTCGGGGACGTCTAACCCACGGGCAAGGGGATTTCGCCATGACGCGAACCCGATGAGGTAGTCAACTTGTCCCTGTTGGAATTGCACTATGGCATCTTTGTCTGCATAGGTGAGTACTTGTACTCCGTGAGAGCGGAGAAAATCTCTCAACTCCTCTGCCGTTTGTTGGGGTTGATCTCCTGGAAGGAATAACAGGCCTCCTTTACCAAGTCGTTGGAGCCACTGGAGGGCGGTTTTGTAGAGGTTGACAGTGGACGCGTTTATGTGGAGGTCGTAGGCGTCTACGACTTTACGCAGGGCAATTTGGGGTACTCCCACTTCGAAGCCCAGGAGTTCGCGAAAAAGTAAAACCCGTTGGGAACGAGGACGCGCTGTCGCACTGGAGACGGCTAAGATGCCTTTGGCTTTGCCGCGCAGCCGCGCGCTGGTTTGTTCCGCTCTTTTAGGGTCGTTTCGCCGCTGCGCTATGAGGTGCATCCCCGTTTGAATATCCTTGTCTGTGAAACCTAACAGGGCCAGGACATGGTGAACGTTGCGGGCGGATTTGAGAAGGCTGTCTACGTCGTCTACGAACAAAAAGTCCACCGGGCGTGGAAGGGAGGCTTGGTTCCGGTAGAGGAATGCGACGGTGAATAGGGCTATCAGGTGTTCCCCCGTGAGGATTTCATCTTTGTCCTTTTTCCGTCCCAGATAGGCGACGGCATCCGATCCCCAGGCCTGCAACCGGTGTAGTGCCTGTTCCACGAGGAGTCGGGTGGGAAAGATGAGGTAACTTCGCTTTCCCTGTTGGCTGAACCAGTGCGCGGTCACCAGGCCAAAAGTTGTTTTCCCAATCCCTGTGGGGGCGAGCATGGCGAATGACTGTCCGTTGAGCACTCGGGCGGCCCAGGTGCGTTGCAATGGCCACGGGGGTGTGCCCACGTGCCGCGTGAAAAAGTCGGTCCAAGCGGCTAACTGTTCTTGTTGGGCCAGGAACTGTGTAAGACGCCCCGGTTTTGGGGGACGAGTAATATCCGGCTGGCACGTTTCGCACGCGACGCCCTGTTGGAGTCGTTCTTCTACAATGGCTCTATGACAGTTCGGACAATAGGCTAAATATCGCGCTGATAGGTTCATGTTGTTTCCGCGTTTTTAGCCCCTTCTTTCCGCAGTTCTCGTCTCAGGAGTTTGCCTACCGCGCTTTTAGGCAATTCTGTGCGGAATTCCACGTGTTTAGGTACTTTGTAAGGCGCCAGGTACTGGCGACAATGAGAGCGAATTTCTTCGGCTGTGGCTTTGTGTCCTTTTTTGAGCACAATCCAGGCTTTGACCGCTTCCCCTTGGTAGGGGTCCGGCACGCCGGCTACGCCCACTTCGGCGACTGCAGGGTGACGGGCAATGACTTCTTCGACTTCTCGCGGCCACACTTGTAACCCACTTACTTTGATGACGTCCTTTTTGCGATCCACGATGAAGAGGTAGCCGTCTTCGTCCAAATATCCCAGATCTCCCGTGTATAGCCATCCGTCACGCAAGGTGTACGCGGTTTCTTCTGGGCGTTGCCAGTATTCCAGCATTAACTGGGGAGCCCACATGGTGATTTCCCCAATTTCTCCTGGAGGGAGTTCATGGGTCCCTGTTTCTGGGTCTACAATGCGTATTTTGACGTCAGGGACGGGCATTCCCACGGATCCGACTTTGTTGACGCCGTATACGGGATTGATGGTGGCGGCCATCATGGATTCTGTCAGCGCGTAGCCTTCGACAATGCGGGCGCCGGTGAGGCGCTCGAAGTCTTCTTTGGTCTGTTGGAGAAGAGGGGCTGCACCAGAGATACACGCTTTTAGGGAGGAGAGGTCGGCTTTGCCCTGTTCGACTCTAGGGTGTTGCATGAGGGCGATGAATAAGGTGGGAACCGCGGTCATAAATGTGGCCCGGGTTTTCTCAATGGTGGCGATTTGGTCTCCGATGTCCCGAGGATTGGGTACAAGGGCGATGGTGCTTCGTCCCAGGAAGGCCACACTTTGGGTGCCAACTCCCGCGAATACGTGAAAGAGGGGTAAATTGGCCAGGAAGACGTCTTTCCATTCCTCTAATCGGTCTCCGAACCAGGTGCGTACCTGGAGTCCGGTCATAATAAAGGCTTTGTGGGCTCCCAGCGCTGCTTTTGAGCGCCCGGTGGTTCCGCCGGTGAAGAGGATGAGCGCTGGATCGTCTGGTGTGATGGGGATTTGCGGGGGGCTTTCCCCTCGATGCTGGGCAATAAGATCCTGAAACCACAGGTCTTCGGGATCTATGCGGATGCGGTGTCCTTCTTTTTTCTCCTTCAGGAGTGTGAAGAGCCATTTTAAAGGGGTGGGGAGGTATTCCTTAACGTTGGTCGCGATTATGCGTTGGAGTGAGGTTCGGGGCTGGATGGACTTTACTTTGGTGTAGAACGGTGTGAGCACAATGGCTAATTCCGCCTGGACTTCGTTAAACGCGTGCTCTAATTCCGGGGCAGTGTAGAGGGGGTTCATCGGTGTGCTGATGGCACCGAGTTTCCACAAAGCCAATTCGCCGATGATGAACTGAGGGATGTTGGGCAGGAGGAGCGCGACTCGGTCGCTTTTACGGACGCCCAAGGCGTACAAAGCTGTTGCAAGTGCGTCACTCTCTTGTTCCAGGGTCTGGTAGGAGATGGTGCGACCTTTGTACCAAAGGGCTGGGTGTTCTGGTCGGAGGGTCGCGGTTTCGCGAATGATGTCTACGATGGTGATTTTGGGGTACGGTTCAAGGGTTCTGGGAACGTGCGGATCGTAATGGTCGTACCATGGGTAGTGATCCATGTTGCCTCCCTTTCTAACGTAAGCGCCCATACACTGTCATTACACTGATTCCTAACACAATGAGCCCAAATATGAGATTTCCTGGGAAGATGAATTGCCCAATGAGGAGTCCGAAGATCCCGGTTATTCCTACACTCAGTGCAGCGTAGAGGTTTAACCGACGCGCCCGATGGCGCGCACCCGCTTTCCATATGCCCTCGGCGACTGTTCCTCCAATGGGAGCGGCTACCAGGATGCTCCACAGGCCAAGGTAACGGCTGACCGCGGCTGCCAGAATTCCCGTTATTAGGCCCAAGGCAAGGGCAGCCACTACGCTGGTCAGTACGTGACGCGGGGCCGCATGGTAAAAGCGCCCTTCTAATTCTCGCACACAGTCGGGACATCGATAGCCCACGTCGGTGAGGATGGCACACTCGGTGCAGATGGGACGACCACAACGGTTGCAGCGTAGGGTGGTTTCCCTATCTGGATGGTAGGCACATACGAAAATGGGGACCCCATCTTCATATCGAAGTGGGGTCCATTGGGTGTTTGTGGGTTTTCCTTGATTCATTGGGTGCTCTATGTGCGTTTTGCTAAAGCGGATTTCAATGTGTTGATGTTTTCGATTTCCGAGGGGTCTTGTCCGTTGAGAAATGCCAGGTATACGGTGATGTAATCTCCCAGGTAGATGAGTCCCATCATCTGGGCAAATACATGATGCCCTGGCGCTTGTATGCGCAGGTGTGGGATTCCGGCGTTGCGGAATATTTCAGCACTGATGTCCCAACGTATTTTTATGCGCGGGTGGTCGTTGGTGGATTCCAAAGAGATAACTATGATGTGTTCCCCCAGGTCCGCAGGGGCCTTTGTGCCGACGATGAGGTTGTGGTTGAATTCTGGCATTTCGTCATACGCGGCCCAGGTTTTGCTGTTCTCGTTGAACTGGGTTTTCCAGCGTCGGGCAACCGGAATAAAAGGTCCTGCTCCCAAGACAAATGGGATGCGGCTGAATATTCTTTGGGCGTGCTGTTTGGCAGGGTTTTCCACTTCGGGAATGTTCGGAGCACACGCGGCGTTGAGTTCTTCGATGATTTGGGTGGCTTCTGCTCGGGCTTCTGCGGATATGGAAAAGTATCCCAGGTTTTCAACGATACCCAGGAGTAAGATGAGAGAGTATCCCAGGGCTGCTCGAGGTTGACCTCCTCCAGGGAAGAGGATGACGGGGATGTCCTTATCCAGGGCCTCCCGTTCGAGTTTCCCGTTTGTGGTCAGGGCGATGAGCGCTGCGCCTCGATCCAGGGCGTGTTGGAATGTTGTCAGTGTTTCCTCGGTGTTCCCCGAATAACTGGAAGCGATAACTAATGTGTCTTCGTTCACCCAAGCAGGAAGTTCATACCCACGTACGACGCTGACCGGGATGGATGCTGTGGATGCCATCAGCGCGGATAGGAGGTCTCCCCCAATCGCGGAGCCGCCCATGCCTAAGATGACGAGGTGCTTTTTCCCCCGATGGGTTTTAGGGAGTTCTAGGGCGTCCGCGCGTGCCCAGGCGTCCGCGAACTGTTCGGGGAAACGTTCTACCCAGCCTAACATGTCGTGAGGGTCCAGGGACCGCATGGCCAATTCATTGTCCAGGTCAATGCTCATGGTGTGCCCCCTCGTGTCGAGATGGATGTAAGAAGTGTTTGGGAGTTTAGTGTACTTTCCGGCCTTAATCGTAGGGGATTCACGTAGGTTTGTCAAGACAGGTAGGAGGGGCCACCAGCATGAGGGACACATAATGTCCCTGGGCCACATGGTAAGAGGACGCCTTCACCTCGATAGGGCGGCCCTGTGGGAGGTCCGCGGGCGGGGCGAAGGGCGGACATCCTTACTCTGAGTGTACTTTCAATTACTCGCTCTGGGGATGGCCCCTGTTAGGGTGAGGAGGTTTCGGCGTTTTTATCCACGAATTTTCCACCTTTTCAGCCACGCTAGTTTTCCCTTTGGTTTTTGGGTGCCATCCTCAGTGTAATATCCATACTGGTACGGATAGTACCGGTAGTTGTAGTATCCCCCTTTCCGAGTGGGTAGCCCGTTGAGAGCAATGCCTACGATATGGGCCTGGACACGCGAGAGTTCTTGGATGGCTCGGAGCAGGGCCGGGTGATGGGTCTGGGCTACTCGGACCACCAGGAGTGTCCCATCGCATTTTTGGGAGAGCACTGGGGCATCGGTCGCGACCAGGACCGGTGGTGTGTCGAAGATGACGAATTCGGCTCGTTCCAGCAGCAATGAAATAAGGCGAGACATCTGCTGTGATGCCAGCAGTTCTGCTGGATTGGGGGCTTCTGTGCCGGCTGTTATTATTTGTAGGTTGCTTATCTCTGTCTCTTGTAGGTAGGCTTCTATATTTTCTTCTTTGGCCAGGAGTAAGTTCGTTAATCCTGGGGTCTTAGGCAGGCCAAACATTTTGTGAATCTTCGGCTTTCTCAGATCTGCATCGACGAGAATGACCTTTCTCTCGGCCTGGGCTATGGCGATTGCCAGGTTGCCGGCCACAAAGGATTTCCCCTCACTTGGTTCTGAACTGGTAATCACTAACGAGCGCAAGGGATTGTCTATGCTGACGAATTGAAGGTTTGTGCGTAGGGCCCGAAATGCTTCGCTTACGGGTTCTCTGGAACGCACATGTACGATTAAGGATGGTGTTTGTTCTTCTGTTTTGTCTGTCTTGTGGTCTCCGTTGAGTTCAGGGACGTCTGCGATGCTGGAAAGTACGGGGAGTTTGTACGCGTGTTCAATCTCGTCAGGGGTTTTAACGGTGTCGTCTATGTATTCCAAGAGAAAAACCGCTCCTAATCCCAACATAAGTCCAATGATAGCGGCTAATAAAGTATTAAGTAGAGTACGAGGACGCACTTTTTTAGCCGTAGTAGCGTGTTCGGTTATGATAATGTTGTCCATTGATTGGGCTTCGGCAAGTCGTACTTCTTCGTATTGTTTGAGCAAGTTAGCATAACTGGCTTGCAAGGTGGTTATTTGTGTTTCCAG